>JAHDKT010000017.1 GCA_018436725.1 Synergistaceae bacterium | reverse complement strand
GCTCAGGCGCTCGGAGTCGCGCAGGGGGCGTTGGATGAAACCGTGGCGTACGTCAAAGAGCGGAAGCAGTTCGGGAAGCCGATCTCCGCTTTTCAAAACACGCAGTTCCAGCTTGCCGAAATGCAGACGCGGATCGAGGCTGCGAGACATCTGGTCTATGACGCCGCAGCGACAAAGGATTCCGGGGCCAGGTTTTCCGTCGAGGCGGCGATGGCCAAGCTCTATGCCTCTCAGACGGCTATGGAAGTTACCACGAAGTGCGTGCAGCTTCACGGCGGATACGGGTATATGCGCGACTACCCCGCGGAGAGAATGATGCGCGACGCGAAGATCACGGAGATCTACGAAGGTACCAGCGAAGTGCAGCTGATGGTTGTCGCCGGCGCCTTGCTGAAATAAAGGGGTGAGAACATGAAGATCATTGTTTGTGTGAAACAGGTGCCGGATACCAATGAAGTGCGGCTGGATCCCGTAACCGGAACATTGATGCGCGAAGGAGTTCCCAGTATCGTCAATCCAGACGACAAGGCCGGTCTGGAGATGGCGTTGCGGCTTAGAGACCAGTACGGAGCGCATGTGACCGTTCTCTCGATGGGACCCCCTCAGGCCGATCTCGCCCTGCGCGAAACATTGGCCATGGGGGCCGACGAGGCCGTCCTTCTGACGGACAAGGCTTTCAGCGGGGCCGATACGTGGGCGACTTCAAGTACTCTCGCTTCCGCCCTTTCGGATATGGAGTACGATTTGATCATCGCCGGCAGGCAGGCCATCGATGGAGACACGGCGCAGGTGGGACCGCAAATAGCGGAACACCTGGGGCTTGTGAATATAAGCTATGCGGAGGATGTACGAGTTGAAGACGATTGCGTCGTCGTCAAGAGACAATTCGAAGATCGCTATCATATTATTAAAGCGAAGATGCCCTGCCTTATCACTGCGCTTTCCGAGATGTGCGAACCTCGTTACATGACGCCCGGAGGCATCTTCGATGCCTATCGCTCGCGGGAGATCAAAACTCTCGTCCGATCCGACCTGAAAATAGACGATGATAATATCGGTTTGAAAGGCTCTCCTACGCGAGTCGTCAAATCTTTTACAAAGGCGGTAAAGGGAAAAGGTACAGTCGTTGCGCTCGACGCTCACGACGCCGTCGACTGGATCACGGATCGTCTGCAGGAAAAGTTCATTCTGTGATGGAGAGGTGAGAGCCCGATGAACAAACAGGATTACAAAGGCGTTATGATTGTGGTGCAGCAGATGGATAATCGGATCTCCGGAGTCTCCTACGAACTGATAGGAAAGGGCAAGGAGTTGGCCGAAGCATTGCGGACGGAGGTTACTGCCGTTCTGCTGGGGTATGAAGTGGAGTCTCTGTGCGCCGCATTGGGAAAATATGGAGCGGACAGAATTCTTATGGTCGACGATCCCGCGCTGGAGACGTATATGACGGAGCCGTACGCGCGCGCGATGGCCGCCATCATAGAACGTTTCAAACCCGAAATCGTTCTGTTCGGCGCCACCGCTATCGGGCGCGATCTCGCACCTCGCTTATCGGCGCGGGTTCATACCGGTCTGACTGCGGATTGTACCAAACTGGAAATCGACCCGGAGACGCGCGATCTTATGATGACCCGCCCGGCCTTCGGCGGTAATATCATGGCGACGATTCTTTGCTCGAACCATCGGCCCCAGATGGCGACCGTCCGTCCGGGCGTCATGCGGCGCATTGCTCCGTTGGAGAGTGTGGAATGTCCTGTGGAACGCGTTCGCGTAGACGGGCTGGCCGAGGGAAAGAATGTTGAAATTTTGGAGATCGTGAAAAAGGAGAATAAAAGACAGGACATCCAGGAGGCGAAAGTTCTCGTTTCCGGAGGTCGCGGAATGGGAGGTCCTGAAAACTTTTCCATGCTCGAAAAACTGGCGGACGCGCTCGGCGGGACAGTTTCCTCCTCCCGTGCAAGCGTCGACGCCGGATGGGCGGAGAAGGATCGTCAGGTGGGGCAAACGGGAAAGACGGTACGTCCGAATCTTTATATCGCATGCGGCATTTCCGGGGCGATTCAGCATCTGGCCGGTATGGAGGAGTCCGATGTGATCGTGGCGATCAACAAGGATCCCGCAGCGCCCATTTTCGACGTCGCGGACTTCGGCGTAGTGGGCGACGCGCTGAAAATTCT
>JAHDKT010000105.1 GCA_018436725.1 Synergistaceae bacterium | reverse complement strand
CTGCGTGGGCAGAGTAAAAGTACACTAAATAATTATATCCGGCGCATCGCTCTTTGTGTGCTTCACTTCGGGAAGTTGCCCGAACAAACCGACACGGAAGAAATCAACGAATATCTTGCAGCCCTCGCACGGGACCCCCGCTCCCCTTCGCGCAGCAGCTTCAAACACATGGTCTACGGTCTGCGATACTATTTCCGTTTGCTGGGCATGAACAAGAATGCCATTGCGCTTCCTTCGCTGAAGAAAGAAACCAAACTGCCGGTTATCCTTAACCATCAGGAACTCAAAGAACTGTTTGCAGCCCCATCATTGCTGAAACAACGCGTGGTTCTCACCCTGATATACTCAGCCGGCTTGCGCGGACAAGAGGTGATCAACCTGAAAATATCGGATATTGACTTTGAACGTAAAACCATACACATCCGCCAAAGCAAATACAAAAAGGACCGGATTGTACCTCTGGCCGATAGCATGGCTGTTGGACTCAAAAAGTATCTCGGGGCCGAAAACCCGCACATCTGGTTGTTTAATGGAAAAGAGGCAGATGGGCGTTATAGTGTAAAGGGCCTTTCATGGGTGATGCGCGAAAACCTGAAGAAAACCTCTATCACAAAAGATGTTAGTCTTCATTCACTCAGACACTCCTACGCCACCCACCTGCTCGAACAGGGAATAAACATCGTAACCCTCAAGGAACTGCTCGGCCATGCCGAAATCACCACTACCATGATCTATCTCCACATTGCCCAGTGCGACATGGTGAAGGCACACAGTCCTCTTGACAGGCTTTACAACTACAAAGCAGATGCGGACAAGACCTGAGATGGCCGATGTTGTCAATTCATTCCAATCCGGACTGCTTGCCAAAACAAAGCTTACCCCACTGCACTCAAGGGTACTTGGCAAAATTGCGCACTGTCGTACAGCCGCACTTGGCGGACACGAAGAGGTGTGCGACACCTGCGGCACGGTACGCTACAGTTACAACAGCTGTGGCGACAGGCACTGCCCAAAATGCCAGGCTGTAAAACAGGCTTTCTGGATTGAGAATCTGATGCAAAGCACATTGCCTGTAAAGCATTTTCATATTGTATTTACAGTCCCGCACGAACTGAATGCCGTGTGCCTGCACAACCAACGGATGTATTACGACCTGTTGTTTGCTGCCGTATGGCATACCCTGCGCTCATTCGGGTACTCCCATTATGGTGTTGAAAGCGGCGCAGTATGTGTACTTCACACCTGGGGGCAGAACCTTACGCTGCACCCGCACATACACTGTATTGTTCCGGCGGCCGGATATACACTCAAAGGTCAATGGATAAATATCGGGCATTCGGGTCAATACCTCTATCCGGTTCACCAGCTGAGCGATGCTTTTAAAGGAAAGTTCCTTGATAGCCTCAAACGGGCATTGCGCAAGAAAAACGAACTGTCATTGTTCAACGGGGTAGTTCAGCAGGCCTATAAAACCAAATGGGTAGTTCACTGCGAACCTTCTTTGGCAGGGGCCGGTCATGTAGTGAAATACCTGGGGCAATATACCCACCGCATTGCCATCACCAACCAACGAATCCTGAACATTGAACAGGGCAAAGTCACATTCATAGCCCGGGATTATCGCGACAATGCAGCCAAAAAGCCGGTAACCCTCGATGGTGTTGAGTTCCTGCGCCGTTTTACATTACACATTCTTCCACGGCGCTTTGTTAAAATCCGAAGGTTCGGAATTTACAACCACACCACCAGGCGAAATCTTGATTTGCAGTTTGTGCCCGAAGAAAAGCCAGGCATCGATGATATTATAAATAAACAGCAACCGCCTGAAAACAAACTGCAACGCATTGAGCGGCTCACCGGTACAAACCCGTGCACCTGTCCGGTTTGTAAAAAAGGCAGGATGGTTCTGGTAAAAGTGTTGCCCAGAATACGCTCTCCCGGTTGGATCAGCCAAAGCAATACCCCTGCAATTCATTAAAACCTTCTCAAAAAACCGCCGGTTTTGCGCGGGCAGGGAG
>JAHDKT010000095.1 GCA_018436725.1 Synergistaceae bacterium | reverse complement strand
GCCAGACTGACCTACTCACGCACTCCCGGGTATGTTCCAGTTCCACACCTGCTTTCAGACTCTGTGATAACGCGTTTCAATTCCTTAACACAGCTCGAACTCTGCAAATAGCTCTATGTTAAAATGTTGATAGGCACGACGGAAAGCTTGAACACACAGGGACCGGTCATTATAAGCGTAGCGCAGGGGGAAGCAGCATGCGTTCCTCGTTGCACGATCGGGATCATACCGGAGAGACTCGCCCGCTGATTCTCTTGGTCGACGACGAAACCTCAGTGACATCCACGCTGACGACTTTCCTTCAGTTGTCAGGCTTCGATGTCGAAGTGGCACATAACGGTGAGCAGGCACTCCAGAGGCTCACGAGCATGACTCCCGATCTCATCGTGCTTGACGTATTGATGCCGCGCCTGGATGGGCGCGAGACATTGCGGCAACTGCGCCGACAGGACAACTGGGTCCCCGTCATTCTGTTGACCCAAATCAGCGGCATCGCCGAACGAATCATGGCGCTCGAAGAAGGAGCGGATGATTATCTCAACAAACCGTTTGATCCCCAGGAGCTGGCGGTGAGGATCAGAGCCGTATTGCGGCGGACGCGTCCTGGCATCCGCGCCTTGCATTCATTGCGCAGGCTGGCGTGTAGGCAATTGGTTGTCGACCGGATGTCACGCCGGGCCTATCTGGGAAGCACCGAGATTCCGCTGACGCCTAAGGCGTTCGCGATCCTGGAATACATGATGACTCATCCCGACGAGGTGATTACACGAGAACGTCTGCTCGATGCCGTTTGGGGATGGGAGAATATGGTTGGGAGCCGGGTCGTGGACACACGCATCACGGAACTGCGCAAAGTGCTGGCTGACGACCCTTCGGAGCCCGAGTACATCGAAACAGTTCCCGGCCAAGGCTACCGTTTCATTGGTGAGGTTAAAGAAGCGCATTGACGACTGCCACAAAGCGACTCTGGCTCCTGCTGCCGATCGGCCTGGGACTGGCCGGTGTAATGCTTGTGATTCGGGTCAGCCTCGTCGATACCATGCTATTCTTCCCAGAAGACCTCGACGTTCTGATCATCATATTCGGGCTGAGTCTGGCGATCATCGGTGCGCTGATTTTAATCCTGAAAGTATTGTTCGAGCGTCTGCGCCAGTACAGCGTCGAGCGCGCTCGCCAGGAAACCCTGGCTGAACATCACCGGTTCTTGAGAAGGCTGGACCATGAGTTCAAGAATCCACTCACAGCCCTACGAGCGGGCCTGGGAAGCCTGGTACTCACACTCGAGGACGAGAATCAGCGACGGATTGTGCGCACACTGGAAACTGAAGCCCAGCGCCTGAGCAAACTTATAACCGACCTCCGCAAACTCGCTGAACTAGACACACTTCCGCTGGATGTTCGGGCGATTGACATTCGGGCGTTTGTCGCCGATGTGATGGACATCGAGCGAGAGTGTATCGAGCTGAATGAGCGTGTATTCTCGCTCAATCTCCCCTCCGATCTAGATAATCTGCCAGCCCTAATCGGTGACCAGGATCTTCTCCTGCTAGCAGTCCACAACCTGCTCGACAACGCCTTCAAATACACGCGCGCGAACGATAGAATTTGTCTAGAGATCGCGCGCGATCAGGATGATCTCCTGATTATGGTCAAGGACACAGGGATTGGAATCGATCACGATGAGCTTCCGATGGTATGGGAAGAACTCTATCAAACGCGAAACGCTGAAAACATTCCAGGAAATGGGATTGGCTTATCTCTGGTCAAAGTGATCGTAGAGCGTCATTTCGGCCAGGTCGATTTGCAGAGCCAGCCCGATGAGGGAACAACCGTCACGCTTCGTCTGCCCCTCATGTGAGGGCCTCAGCTTTCTGTCGCTGGTTCCTGGCTTACTCCCCCTCAGGACCATTGCTTCAAATCCAATACAGCCTGTTTCAGCATCTGAATGCGAACATGACACACACTGAACATCCAGTGTGTATGCTGAGATCAAACTCTGATATCAGTGCACGAAAATCGAGGAGTCAGGAAATGAATACCATCAACAAAGCTCTCCGTATACTTATTCCCCTGGCGGTGATCGTCGGGGCAGTCTACTGGGGCTATACATCCACGCGCAGCGAAACCTACTCCGGTTCCGAATTGAGTTTCGAGATGGGCGGCGGCGATACCGTGATCAACAATCCCTCGGAGAATCCGGTTGTGGCGCAGTTGACAACGACAGGCGCCAGGGGCAATTTCACCGTTGCCAGTGATGCCTTGGACACCACCATCAGCTCTACGCGCGAGGGCACTGGTACCAACACCGTGAATTCCGTCGAAATCGAGCTACCGCCTGGCTCGACCGATCTGCGGCTGACACGCGGATCGAATGTGGCCCTGACCATTTCGAGCGAGACTCCTCTCGAGGCAACGGTCTCACCCGTCTCAACCAGCAGGGCACGAACGATCTACGTCATCGTGGCCGTTCTGATTGTCGGTTCGCTGTATTTCATCTCCAGTGCGTTTGAGCACCGGTGGATCAACAGATTTCGGAAAAAACTGCCACAGCAAGGCACTGGTACCTCAGCACAGGCTTCAAACTAGCGGAACGACGGGTTCGCCTTCCCCTCTTTGGAGAGACCGGATTGTTCCGGTCTCTCCCCGACAGTATACTACGGGCACAACGGCGACCTCGGTGTCGCGGTATAGGCATAAGTTATCTGGTTAAGCTGCGATGAAGCCAAAATGGACACTCAGGCAAATCCTGGATCGCGTCATTGTCGGCGGTCTGAGTCTGTTGATTATTGCCGTGGTCGCCTTTTTGGTGATATCAGTCAGACGGCAGTCTGGGCTTGACGACGGACTCCAGGGCAGCATTGAAGATCTGCAGAACACCTCCGACCAACTTAAAGAGGCTGTCGAGCAGATTCGATCCACGACGGGCGATCCCGAGGTTCTCACCGATCTAGCCGTAATCGACGACCAGCTCCAACAGATTGACGACCAACTCGAATATCTTGAGGGCAATATCGAAGAGCCGCTGTTTGGCGAAGGCTCATCAGATACTGCGATTTCCGGTAATGGTACTGCCTCAAACGACTTGGAAGCTCAACGCAGTTTGCACGGTGTGTTTGCTACGTTTGCCTGGTTGATTGGCATTCTGAGCGTTATTACGGCTGTGGCGCTGGCGCTGGTCCTGGGTAGACACCACTCTACAAGACGGCGCCGCCTGTTGAATATGATCGGGATGGATAGGAAAAACCACCTTATTCTCTGAGTAACTCCGGCCCCGATTCCACGAAAGCCCTCCAGGCCGACCTCAGCTATGACCATGCTCCAGCCATCGCCAGAGTGCAAAACACGCTCTAGAGAGGACGCTCAAGCGAGCCTCAGAGAGGCGATTGCCCTGTACCTGGAAGACATCATCGCTTCCGGCGAAGACGTTCCCGCTGAACTTGGGCGATCAGCGTGGAAACGATAACGATCTAGCCTCACATTCATTCACATTACCGTCCCCGGTAGATGTGGCGATAGATGGCTCCAGCTCGCGACCTG
>JAHDKT010000044.1 GCA_018436725.1 Synergistaceae bacterium | reverse complement strand
GTTTTCGATGATGTTGCGCACCGCTTCGGCGGTGCCTTCGATCATGTCGTTGACGGCGGAGGCGACGCCCTTGATCTCCTCGATCGAGGTCTTCACCGCGAGGCGTTGCGTCAGGTCGCCCGTCTCGGCGACGTTCCGCGCTCCGGCGGCCACCGCCTGAAGAGGCTTCGCGAGGCTGCGGGAGAAGAGGACCACGACGACGACGGCCACGAGGAGCACTGCGGCCATGCCGATGTTGACGGCGCGCTGCATCGCGCCGACCGCTGCGAGCGATTCGGCGATGCTCGCCGAGACGAAGAGGATATACCCGTTCTCCATGGTGTAGTACGACATCGTCTTCTGACCGCTCTCCCATGGGTAGTCGATCCGTCCTTCGCCCTTGTTGAGGATGTCGTCGGCGTACTTGGCGAAATAACCGTTCGCGACCTCCCGGAAATCGGGACCGTCGAACGAGAGCGTCGGATGATAGAGGTACTTGAGATTGCGGTTCATCAGGAAGGGGTAGCCCGTGTCGTAGATCTTCACGGCCGCGAGAGTTTCCCGGACGAAGGCGAAGTCGAAGGTCATTCCCGCGACGGCGACGATCTTGTCCCCGATGAAGACGGGCATCGCGTAGGTGACGATCTCCCCGCCTTCTTCGGTGCGGCTGACGTCGGCCCAGTAGGGGCGTTTCGTGTCGAGCGGGGTCCAGAACCACGAGGTGGACGGGTCTTTCCTGTCGATGAGCTTGGCGGCGGAGATGGTTTTCTCGTCGATGTACATGAAGAGCGACTTCGCGTCTTTACGCTGGAATCCTACCATGTACGTCTTCTGCGTGCCGAAGATGTCGGGGTTGAAGATGATGAAGAGGCTTCGCGACTCCGGGGATTGAACGCCGAGGTCGTTCATGAATCTGCCGTTCTGCGCCCCGAATTGCGGAATGACGATGTCGGCCACATCCGGGTTCGGCATGGAGGTGAAGCGGGTGGTGACGAGGGCCGAAAGAGCCTGAAGCATACCGTCGAAACGGTTGAATGTCGAATTGAGCCGGTACGCAAGGTTTTCCGCGAGCGTCGTCTCGTACTGACGCGCCGCTTCTTCAAGCCCCCGTCCTCCGACCTGCATCGCGTAGAAACCGATGCCTCCCACGGAAATAACCAGCAAAACGATGACGACTGCGAGAATCCGCGCTCCGAGTCTGTTCAGTTTCATATTGATTTTCACACGCTACTCCTCCTTAAAAAATGGGCTAGAGAATCTTTTGTTCCTGAAAAAACGCAACCTCCATTCTGCTCGGAGGCTGCGTCGAAAATCTTCCTCCGGCGGCCCGGCGGTCGTTGCCCGAAGGCGGTAGACCCGTAGCTTTGCGTCCCCTCCTTTCGAAGGGTTTGCCCTTGTTCGGTTGCCCTGTGTAAAGAAAGTCCCGTGCGGCGTCCGTGATTACAACTTTTCCCGCAGCGCCTTCAACTGCTGTGCGCGCTCCGTTCCCCTCTCCTCGAGGCCGATACGATTGACCACGACCCTTTCGTTGACTCCCTTGAAGATGACGCCGAGCGCGTCCGAGCCAAGGACGTCGAAGAGGAGGCGGTTTCCGCGAACTTCACGCAGCGTCGCCTTTACGATGACGGTCGTCCCGATCATGGCGGGGGCGTCATGCTCAAGGTCGAGCCTGCGTCCTACGGAAAGATATCCTTCCGGAAGACGCCCCTCCGTGGCCGCCATGGAAGCCGAAACAGCAAGCGCGGCGCATGCGGATGTCGAAAGATACTGATTGAGATACGGGGAGGACGTCCCCGCGGTATCGTCGAGATCCACCGTTTTTTTGACTTCGGCGGACAGGCCTGGCTGCAACATCGCGGAAAGATCGAGCATGATAAATCCCTCCTTCTGAAAGTAGTTCGTTCTGTGAAGTGCTTTGGACTTATTCTACCCTATTTTCTACGTTCGGGAAGAGCGTCCGGCGTCTCATTCGTCTGAAAAATTTTCGCATGCTCCGCGAAAAGCGCGACGAGCTTCGGATCGAACTGCCTTCCGGAGAGGCGTTCAAGCTCCGAGAGGGCCGCTTCTCCGGAAATAGAACTCTTGTAAGGGGTTCCCCGTGTCATGACGTCGTAAGCGTCTGCAACGGCTACGATGCGCGAGAGCAGGGGGATGGCCTCTCCCGCGAGGCCCGAAGGGTACCCGGCGCCATCCCATCGTTCGTGATGCGAGAGGATGACCGGAGCAATCTCTGCCATCTCCGGGGTCGCCGATTCCACGATTCTGCTCCCTATTTCCGCGTGCCTGCGCAGCGTCTCGCGTTCCTCTGCGGTGATGGGGGCGGTCTTGTTCAGAAGATGCCTCGAAAGCGCCGCTTTGCCGATGTCATGGAGGCGGACGGCCATGTCCAGCCGTCCCATCTCTTCGTCGGGAAGCCGCAGCAGAATCCCCAGGTCGTGCGCGATGCGCCGCATCGAATCGATGTGTTCCTCGGTCTCCGAAGTATGTTCGTTCAGAGACTTCTGGAGGCTGGAGAGCAGCTTGGTTCGTATCTTACGGCTCTCGACGAGCTGTTTTTCGCGCATGTCCTCCTCGGCGTCTCCGAGGACGTTGCCGAAGTCCTGCCATCTGTGCGTCTTCGCGGCATACCCCATGGAGATGCTCGGGGGAACAGGGAGTTCTTTGAGTCTGCTGTTTCTGAACGCTTCCTCGATACGGTCCACTATGGAGGCGGCGTCGTCTTCTCGAGTCCGCGGAAGCAGGAGCAGAAATTCGTCGTTTTCCCAACGAATCAGGAAATCGCTGCTTCTGCTGTGCTTGCGGAGCACTCTGGCCGCGGTTTTCAGGAGCTTGTCCCCCGCGATGTGTCCGAAGATGCTGTTGATCAGCTTCATAGCGTTGAGGTCGGCTCGGATGACGCTCAGGGGCAGATTGCGCTCCGTATCCATGAGCTTCAGCTCCTCGTAGAAAAACGCCTGCGTGGAGAGACCGGTCACCGGATCGCGGAGGGCTCCCGCGCGAAGATTCTCCCGCGCAGCTTTTTCGTGCTCCGGCGTTCGTGCCGAGCAGAGAACGAGGGATGCGGCCCCTTCTCCAAGAAGCGAGAGAGAAAGCTGCGCTGCGTGCGCGCTCCCATCGTTACGCCGTAAAATGCCTTCAAGCGAAATGCTCTCGCCGTGTACCAGCGATGTACAGAGGTGCTCCATTTTCATAGCCGGAGGCACCGCCATAAGATCGGAAAAGAAATTCATACCGGAGAAGGTCTCTTCCGGGTAGTTCAGTCCGTCGCAGGCCGCTCTGTTCGCTTCGACGACGTTGCCCTTGCGATCGAAAAGCAGCATGATGCTCGTCGATTCGTTGAAAAGATGCCGAACAATTTCCCGAAGAAGCTTCACGTTGGCGATCCCGTCGAAATGGCGCCGTTGCCCACTACCCGGGTCGCGGGGTATCGTCATGAATGCCGCCTCCTTTATCCTTGGCGAAGAATCGCATGCAGTGTATCGATTATACTCTACACTTGGAAAAAAAGGTGCCTTTTCGCAGCGCGCGTTTCTTGCTATGCTATAGGTCCATTTTATGTTATATACTCGACTGGATGCATCGATCGCACACTTGTCCGGGGGGATTCTTCATGAAAATCGTCGGTTTTTGCAATCTCAAAGGCGGTGTCGGCAAGACCACCGCGTGCCAGAATCTCGCGGTGGCCCTTGTACGAAGGGGGTTGAAGGTGGCCGCGCTCGATCTCGATCCGCAGAGCAACCTCACTGCCGGGTTCGGGATTTCGGTGCCCGAAGACCACCCGTACATTTATGACTTTCTCATGGGCGAGGTTTCGTTTCAAGACGTAAAAAAGATCCGTGAAGGTGTGGACGTGGTTCCGAGCACGCTCGACCTCGCCGTGGTGGAGATGCAGCTTGAAAGCCAGCCGGGACGGGACACGCTTTTGAAGGACGCGCTCGCCTCGTCGGATCTCACCGATTACGACGTCGTCTTCTGCGACAGCCCTCCGCAGCTCGGCATCTTCACCCGGAACGTTCTCGCGGCGTGCGGGGAGATCCTCGTGCCCCTCGAGAGCGAATTCTACAGCCTTGCAGGGCTCCGCCTGCTCTCGCAGACGGTGGAACTTTACCGCAAGCGCCTGAACAGAGGACTCGGAATCAGCGGCATATTGCTGACGAGGCATAATCCAAAAATCATCATGAACCGCGAAGTGGAGAAGGAAGTGCGCAGCCACTTCGGCGATACGGTATTCCGACGTTACGTCAGGCAGAACATCAGCCTCGTGGAGGCCAGCGGAGCGGGACTCTCCGTCTTCGGGTACGACGAAGAGAGCAACGGCGCCAGGGATTACGGCGTGCTGGCAGACGAGCTTCTGGAGAGGTGGAAGAAGAATGGCTAAGAAAAAGAGACCGAGCTTGAAGGACTATCTTTCGACCGGACAGGTTGTCGCCGGGGATGAGATGGAGCGGGCGGCGCCTCTCGAAGAGACGCTCGATCTTCCGCCGGCCGAAGCGCCCTCCCCGCCGAAAAAACGGGCCTCCGCGGCGCGAAAGCCCGGAGGCGGCGTGATGAAGAGAAAAAAGGCCGCTCCCGACGGAGACAAGGATATGCCCGAAGCAACGGAGGCGCCGCTTCCGGATTCCGCCGCCGGGGAGAAGACTGCTGCGGAGGAGCGGGAGACGCCGTCGGATGCCGCTGCCGAAGCGTCCTCCCCTGAACGGGGCGAAGGCGGCGCGGCCGCCGGAAAGCCTCGCGAGGACGATGCTCGGGCGACCGAAGCGGGAAGCGACTCCGTATTTGAACAGTGCGAGGGACTTCGCTTATTCGTCGGTCTGCTCTGCGACGAGGATAGAAAAACGTGGGAGAAGATTTTCGCCGCGGCAAGGACGGAATTCCTTCCGCTCGATTTCATCGAGCGCAGAGAGGACTTCCGCACGATGGACAGAAGTCGCTTTACGCTTTTCAAGCTTGAGGAGGCCGGAAAGCCGCTCTTCCACGTCCGCACCAGCGTCCAGATACGGGAGCCGCTGATCGCGCTGCTGAAGTGGGACGAAACGGGCAAGGCGGCTATCTACAGGCCGTAGGCGGTTCGCAGCTTCCCCAGGGCGATGTCCGCGCTTTCGGGGCGTCCCAGGTAGTACCCCTGTCCGTAGACGGCGCCGTGCTCCAGCAACCATTGGAACTCGGCGTCCGTCTCGATTCCCTCGGCGACCGTCTCCATTCCCAGATCCGCGGCGAGGGCGAGCATTCCCTTCACCAGGCGCCGGTGTTCGTCGCCGGAGAGCATGCTCTGGACGAAACTCCTGTCGATCTTGATTTTGTCGATCGGAAGGCTGTTCAGATACTGAAGCGAGGAGTACCCCGTCCCGAAATCGTCCAGGGCGATGGAGACTCCGGCGTTCCTGATACCGGCCAGAGTTTCGGCTGTTTCCCCGTGGTTCCTGATGAGAACACCCTCGGTAATCTCGATGATGAGCGACGACGGGGCGATCCGAGTTTCCTCGGTCGCCTCCAGGACGAACGCGGGGAAGTGTCCCTCCGAAAGGCTCCTTCCCGAAGCGTTCACCGAGATGAAAAAATCGCCTCTCTTTTCAGGGAGTATGTTCTCCCATAGTGAAAGCTCCTGACATGCTCTTGCGATCACCCAACGGTCGATGTCCACGATCAGACCGGTCTCCTCGGCGAGAGGGATGAAGCCGTCCGGCATCACTAGCCCCCGCTTCGGGTGGTTCCATCGAATGAGCGCCTCGAAACCGCATAAAAAGCGGTTCTCCATCCGGTAAATCGGCTGGTAGTGCAGTTCGAACTCGCCGTTCCGCAGTCCATGGCGCAGCTCCCGCTCCGCTGTCAGAATATCCGTTCCCGCAGCGTCGTCTTCCGAGAAGAGGTCGATATGCCCGATCCCCTTGCTCTTCGCTTTGGCGAGAGCGGCCTCGGCTTTTTCGATTACCTCCGCGGACGAGTACGAGGCTTCGGCTCGAAGCAACACTCCGATGCTGACGCTCGGAAAGACGGAGCGCCCGTCGATGGAGAGCGGGCGCGTCACGCTCTCCTTGAGGGCGCGCGTCGTCGGCGCCGCGCTTTCCCAATCGCGCATTCCCTTGAGCACGACTGCGAAGGCCCCGCCGCCTACGCGGGCGGAGGCGTCCCCTTCGGAGAGACATTCGGCGATCCGTCCCCCGACGATCGAGAGCACCTGGTCGCCGTTGCGCGTCCCCACGAGGTTGTTGATGTTTCTGAAGCGGTCGAGGTCGAGCAGGAGGACCGAAAAGCGCGTCTCACCGGAGGAAAGAAGTTCATCGAGAAGCTGTAGAAAGCGCGCGCGGTTCGCAAGTCCCGTCGTCCGGTCGATCCACGCCATTTCTTTCAGAGAATTCTCCAGTGTTTTTCTCTCCGTGAGGTCCCGTGCGGCGGTCAAAGAAAGCTCTTTTTCGCCCAGCCTGAACGACTGGATGTGCAGTTCCACGGGCATGGAGCTTCCGTCATTGCGGCGAAGGGCGACTTCGAAGACCGGAGAATCTCCTTCGTGCTGTCCGAGCCGTCGGGGTTCTCCGTCGAAAAGCGAGGCGAGCCGCCTGCCGAGCAGCTCTCCCTTCCCGTACCGCAACGAGTCCCTCGCCTCCCTGTTGATATGGCGCAGCGCGCCGAATTCATCCGTGACGAAGAGCGGGTCGGGCAGGTTTTCGACGAGGTCTTCGAAGGAAGCGAGCACGGAATTCACGGAGGCGGAGAGTGCCGTAAGCTCGTCGGCGCCGGAGAGCGGCAACCTCTCTCTGATCGCACCGTTCCGCGCGATGGATTCAAGAAAGTCGCGGGTCGCTCGGAGACGGTCGATGACGGTTTTCTTGAGAAGGAAGAGAATGCCTCCGGTGACGAAGAGGCCGAAAACGGCGATCCAAAGCAGGAACATGTTGATCGTCCTCTTTCCTTGCAGCATGACGGCCCTGCTCGTCGTCACTTCAAGAAGAAGCGCGGGGGTGTCTTCTATGTCGCGCAGAATGGCGTACCCGGCCGCCAGCGTCTCCGAGAGAAAAGATGTCGAGAGCGTTTCGCCGTCGAGAAGCCGTCGGGCCATGGCGTCCTTCCCGTCGGAGAGACGCGGGAGAGGATGGAGTTCGAACGTGGTCAGCGTCTCCTCCATGATATTCGCAAGGTCCTCCGGCGACAGTACCCGGAGAAATCCGAGCGTTCCGCGGGGCGGGCCGGAACCGTCGCTTCGTAAAATGGGCGCTGCGGCGAGGTATCCGATCGTGCCGTTTTCAAGGAATAGTCCGCTTGTTCCGTGGACGCGCGTCCGTTCGACGATGAACTCTCTGGAGCGTTCGAGGAAGGAGAGGCAGTCGATGGGGGCCTTCTTGCTCCCTTCCCGAAAAAAAAAGGGTTCCTTGCTGTACGGCAGAATGGCGAAGACGGCGAGGTCAAGATTGTCGAGCGTCTCCGGCAGCAGATTGTTCCGTATATACTCTTCGTTGAAATCTTTCGCGAATTCGTAGGTGTCGTCCCACGGCGCCCAGTCCAGGACAAGTCGTTCCAGCCCTTCTATTCGATGAACGATGGCGTTCGTAGCTCTTTCCACGTTGCGCGCGAGGAGAAGCTGCTCGAGTTCTTCGTACCCGGACAGCATCAGCGCGCGGGAGACGCCGAGCGTTGTCGCCAGGAAGGCGGTCATGGAAAAGAGTATGATCAGCAGCGATTTCTTTCGAAGCGTCATGAATATATCGGGCTCCTCGGCCATGATTGACGCAGCGTATTCAGGATGCGCGTCTTTCCCTATTTTATCAGGAAGGAAGAAAAACTTCAGTTGAAAAAGAGTGCGCTTGGTGTAGAATACTGTTGCCGGAAGCACTTCTTTTTCCCGGCGGTATGAACGAGAAGTTCTCTCCCGGGTGTACGGGCCTTCTGCATGTCTCTTCGCCATGGAGAAGGCCCTTTTGTATTCGAAGAAAGGTTGGATGATTCGTGTCGTTTGTTGAAATGTTTCTCTCCGCCGCTTCCCTCTCCATGGACGCCTTCGCGGCCTCTCTCGGCATAGGCGCCTGTCTGAGCGCGCGCTCCTCGGCGGCGGCGCTGCGCGTGGGGGCCGCATGCGGCGCCTTCCAGTTCGTCATGCCGCTCGGCGGCTGGTGGCTGGGCAGCCGTTTTTTAGAGTCCATATCGGGATACGACCACTGGGTGGCCTTCGGACTGCTGTTGCTCGTCGGAGGGAACATGATTCGGGAGTCCTTCTCCGAGGAGGATCCGACCTGTCCGTCGTCGGACCCCTCCTGCGGCGCCGCGCTCCTTCTCGTGGCGGTGGCGACCTCCATCGACGCCCTCGCCGTCGGGATAGGATTCGCGGCCATCGGGGCGCCGATACTCCCGCTCTCGTCCTCGGCGGGCGTCATCACGGCGCTGCTCTCTTTCGCCGGGGTGCTCGCCGGTTTCCGCACCGCCCTCTTTCTCGGGCGGAAGGCGGAATTCGCGGGAGGAATCGTCCTCTGCCTCATCGGCGCGAATATCCTGAGGATGCATCTGGGGGCGTGACTGTGGAGGCGTGGGTGTATATTCTTCGCTGCGCGGACGGAACGCTCTACACCGGATGGACCTTCGAACCGGAGGCGCGGCTCCGCGCGCATAACGGCGGCAAGGGCGCCCGCTACACGGCGTCGCGCCTTCCCGTCGAAATGGTGTACAGGGAGCGTGTCGCGTCGAAAAGCGAGGCGCTCCGCCTGGAGCGCCGTATCAAGAGCATGCGACGCGGCGTGAAGGAACGCCTCGTCGCCGACGCCTCCTCCGGTCGTTCCACGGAATAGATTCGGACTCTCTCGTCGTCCCGCAATCGGATACGCGGTCGGGAAAGCCGATCATGCAGCCTCTCTATAGCCGTCCGCTTCGCCTCTTTTTAGAGAACCGCGCATCGCCTCGGCGCCTCCGGTACATGAACTCCCGAATATACGGTTCGACGCAGCCCGTCGACGGTCGGTGCACCCGGACGAAGGCGTCCGCTTCCCCTCGGGGGTATAGAAAATTTTCCGATGAAAGCATTACGAAGACGCTTCAGCTGGTAAAATGATAAAGAAGAGTATGTTCTGAACCTCTGCATAGAAGTTGAACACGATGAAGAGCGCCGAAGGATGAACGAGAAACCTTTCGGGGAAGAGAAGGCGTAAACCTGAGGAAGACTGCGGGGAGGTTCCCATATGAGCGATCTGCGCATGGCGAATATCGAAAAGCTTACCCGAGAGATAGAGGCGTTGCTTTCCGGGGCCGGGGAGACTGTAGCCCCTCAAGCCGAGGACAGGGACGCGACATGGGAGGTGCGGGTTGCGGACGACCGTCTGGCGGTATTTCTCGATATGTACCCTGCTGTCGGGAACGGCCTCCCTCCCGACCCGCAAAAGATCTGCGACGAGTTGGAGACTATGGGAGTACGCGCGATCGACCGCGACAGAGTGATGGCGTTGTCCGCGCTGTGCGACTCGGGGTATCCGGCATCCGGCGAGGACGCCGTCGTTGCGCGGGGTGTTCCCGCCGTGGCCCCCGTACCTGGCGAAGTGGAGTTTCTCGTCCTCATGGAAAGAGCGAAGCGCTCCGAGGAAGACGAAGCCCCCGTCGACTGGAAAAACTTGTGGGTTACACCCTCCGTTCGCGAGGGCGACGTGATCGCGCGCATCTACCCTCCGAAGGAAGGCACCGACGGCGTCGATGTCTTCGGCGATCCTCTTCCCGCCGCGTCGCACACATTCTTCCGGATTCGGTACGGCGAAGGAGTGAACGTATCGGTACACGAGGACGGCAGCGTCGAAGTCGCTTCGGCGCGGGTCGTCGGACAGCCTGTGTTCAGCGACAACGTGCTCGATGTGCACCCCCTGCTGGTCATCGACGGCGATGTGAACATGGCGACGGGCAATGTCGAATTTACCGGTTCCGTTCTGGTGACCGGTTCGGTGCTGGAGGGCTTTTCGGTGCGTGCGGGAAAGGACGTAAGCGTGTTCGGATGGGTGTACAACGCCCGCATACAGGCCGAGGGCAGTTGCGTTGTCAAGGGAGGCGCAACAGGGGAGCGAGCGTTCGTCTCCGCGGGGGAGGATGTTCGTATAGGCGTGGTCGAGTACGCCGGCGTCAGCGCCTCGCGAAAGCTCGAGATTTTCGGCTACGCTCTGTTCGCCACGCTCGAAGCCGGTGAATCGGTGTATGTGCAGGGAAGGAACCGAAGAGGAATCGTCGGAGGAAGCTGCATCGCAGGAAGTTGCGTCGAAGCTCTTTCCGCCGGTTCTCCCATGGAATCCTCCACGCTGCTCGAAGCGGGGCGCGATCCGTTCCGAGCGCGCACGCTGCTGGAGCTTGAAAGCAAAAAGGAAGCGTACCGGGCGATGCAGGTGAAGATCGAGAAGGCGATCCTCTCGATCAAGGGAAGCGGGACGTCTCTGGATCTGGAGCGGTTGAACGAGTCCGAGAAGGGAAAACTGCTTCTTTTGGTGCGCTACCACGGCAACATCAAAGACGCCATAGAGTTAATGGCGGCGCGGATAGAAAACGAAAAACGCGCGTCCGTCGCCGAACAGCGCTTCGTCCCGCGCATCCGTATTCGAGACAGAGTCTATCCGAACGTCACGATAAAGCTCTGGGGGCAGAGTTTGGTGCTCAAACAGCAGGAATCCCATGTTTCTTTCTTCATGGACAAAGACAGTTTTTCGATCGCGCGAGGCATTTTCTGAGCGAGGCCTTTTCGGAAGGAGGAGGAAGCCGATGGAACAATGGAACGATGCGGTATTGAAGAGGATCGAGGCGATAGCCTCCGAGGCCGCACGCCGCTCCGACGAGGCGTCTTTGGCGGAGCGGGACGGAACGCTGGATTCGAAGGGATTCGTCTACTACTCGACATCGCGCGGAGTTGCCGTCTGCCGGATGCTTTTCGATACGCGGGGGGCTCCCGAAGATTTTCTTCTGGAGAGCGTTAACCCCGCATTCTGCACGCTCTTCGGCGCGGACTCGGAAAATACGACGGGCCGAAAGGGGAGCGACTTTTTCTTCGGCGGAGGACGGAATGTCCCGGGCCTTGAATTTTTCAGTAAAGCGCTGACCGAGAGAGAATCATTCTCTTTGATGTTGTACCTGGAGAAGTTCGGCAAGGTGTTTGATATACTCGTTTTTTCTCCGGGAGGAGAGATCTTCTGCATGGTCTTCTCCGATGCAAGCAGACATGCTGTTGCCGAAAGGGAACGACGTGAAAACGAGCGTTTTACGGAAAGCGTTCTGGGAAGCGTGGATGTCTGGATAGCGCTGATCGACGAGCAGGGAAGAGTCGTTTTCTGGAATGGTGCGGCGGAGCGAATGTCCGGTATTTCCGCCGAAGAGGCGCTCTCGGGAGGGTTCGATTTTTGGAGTATCTTCTCCGAGGAGGAGAATGTCAGGGAATCCGTTCTCAAGCAACTCGACTGCCGCCGGAACGGCGTGTCGAAATTCCGTTTGGAAACCGGAGTATGTGATGACGCCGGAAAGTGTATCCGTGTAGAATGGACGATACGCACGTGGAATTTCGAGGACGTCGGAGCTGAAGGGCTTCTTTTTCTAGGGCGCGACGTGACCGAAACGCGGCGAATGGAGGAGGAGCTTGAGGAGAGCGAACGGCGGTACGCCGCGGCCTTTCGGGAGACGCGGGCTCCCATGCTGCTCGTCGACCCGGAAACAGGCGCCGTTTGCGACTGCAACGATGCGGCGCTCGCCCTCTACGGTTATTCCAGAGAAGAGATGCTCGCCCTGACGAACAGGGATTTCAATTTGCTTTCGGAGAAAGAACTCCGCAAGAACATGGAAGAGGCGAAGAATCGGGGGAAGAACCGATTCGTCTTCCCGCATCGCCTCAAGAACGGTGAAATCCGTACCGTGGAGGTATACGCTTCGCCGATGCCGTTTCAAGGAAGAACCTATCTCTTTTCAATTCTTCATGATATCACCGAGAAGCAGCGTCTTGAAGAACAGCTCTCCCTCTTCTCCTTCGATTGCGCCTTGCAGGCGAAGATACTCGGCGGCATTTTAGAGAGTTCTTCCGACTACCTCTACGTCTTCGATCGCGGAGGAAGAGCGTGTTTCTCCGGCAAAAAGGGCGCGGCGCTCTTCGACCGGAAACCTGAGGAGATGGTCGGACTTTCATGGGAGTTGCTCGGTATTCCCAAGGAACGGGTCGCCGTGTTCGGCGAACATCTGGCGGAGGTGTTCGCCGGTGGGAGATCGAAATACGGCGTCATCGTTCTTCCGGCAAGAACCGGCGAGATGCCTTTGGAGTACGCTCTGCACGCGGTGTGCAACGACACCGGCGGCGTCGATATGGTTTTTTGCTCGATGCGGCGGGTTCCGTAAGCCGGAAGCGCCTGGGCGGGAAGGAGAAAACGCATGGACGAACTGCGGATGGCCAATCTGGAGAGACTGGTGACGGAGATCGACCACTTCCTCTCCGGGGCGAAGGAGACCGGCGCGTTGCCGACGGAGAGCAAAGACGCGTCATGGGAACTCCGAGTCTCCGATGATCGTCTGCACGCATGGCTGGATACCTACTCTTCGATCGGCGACGGAAATCCTTTGAACGCGGCGGAGATTGTCGCGGCTCTGGAGGAGACCGGACTCCGCTCTCTTGATCGCGAAAAAGTTCGGACCATCGTTGAACGATGCAACAACGGCGGCGAAGTAACGGACTCCGATGCCTTGGTAGCGTCGGGAACGCCTCCGGTCGACCCGGCGGAGGGGAAGATAGAATTTCTCGTACCCTTCGAGAAGGTCAAGCTGGTCGACGAAACCGACGACCGCGCGATCGACTGGAAAAACATCTGGCGTATCCCTATCGTCCATGCCGGCGACATGATCGCCAAGGTGCGTCCTCCTCGTGACGGAATAGAAGGTGTCGACATCTACGGTCAGCCGCTTCCTTCGCGCCGTCCGGCGCCTTTTCGGGTGAAGTTCGGAGAGGGCGTCGTCGTCTCCGAGGAGGCCGGCCTTACGGAAGTGCTCACCGCCCGCGACGTAGGGCAGCCCGTCTTCCGCGGCGGCGAGCTGGACGTGCTCCCGGTCCTTGTGATTCCGGGCGATGTCGATCTGCTGTCCGGAGATATAGACTTCATAGGTTCGGTGGTCGTCCGCGGTTCGGTGACGGAGGGTTTTTCCGTGAGGGCAGGGCGGGATGTCTCTGTAACGGGCTCCGTCTACAACGCGCGCATCGAGGCTGCGGGAAGTTGCATCGTCGAAGGAGGCATCGTCGGCGAACATTGTGAAATCCGGGCGGGGGAGGATATCCGCGCGGGGTTCGTGGAGTACGGTCTGCTCGTCTCCGGCGTGAACATCGAAATTTTGGGCTACACCCTCTTCGCCGCGCTCGAAGCAAGGCAATCCGTCCTCGTGCAGGGGAAGAACCGGCGAGGGATCATCGGCGGCGTTACGACCGCCGGAACGACGATCAAGACGCTCTCGGCCGGTTCCGCCATGGAGCCGAAAACTTTGCTCGAAGCGGGGCGCGATGCGGTCAGAAACAGAAATATCGCCGAATTGACGGCGAAGAAGGCGGAGCTTGAAGCGATGAAAACGAAGATCGAACAGGCCATGCTCTCGATAAAACGCCCCGGCCTCGGTTTCGATCTGGAGCGTCTTTCGGAGGAGGAGAAGGGGAAGCTCTTTCTTCTGGCGCGCTACCACAAAAAAGTCGGCGGAAACATGGCCGAGTTCGCGGGAAAGATCGAGGATGAAAAACGGGCGATACTCGCTGAAAGAAAAGGAACTCCGCTCATCAAAATCCGGGATAAGATTTACGCGAACGTCACGCTGAAGATTTGGGAGTCCCAGATAACTGTTTCTTCTGCGGAGTTGAGCGCAGGCTACTATTTTGACCGGAAGAACGGAAACATACAGAAGGGGCTGTATTGAGCCGAGTTTCGGCGGAGAGGGGTTGGATTGAGTGGAGAACTGGGACGACAGCCTTTTAGATCAATTGGAAGAGCTGAACGAGATCGTCCGGAAAGCTGAAGAAGAAGGGGTCGCCTGCGAGGACTTTTCGGATAACGGCGAGCACGCTCTCTGCAAAGCGGTCCTCTGGAGCATGGAACAAGCGGTTTCCGTGTATCGCCTTCTTTACGACGATTCCGGCGAAGTTGAGGATTTCATCTGCGAGAAGGTCAATCCCGCCTTTGAACACGTTTCCGGTATTTCGGCGGAAAGGGCCGTGGGCAGGAAGGGGAGCGAGATCTTCGGAGAGAAGGTTCCGTATTTCGATGTCTTTGTCCGCGTCGCCGAGACAAGAAGCAAGGTGCGGTTCAAAGCGCACTACCCGAAGATCGGCAAGTATTTCGACATGTGGGTTTTCTCTCCCGAATGGGGGCGAATCGCGCTCGTCTTCAGCGACGTGACGGATTCGGTGCTGGCGGAGAGAGAACGCCGGCTCGACCGGCGCTTCCTCGACGAGATACTTGACGGCATGAACGTCTGGTTGATGATCTTCGACAAGCGCTGGAACCCTATCCTTTGGAATAAAGCGGCCGAACGGCTGAGCGGTTATTGCAGCGAAGAGGCCCTGTCTCCGGATGCTCGCGTTTTGGAGAAGCTCTTCCCGGAAGATCTCTACCGGGAGTACGTGCTTGAGGGGATGAATCGCTTGGCAAACGGAGCGGCGGGTTCTTCCGGGGAATTGGAGACGGAGGTTTCCGTGAGCGGCGGCCGAACCCGCACGATCGCCTGGACGTGCAGTCGATGGAAGAGCGAAGAGGAGAACGAGGAAGGCGTCATCGCCGCCGGGAGAGATCTAACGGAAATACGCGCGTTGGAAGGAGCCCTCAGAGAGAGCGAGCGACGCTACTCGTCGATTTTCCTCAACTCCAACATGGTGATGCTCATCATCGATCCGGAAGAGTGCAGAATTTTGGACTGCAACGACGCAGCCTGCCGTTTCTATGGCTACTCCAGGGAGGAGCTGGCCGGCATTTGCTTTTTCGAGATCAACATATCTCCCCCACCGGAACTCAAGCAGTATTTACAGCGGATTCGCAACGGCGAACGGAACAGCTTCGTCTTCTTTCACCGCCGCAAAGACGGAGTCGTACGGAAGGTGGAAGCGCAGGCTTCCCCCCTGCTCTACGACGGCAAGGTGCTCGTTTTCTCTCTTGTGCGGGAGATAGCCGAGAGCGAAAAGAAGCATGAAGGCGTCTTTCCGCAGTAACGAGCGAAGCGCGCTTCCTCCTCCCCCGTTCGACGACGTCCGACGGAGTTGCGCCCGTCTCCTTCACTGGAGCGATCCCCTTCTGAACGATGCGGAGCGCAGCAGTTCGCGGGATGCCGTCGATGACTTCCTCCTGCGCGATGCGGAGCTTTTGCAGGGAGCGCTGGAGCGAATCAGGAGCGAGGAAGGAGATGACATCCTCCGGAGCGTTCCCTACTGGGAGGGCTGGTATCTGAATTGTAGAGAACCGTTGCCGGTTTATGCCAACCCCTTCTATATCTTCGATCCCGACTCCCTTCCGGGCGAAGAGAATCCCTTCCGCCTCGCGGCCCGTCTGGCGCTTGCGGCTGCGTCCCTCTGTACAACGATAGATCGCGGGGAACTCGAACCCGACGTACTGCGGGGAGAACCCCTCTGCATGAAGAGCTTCACCTCGATTTTCCGCGCATCCCGCAGTGCGGCGGTTCCTCGAGATCTCCCGATTCAAGGAAACTCGGAGAGTCTTGCGGGCAGAAGCGCGATCATTCTCTCGAAAGGTTCTTTTCATCTCCTTGAACTGATCTCGCCCGGCGGAGAGCCGCGCCCTTTAGAAGAAACCTCCGAACTGCTCGAACGTATTGCGGCGACCGGCGCTTCCGGGGATCTTTCTCCGGGGTTGCTGACCTGTCTTCCTCGCGATGAAGCCGCGAGAGGGCGAGTACTGTTGCGCGCCTCTTCGGAGGAAAACTCCCGCCTTCTGGATATGGTCGAGCACGCCCTTTTCGTTCTGCGCCTGGATTCTCCCTGCGGAGGGCGGCCGGAGGAGGCCGCGCATCGTTTCCTCTTCGACGAGGGGAAGAACGCATGGTACGAGAAGGCGCTGCAGATCATCGTCACGGTGGACGGATGGGCGGGGATCAACTTCGAGCACTCGGCGCGCGACGGCACGCACATGGGACCGCTCGTGAAGACGGTTCTGGAACGCGCGCACGCTGCGGGAGGAACCGCGAAGAATCTCTCCGAACCCCTTCCTCTCCGTTTTTACCTTTCCCCGGAGTCGCGCGCCTTCCTCGGGGAGGCCGAGAAGAGCGCCTGCGAGCTTTCGCGAAGACGTCGCCAGAGCGTTCTCCGCGTTTCCTCTTTCGGAAGCGATCTTCCGAAGCGTGCCGGCGTCAGCCCCGACGCCTTCGTACAGCTTGCGCTTCTTCTTGCGGGACGTATGACCCGGGGAGAGTGGAGAAGCGCGTACGAGTCCGTCCACATGCGCCGTTTCGCCGGAGGACGGACCGAGGGAACCCGTCCGCTCACCGGGGAAGCCGCCGCCTTTCTCGACGCGCTGTGCTCGGGTGCGTGCGACCGGTTGTCTCTCCGACCTCTCCTGCTCGCGGCGAGCGTGGCCCACAAGGAACGAATAGAGGAATGCCTGTCCGGCAGGGGAACGGAGGGGCACCTCGGCCTTCTTCGGGAGATATGGCGTATGCGCGGCACGGAACTCGGTATCGCCGCCGAACCAGGAATTTACTCTTCTCCGGCATGGACGAAGCTGACGTCATGTTCTCTCTCGACGAGCACGACGACCGGGGAAGGGCTTGCGCTCGCCGGGTACGGCCCGGTCCAGAGAGGCGGCCTTTCCGTTCGTTATCTTTCGAGAAACGAGAGCTTCGTCTTCCACATCGCCTCCTGGGCGGAGGACGGCGACCTGAACGAACGGTTCGCCGCGGCGCTCGAAGAAGCGCTTCGTCTTCTCGCTTCCGTCCTCTAGCTTTCGAAAAAATTTCTGAAGAATAAAAAAATCTTATTATGCGAAAGTATAAGAAAAGATCCGCCTTGTTTTTCAAGGCGGATTGGGGTGTTGTTCAAAATATTATAAAAGTATATTAGTGGATCGGGACGTTTCCCGTTTTGTCCTGGAACTTGCGAAGGAATACGTGCGCGTTCTGCAGCGTGTCTTTCGCTCGTGCGAAAGTGAAGCGATCCAGTAACTTCCTCGCGTCGTCTTTTTTCCCCTCCTCGATAAGACGCAGGGCTCTCTCCTCGACCGTCGCGGCGCCGATCATCGCCGCCGCCCGCTCTCCTTCCCAGAAACTCCTGAGTATGCTGAAAAGAAGATCATGCTCCGTATCCGTGATCTTCTGGAGCATACGGAAAGTCCACCATGCCGAAGTAGCTCCGTAGGCGCTGTTGACGTTCATGAACTCGTCCGGAACGGAAGAGGCTCCCGCATAGACGGGGAAGTAGCCGGAGTAGCCGGGAACAGCCATTGCATACCAGAGAACGTTCCCGACGTCCGCGGGTATATTCCCCCGCAGATGCGCCACTGTGGAGGATTGACAGAGATTCGTCCGGATCGCTCTGGGAATGAGCAGCTTGTCGGTGACATCCTCCCACGGCTCGATATGGTTGATCGGTTTGTGATACTTGGTCGTTCCTTCGTAGGCGTCCGTTAAGACCAGCATAAGATCCGCCGGAAGAAGCGCTCCGGTTTTTCCCTTCAGAAGAGCGTACGCCCTCTCCTCCCTGTCGATGTCGTACGGGGAACTCATACGGACGGGATCGCCGTACGAGGCTTTGAAGTTAAAGGGTTTTCCCTTCGACGGATCGAACCAGCCTTTTTTTTGCGCCGTGTCGAGGAGTCCCTTGCTTGCTATATCGTACTCTTCTCCGATGGTGAAACGGTTTGCGATCACAAGAACCTCGTCGTCTTTCACTCGGCGCGCCACCCAGTTTTTCGATGTGGTCTCGACAATCCACGCTTCATCGGGGTCGGCGAGGCAGTATGTCAAACCTCCCCAGTCGGCCTGAGAATGCGTATCGATGATTTTTCCTATGAACTCGACCGCTTCCCGCGCCGTTTTTGCCCGTTCGAGGATGAGCTGTCGAAGAGCGTACCTGCGGACTCCCTGACCCGGAAGATTTTCTTCTTTTGAATACATCCAGTTGCAGCTCATGGTAAGACCGAATTCGTTCATACCGACGAGAACGGAGTCGTAGGAGCGGGATTCTGCGGCTATTCCGAGCCCGGACGTTCCAAATGCGTTGCCCGAGGCCCAGTATCCGTAGGTGACATCCGGAAGCTCAAGAGAGACGTACGGAACATCAACGGTACTTCCCTTCCGATGTGTGGCGGCGGGGACTGGCCATAAGCGCCCTACGGCGGTGAACCCCATATCTTCGTTATGTCCGTGAAGCACGGAGCCGTCCGCAGTCGTATTCTTACCCGCCAGAATGGTGGTACACCCTTCGCTTGTCACAGGAATCAGAATCAAGATCACAATCAGCATAAGTATCGATCCTCGAAACCTCATTGTTCTCTCTCCTTTCTTTCACATTCCCTACGCTCCGTCATATCGGTGAAAAACCGACGAACAGAGTCTCCCGTCGTAGTAGCGCGCAGTAAATATAGAACACACCCCGGAAAAACTGCGCTTCACTCCTGAGAACGCCATGAACACACCAGGAGCGTTGAGCATTAAATCAGCCGATGTACGTAAAAGGCGAAGAAGGACATCGTGGCGCGATAGAAGGACGTTCCTCCTAGATAAGAAGCAAAAACACCATTTTTAAATATCGACGAAGTTTTTCCTTCTCAAATAATAGGTGCAAAAAATAGACTTGTCAAGTAGATAGGGTATATTGCAGCATCTTGTTCCGTCCGGAGACATTGTCGAGGGTATACCGAGCGGAGAAGATGTAAGACGGTTTTTAAATTTTGACAAATCACAGACTTGCTGCTATAGTGCATGGTATTCTTCTATGGGAAAATTAATTTCCTATACGGAAACGAGGGGTACGCGTGAGCAGTCTGGAAAAAGCGTTGCTTCTTCTGAAACGTCTTGGCGAACCGCCGTATGAACTCGGCCTTTCCGAGATCGCTTCCCATGCCGGCATCGGGAAGAGCGGGGCATACAAGCTGCTCCGGACGATGCAGGAGCAGAACTTCGTTATTCAGGATCATTCTTCCAAAAAATACCATCTCAGCCCCATCATGCTTCGGCTCGGCAACGTGTACGGTCACTTCAAGGGGATCGGCGAGACGGCGCCTCCGATACTTGCGCATACTTCCAAATCTGTCGGCGAGACCACGTATATCACGATCTGGGAGGGCGACCGCGCTTTCCCGGCCTACAAGCACAGAGTGCCGGGAGGCGTGTACGACGTGAACGACTTTATCGGCAAGAGCATCCCGCTGAACTCGGGAGGCTCCGCGATGCTTTTGTGCGCCTACCAGGACCAGGAGCATATCCGGAGTCTTCTCGACGCTTCGGAGCTGGAACGCCGCACACCGTACACGCTTGTCGACAGAGAACTTTTAATGGAGGAGTACCGGAAAATCCGCGAGCAGGGGTACGCCCTGGAGGACGAGGTGTTCACCATCGGCGTGCTGTCGCTGGCCGTTCCCGTCTTCGACCGGGAGAGAGCGGTCCGTATCTCTCTCGCCATGGCCGCGCCCAAGAAGCACGCGACGGAGGGGAAAGTCGTCGAATGGCTTCATCTTCTGAAGGACGGCGCCGAGGAGCTTTCGTACAAGCTCCAGTTCAGGCGCTGACGCCGTGAAAGGAGGCGTTGCGGGGGAAAATGACTGCGCGGAAAAGGTTTGTTCCAGGCATGAATGATTCTGAAAGGAGCGATGTCATGATGAGAAGAAAAAGCTTTGCGTGCGGAGTTCTGGGAGCGTTCGTTCTCGGGTTGCTGTTGACGGGAGTTTTCGCGCTGCCGTCCGCCGCGGCGGAGAAACTGGTGCTGAAAGTTGCGGGAATCTCCTCTCCGGAGTACAGGGGAAGCAAATCCCTCGAAGCCATCAAGGAGATCGTCGAGAAGGGGACGGAGGGACGGGTGATCCTCGATCTGTTCCCTGCGAACCAGCTCGGCGACTATACGCAGGTTTTCGAGGAGATCCGGCGGGGCACGATCGAGATGGGACTCATCTTCCTCCCCAGCCAGTTCGACCCCATGCTCGAAGTGGGCTCGCTTCCCTTCCTCGCGTCCACGGGCGAAGGGATGCAGAAGCAGCTCTCCCCGGGTTCCTACGTGTATTCGATCATCGAGGAGTCGCTTGAAAAGTTGGGCGTGCACCTCCTCCGGATCTACGGCGACGGGTTCGTCGGCGTCGGTCTTGCGAAACAGCCGAAAAACCATGCGAAGGCCGGGGTGGACAAGGACGCCATGATCCGTGTCGCGCCGCTCGCCGTCTACAAGGAGACCGCGGAGGACCTCGGATTCCGGACGACCTCCATCCCCTACGCGGACACGTACAGCGGCATCCAGACGGGCGTCTGCGACGGCTGGATAGGCGGTTCCTCCCAGATCAACTACCTGAGCTTCCGCGACGTCATAAAATACTACATCCCCTATAACTGCCTCTTCGACCAGACGGCGTACATCGTCGGTAAGAAGGTGTGGGAGAAGATCTCCCCCGAGGACCGCAAAGTGCTCGTCGACGCGGTGAACGCGCAGGCCGACAAGAGCTTCGCGGACAGCAACGCGGAGGACCTTGAGTACCAGAAGAAACTGGCGGAGGCGGGAGTGGAGATCCTGCCGATAACCGCGGAGGAGATGGCCGCGATCGCCGAGCATGTGCGCGCGACGACATGGCCCAAGCTCGAGAAGACCTACGGAAAGGAAACGCTGGAGAAGATCAGGGAATCGCTGCAATAAAACGACGCCGCGCGCGGGGCGTCGCCGCCCCGCGCATCACTGGAGGGGGTTGCCGTGAGTTTCGTCGAGACCGTCAGATCGTCCTTTATCTGGAAGTTTCTGCTCAAACTGCAAAAAGCGCTTCTCGTCCTGAGCAGCTGTTTCGTGGTGCTGATCATGTGCGTCGCGGCGCTGCTGCGGTACGTGTTCAAGACCGATCTGTTCGGGATAGAGGAGATCGTTGTGATCGCGGCCTTTTGGCTGTATTTCATAGGAAGTTCGTACGGCGTGTACGACAAGAGCCACGTGAAGGCGGACATCATCCCGCAAATGCTCTCCGTGCGTGCGCAGGCATTTCTGAGCGTGCTGGTCAACCTGACGATCGCCGCGCTCTGCATTCTCTTTACCGTGTGGGCCGTCGACATGGTGTGGTACAGCTATGTCTGGATGCCGCGCACGACAGGACTCAGAATACCCGTCTTCATCTCCCAGACGTCGGTGCTTTTCGGCTATGCGCTCATGTCCCTGTACGCCGTCGTCTATTTTTTCGAAGATCTTTTCTCCTTCATTGCGATGAAGAAGGAGGGAGCCTCCCGGTAGGGAGCGCATCTTACAGCCGACCAGGCTGTTCCGCGGCGTCTGCACGATGGCTGCGGAGCGCCCGGCCGGCGCACTGGAGGAAACACGAATGGCGATTACCATTGCGCTTCTGCTTATAATCGCGACGCTGCTGCTCGGGCTGCCCGTTCCCTTCTGCTTCATGCTCTCGACAACCTTCATGGTGATTACCCACGGTTACGACCCGTCCTTTTTGCTCCCCTACGCCTTCAGTCAGATGAGTTCGATCGTCCTGCTGGCCATCCCGCTCTTCATCATGGTGGGCGGGATGATGGACAGGGGAGGCATAGGCACGTCGCTCGTCAACTTCGTCGACGTCTTCGTCGGCCGCGTCAAGGGCGGACTCGGCGTGGTCTCCGTGGTCTCCTGCGCCGTCTTCGGTTCCATCTCGGGAAGCTGCGCCGCCACTCTCTCGTGCATCGGCTCCATCATGTTCCCCCGCCTCAGGGAGAACGGCTACCCGATGGGGCACAGCGCCGCGCTCGTTTCGTGCGCCGCGCCGCTCGGCCTGCTGATCCCGCCGAGTTCGCAGATGATTCTCTTCGCCTGGGTGGGGCAGCAGTCGGTGCTCGCGTGCTTTCTTGCCACGGTGGGGCCCGGCATCGTTCTTATGATTCTGCTCAGCATTTTAAATATCATAATGCTCCGCAACGACCCGAACGTGAAGGTCGCTCCGCGCATTCCCTTCCCCGAGACGATGCGGCTTCTGGGGAATCGCGGAAAAAAGGCGCTCCCTGCGCTCTTCATGCCGTTCATCGTCCTCGGAGGAATCTACGGAGGCATCATGACGCCGACGGAGGCCGCAGCGGTTGCCGTGCTCTACTCGGTGCCGGTGGGGTTCTGGATCTACAAGGGACTCGACCGGAGCAACTTCATGGAGGTGATCATCGAGACGGCGACTACCACCGGCGTCGTGATGCTGATGATGTACTGCATCATGATGCTCAGCCGCATCTACGTCCAGGAACGCCTTCCGGCCATGATCATCTCCTCTCTCACCGCGCTGTCGAGCAACAAGTACGTGCTCATGCTGATGATCAACCTCTTCATGATCATTATAGGCATGATCATGGACGATGTGAGCGCGATGCTGCTCTGCACTCCGATACTGCTCCCGGTCGTCGTCTCCCTGGGGATTCACCCCATTCACTTCGCCGCGATCATCGGGACGAACCTCGGCTTGGGGAACGTGACGCCGCCGACGGCGCCGACGCTCTACTTCGGCGGGCGCATGGCGAAGACGCCCGTTTCGCAGATGATGAAACCGGCCATGATCTTCATCCTCTTCGCATGGCTGCCGACGCTTCTGGCGGTGACCTTCCTGCCGGAACTTGCTCTCTGGCTGCCTCGCCTTGTGCTCGGCGGCCGGCTCTAGGAGGCGTCCGATATGAATATGGAGTATTTGAAAGATAAACCGGTAGCGGTTCTCGGCGGCGGGGCGACGGCGCGCGGGCATGCCGCCTGTACGGCGCTCGCCGGGCGTGAGGTGCGCCTTTACGAGCTGCCCGAGTTCTTCGAGGGGCTGGGGTGCATCGCGGACAAGCGCGAGATACGAGTCGGTGGAAGGCAGGAGAGCCTGTACGGATTCAAGCGCGAGGGGTTGGCGAAGATCGACGTTGTCACCGACGATATGGCGAAGGCCGTCCGCGGCGCCGGGATCGTCGTCGTCAGCTTCCCCGCCGTGGGGTACACAGCCTTTCTTGAGCGTCTGATCCCGCATCTTGAGGATGGAATGGTCGTGCATTTCACGACGGCGAACTTCGGCTCGCTGCTCTTCCGGAAGATGCTCCGCGAAGCCGGGTGCGCGAAGAAGATCGTCGTCGGCGAGTGGAGCAGCCAGCCCTACGGCATCCGGATCAAGAGCATGGGCGGGCAGCAGATGCCCGAGGTGAGCGTCAACTACTGGGCGATCACGCTGCGCGGGGCGGCGCTGCCGATGACGGACCAGGAGGCCTTTTTCGAATCGAAGCGCTACCTCCCGTCGCTCGACTCCGTGGAGCACCCCGTCCAAGGGGATACCGTCGCGGACGTCGGTTTCAGCAATGTCAACCCTATCCTGCACTGCCCTGGGTCCATCCTCGGCGTCGGCGCGATGGAGAACTGGGGCGTCGTCTACGGCGAGAACAAGTACGATTTCTCCATTTACTCGCACGCATACTGCCCTTCGATCTCGAAGGTGCAGCTCGCCCTCTACCGCGAAGAGTGCGCCATCGCCGAAGCGATGGGGGTCGGCATTCAGGACTTTCCGGAGAAGGCCTTCTTTTCGAGGTCGAACATTCTGGGGTCGGAGCACATGGGGGAGAAGTTCGTCGTCCCCTTCGAGGAGCAGTACACGCTGGCGATGGGAACGGGGCCGTTCTCCATCCACAACCGCTACATCACCGAGGATATTCCCGTCGGCTGTCACATCTATTTGGAGCTGGCGAAAAAGTTCGGAATCCAGGTTCCGGTCATCGAGTCCATGATCACGCTCGCCTCCGTTATGACCGGGACGGACTTCCGGGCCACCGGCGTAACTCTTGAGGATCTGGGAATCGCCCACATGGAGAAAGAAGCGCTGAACGCCTGGCTTCGGGAGGGAATCTATGCTTGAGGAGAGGGGAAGCGTTCCGAAGAAGCACGCGGAAAGCGGCCTCTATCGGCTGCTGCTCGACATGCTGCGGATTCCGAGCGTCTCTCCCTCGCCCGAGCACGAGAACCACATCGCACGTTTTCTGTACGACCGTCTCGCGCCGCTACCGTACTTTAAGGAGCACCCGGAGGACCTCCGTCTTCTTCCACTCGACGGCGACCCATTCGGGCGGCATTTCCTCTATGCCATCGTCCGGAAGGATCGCCCGACTGCGGATACGCTGATCCTCGCGGGGCACATGGACGTCGTGAGCGCGGAGGCGTGCGGCGAACTTGCGTCCTTCGCGTTCGATCCGGAGGAGTACACACGACGTCTGCATGTCGCCGCCATGCCGGGGGATGCGCGCCACGATCTCGAGAGCGGCGAATGGCTCTTCGGGCGCGGCGTGGCCGACATGAAGAGCGGACTTGCCGCAGGAGTCGACCTGCTGATGGAGGAAGCCCGTAATCCGCAAGGGCTCGACGCGAACCTGCTGCTGCTCGCGGTTCCCGACGAGGAGAACAACTCCGCCGGGATGCTTGCCGCATCGGTGGAACTTGCGCGCATACAGAGAGAGGATGGCCTTCGGTACCTTGCGTGCATCGAGCTTGAACCCACTTTTGCGACGGGGGAAACGGCTCTTCCGTCCATCTACCTTGGCAGCATCGGGAAGATCAACACCTTTTTCTTCTGCTCTGGAAAAGAGACGCACGTCGGGGAGTACTACGAGGGGTTCGGCGCCGCGCCGGTGATCTCCCGGATCAACCTCGAACTCGAAGGCAACCCGGAGTATGCGGATTCGCTCGGCGGAAGAGCGTACCCGCCGTTCGGCTGCATGCGTCAGACGGACCTTCGGAGGGAGTACTCGGCGACGATTATGACGCGCGCCTTCTCCTTCTACAGCTACCTCACGGCGACGAAGCTGCCGGGGCGCATCCTCGCAGAAATGCGCGCCGTCGCGGAAAAGGCGCTGCGGGAAGCGATAGAGGCGCATGAGCGCAACGCCGGTACGTTCGCGAGGAAGAACGGGGCGGAACGTCCTTCGAGAAAGTGGAGTTCCATGGCGCTCTCGTACGAGGAGGTGCGCCGCATGGCGGAGGCGAAACTGAGCGCGGGGTTCCCCGGCTTCGTCGAAGAGGTTCTTTCCCGGACGCCTTCCGGGGCCGACGAACGGACGAAGGCCGTCGCGCTCGTCGAAGGCATGGTCGAGGCCTGCGCGCTGGCGGGACCGCTTGTCGTCTTCGGCTTTCTGCCGCCGTGGTACCCTCACCGCGCGAACCTCGGCGTCGCGGAAGGAGAGCGCCGGATGGAGCGTGCGGCGCGCGAGACGGTGCGGGAGGCGCGCGAACGGTTCGGGCTGACGGTGGAAACACGTCCGTTCTTCGAAGGGGTTTCCGACCTCAGCTACTGCGGTTTTCAGGGCGAGGCGCTGGAGATGGCGACGTTCGCCGGCAACATGCCCGGCTGGAAACGGCTCTACGGCCTGCCGACGGAGGCGCTTGCGGAGCTGGACATCCCGATTTTGAACTTCGGCCCGCTCGGGAAGGACGCCCACAAAAACACGGAACGCCTGCACCTTCCGTACTTCGTGGAGGTCTTCCCGAAGCTCCTGCGTTTCCTCGTCCGGAGAGTTGCGGAAAAGGGAGAAAGGTAACTCTTCTTCGCTGATTTTTTTCTTTGCAACCGCTTGCATAGATTTCGAGAGTGTGCTATCATTCCCCCAGCTCGAAGAGAGGGGGAAGGCGCCATGTACAACACTATCTGTCGGTCGCGTGTTCGGAGCGCTTCTCTTTCTGTTGTCGGAAAAAATGTCGGAGCCTTTCTCCCGTCGGGAGAGGGGCTCTTTTTTTACGGAAGGGAGATGGGATCGTGGTGAAAGCGCAGTCAGGACAACTGTGGACGGAGAAGGCGACGGTCATGACGGAGGGGGATATGGAGCGGGTGCTCCGGCGTATCGCCGTCGAGATCGTCGAGCGGAACAAGGGACTCGACGACGTGGTGCTTCTGGGAATTCAGCGTCGCGGCGTGCACCTCGCGGCCCGATTGAGGGAGATCTTCAAGGCCGAAGAGAAGGTGAAAGTCCCGGCGGGCGAGCTGGATATCACGCTCTACCGCGACGACATCTCGACGCTTGCGGACCAGCCCGTGGTGCACAGCACCTCGCTCCCCGGCGACATCACGGGGAAGCGCGTGGTGCTGGTGGACGACGTCCTCTTCACGGGACGGACCATCCGCGCCGCGCTCGACGCGATCACCGACCTCGGGCGTCCGGAGCGCGTGCAGCTCGCCGTGCTGGTGGACCGAGGGCACAGGGAGCTGCCTATAGCCGCGGACTACGTCGGAAAGACGATCCCCACCTCGCGCTCGGAGAACGTCGAGGTGCGGGTGAAGGAACTCGACGGCACGGACGGCGTCGTCATCTGCGAACGGAACGGAGGTGCCGGGCATGGAGTGGAGGCATAAGGACCTCATCAGCCTCGAAGGCTGGACGAGAGAGGAGCTGCACTTCTTTCTGGAGCAGGCGGACTACATGGACGAGCTGATGAACCGCCCGATCAAGAAGGTCCCCGCGCTGCGGGGAAAGATGGTGGTGAACTGCTTCTTCGAGAACTCGACGCGGACCAGGGTCTCCTTCGAGCTGGCCGAGAAAATGCTCTCCGCCGACGTGGTGAACTGGTCGGCCTCCGGATCGAGCACGAGCAAGGGGGAGACGCTCCGCGACACGGTCTGGACGCTCGAAGCGATGGGCGCCGACGCGGTGGTGGTGCGTCACGGCGCGGTTGGCGTCCCAGACTACCTCTCGAAGAAGCTGCACCGCGCCTCGGTCTTCAACGCGGGGGACGGGACGAACGGCCATCCCACCCAGGCGCTGCTCGATCTGCACAGCGCTCGGAAGAAGCTCGGCGACCTCGACGGCGCGAAGATGGCCATGATCGGCGACGTGCTCCACAGCAGAGTGGCGCGCTCCGACATCCAGGCGTTCCGGAAGATGGGCGTATCCGTGACGCTCAGCGGTCCTGCGACGCTGATGCCCGAAGATACCGCTTCGCTCGGCGTCGAGTATGTGTCCGATGCGCGCGAAGCGGCCAGGGGGGCCGACATCCTCTACTTCCTGCGGATACAGCGCGAGCGGCAGGAGGACGGGCTCATCCCCTCCATCGACGAGTACCACCGGCGATGGGGCGCGACGGATTCGCTCGTCGCCCTCGCCTCGCCGAAGGCTGCGGTGATGCATCCGGGGCCGATGAACCGCGGAGTGGAGATCGCTTCCTCCGTGGCCGACGGCCCGAACAGCGTGATTCTGGGTCAGGTCCGGAGCGGCGTCGCCGTCCGGATGGCCCTGCTCTACCTTTGCCTTGGAGGTGCGCGATGACCATTCTGCTCAAGAACGCGAAAATATTCGACGGGAGGAGTCTCGGCGGCGAGTGCGAAGACATCCTCGTCAAGGACGGCGTGATCGCCCGCAGGGGTTCCGGCCTCCCCGAGGACGGCGCGGAGGTCTACGATCTCGGCGGAAAGCTGGTCTGCCCCGGCTTCATCGACCTGCACGTCCACTTTCGCGACCCGGGGTACGAGTGGCGCGAGGATACGGAGAGCGGCGCGCGCGCGGCGGCGGCGGGGGGGTACTCCACCGTCGTGACGATGCCGAACACGGAGCCTGCGGTGGACAACCCCGTCACGGTCGAGTACCTTCTCGCCCGGGGGAAACGGGCCGGAGGCGCGCGAGTGCTGCCTTCCGGCTGCGTGAGCAAGGGGCGGCAGGGCAAGCAGCTCGCCGAACTCGGCCTGATGGCGGAGACGGGAGCGGTCCTCTTCACCGACGACGGCTCCCCGGTGTGGGACGCGAAGCTGCTGAAGACGGCGCTGCTGTATAGCAAGGATCTCGATGTGCGGATCATGGAGCACCCCGAGGAGCCCTCGCTGACGGCGAAGGCGCACGTAAACGAAGGCGTGGTCTCGGCCTCCAGCGGTCTGAAGGGGTGGCCCGCCTCGGCGGAGGTCATCGACATCCAGCGGGGCATCGCGCTGAGCCGCGAGACGGACGCCCCCATCCACTTCACGCACGTGAGCACGGAGCTGGGAGTGGACGCGGTGCGGCAAGCGAAAAAAGAAGGGCTTCCGGTGACCTGCGACGTGACGCCGCACCACCTCTCGCTGGACGAGAACTGCATCCTCGTCAGCCGCTTCTCCTCCACGTACAAGGTGAACCCGCCGCTGCGGACGCGCAAGGACGTCAAGGCGCTCTGGGAGGCCATCGCGGACGGCACGGCCGACGCGATCGTCACGGACCACGCCCCCTACCACATGGACGAGAAGGACGTTCCGTTCCAGGAAGCGCCCTGCGGCATCGCTTCGATCGAGTGCTCTGTCGCGGTGGTGCTGGATACCTGGCTTAAGCTGGGCGAGCCGGTCGCGCTGGAGCACCTGCTCTCCCTCTTCACATCGGGTCCCGCCGCGCTGCTTCCGCGCCCGTGGCGCGCGCTCGGCGCGATCAAAGAGGGCGCTGCGGCGGATATCACGGTGCTCGACCTCGACGCGGTGAAGCGGGTGGATGTGAACGAGTGGAAGAGCAAAGCGCGCCTCTGCCCCTGGGACGGCGAGATGTTGCAGGGGTGGCCGGTGATGACGCTGGTTGAAGGGAACGTGCGGATGAACCGCCTGGAGGATGGCGAATGACCTGCGGAGGGAGCGCGCCCCGGGACTATGAAGCGAAAGTCGCCGGCGGCCGCGCCCTGGGCGACGGCTCCGGCCTGCTCGCGGTGGAGTGCGAAGATATCGCCTCCGCCGCGGAGCCGGGGCAGTTCGTGATGGTGCGCCCCGGAAGTTGCGGCGACCCCTTTCTGGGGCGTCCGCTGGCCGTGGCGGCTGCCTCCGGCGGGATCTTCAAGATGCTTTACAGAGTCGTCGGAAGAGGGACGGAGCTGCTCGCCTCGAAGCGCCAGGGGGATTCGCTCGTCGTCCGCGGCCCGATAGGGAGAGGGTTCTTTTCCTCGCGCGGCGACACGCCCCTGCCGAAGAAAGTGCTCCTCGCGGGGGGCTCGGTCGGTGCGGCGCCGCTGCTCTTCGCGGCGCGGCGCCTTGGAATGGCAAAAATCGCGGGCGTCTCGATGGGTGTCGCGGGAAGAGGGTGGGAGGGGTTTGCCGAATGGCTGAAGGAGTCCTTCCCCGGAGTCGACCTCTTCTCCGACGACGGAAGCGTCGGGACGAGGGGAACGGCGCTCGACGGCCTCCCCCCCGAACTTCCCGCCGATACTGAGGTCTGGGCCTGCGGTCCGCAGGGGATGCTTCGGGCGCTCGCGGCGAAGTACCCCGAGGACGGCACGCGGATCAGAGTGGCGCTTGAGTCCAGGATGGCGTGCGGCATGGGCGGATGCCTCGGGTGCGTCATCCCGACCGCGCGCGGCAACAGAAGGGTCTGCGTGGACGGCCCGGTCTTCACTGCGGAGGAGGTGCTGTGGAATGAATTTGCGGACTGAGATGCATGTCCCGCTCGGCGGACTGAACCTCGAATCGCCGGTGATCATCGCGTCCGGAGTCTGGCCGTACGAGGCGGAACTCTGGTCTCCCGAGCGGCTGGAAGGCGTCGGCGCGCTCTGCACCAAGGCCGTCAGCCTGAACGGGAGGGCGGGGAACAAGGGCGTCCGCGTCCGGGAGACGCCCTGCGGCATGCTGAACAGCATCGGCCTGCAGAACGGCGGGGTGCGTTCCTTCCTCGACGACTACCTCCCCCTCGTCCGGGGCGCGAACCGCCCCTTCCTCGTGAACCTCGTCATGGAGTCCGAGCGCGAGGTGCGGGAGAGCATCGCCGCGCTCGCGGAAGTTCCCGGCATCCCCGCCATCGAGCTGAACATCTCCTGCCCCAACGTGGACGGCGACGGCATGGCGTGGGGGATCTCGGCCGAAAGCGCCGCGAAGGCGGTGCGCATCGCGCGAAGCGAGTGGAAGGGCGCGCTGTGGGTGAAGCTCACCCCGCAGTCGCCGGACCTCGCCGGAGTGGCGAAGGCCGCCGAGGCGGAGGGCGCGGACGCCATCGTCTGCGGGAATACGTGGCTCGGCATGGCGATGGACATCAAGAAAAAACGTCCGGCCTTCCAGCGTGTGGTCGCCGGGCTCTCCGGTCCCGCGGTGTTCCCGCTCGCGCTGCGCACGGTATGGCAGGTCTGCGGCGCGGTGAGGATTCCCGTGGTCGGGTGCGGCGGCGTCGCATCGTGGGAGGATGCGGCGTCGATGCTTCTCGCCGGAGCGTCGGCGGTGGAAGTGGGCAGCGCGCTCTTCACCGACTTCGACCTGCCGCGGAAGATCGTCGCCGGGCTTTCGGCCTATCTTGCGGAACAGAAGATCGACACCGTCTCCGGGCTGACCGGCCTGGGGCGTCATGAATAACAGGAGGATCGCGGAGATGAACAACGGACTGGAACGGCTTATTCTAGCGCTCGACGTCGAGCGTGTGGAGGAGGGACGCGAGCTGCTCGCTTCCCTCGAAGGAGAACTGAAGTATGTGAAGATCGGCCATCAGCTGTATGCCCGCGGAGGATTCCCCTTTCTGCGCGAGATCGGCGCGATGGGGTTCTCCATCTTCCTTGACCTCAAACTGCACGACATCCCCAATACCGTCTTTCAGGCGACGGAGGCGCTCGCCTCGGAGAACCTCTGGGCGCTCACGCTGCACTGCGGCGGCGGCCGGAAGATGCTGGAAGAGGCCCGCCGCGGCAAAGAGAAGGCGGGGTCGCGGACGAACCTGCTCGGCGTGACCGTCCTCACGAGCTTCGACGACGCCTCGTGGGCCGAGGTGGCTCCCGGGTGTTCGCTCCCCGACGCGCTCGAAAAACGCGCCGCGCTCTGCCGCGAGACAGGTATCGACGGTATCGTCTGTTCGCCGCTCGACCTTCCCGTGGTCCGCGCCGCCGGAGAGGGGCTCTTCACCGTGGTTCCGGGGGTTCGCCCTGCGAGCGCCGACGACGACCAGGCGCGGGTCGCCACGCCGCAGAAGACGATCGCGAACGGTGCGGACTACATCGTCGTGGGGCGTCCGATACTGAACGCTCCGAACAGAATCGCGGCGGTGAGAAGTATCGCCGCGTCGATAGAGGAGGGGCTGAAATGCAGGAGTCTGTAATGCTTGAGAAGTTGCAGGAGATGATGAAGGAGAGCGGCGCGCACCTTGAAGGCCACTTTCTGCTGACTTCGGGGAACCACAGCAGCGACTACATGCAGTGCGCCCTGCTGCTGCGCTTCCCGCGCTACGCCGCGTTCGCCGGAGAGGCGCTTGCGGAGAAGGTAAGAAAGTACTCGCCCGACATTATCGCCTCGCCCGCGCTCGGCGGTCTCATCATCGGGCACGAGGTGGCGCGCGCCCTCGACGTTCCCTTCATCTTCTGCGAGCGGCGCGACGGCGAGATGGTCCTCAGCCGCTTCCCGTTCCCCGAAGGGAAGCGCGTCGTGGTCATCGAGGACGTGGTCACCACCGGCGTCTCCTCCGGCGAAGTGGGAAGCGTCCTCGAACGCGGCGGAGCGACGTGGGGCGGGACGGGGGCCGTCATCGACAGAAGCGGCGGGAAGTCCTCGCTTCCGCATGCCCCGGAGTCGCTCTGGAAGGTGGCGTTTCCGCTGTGGAAGCCCGAGGAGTGCCCCCTCTGCGCGAAGGGCCTCCCGCTGGTGAAGCCGGGAAGCAGGACAAAGGCCGTCTCCTGAAGAAGAGCGGAAGGCGTGAGCCGAGCGCTTTCGTCCCGCGATTCCGGGAGGCCCCGCCGACCTCTCTACGGCTGAATTCGGAGTGTTTTTTCAAGAAACGAACGCCCTCTCTGCGCGGGGGGCTTTTTTCTTTCCCCTCTTCGATGATAGAATACATCGGTATCAGTAATTTTACGTACCGGCGTGTCCATTCCACGTGCGGCGCGCGTGTCCGGTACGTTTCGATGTCGTTCATACGGGAGGAAGAGAGTGCATGAACACAAAAGCGCGTCTGATGATCCTGTCGGTCCTTCTCTGCCTTGTCGCTCTCGTTGCGTTCGCTCTGCTCTTCTCCGGGCGCGAGGCTTCCGAGTCGCTCGACGGCGATCCCCTCAGAGAGAGAGGGATGCGCGCGGCGGCGATCGCCGGAGAGCTGGTTTCGGTCGCCAGAGGACAGCTCGAAGCGCTGCCCGACGAGCACCGGGCGGAAGTCGGCGAAGTTCTTGGCGAACTCGAAGAGAGCGTGGCAGCGGTGAAGAAGCTCCTCGCCGACAGAGGAGCCGACGAGGAGGCGCTCGCCGCCGCGGTGGCCGCGCTCGAAAAGGTACTCGACGGCGTGCTCGTCGTGCCGGACAACGAGACCAAACAGCAGGAGAGGAGTGCGGATTCATGACGTCGGTGAATGAAACGGCCGCCCTTGCCCGGCGCGTCGACGGAATGCTCCGGAGGTATATGGCGGTGCAGGAGAATCTTTTCAAGCCATCTCTGCGCAAGATAGTGCGCATCCCCGGAATCTACCGCCCGATCGACTACTCGGCCAACCTCGGGATGCTCGAGGAGCTGCTGAGGGAGCTTGCGGAGGTCAAGACGGCGATACGGCGTCAAGAGTCCGAAGCCGCCTCTTCGGAGGGGAAGTTTCTGGGCATGCTTCGGGGGTACGTCTCTCTGATGACCTCGGCGGCGGAGAAGCTTGCGTTCATCTGCTCCCGCCTGAAAGAGCGGAGCGAGGGCGGCGTGTACGGCAAGGAGGAGTACGAAAGCGATATGGCGTCGCTTCGGGAGGTGCAGAAGAAGCACCTGGAAACAGGCGTCGTGCTCAACGATCTGCTGAAGGGGATGGCGCGGCGGGAACCGCCTCAAGAGGATCGCGACGCCGGTACGGAAGCATAAGAGGGAAGAAGCCCTCTCCGAGGTTGTTCCCGGAGAGGGCTTCTTCCTTACTAAACGCCGTTGCGCCGGAGCCGAGAGAGTGTCGCGTCTTTATGGTTCTTGCCGAAGTAGAAGCGCGAGCAGTCGATTTCCGGCGTTTCATCGGCGAGACGGAGCATGTCTTTCAGCAACAGCGCATGGCGTTGGAGCATCTCGGCTTCCGAACGGGAGAGGGACGCCACCAATCCCCCGAGGTGCAGCGCGTACAGTCCGTCTTCCGCGAGCGGTACTCCCGGAAAGAGAATCGTCTCCTTGAAGAGGACCGAGGCTTCGGGCGATTTCCAGAGCGCTTGCCGTCCTTCGCTTCCCGGAACGGGAATTACCGGCAGGAACATGTGCCCGATCAGGTAGGATGCCGAGTTGCGCATCGTCAGCGGATCGAACGATTGGATGGAACGTTCCCAATGATAGTGCCCGCCGAAATAGCGGAGAATGTCGGAGAAGACGACGTCGTCCGCAAGCGGCGTTTCTCTTCCGTCCGCGAAGAACCGGAGGAAAAGATGCAGGGGCGTGGGGAGGGGATTCCGGTCGGCGATGGAGAGAAACGCTCCGAAATCCAGCGGGTCGTCTTCCGACGAGAGGAACGCCTCGACGAGCGCGCGTTCATGTTCCTCTCCAACGGGGCACGGGCAGGTCAGCATGGTGTAGAGCAGAGTTCGCAGAGCTTTTCTTTCGATCAACATTACAAAAATCTCCCTTCGACTCGTTATGAGAACAGCGGCACGACGGCGGAATACCCTCTGCCGCCGGAGGAAAACGATATCCTTCGGACATCGGCGCCATACAGCCTTCGCAGGTTCTCGTCGACGAGAACCTCGTCGCATTTTCCACAAACATGCTCCTCGGAGGAAAACATAAGCAGCGCCCTGTCCGAGACGACGTGCGCGTGGTGCGGCATGTGCGTGCTCATGATCACCGCCATGCCGTCTTCCCGGAGTGACCGGAGCGTGCGGAGCATGGCGTTCTGATTCCCGAAGTCCAACGCGGAGGCGGGTTCGTCGAGGACAAGGCAGCGGCACTCCGAGGCCAGGGCGCGGGCGATGAGCGTCATCTGCCGTTCGCCTCCGCTCAGCGTACGAAACGGACGATCGGCGAGAGAATCCAGCCCGAGGCGCTCCAGGCAGCGATGCGCGACGGCGAAATCGCGTTTTCCTGGAGGGGTGAACAGCCCGAGGTGGCGGCTCCGCCCCATCACCACCATATCAAGAACGCTGTATCCGAAGGAAGCCGCCGCGATCTGCGGTACATAGCCGACGTTTCCACCCCGTGCTATACTGCCTTCGGAGAGGCGAAGCATCCCCTGGATCGCTTTCAGAAGCGTCGTTTTTCCCTTGCCGTTCGGCCCGAGAATGGAGAGAATCTCTCCTTCCCCGACGGTGAAACTGAGCGAGCGGAATATCCAGCCTCCTCCGTTGTATCGAAATCCACCGTTTTCCATGTCGATCACATCCATGCGCCTCCTTCTCTCCGACGTTTTTTCAGCAGGAATGCGAAGAGCGGAGCTCCCGCAAGCGCCGTCAGTATGCCGATCGGTATCTCCGCCGCCGTCAGGCTTCTGGCGACGTCGTCCATAAGCGTGAGGTACGTAGCGCCGAGAAGCGCGGAGACCGGAAGCAGCTTGCGATGGTCCGAGCCGACCAGCATTCGCGCCATGTGGGGCACGACCAGCCCCACCCATCCTACGATTCCCGCCAGCGCGACGGTCGCGGCGGTGATCAGCGTCGTACAGACGAGCACGAACCACCTGTTGCGTGCGACGTCGATACCGAGCGCTTCCGCTTCCTCCTGTCCCAGCGAGAGAACGTTGATTCTGAAGCGTACCAGATAGAGCAAGGTTCCGGAGCAGCAGATCACCGGAACGGCGAAGACCAACCTGTCCCAGGACGACGACGCGAAGCTCCCCATCAACCACATGACGATCGCGGGAAGCTTGTTGTACGGATCCGCCACGTACTGCCCGAGGGATGTGAGCGCGGTGAAGAACGCGCTGATGACCACGCCGCCGAGCACCAGCGAAAGGAGCGATTCCTCCCGATCGCCCGAGCCGAGGCTCCACACGGCGATCATCGCAAGAAGCCCGAAGACGAAGGCGAGCGGAATCACCGCGAACAGCCCGTCGAAAAGTAAAATCGCCAGGGCGCCGCCGAATCCGGCGCCCGAGGAAACCCCGATGATCTGCGGCCCCACGAGCGGATTGCGGAAGACGCCCTGAAGCGCAGCTCCGGCCATCGCCAACCCGCCCCCGGCGATCAACGATCCTAAAACGCGGGGGAGACGGATGAGGAGGACCACCGAGGTCTCCTGAACATTCCAGGAGCCCTCGGCGGGGATGAGCGCCGAAAACAGGATCCAGGCGACGCGCTCCACGGGCACGGGAAAACGCCCGACCGCCAGGGAGAACAAGGCGACCGCTCCCGTCAAGGCGACGAGCAGGCCCGCGAGCAAGGAAAAAGGGAAAACGGCGCGTCGTTCGGTCACGATCGCTTACTTCGCCCTTCCGAAGAGAGCGTCATAGTGCGCGCTCCCCCTGTTTTTCTCCATAAGGAGAATATGGTCGTACTGATCGCGGGAGGGGGCTCTGCCGTACAGAAGCCCGTAGGCTCTTTCCATTTCTCCTGCGAGATCGAACTTGTCTCGCCCCGGGTGGAGCACGGCGGACATCCACATCCACATGAGCGGCGTCTCCTGGTTGGGAGGATCCCAGCGGTAGCCTCCGAGGGGAAGCTTGTAGACGCGGCGGTTCCTGACGGCGGAAACCCCCTTCAGGCGCTCGTTGGTGTACACGTGGTCGGGGGAGAGCTCCCGTTCGAAGCCGTTGAGCAGGATGACTTCGGGGTCCCAAAGCAAAATCTGTTCCTCGTTCACAGCGGCGAATCCGTCGATCTCTTCCGCGGCGACGTTCTTCCCTCCGGCGAGCGCGATGGAAACGTCGTTGTGCGTGTTTTTTCCGGCGACCTGATAGTTTGCGAGAAAACGAAGAAAGTAGAGCGTCCGAGGCTTTTCGGAATCGGGAATCGCGCCGCTTCTCTTCGCGAGCTGTTCGCGGGTCTTCCGATGCCAGTCGAGAATCGTCGCCGACTTTTCCTGCTTGCCGAGGATGGCGCCGAACGTCTCTATCCACCCTTCAAGATATTCCTGCGTTCCGTACTTGAAGAGCGCCACCTTCATCCCGGCGTTCAGCAAAGGAGTGTAGAGATTGTCTCCGAAGTTCCCCCACTGGAAGACGATATCCGGGGCGAGGCTCATCAATGTCTCCACGTTCGGCTGAAAGCCCTCTCCCTGAACGATGTCGCTGCGTATCTTCAGAGCTTCCGGGAAGAATTCGGAGAGGATTTCCCCTTCCATGGCCGTCTTCGAAAGCGGGTTCATCCCCACGAGTTTCTCGGAAGAGCCGTCGACGGCGAGCACCATGCTCGCCGCGGGGATAGGAATGGTGACGATACGTTCGATCGGACCTTCGATCACTACCTCTCTTCCGGCCTGATCCGTGACGACGGTTTTTGCTCCCTCTCCCGGAGAGATGAGAAAGCACGCGAACATCAGGGCGCAAATCCCTGTTCCGACGACGCGAAGCCTGTTGGGCAACATCCGGCGCATACAGCGATCTCCTTTCGTTGTACAAAAATAGTGCTCCGTTGATAATGACGCGACCGCGCCGCGTGTGTTATATATATCTAACATACGCGTACACGCGCAGAATATCAAACGACGAAGGCGTTTGTCAAGCTCTTGATTTCCGAAAAATATCTCGGGTGGAGGTAATATGGAATTTCTTCTTAATCAACGACCTTTCACTGTTGCGAAGGAACTTTTCATCGATTGACAAAGATGCTGCGCGAGTCTATATTCAGCATCGTCAGAACGTGCGAACGCTCTACATCATCTGATCAAGGGGGAGTGGCTCATGAAGACAAGGTTGCTATTGGCGCTGGCGTTGATATGTGTTTTTGGCATTGCGTATCCCGGAATTGCGGCGGATAAGGTCGTCGAGCTGAAGTTCAGTACTGCGGTTCCGGCGACCAGCCACTGGCATATCGGAGCGGATGCGTTTGTGAAAATGATCGAGGAACGGACGGGCGGAAGGTACAAAATTCGTATTTTCAGCAGCGACGAACTCTCCGGCGGCAACCAGGTCGTCGGTATCCAGATGCTGCAGCAGGGGTCCACGGATCTCCACATGCACGACGCGCTCCTCTGGTCGAACTTCAACCGCAAGATAGCGACCCCCGCTTTCCCCTTCCTCCTTTCGAGCATCGAAGAAGTCGATGCCGTTATGGAGGGCAAGGGCGGCGAGGCGATCAAGGAACTCGTCTCGCAGTCCGGCGCGGTGTGCCTCGGACTTGGAGAGGCGGGGTACCGGCAGATCGTGAACAAGAAACTTCCGATCAAATCGCCCGAGGATCTGAAGGGGCTGAAGCTGCGCGTTCCGGGTATCGCCATGTACGTCGACCTGTTCAAGATTCTCGGCGCGGATCCCATAGCGATGAACCAGTCCGAAGTGTACACATCGTTGCAACAGGGCGCGATCGACGGTTCCGAGAACACCCTCGATCTGCTGATCACGCAGAATACTCTTGAAGTGGTGAAGTTCATCACTCTCTGGAACTATTCGTATGACCCGGTCATCTTCACCGCGAGCGAAAAGCTGTGGAACTCTCTCTCCGACGAAGACAAGAAAATTTTCAAGGCTGCGGGGGAAGAGGCGATGGCGATTCAGAAGGCGGAGAAGAGGAAGCTCGACGCCCAGTATATCGAGAAGGTGAAGAAAGAGTACGGACTGGACGTGACCGAGCTGTCCGCGGAGCAGATTCAGGCTTTCAAGGATGCGGCGGCGCCGATTTACACACAGTATAAGGACGTTATAAGCCCCGAGCTTTTCGAGGTCTTCGGATACACGTTCAAGTAAGAAACTTTGTGACGGGAGGCCGCGGCCGGATGAGAGCGGTCTCCCGTCGTCGTAGGCGGGCTGTTGCTTGGGAGGCGTTCAATGAAAATAGCGCGAGTGGTGTTTAACAAATTTGAAGAATTTATCATGATGCTTGGTATGATCGCTATGGTAACTCTGAATTTTACGAACGTCGTCTTCCGGTATCTCTTCCCACAGACGCCGTTTTCATATACCGAGGAGTTGACGCTGCTTATCTTTATATGGGTTACCATGTTCGGAATCGCCTGCGGATACAAGTGGGTTTCCCATACGGGCCTGACCGTGGTGACGGACTTGCTGCCCCGCATGCCGAAAAAGGCCGCAGTGCTTTTTGCCACGCTCTGCTCCGTAGGTCTTTTTATCATGATCTTTTATCAGGGAGTGCTTATGGTCCAGAACCAGATACGCTTCGAACAGATTCTGCCGGGGATGAAAATCCCAGCCGCCACGGCGGGGGCGGCGATTCCCGTGTGCGCGGTGGTTGTGATCCTGCGGACCATTCAGGCCGGATTCAAGGAGTTTCGGGCGATTCCCGCCCGCGAAGGGGCGGAGTGACATGGCGCTGGTTCTGTTGGGTACCTTCTTCGGCTTGCTTCTCTTCAATATCCCCGTGGCTGCGTCGATGGGCATCGCCGCGGCTCTCGGGATGCTCTACGGGGGGTATCCCCTGTCGGTCTTTCCGAGCATCATGTACGCCGCCGTCGCCCGGTATACGCTCCTGGCGATCCCTTTCTTCATTCTGGCGGGGGTCATTATGGACTACGCCGGGATCTCGAAGCGCCTGATGCTCTTCGCGCAGGCGTGCGTAGGGCACAGAAGGGGAGGGCTGGCCATAGTCACCGTCGTTGTCGCCTGCTTTTTCGCCGCGATCTCGGGCTCGGGACCGGCCACGGTGGCGGCGCTGGGCAGCGTGCTGATTCCCGCGATGACGAACGCCGGGTATAAAAAGAACTTCTCGTCGGCGTTGCTGGCCTCCGCAGGCGGAATCGGCATGGTCATTCCTCCGTCGATCCCCTTCGTCGTCTACGCGATGCTCGCCGAGGTTTCGGTGGGCACCATGTTCATCGCGGGCATCTTCCCCGGCCTGCTGATGGGGCTTGCCTATGTGGTCGCCGCTTTGCTCATGCTGCGCAAGGACACGGACATCAAAATACTGCCGAAAGCGTCCTGGCGGGAGCGATGGAGAACGTTCAAGGATGCGTTCTGGGGTCTGATGACCCCCGTCATCATCCTCGGCGGCATTTACGGGGGCGTGTTCACCCCTACCGAAGCCGCCGGAGTCGCGGTCGTCTACGGACTTTTCGTAGGAGTCTTCATCTACAGGGAGATCAAACTCAAGAAGCTGCTCGAGCTGTTCGTCGCTTCCGCGGTGACGTCGTCCATAGTGATGTTCATCATGGGGTGCGCGGGGGCGTTCACCTGGATTTTGTCCTCTTCCGGCGTCGCGGCCGAGCTGTCCGCCGCGCTGGTGTCGATATCGGACAACAAGTACGTCCTGCTGCTGATGATGAACGTCATCTTTTTGATCGCGGGCTGTTTCGTCGATTCCGTCTCCGGGTTCTACATCTTCCTGCCTATTCTGCTGCCGATCGTCCGGAATCTGGGCTTCAGCGTCTACGCGTTCGGCGTGCTGATGACGGCGAACTTCGCCGTGGGGCAGGTGACGCCGCCGGTGGGTTCCAATCTGTTCGTCGCCATCAATATCGCGAAGATATCGATGAAGGAGATTTTGCAGAAAATGGGGCCGTTCATCGTGGCGGGCTTCGTCAGCCTGCTGCTCATGACCTTCGTTCCGCAGATCATCACCTTTCTGCCGACGCTTATGGGGCTGAAATAGCGGATGCGCATATCGAAAGAGGAGATCGTCAGAAGGCATTCCGCAATACGCAGGGCGATGGCCGACGCACGAGTGGACGCTCTCGTCGTAGGATGTTCCGCCCGAAGCGACCGGCGCGGCGCCTTGAGGTACGTGCTCGACGCCTATCTCCAGTTTTTCGAGGAGTTCGCGGTCATCCCTCTTGAGGGAGCGGTCGCCTACTTCGCGCATGACGAAGGACGGGCGAAGTGCGCGGAGGACCTCCCCGCCGCGGAGCATGTCGACCGCATCGATATGTCGAAGCCGGGACGGAAAGTCGCGGAGTACGTTCGGGGCATCGGCTCCAAGTCCGTCGGCTTTTACGGAATGCATTCCCTGTCCGCGGGGTACTATCTGTCGCTTCTGGAGTGCATGGACGGCATCCCCATGGTCGACTTCACAAAGAGTCTCGATGCGGTGCGCATGGTGAAGAGCGACGAGGAGATCGCTCTCTCCGAACGTGCGATACGGTTCAACGAGGACATCTTCTACGTGTATATGCAGTGTGTCGTCGAAGGCGCCGGGGAGCTGGACGCGATCAATACGGCTTCTCTCTATGCGGCGAAAAACAGCTGCGAAGACCAGTACTGGCTCTCCGCCTTCGGAGGCGGCGTTCTCCGGAGCCTGCCCTCGGCGGAGCAGGAGGGGAAAATATGGAAAAAGGGCGACTCCGGCGTCGTCGTCCTTGAGCATAGCGCGCAGGGAGGGTACTTCGGAGAGGTAATGCACTCCTTCGCTTTGGAGACGATGACGCAGGAAGCGGAGGACGCGTTTCGGACGGTTTCCCAAGCCCAGCGTCTTGCGGGCGAGGCGATCAAGCCCGGGACGACCGCGGGTGAAATCGCCGATCTGATAGACGAGATTCTCTTGCAGAGCGTTTTTTTGAAGAAACGGCATGCGGGAAAACCGCACGGTCATGGCCAGGGCCTGGATATTGCGGAGCCTCCGCTGCTGGTGCACGGAGATTCGACGGTCATTCGACCGGGCATGAGGCTGAACATTCATCCGCGCGTTACGCTTCCCTCCGGAATCACACTTGTCTCCACCGACTGTTATGTATCGACCGATACCGGCGCCCGTCGCCTCTCGGATCTTTCCTACGAACCCTACGTGATCCGATAAACTTTTTCTTGGCTACGTAGAGTTTTTTCGACATACAGCGCATTTATTCGAAAAAGAGCGGTTCCGCCCTGTCTTGGTGGATCCGCTCTTTTTTCGAAGACATTCGCGTGCGTGCTGCGAGCGGTTTCTTTTTCCTTTTTTTCGCCGTATTTTTTTGAGTTTTTTTAGATCGGTTCTTGACATCTCCGTAACAAAAAGGGTATCCTATCAGATGTATGAAGCTTGTATTTAGCTTGTATTTAGCTTGTATGCAAGAAAGCGCCTCAAAGGGGTGAGCGTTGGTGCGGGAGAAGAAGAAAGACCAAGCCTACGAGACAATACGGACGCTGGTGCTCCGGCGCGGAGCCTCCGATTCCTTCGCCATCTCGGAGAATTCGCTGGCCGCGGAGCTGCACATGAGCAGGACGCCGATCCGCGAAGCGCTTCAGCGGCTTCAGATGGAGGGCTTCGTCGAGATCCACCCGCATCGGGGCGTCGTGATTCCCGAAGTCTCGGTGATCGAGGTCAACGAGACCTTCGCGCTCCGGATGGCCATCGAGGAGTTCGTCATCAAGGAAGTCATCCCGTTCATGACGGAGCAGCGAATAGCCGAGATGGACCGCAATCTCGTGTTCCAGAAAGAAGCTGTCGACAAGGGCGACGTTTCGGAGTACCTCCGCTACGACAAAGATTTTCACGATCATTTCCTCCGCATCTACTCCAATTCGCTTATCTTCAAGACCGTCCAGCGAGTTCGCGACCGCTTCATCTCCATGGGGGCCAATGTTCTCCGGGAGCCGGGAAGCGTCGAGCGGTCGTACGACGAGCATTGCCGTATCGCCGCCGCCGTCCGCAAGGGCGACCGAGACGGCGCTGCGGAGGCCGTGCACCGTCATCTGCTCACGGGCAGGAGCAATGTTCTCTCGATGCCGGGGAATCTCGGCGCGGGTAACTGATAGTTGTTCGCGGTAACCGCGTCTGTCCGGACAGCGGAGAGTCGGCGGCCGATTCGAGGAAGGGGGGGCGCCGTGTTTTCGGAGAACCGCGCATAAGGAAAGGACCGTGAAGAGGTCCGTTTGCGGAACAAAGACCAGACTTTCAACGAGGTGATCTGTATGTATGCGCAGCCTGTACGGAAAGAGACGACTCTTTCTCCGACGCAATACGACAAGGAAGTATTAAGATATTTTTATAAGACTATGGTGACGATCCGGAACTTCGAGCAGATGATCGAGAAATTCTTCCTCGAAGGCGAGATCCCCGGGTTCGTCCATCTGTATATCGGCGAGGAGGCCACCGCCGCCGGCGTCATGGCCAACCTGAGTAATACCGACTACATCCAGAGCACGCATCGCGGGCACGGGCACACTATCGCCAAGGGCGCCGATCTGAAGCGGATGATGGCCGAACTCTTCGGCAAGAGCACGGGAAGCTGCAAGGGAAAGGGCGGGTCGATGCACATCGCCGACTTCAGCGTGGGGATGCTCGGCGCAAACGGTATCGTCGGCGGCGGGTTCACCATGGCCGCGGGCGGAGCGCTCGCGCACAAGATGCAGAAGACGGACGGGGTCGCCGTGACCTTCTTCGGCGACGGCGCTTCCAACCGGGGCACCTTTCACGAGGCGGCGAATATGGCCGCGGCGTGGAATCTTCCCGTCATCTTCGTCTGCGAGAACAACCAGTGGGCTTCCACGACGCCGTACCGCACGACGACCTCCGTAGACGATATCGCCGACCGCGCCGTCGGCTACGGCATGCCCGGCGTGATCGTGGACGGAAACGATGTCTTCGCGGTGTACGAGGCGGCGAAGGATCTGGTCGAAAGAGCGCGGCGAGGCGAAGGGCCTGCGCTTCTGGAGTGCAAGACCTACCGTATCAAAGGGCACTACGTGGGCGATCCGGAGAAGTACCGTACGAAAGAAGAGGTGCAGAAAGTCCTCGACGAGACCGATCCTATTCCTCGCTTCGAAAGCAAGGTGCTCAAGGCGAGGGCGATGACGAAGAAAGAGCTGGAAGCGATCAGAAACACGGTCGACGACGAACTGAAAGAAGCCCTGGAGTTCGCCCGTACTTCTCCCGTACCGGAGGAGTCGGCGCTCTTTGAAGGGCTTTATGTGTAAGGCGGTGGACAGGATGAGAACAATCACTTTTTCCCAGGCGACGCTGGAGGCGATGGAAGAGGAGATGGCCCGGGACGAACGGGTCTTCGTCATGGGCGAGGATATCGCCCGTCAGGGGGGCATTTTCGGTCAGTTCAAGGGCCTTCCCGATAAGTTCGGTACCGATCGCGTGATGGATACCCCCATCAGCGAGACGGCCATCGTCGGAGCCTGCGTAGGCGCCGCGCTCGGCGGAATGCGCCCGGTCGCGGACATGCACTTCGCGGACTTCGCCGGAGTCTGCTTCGACGAGATCTACAACCAGATGGCGAAGATCTACTACATGTTCGGCGCGCAGAAGCCCGTCTCCATGGTGCTTCGGGCGCCGGACGGCCTCGTTAATCAGGCTGCGGCGCAGCATTCCCAGTCGCTCGAAGCCTTCTTCATGCATATCCCCGGACTCAAGGTCGTCATCCCGTCGAACCCCGCCGACGCGAAGGGGTTGCTGAAGGCGTCCATCCGCGACGACAACCCTATCATCTATTTCGAGCACAAGGCGCTCTTCTCCATGAAGGGCGAAGTTCCCGAAGGAGACTACCTGACGCCCATCGGCAAGGCGAAGGTCCTGAAGGAGGGCAACGACGTGACGCTCGTCTCGTACTCCATGACCATGAACCTTTGCGTCAAGGCCGCGGAGATGCTGGAGAAGGACGGAATCAGCGTCGAACTGGTCGACCTGCGGACGATCTCGCCGCTGGACAAGGAGACGATCCTGGAATCGGTGGCGAAGACCACCCGCCTCGCCATTGCGCACGAAGCCGTAAAACAGGGCGGGGTCGGCGCGGAGATCGCGGCCATCGTCGCCGAAGAGGCGATCGACTGTCTCGACGCGCCCATCGTGCGAGTCGGCGCTCCGTTCACTCCGGTGCCTTTCGCGCGTCCGCTGGAGCAGGCGTACCGGATCACTCCGGAGAAGATCGCCGCCGCCGTCCGGACGATGATGTAGGCGGTCGCCGTGGAGACGGAGCGCGTTTCATCGGCGGTCGCTTCGATCGGTCGGACCGTCCTCGTCCGTCTTGCGCCGGGCGAGGATCTCTTCGGCGGACTGCGGGCGGTGTGCGAACGCCACGAGCTGAGGTCCGGGCGTATTGCGACGATGATCGGGAGTCTGCGCACGGCGAGTCTCGTCTGCGTGACGCCGGATCCGGCGAATCCTGGGCGAGTTGTGTACCTTGAGCCCAGGACCGTCGAGGGGCCGCTTGAACTTATCGCGGTGCAGGGGGTTTTCGGCCGGGACGACGAGAAGCAGGAGCTTTCGATCCACCTGCACGCGCAGGTTGCCGGAGAGGATCTGCGGCCGCTTGCGGGGCACCTGGCGGATACGGGGAACAACCGCGTCCTCGCCACCGCGGAGATTGTGATCGACGTTTTCGACGGGGCGGAACTCCGGCGTTCGTTCGACGAGGAGACAGGGTTTGTGCTTTTTAAAATTTTTCCGAAACAGTGATTTTGCGTTACAATACTCACGGAGATGAAACTCGCGTGCCGGGGAGGTGGTTGTTCCGCTGACGTACGGACTGTGGGGGAAAGGCGCTATTCCGAACAGGGGAAGTCGTTACTCATCACTCAGGAGGTAAGAAGATGAAAAAACTTGTTACGCTGCTCGCACTTGTCACAGTTCTCTGCGCGTTCTCCGTCCCGGCCTTCGCGGCCTACAAAGCCGAGTACAAGCTCGACATAGTTCCCAGCCTTACCACGTCCTGGGGCATGGGCGCCGTGTACTTCACCGATCTCGTGAGAGAGCGGAGCGGCGGAAAGATCAATATAAAGGTCTACCCCGGCTCTCAGCTTACCACCGGAGCGCAGACGAACGCCTTCATGCTCGTCCGGAACGGAACGATCGACTTCGCGGTGCAGTCGTCCATCAACTATTCGCCTCAGCTTGTGGAACTGAATCTTTTCGCTCTTCCCTTCTTCATCGCCAACCAGCCCGACAAGTACGCCGCGCTCGACGCTATCAAGGCAGGAAAATCGGGCGAGATGATCGTCAAAGCCGTCGAAGACAAGGGAGTGAAGTTTCTCGCATGGGGAGAGAACGGCTTCCGCGAGCTGACGAACTCCAAGAAGGAGATCCGTACGCCTCAGGATCTCGAGGGGATGAAGATCCGCGTAGTAGGCAGCCCGATCTTCCTCGACGCGTTCAGGGCGATCGGCGCCAACCCGGTGACAATGAACTGGAGCGACACCATGGCGGCCATCCAGCAGGGCGTCGTGGACGGGCAGGAGAACCCCATCAGCACGTTCTACCCCGTGAAAATGCACGAGTACCACAAGTTCGTCACCGAGTGGCACTATGTAGTCGATCCGACGATGTACGTCGTGAACCCCGGCGTCTGGAAGTCCTTCTCCGCCGAGGATCAGAAGATGATTCAGGAAGCCGCGGTCGAAGCCGGAAAGTACATGATCGCCCTTGCCCGCATCAGCCTCGACGACGGCACGGCGCATAAGTACCTCGAGAGCATCGGGAAGCTGCCGGAGATCACCCAGTGGCACAAGACGCTGGCCGAAGTCGGCATGAAGGTCGCCATTCTGACGCCCGAAGAAGTCAAGGCGTTCGCCGACAAGACGGCCCCCGTAGTCAAGGAGTGGCGTTCCAAGATAGGCGACGCGATCGTCGACGCCGCCGAAGCCGATATGGCGGCCGTGGCGAAGTAGCGCGGCGCGGGTGTTTGCGACCTCGGGGGGGGGGGAGAGGCTCCCCCCGAGCCCCCGGCGGCTGCCGGGGGGCCTTCTCTTCCTTCCTCCCCGTATGCGTCTTCGTTCGCTCTCCGGAGAAGATGCCTGCGGGACGCGTGGGGGAGGAATCACCGGAGTCTTTTCTCAGAAGGGATTGGCCTAAATGGTAAAAAAAATATTCGATAACTTCGAAGAGCTTCTCGGATCCGTGATTCTCCTTGTGATGGCGGTGATCACGTTCGCCAACGTCGTCACCCGCTACTTCATCTTCTACGCGCTCGCGTTCACCGAAGAGGTGACCATCAACCTCTTCGTATGGCTCGTCATGCTGGGGACTGCGATCGCCTTCAAGAAGGGGGCGAATCTGAGCATGACGTTCCTCTACGACAAGCTCCCCCGCACGGGGAGGAAGTTCTGTTTCTACGCAGCGGCAGGCATGTCGCTCGTCTTCTTCGCGCTCCTCGCGTACCTGGGCTATGTCCAGGTCATGGACGAGATCGATCTCTCGGTCACCTCGCCGTCGCTCGCCATACCCGTCTACTACTACACGATCGCCCTGCCCGTCTTTTCGGTGCTCATCTTCATCCGCATTCTGCAGGCGACTATGGAAACGCTTCGCAAAAACGAGTTCTAGGAGGGACGAGAGATGGAGTCTTTGCTTCGTGAACCCGCATTCTGGACGATCGTCCTGTTCATCGTCCCTCTGCTTTTGAGAGTACCCATCGCGGTCGCCCTCGGGTCCGCCGCCATCTTCGTGGTCTGGAACTGGGATCTCGGGTACCAGATGCTTTCTTATAGTTTCTTCTCCGGCATCGCGAAATTTCCGCTTCTTGCGATACCCTTTTTTATCCTCGCCGGAGTCATCATGGAAAAAGTCGGCATCGCCGAACGCATCATCGCCCTCATCAAGCAGCTCGTGGGCGATATGACGGGCGGCCTTGCCGTTGCAACGGTCATCGTGGCCGCGTTCTGGGGCGCCGTAAGCGGCTCCGGTCCGGCGACGGTCGCCGCCCTCGGCCTTATTCTGATCCCCGGCATGGCGGAGGCCGGGTACGACAAGGCGTTCGCCACCGCAGTCGTCTCCGTGGCGGCCGGGCTCGCGATCATCATCCCGCCGAGCATCTCCTTCATCGTCTACGGGGACATCATGCAGCAGTCGGTGGGCACGCTCTTCGCGGCGGGCGTCGTCCCCGGCATCGTCGTCGCCGGATTCCTCTGCGTCGCGGTCTGGATCATCAGCAAGAAGCGCGGCTACAGGGGCGCGCCGCGCGGTTCCGCCTCCGAGGTGCTCCATGCGTTGAGAGAAGCGTTCTGGGGGCTCTTCACCCCCGTTATTATCCTCGGCGGAATCTACGGAGGTATCTTTACGCCAACCGAGGCGGCGGCCGTCGCCGTCTTTTACGGGCTCTTCGTCGGCGTCTTCATCTACCGCAGCCTTACCCTGCGGATGCTCTACGACATTCTCCGCGAGACGGTCGCGGGGACGTCGGTCGTCATGATCGTGGTCACCTGCGCGGGGCTCTATTCGTGGCTCGGCGCGACGGTGGGGCTCATCGACAAGATCGCGGCGCTTCTTCTGGGCATCTCGGAGAATCCGCTGGTCATCCTGCTCATGATAAACATCATCCTGCTCTTCGCCGGGATGCTGCTCGACGCGATCTCCATCGCCTACGTCTTCCTGCCGATCCTCGCGCCCGTCATCGTGACGTTCGGCTGGGATCCCATCTGGTTCGGCGTGATGATGACCATCAACATGGCGATCGGCCAGGTGACGCCGCCGGTGGCTGTCAACCTCTACGTGGGAGCGAGGATAAGCGGCCTCACGATGGAGCAGATCAGCCGCCCCGCCGTTCCGCTGCTCGTCGCGTCCGTTCTTGCTCTCGCGGTCGTCACCGTCTTCCCCGGAGTCGCGCTCTTTCTGCCGCGCCTGCTGGGCATGATGTAGGGGACTCCCGTCTCGCGGAGTGTGTTCTTTCGTTCTTTTAAAAGGAGGGGTTCATGAATGGCTTCACCCGTAACAATGCCCAAGCTCGGGCTGACAATGAATACCGGAGTCGTCTCCCAGTGGCGAAAGAAAGAGGGAGAAACCGTCGGCAAAGGAGAAATCCTGATGGTGGTCGCTACGGACAAGCTCACCTTCGACGTGGAGGCGCCGTCCGAGGGAATTTTGCTGAAGGTGCTCGTCCCCGAAGGGAAGGACGTCCCCGTCGGCGAGGTGCTTGCCTATATCGGCGTCTCGGGCGAAACGGTTGCCGGCAGCGTGCGGGAAGCGCCCCCCGCCGAAGCGGCTGAAACGAAGATTTCTCCGGTTACGGCCGTTGTTGAAAAAGCTTCCGCAGGCGCCGTCCGCGCGACGCCGCTTGCGCGCAAAACCGCACGCGAGGCGGGAATCGATCTTGCGCTCGTCGCAGGTTCGGGGCCGTCGGGGCGCATCGTCCGGAAAGATGTGGACGCTGCTGCGGCGGCCGGGACTTTTTCCGTCAAGGCGAGCCCGGTGGCTGCGAAGATGGCGGCGGAGCTGGGCGTCGACATGGCTTCCGTGCGCAAGGACGGTCGCGTGATGAAGGAGGATGTTCTCCGCGCCGCCGTCGCCGCTCCCGAGGCCGAAGATGTACGCGTTCCGCTGACGCCGATGCGGAAGGTCATCGCCGAGCGGATGAGTTTGAGCAACGCCACCGTCCCCTCGGTGACCTTCACCGTCGAGGCGGACTTCTCCGCGCTCGTCGCCTTCAGAAACAAGGTGAAGGACGAAGCCTCCAGGAAAGGCGTCAAGATCTCCTACAATCATATCCTGATGAAGATCTGCGCCGCCGCGCTGAAGGAGATGCCTCTGGCGAACGCATCGTTCGACGGGGACGCGATCGTGATGCACGGAAACGCGAACATCGGCCTTGCGGTTTCGATCCAGGGCGGCCTGCTCGTTCCCAATGTGAAGGCCGCGCAGTCGAAGAGCCTCATGCGCATCGCCGAGGAGACGGATCTGCTCGTCGAACAGGCGCGGAGCGGCTCGCTCGCACTCGATTCCATGCAGGGCGGTACGTTCACCATCACCAACCTGGGAATGTTCGGCATGCAGAGCTTCACGCCGATAGTGAACCCTCCCGAGGCGTGCATCCTCGGCGTGAACGCCATCGTGGAGAAGCCCGTCGTCGTGGACGGCGAAATCGTCGTGCGCCCGATGTCGGCGCTCTGCCTGGTAGCGGACCACCGGATTCTCGACGGCGCGGAGGCGGCGCGATTCCTCGCCCGCATAAAAGAGTTCGTCGAGAACCCCTGGCTCCTTCTTTTGTAGAGAGGACGGAGGGGAGTATCCATGGAAGCGCGGAAAAAAGTCGTTATCCTCGGCGCGGGCCCCGGCGGATACGTCGCGGCTATCCGGGCCGCCCAGCTCGGCGCGGAGACGACCATCGTCGAAAAAAACGCCCTCGGCGGCGTCTGCCTCAACGTCGGCTGCATTCCGACGAAGGTGCTGCTGCATACCGCGGAGGTATTCACCGCGGCGAAGGAGGGCGCGATGATCGGCCTGAAGGCCGACAACGTGGCCGTTGATTGGGACGGGCTCATGGCCCGGAAGAAGGCCGTCGTGGATACGCTCGTCGGCGGCGTCGGGACGCTGTTGCGCAGCAACGCCGTTCGCATCGTCGAGGGGGAGGCGTCGTTCGTCACGCCGAAGGAAATCGCCGTGACGAAAAAGGACGGCTCGAAGGAGTCGGTTTCCGCCGACGCGGTCATCGTGGCGACGGGCTCGGAGCCTGTGGTTCCGCCCGTTCACGGGTTCGATCTCGACGGCGTGATCACGAGCACCGGAGCGCTCTCGCTGGAGCGTCTCCCGAAATCGGTCGTCCTCGTGGGCGGCGGCGTTATCGGGATGGAGTTCGCCTCCATCTTCGCGTCTTTCGGCGCGAAGGTGACGGTGATCGAAATGCTTCCCGAGATCCTTCCGATGCTCGACGGGGAGATCGTCCAGATACTCAAGGGCGTACTCCTGCGAAAGGGCGTCGCCTTCCATACCAATTCCAAGGTCGTCGGCGTGGAGAAGAAGGGGAAGGAGCTGGCCGTGAGGGTGGAGACGCCCGCAGGACCGCTCGTCCTCGACGCGGAAAAGGTGCTTGTCTCCGTCGGTCGCCGACCCGTCACGAAAGGCCTGGGGCTCGACCGGCTCGGAATCGCCTTCGACGGGGCCCGGGTGAAGGCGAACTGCCGGATGGAGACGTCGCTGAAGGGAATCTACGCGATCGGAGACTGCGCGTCGCATATCATGCTGGCGCACGTCGCCTCCCGCGAGGGAGAGGTCGCGGCGGAGAACATCATGGGACACGCGGTCGACATGGACTACAAGACTGTTCCCAGCGCCGTCTACACGGCTCCCGAGATCGCCTCGGTCGGCTTGAGCGAGAGCGAGGCGAAGAGCAGGGGGCATCGCGTCAAGATCGGCCGCTTTCCGCTGATGGCGAACGGGAAGAGCATCATCATGAACGAGAGCGACGGCATGGTGAAGTACGTCGTCGACCAGAAGTACGACGAGATCCTCGGCGTCCACATCATCGGCCCGAGGGCCACCGACCTCATCGCGCAGGGCGGGCTGGCGCTGCGGCTGGAGGCGACCGTGGACGAGATCGTCACCACGATCCACGCGCACCCGACGGTCGGCGAGGCGCTGCTCGAGGCGGCGATGGCCGCCCAGGGGCGAGCGATCTCGCTGCCGAAGAAGGCATAAGATTCGGTACGATCTTTTACATGTTTGTAACACCAGCGCTTCTTCCCAGATGGTAGAGTATCGGCGGATCATCCGACGACACGGGAGGAGAGAGAACAGATGAGGACAACGATACGAGTGCTTTTTGTCTGCGGTCAGAATACTGCGAGGAGCCAGATGGCGGAGGCGTTCTTGAATTCGCTGGGCGAGGGGCGTTTCGAGGCGGAGAGCGCGGGGCTCGAAGCAGGCCCCGGAATCAATCCGCTCGCTGCGGCGGTGATGAAAGAGATCGGCCTGGATATATCCGGTAATACGGTGAAGAAGGTGTTCGACCTCTATGTCGCCGGAAAGACGTACCACTATGTCGTCGCCGTCTGCGACAAGGCGAAGGCGGACAAGTGTCCGATATTCCCCGGTATGCTTGTCGAACGCCTCGACTGGCCCTTCGACGATCCGGCCGCGCTTGAGGGTTCGGAAGAGGAAAAACTCGAAGGCGCGCGGAGGATTCGGGATCTGATTTTGGGGAAAGTGAAGGAGTTTATTCAATTCGCGAACGAAAAATCCGTAAACTCCTGAAAGCGAGGGGAAGTGGGTGTGAATTTGTTGTTAAAAGATAAAGTTGCAGTCGTAACCGGCGCTGCCAGCGGAATTGGAGCGGCTATCGCCGACAGGCTTGCCTTTCACGGCGCCGGGGTGGCTCTGCTTGATATTAACCAGGAGGGGCTTTCCGAAATACAACAGCGGCTTGAGAAAGCATATAATGTTCGAATACGCACTTATGCCGCAGATGTAACAAACTACGCTCTTCTCATGGAAACGGGAACTAAGATCGTCGACGCATTCGGGAAAGTCGATGTTCTGGTGAACTGCGCCGGGGGAGGGAAAATTCCCATGGGATTCAGAGATCATGATGCCGATTCATGGAAAAAACAGATCGAACTGAATCTGAATAGCGTGTTTTATTGTTGTAAAATGGTGATGGAGCAAATGATTCTCCAAAGGAGCGGAAAAATTATCAATATCTCGTCCGTCGCCGGGCTTATCGGAGGAGGTCTTTTGGGAAGAAGCGCCTACGCCACGGCCAAAGCAGGTGTTTCCGGCATGACGAAGGCTCTCGCCAGAGAGTTGGGCGACTTCGGTATTCATGTGAACACTATCGCCCCCGGATTGCACGTTACGCCGCTGACCAGTATCCATGGAGAGGATTTCATCTCTTCAGTGAAGGAGAAGCTGATTTTAAAAACTGCCGGAGAGCCGGAAAAACTGGGAGAACTCGTTGCGTTTTTGGCGTCGGATAATTCTCAATTCATAACCGGCTCCATGATCGTCGTAGACGGGGGCTTGGCTATGCACTGAGAGCACCAAGAGGGGAGGTAGAGCGGAAGTCGCAATAACCGATTCGAGGCGCGTCTATTCTCATGTTTTAAGTGACCATCATAAGGAGGGGTATCGATGAAAAAGAAGTTGGGATTTCTTTGGATTTTTGTTCTCGTAGCGGTTCTTTTTGCGGCAACAACAGCGCTGGCCGCCTCCAAGCCTATTGTGATGCGTTTGGCGAACGTCGCGCCCGTAGGGGATGCTCGTGATCTTTCATGCCAGAAGTTCGCGGAACTCGCCGCTCAGAAAACCAACGGAGCCGTCAAAATCGAAGTTTTCTCCGGCGGTACGCTCGGAGATTGGCGCGTTACCATCGAGGGACTGAAACCCGGCATAGTACAAATCGTCCTCGAAAGCCTCGGCACGATAGAACCGTATACGAAGTACGCCGCGATCGACCCTTATCCTTTTCTTTATCGCGACGAAGAGCATTTTATGAAGGTGTGGAGCAGCGAACTTGGACGGCAACTCCTGGACCAAATAGGCGACGACGGCGATTTCAAACTTCTTGGAGCTCAGTACAGAGGAGCCCGCTACGTTACCAGCAAGAAGAAATTTACGAACGCGGCCGAACTGGCCGGACTGAAGATTCGCGTTCCTCAGCTTAAAATGTACCTGAGAACATGGGAACTGCTCGGCGCCGCTCCTACTCCGATGGCCGCCACCGAAATATATACAGGGCTTCAGCAGGGAACGGTCGAGGCTCAAGAGAACCCTCTCAGCTTCAATTACTCCGGAGCTTTCTACGAAGTGTGTCCGTATCTGGTCGTCACCAAGCACGTGCTCAGCAACGATCTCTTCATCTTTGACAAGAACTTCTTCAACGGTCTGCCCGAGGATATCCGGCATGCGCTTTCCGAAGCGGCGATGGAAGCCGCGAAATGGCGGACCGAGTACGAAATAGCTCAGGAAAACGAATACATCAAGAAATTCCAGGAAAAAAATGTGGAAGTGGTGTATCCCGACGTAGCCTCTCTAAAGGCGAAGGTCGAAAATATTCTCGTGGATTTCCCTCATCTCAAGGAAATCGTCGAACAGATTCAGGCCGTGAAGTAGCGGTTGCCGTAGAACGGGGCGGAGCGCTTTTTTCCCGCCCCTTCGTTGACTTTTATTTATTGTGCAGGAGGATTTCATGTGAAAACCCTGACAGCATGTCTCGATGTTCTGGAAAAAACGATCCGATATTGTCTCTCCGCGCTCTTTATCGTGATGGTCGGTTCGATTTTCTACCAGATTATATTGCGTTACGTATTCAGCTCGGCAAATGCATGGTCGGAAGAATTGGCCCGGTATACATTCGTATGGCAGGTTCTTCTGGGTGCGGCCGTGGCAGTGAGGAAAGCGCGGCATATGCAGATCGATTTTTTCTTGAATAAATTCCCGCCGAAGGTGCGAATGATCGTCGATATCTCCATGAAATTGGTGGTTTTGTATTTTTTTGTTGTGATAGCTCAAAAGGGAATGGAGCTCTATAGCTTTACTCAGCGGCAGCAGTCGACAGGGCTTGGAATTCCGATGTCAAGAATATACTTGTCGATACCTGTCGGCGCGGTGCTTATGATGATTTTTACGCTTGAGGAAATCGCATTAAAGTATCTGCCTGGAATTCGCAAACAGTATGGTGGTGAGAAAAATGCATAATATCCTTATTCTGGCGATTCTCCTGTTCACCATTTTGGGAATGCCCATCGGGTATTGTTTAGGGGCGGCCACCCTTTTCGCATTGTTATACGCAGGTTCTTTCCCGTTGATTGTTATCCCTCAGCAAATTTTCGCAGGCATCGACTCCTTTCCTATCATGGCGATCCCGTTTTTTATTCTAGCAGGCAACCTTATGACCGCTGGTGGGATTAATCAAAAAATCATCAGATTTTGCAATTCGCTGATAGGATGGGTTACAGGCAGTCTCGCTATGGTTACGGTTGTCGCATCGATGTTTTTCGCCGCCATATCCGGTTCGGCAGTGGCCACTGTCGCCGCTATAGGCGGAATAACCATCCCCGCCATGAAGAAAGAGAAATACAGCGGCGCGTTTGCCGCAGCGGTGGCTTCTTCCTCCGGCGTTTGCGGTCCGATCATACCTCCGAGTATTCCTCTTATCGTTTACGGAGCCGCTCTCTCGATGTCGGTAAGCGACCTTTTTCTCGGTTCCGTCATTCCGGGGATCATGTTGGGACTGTCGTTATGCGCCGCTTCCTACGTGATTTCGAAAAGAAACAACTTTCCGAAGCACGAACGCGCGCCACGAGCGGAAGTTCGCAGAGCGGCGAAAGAGGGTTTCTGGGCCCTTATCATGCCGCTCGTCATTTTAGGGTCGATTTTCAGCGGCATCGTCACCCCGACGGAAGCTTCGGTCATCGCAGTGATGTATGCCCTGATCGTCGGTCTGTTCATCTATAGAGATTTAAAATTCAAAGATCTTCACCATATTTTGTGCGAATCGGCTATCTCCACCGCTGTGATCATGATTATCCTTGCGACTTCGAAGGCTTCGAGCTGGGTTGTTGTGACCTCTCGTTTCCCGGAAACTCTTTCCTCCGCCATCCTCTCGTTCACGAACAGTAAATTTATTATCCTTATTCTCGTTAATATCATTCTGCTCATCGTTGGCTGTCTGATGGAGGCCAATGCGGCCATCGTCATTCTCACGCCGATTCTTGTTCCTCTGGTTGCCAAAGTCGGCGTATCTCCTCTCCATTTCGGAGTGCTCATGACGTTCAATCTCTGTCTTGGTTTGCTGACGCCTCCCGTCGGCGCGGCGCTGCTCCTGGGAAACGATATCGCGGAAGAGAAGATCGAGAAAACGCTCGTGGCGACGGCGCCTTTTTTCCTTGTGGGCTTGGTTTCTCTTGCCCTGCTTACTTTTGTTCCGGAGATAATCACATTTCTTCCCGAACTTCTGAAAAAATAACCGTCATGGCGAATAAGTAGAAAAGCTGATGAAGAGGGCGCTCCTCGCGACGAGAGCGCCCTCTCTTTTCGTGCTGTGTCCTTGAAAGCGCTTTCTCACGATTATCATTTAAGAGATCGAGAAAAGACAGACTTATGGTGTCCGATGTGCTATCCTTTTTTCGAAAGAATGTATTATGAAACCGCTTTCCCCAAGGTTGGGAGGAAAAAGAATGAGTTTTAGTTTTTTCGATGTCGTTTTAGCAAGCGCCCTTGTCTCGACGATTCTTATATCCTTCGTTTTCTTCCGCTTCAAATGCCGGTTGAAAAAGATCGCAAATGAGGAAGCGCTTACACGAATAGCCCTTGCCGAGAGCATCGTCCGCTTTCACATGATCGTGGAAAGCTCCGCCGCCGGGATGTACGTCTTCCGGGGAGGTCGTTTCGTCATGGTGAACGCAGCGATGGAGTCGATAACGGGCTATTCCCGCGAGGAGCTGATGGCGATGGAGGGGCTCGAACATATCCACCCGGATCACCGCGCTTCTGCGATGGAGCGAAGCGCCGCCCGCGAGCGAGGCGAAACCGTTCCATCCAGATATGAACTGAAACTGCTCGCGAAGAGCGGCGAAGTTCGTTGGGTCGACTTCACCGCGAGTATCGGTCTCTTCGACGGCTCGCTCTGTACCGTAGGGAGCGCCTTCGACATCACTGGCCGCAAGAAAGTGGAGGAGGAGTTGAAGGAGCGCGAGAGACTCTGGCGGACCATGGTGGAGACCAGCCCGGACGGCATCGCCACGGCGTCGCTCGACGGGATTGTCACGAGCGTGTCGAAGCGGTGCGTGGAGATGTGGGGGTACGATGATACCGACGATCTGATCGGCAGGCATATGCTGGAGTTCATCGATCCCGCGTGGCACGACAAGGCAAAGTATTATTTGGACGAGATGTTGAAAGGCAACTATTCCGGCCCCGCAGAGTATTTGATGGTCCGGCGGGATGGAAGCTCCTTCTACGTCGAGGCGAACGCGGAGATCCTTCGGAACGATTCCGGAAAACCCACGGGTTTTTTCTTCGTGGAACGCAATATCACGGACAGGAAGCAAGCGGAAGAGGCTCTCCGGGAGAGCGAAGCGAAATACAGGTTTCTCACGGAGAGTATGAAGGATGTCATCTGGACGCTGGACGTGGAGACGCTCCGGTTCGTCTACGTCAGTCCTTCGGTGGAGCGGCTTCGGGGGTACACGCCGGAGGAGATCATGGCCGAACCTCTGGACGCCGCTCTGACGCCGGAGTCCGCTTCCCTGGTCCGCAAGCGAATCAACGAAGGAATGAAAAAGTTTACGAAGATCGAAAATATCCCGAATTCGGTGTTTCATACCGAGGAGCTGGAGCAACCCTGCAAGGACGGAACGACGGTCTGGACGGAAGTCGTGACGGTCTACTGGCGCAATCCGCAGAACGGGCGAATCGAAATTCACGGTGTCACGCGCGACATCTCCGAGCGTAAGGCCGCGGAAACAAAAATCGCCTTTATGGCGCAGCACGATACTCTGACGGGGCTTCCCAACAGAGCGCTCTTCGCGGACAGATTGGAACGCGCGCTCGCCGCGTCCAGAAGAAGCGGAACTCCGACGGCGCTGATGTTCCTCGACCTCGACAAGTTCAAGCCTGTGAACGATACCTACGGGCACGCGGTCGGCGACTTGCTGCTTCAACAGGCGGCCGAACGCATGCGATCCGCGTTGCGCGAGTCCGATACCGTCGGCCGTATCGGCGGCGACGAATTCGTGGTGCTGCTCCCCGCAGTCGACCGGGGAGAGGATGCGCTGCTCGTGGCGGAAAAGCTCTTGAAGGTCCTTCGCGCTCCGTTCTCCATCGAAGGGCGTTCCGTCGAAGTCTCATGCAGCATCGGAATCGCCATTCATCCGGAGAACGGTCGCGACGAGATCGAACTCGCGAAGAACGCAGACACGGCCATGTACTGGGCGAAGAGAGACGGAGGCGACTGCGCGCGCCTGTTCCGTACCTCTTCCGACGCTGCTGCGTCAGCCCTCCGAAGGACGGATGTTCAGGACAGCAAAAAGTCCAGGAACTCCTCCATGCCGGCGCCCTTGAACGATCGCTCCAGAGGAAACCCCTCCAGCGCCCCGCGGAGCGCATCCTCCCGGTAGAGGCGCCCTTCGAGCGCATGTTCGATCTCCTCGCGGTTCTCCGCGCCGAAATAATCTCCGTAGAACCTCGCCTGGCGGATGACGCCCTCCTGTACGTTCAGCAGCGCCTCCACCTTCCCCCACGGGAAACGCCGTACCTTGCGCTCGGAGAACTCGGGGGAGGCGCCCCAGTTCCACTCCCACGTCGCGTACTTCTCCTGCCGGAGGCGGTTGATCTCCGTATGCTGCGCCTCGTCGAGCGAAACGGTTTCGGTCCCGGAGAGAGAGCCTCGGAGCGCGTCGATGAACTCCTCCACGGAGATGGGCTCCGGCAGCATGGGGAGGATGTTGGTCACGCGGCTCCGGACGGACTTGAACCCCTTCGAGGTGAACTTCTCCTCGTCCACGTTCAGAGCCTGTTCGAGGACGGAGAGGTTCGAGTCGAAGAGCAGCGTCCCGTGATGGAGCAGCCTGCGCCGGTCCATATGTTGCGCGCTGCCGGAGAATTTCCGTCCGTCGATCAAGAGGTCGTTTCGGCCGCCGCTCTCGGCCGCGACGCCGAGCTTTGCGAGTGCGTCGATCACCGGCCGGGCATGGCGCGCGAAGTCGAAGGGGGCGCCTTCGTCGTTGGGGACGATGAACGAATAGTTCACGTTCCCGAGGTCGTGGTAGACCGCGCCTCCACCGGATATCCGCCTGACGACGCCGATGCCGCGCGCCTCGACGAAGGGGCGGTTCACCTCCTGGGCGGTATTCTGGAAGCGCCCCACGATGATCGAGGGGGCGTTTTGCCACAACAGGAAGTAGCCGGGGTGTCCTTCGCCGACGTTCCTGTAGAGATACTCTTCAAGCGCGAGGTTGAAGGCGGGGTCGTGCGACTGTCCTTCGATAAAGTACATTCGATTTCTCTCCTCTCGTGCTGCCGCCTCTTGCAAAGTCGGCGGTCTCGGTTCATTATACAAAATATCCCGTATCCGGAGGTGGAGCAGCATGCTCGATTCACTTGAGATCATCACATTGATGGAAGATTCGGTGTCCATGGAAGGCCATTTCATCGCGGAGCACGGTCTTTCGTTCTTCATCAAGGGGACGAAGGACGGGAAAGAGGTCCGCGGTCTCCTCGACGTGGGGCAGACGCACGAATTCCTCGCCCATAATATGCGGGAGCTTGGAATCTCCCCGCAATCCGTCGACTTCGTCGTCCTCTCCCACTGCCATTACGACCACACCGGGGGCATCGCGAAGTTCGTCGAGTCCACCGGAAAGCACGACTTTCCCGTCATCGCGAACCCGGCGCTCTTCCGTCCGCACTTCGTCGCGACGCCCGTGGTGGCGGCGAAGGGAGTCCGCACCGGCGACGAGCGAGAGGCCATCGAGAGGGCCGGCGGAAGGCTGCTGCTCTCCGGCGCGCCGTTCCCTCTCGCCGAGGGGCTCTCGACCACGGGGGAGATCCCGCGCGAGACCGGCTTCGAAGGCCCGGGGAACCGCTTTTTCACGTTGCGCGACGGCGAGGTGGTCCAGGACTCCCTCCCCGACGACATGGGCGTCGTCGCCAGGGTGAAGGGGAAGGGACTCGTCGTGCTCGCCGGGTGCAGCCATTCGGGGATCGTGAACATTCTGAAGCGCGTTCGCGCGCTTTTCCCCGGCGAACCGATCGATGGCGTCCTCGGCGGTCTGCACCTCGTGAACGGCACCGAGGAAAAGATGGAAAAGACGCTCGCAGGGCTGAAAGAGTTCGACCCGGCATGGATCGCCTGCGGGCACTGCACCGGATTTCCCATGCAGTCGAAGCTCTTCCAGACCTTCGGAAAACGCTTTGTTCCGCTTACGGTGGGGAAGAAGTTCGTGGTCGGAGCGTAAGCGGCGAGCGGTTTCCGGACAACAAAAGAGGGGACGGGGCGCTTTTTTTCCTTGCATCCGCAGGGATTCCAACGGCCTCGTCCTCTTGCGGAACGGCCTATCCGTCGGTTGCGAGCAAGCGGAGTTTGCGGCTCCGTTCGGCGTCTCCCGCCGCTTCGGCGACGCGCGCCGAATAGTCGAGGCGCTCTCTGACGAACTCGTCGCGGACGGCGGCAGGAAGCGGGTAGAGTTCTCTTCGCGGAGCAAGCGGCGCTGTGGATGCTGTGCGGAAGCGCACGTGTTCCGGTGTTCTGTTCCAGACCCGGACGAAGAGGCCGTAGAGTTCGAAGCAGTCGCTGAGGCCGTAGTGTCCGAGTGCCGGTCCCACGGCATCCTCCGCCTCCGCGAGCGGGAGCGGTTCGAGCAGGCGTTCACGCGCGATGCGGACCGCCTCGGAGAGGCGGGGCCACTTCCACTCTCCCTCGCGGTCCGTGTTTTTAGGGATTTTACAGAAGTCGGTGAGCCCACGCATCGAACACCACCACTTTCTGCGGCGCACCGCTTCTCCGGGGAGGAAGGAGAGGTCGAACGATAGGTTGTGGACGACGATTCCCTCCGGGTTCCACCGCTCCCAAAATGCGGCGAGGCTCGGCCAGTCCTCCAGGAAATAGGCGGGGTAGCGCTCCTCGGTGCGAAAATGGACGATCCGCTCCGGCGTGAGCCCGTGGACCCTTTCGGTCCGGCGATCCGGGCGCTCTTCGGAGTGATAGAAGCGGTTGAAGAAGTCGACGATCCTTCCCTCTTCGGTGAAGACGAGCGACGAGGCGGAAACCGCCGAGGCTCCTTTGAATCCGTTCGTCTCCAGGTCGAAGACGGCGAAAAGCCTGCTGTTCTTCATGGCGCACCCTCCCAGCTTGCTGTATCGGGGTCTCCGGAGAACGCCTTGGCGCGTTGTGGAGACCCGCCTATTATGACAGAACAAACCCCCTTCGTGGAAGCGACGAAAGGACGAAAAAATGAACGATGCGGCTTTCAACGAAATGAGAAAAGAAGTCGAAACGTGCGCGAGGTGTCCCCTTGCCGCGAACAGGACGCGGGCCGTCTTCGGAGAAGGGCCCGAAACAACGTCGATCGTTCTTGTGGGGGAGGCCCCGGGGGCGAAGGAGGACGAGTCGGGACGGCCGTTCGTCGGTCTCTCCGGACGTTTGCTGAGCGAACTGCTTGAGGAAGCCGGACTTCCCAGGGAGAAGCTGTTTATCACGAATACCGTCAAGTGCCGCCCTCCCGAAAACCGACTCCCTTCAAAAACGGAGTCGGCGGCCTGCCGACAGTTCCTCGCGGCGCAGTTGCGCCACATCAGGCCGCGCCTGGTCATCACCGCCGGAAACGCGCCGACCCGGGCGGTGCTCGGGACGAAGGAGGGGATATCCACGCTGCGCGGACGTCTCCGTTCCTGCGTCTGGGAGGAGATGGAGTTTTCCGTCCTGCCGCTCTTTCACCCGAGCTACCTTCTCCGGAACCGGGGGCGCGCCGAGGGAAGCCCGATAGCGCTCACGCTGGCGGATATCCGGGAGGCGCTCCGTCTGGCGCGGGAGTTCACGCCCGGATTTTGACCCTCTGAACGAAGGGGAAAAGCGCTGCGCGGAACGCCTCCAGAAACTCCGCGGAGAAGGGCGTAAGCGAGGAGAAGTCCGGATCGAGAGTGTTCCCCGGACGGAAATTTTGAAGGACGAACAGGGGCGCGCCCTCGGCCATGCGGCCGAGAAGCGGCGCGTCTTCGAGAACGTGCAGTCCGGGGACGAGCGTCGTCCGGAACTCGAAAACGACCGAGGAACGCAGCAGAAGGGAGATGCTCTTCCGCACGAGCGGCAGAATCGAAACGTCCCCGTTCCGACCGCAGGCGCGGGGGTACTCCGCCGCGGAGGCCTTGAGGTCCATCGCCGCATAGTCGGCCAGCTTCTCCGCTAGCAGCTGTTCGAGGACGTCCGGACGCGCCCCGTTGGTGTCCACCTTTATCCTCAGTCCGAGGGAGCGGATTTTCCGGAGGAAGACCGGCAGATCTCTCTGCAGCGCCGGTTCGCCTCCGGTGACGCAGACGCCGTCGAGGAAGGGGGCCCGACGTTCCAGGTCCGCGATGATCTCTTCGGCGTCGATATCTTCGCTTGCGGCGCTCGGGAGGACCAGCTCAGGGTTGTGGCAGAAGGGGCAGCGGAGCTGGCAGCCGGCGAAGAAGACCACTGCGGATGCGCAGCCGGGGTAGTCGAGAAAGCTCGTGGGAATGTACCCGCCGATATGCAGATTCATTGTGCGATACCTCCCCGGAGGGCGTCCCTCCGTCGTGAAAAAGTCTGTCTTCTCCGTGAAAACACCGTGTCTCCCGCAGAAAACTATTCTATAATACTCCATGAAGTCCGGAAGAATTCATCCGGAGAAAAAGTGCGGGAAACGATCTTTCTATCTCGTGGTGTCGCGCATCCGCGCAGGAGGTTATTTCATGTTTCTGTTACGACTGCTTCTGAAGGCGGCCCCGCTGCTGCTCTTCTTTCTCTTCTCGAAAATACTGAAGGATACGCTCCGAGGGACGCCCGGTTCTCCGGGATCGACCGGGGGCGCGCGGAGAAGGTCTTCGTCCGGTGGAGGCGGCGCCTCGTACACGCCGCCTCCCGGCGGCAAACGGGATCCGTACGTCGTGCTCGGCTGTTCGCCCTCTTCGTCCGACGAGGAGGTAAAAAAACGCTACCGGGAGCTGCTCGGGCGCTACCACCCGGACAAGTTCATCGGACAGAACCTCGACGAGGAGTTCGTGGCCCTCGCGTCGAGGAAGTTCCAAGAGATCCAGGAGGCGTACGGACGGATTCGCGCCGCACGAGGGCTGTAACTCCAGGACGTTTTGTTTCGCACGGCGATACGGGTCGTGGTACAATGGCCTCGCCGGAGAACCCCTTGTAAAGGGGAAAAACGTTCCCGAACGCGGGAGAAAGAGGAGAGTCGCCATGTCAACTCTGGAACTCTATAGCGGACCCGAGAGTTTCTCTCGAATCAAATCACAGGCGCGGACCACCATAGAATCCGCTTTTTTCGGCAACAACGTGGTCCCCGTCTCGAACCTCAAGGAAGCCTACGAGCTGGCGAGGATGTCCCCCGGAACGGTGGAGCTTACGGGGATGCCGGTGTACCGCCCCGAGGGGCAGGGGCTGCCCCCGCGAAGCAACGTCCTTTTAATGAACGACGGAGCCGTGGTCGGCCGCTGCGCGGCAGCGAGGAAGATCGTCGGCGAGCCGGGGGTGAACGTCGGCGACCTTGCGACGACTCTTCGCGAGGCCGTCTACAACGCCCGTTTCCGTACGTTCTACTCCGCGGAGGCGTACATCGGTCTCGAAGGCGATTTCATGGTGAAGGCCCACCTGATGGCGCCGAAAAATCATGAAAACCTTGTCTATAACTGGCTGCTGAACTTCCAGTACCTCAACAGGACGTACATCGACATGTACTCGGCCTCGAGGCCGCTGCCGGACGGCGACATCTTCATGTTCGCCGATCCCGACTGGACCTCGACGGAGTACCCTTACGGACTCGCTTTCTTCGACCCCGTCCATAACTGCGCGGCGGTGCTGGGGATGCGCTACTTCGGAGAACTCAAGAAGGGCACGCTGACGCTCGCGTGGGGAACCGCCGTGCGGAACGGCTTCGCCTCCTGCCACGGAGGGCTGAAGCGGTACAACCTGAAGGGTGGGCGCTCGTTCGTCGCGGCGGTTTTCGGCCTCTCCGGCTCCGGCAAGTCCACGATCACGCACGCGCGTCACGGAAACAAGTACGACATCACCGTGCTCCACGACGACGCCTTCGTGATCAACGTCAAGGAGAAGTACGCGATCGCGCTCGAGCCATCCTACTTCGACAAGGTGCAGGACTACCCGATGGGGTGCGAGGACAACAAGTTCATCATCACGATCCAGAACTGCGGCGTGACGAGGGGTACGGACGGCCTGCTCTACGCGGTGACCGAGGACCTGCGCAACGGCAACGGGCGGGCCATCAAGTCGAAGCTCTGGTCGCCCGAGCGGGTGGACCGTATCGACGAGCCGATCGACGCCGTCTTCTGGCTGATGAAGGACTCGTCGTTGCCGCCGGTGCTCCGGTTGAAGGGGTCCGACCTCGCCTCCGTGCTCGGCGCGACGCTCGCCACGAAGCGCACCTCGGCCGAGCGCCTCGCTCCGGGAGTCGACCCGAACGCCCTCGTCATCGAATCGTATGCGAACCCCTTCCGCACCTATCCGCTCGCTACGGACTACGAGCGCTTCAAGGCGCTCTTCGACGACGGGGTGGCCTGTTACATTCTGAATACGGGCGAGTTCATGGGAAAGAAAGTGAAGCCTGCGGATACGCTGGGGATTCTGGAGTCGATCATCGAGGGGAAGGCGAGCTTCGTACCGTTCGGCCCCTTCGGCGACATGGAGACGATGGAGCTGGAGCAGTTCCCGATCGACTTTTCCGACGAGAAGTACCGGAGAGAACTCTTTTCACGGATGCGGGACAGACTCGCCTTCGTCACGTCCCGCGAGACGGAGAAGGGCGGGATGGACCGCCTGCCCCCGGAGGCCGAGGCCGCGCTGCGCAAGGCCCTCGACGAGATGGGCTATCCGGTCCAGGAGTAGCGATACCGAGCCGGGGCGCGTCCCCGGCTCATTTTTTCCTGTACGAGGGCGAGAAATACTCCGTGATCACCGCGTCTCCGCGAAGAAGCCGCGCCCTGGAGATGATCCTCCTCTTGCAGACCCACTCGAACCCCTCGCGCGCCGCCCGTTCGTCCGTTCTGTCCTTTTCGATTCCAACAGGATCTTTCGCCGCCCCTGGCCACGACCTCCACTCGCCCAGGAGAGGCTCCTGGTAGAGCACCAGCCAGGAAAAATCGCTCCAGACGCCGAGGACGCGGAAGCGTTTTCGCCCCTCTCCCTCGACGTGGATCAGTATGCTCAGCTCGTCGCGGAAGCGGGTGGCCGTTCCGAAGTAGTTTCTGTCCGCGCTTCTTCCGGAGAACGACGCCGTCCGGCCGTTGCGGACGACGCCCTGACGGGCGCACCATTCGCGCAGAGCGCCCATCAGGGCGTCGTAATCCAGCGGGATGCCGTTCGACGCGGCGAACGCCTGCGCGAACTTCCGTTCGAGCAGGTACTCCCCGGGACGATGCGAGGGGGCGCAGAGCAGGTGGAGCCGCAGCGGAAAAAAAGGTGTTTCCGTCATAAATCCTCCAGCGAGGTGTACTCGTCCGTTTCTTAAGAGCCGCTCTCTGCTATAATCATACCTCAAACAAATTTGTACCCGGAGGAAGGCACTTATGGAAAAAAATTTAAACAACTCGCACGCGATGGGGACGGATTCGATCCCCCGTCTCATGTGGCGCTTCTCTCTGCCGGCCATCGTCGGCATGCTCGCCAACGCGCTCTACAACATCGTCGACCGCCTCTTCGTCGGACAGACGGTGGGCGCCGCGGGCATCGGCGCGATCAGCGTGGCCTTCCCCTTCATGATACTCGTCATCTCCTTCGGACTGCTGATCGGCGTCGGCGCGGGCTCGCTGATCTCGATCTCCCTCGGAGAGAAGCGGCGGGCCAGAGCGGAGCGGGCTATGGGGAACGCGATCGTGCTCCTTGCGGGGGGCGGCGCCCTCCTGGTTCTTCTGGGCGCCGCGTTCACCGAGCCGATCCTCGAACTCTCCGGCGCGAGCCAGACCCTGATGCCGCTGTGCCTGGAGTATATGAACATCGCGGTCTGGGGCGTCTTCTTCTCCACGCTCGCCTTCGGGCTGAACTTCTTCATCAGGGCCGAGGGCAATCCCCGCTACGCCATGTTCACGCTCATCATCGGCGCGGGGGCGAACGTCCTCCTCGACGCGCTCTTCATTCTGGTCTTCGGCATGGGCGTCGGAGGCGCCGCGCTCGCTACTCTGATCTCGCAGATGATCTCCGCCCTGTGGGCGGCTCTGTACTACCTTCGGGGAAAGGGGACGCTTCGCTTCCGTTGGAAGCATTTCGCGCCCGACTGGGTGATCGTCCGCCGTATTCTCGCCATCGGCGCCGCGCCGGCGCTGACCGAAGTCAGCTTTACGTACGTACTCGCCCTCTTCAACCGTTTGCTGCGATTCTACGGGGGCGATCTGGCGATCTCGGCGATGGGTATCTTCTTCAGCCTGGACAGTCTTTTCTTCCTGCCGGTGCTCGGGCTTGCGGGCGGCGTGCAGCCGATCATCAGCTACAACTACGGAGCGAAGGACTACGACCGGGTGATCCGCGCCGTCATGGCCGCGATCAAGATAGGCGCGCTCTTTTTTTCGGTGAGTTTCACTCTCGTCATGCTCTTTCCCGCCCAGCTCATCCGTATCTTCAACTCGGACGACGCGGAACTGCTGGCTCTGGGCGTGCGCGGAATGCGCCTCGGTTACAGCGGCGTCATCTTCGCCTCGGTGAGCCTTATCGCTTCGCACACTTTCCAAGCGATCGGCAAGGCGAAGACCGGGCTCTTTCTGACGCTTTCGAGGCACTTCATCTTTATCCTCGCGCCGATGTACTTTTTGCCGCCGATTCTTGGGATCGACGGCATCTGGCTGTCGCTACCGCTTTCCGACCTGGGCGGCGCGCTTACCGGCGCATGGTTTCTGCGACGGGAGTTCCGCCTGATGCGCACTTCGGAACGCCTTCGGCAAATTTCTCCTTCCGACGAGTTCGACGCTCCACAGAAGGAGAGTCTGAGGGTATAATATTAAAAGTGAATCATGATTTCGAAGAAGAGTAAGGAGAGAATTCAGTGCACACTTCAAAAAACATGCACCCCGAGGGAATTTTCGAGGTCTACGCTGAGGAAGAGTCCGCGCTCTATCTGCTTGATCTGCCGCTCCCTCTTCCCGGATTCGATCATCATCTGTCGTCCTGGCTGCTCCGCGACTTCCGCAGAGAACGGAACGTTCTCGTCGACACGGGACCGTCGGCCGCCGTCCCCTTTCTGGAGCGTTCCCTGCGCGCTCTCGGCGCCGGGAGGATCGACCTTGTGCTCCTCACGCACATTCACGCTGATCACGCCGGGGGAATCGGCAGCTTCCTCCGGCGTTTTTCCGGGGCGAAGGTGCTCGCTCCCGAGAAGGGGAGGCGACATCTTGTACACCCCGCCAAACTCGCGGAGGGAACGAGCGCTACGCTCGGACGCGAGATGGCGGACGCGTTCGGCCCTATCCTCCCTCTGTCGGAAGAGAGCCTGATCGACTCGTCGTCGCCCCTTCTGGAAGGATTTACCGTCCTCGAAACGCCGGGGCACGCGTCGCATCACTCGTCCTACGTCTTCCATTCGAATTTCGGAAAGGTGCTGTTCCCCGGCGAGGCCGCCGGCGTGGGCCTTGGCGAGGCGGTCCGCCCGCTGTGGACGGGAGGCGCCGATGGTGCGGATACAGGTCCTTATCTTTTCCCTGCAACCCCTCCCCGACTCGACGGCGAATCCATGGAACGCTCCATGGAACTCCTGTACGGCGAGCGGGACGCGAAGTACCTCTGTTTCAGCCACTACGGATGGACAACGGACGTCGCGGAAACGCTCCGTCTTGCGGGCGATCAATTCCGCGACTGGACGGAGAGGGCGCGCCGCTGTTCGCCGGAAAACGAAGAGGATGCCGTGGCGTTCCTTTTCTGCGAAGTGACGAAGATGGATCCCTTGCTTGCGCTGCTTCCCTCTTTAAGGGCGGAGCAGCGGGCGAAGGAGGAGTTCTTTATCAAAAACAGCCTGAGGGGGATTGTTCGGTGGGTACGCTCATGACAGGCAGGTTCGGCGCGCACAGTCGTCTCGTCACGGAAACGATCTTTCCTGTTGCGGGCGAAGAGGGGGTACGGCGATGACGGAGCAGTCCGGAAAGCTCGGTTTCGACCGATATCTCGTCGGAGACGGCGGCAAAAGGCTCTTCCTCTTTCTCTTCGGAGGTCTTCTCTGCGCAGTCGGTCTCCTCGCCGAACCGATCTCCGATCTTCCGGCCGGAGTGGCGCGCATACTGGTCGAACCGGACTATCTGATCTCCGACTACTTCCACGTGGGCGGGAAGGGCGCCTCGTTTCTCAACAGCGGCATCCTCACGCTTCTCTTTACCTCCATTCTGGTGTACTATCAGGTGCATATCCGCGGAATTTCCATCGCGGCGGTCTTCACCGTGGCGGGCTTCTCCTTCTTCGGCAAGAATCTGCTCAACGTCTGGTTCATCCTTGGTGGAGTCTGGCTCTATTCGTGGCACCAGAGGGAGTCCTTCCTGAAGTTCATCTACATCGCCTTCTTCGGTACGGCGCTCGCCCCGTTGGTGAGCCAGCTCATGTTCGGTCTGCATTTTCCGGGGCCCTTCCGGGTAGCGGCGGGAGCCGTCGCCGGCATCTCGGCGGGTTTCCTGCTCCCATCGCTGGCCGCGTCGTTCCTTTCGGTGCACAAGGGGTATAATCTGTACAACGTCGGATTCACCGCGGGAATGGTCGGGACCCTCTACGTCTCGCTCTTTCGCTCGCACGGGTTCATCCCCGAGGCCAGGGTGCTCTGGTCCACCGGAAGCAACGGCGTGCTCCTCCCGCTGCTTGTCGGGATGTTCCTGACGATGATCCTCGCAGGCTTCCAATTGAACGGCAGGTCGTTCAAAGGGCTCTCGTCGATATGGGCGCATTCTGGGCGTCTTCTCGCAGATTTCGTCGATATTTTCGACTTCCCCCCGACACTGATCAACATGGGAGTGAACGGTCTCCTCGTCGTGGCCTATCTGTTGCTGATAGGCGGCGACTTCAACGGCCCCACTCTCGGCGGCATCTTCACCGTCGTGGGTTTCAGCGCGATGGGGAAGACACCGAGGAACATACTTCCAATAATGCTCGGCGTCGTGCTCGGCAGTCTGACGAAGAATTGGAGTCTCTCCGATCCCGCCATTCAGCTTGCGGCGCTCTTCGGTACGACGCTCGCTCCCATAGCGGGCGAGTTCGGATGGAAGGCGGGTATTCTCGCCGGGTATGTCCATTCGTCCGTGGTGCTTTATGTCGGCGTCTTGCATGCCGGCTTCAACCTGTACAACAACGGCTTTGCCGGGGGGCTCGTCGCGGCCATGCTCGTGCCTCTCATCGAAGCCTTCAGAGGGAGAGAGAAGGAATGAAATACGAACGTCTTGTCGTCTCGCGTATTATGAGCGAGCTGATGAACTTCTTCTTTTCGATGGGGGCCCGGGACTTTACATCTCATGTCGTCCGGGACGAGAAGGGGTTCGAAATTCGCGTCGAATCGGACTACTCGGGAAATCCGTCGAGCAAGATTCGCGAGATGACCAGGCTGCTCAGAATGCCGCGCGCCCGCGAAATGGAGGAGTACTCGTGGTCGCTCTCCGGAGACATCAGCACGGGGCAGGAGATCTATCTTGTGGGCATTATGACGGACGACGTGTCCGTGGAACACGACGAGGAGGCGGGGCGTGTCCGAATACGCCTCACTCGTCTTCTGGAATGACCGGAAAGGGGAGAAGAACATGGCGAAGCTGCAACTGACCATGGATATACTCGAAGAGGCGCTGCTGGGGGCATCGGTTCTTGGCGGGGGGGAGGGAACCTCTATCGACGAGGCGATGATGCTCGGCGAACTTGCGCTGAAGATCAACAGTCCGCTGTTGCTGGATGTCGAGGATATTCCCTCCGACGGTACCGTCGTCACGTGCGGCACGGTCACCTGCCCGCACAGCAAAAAAGCGCCGTTCGTCAGCCCCCGCGCGCACGTCCGGAGTATCGAACTTCTGTTGGAAAGCGGTCTCGAACGCCCCGCCGCCTTGATCTCCAACGAGTGCGGAAGCGGAGGAATCGTGAACGGATGGCTCCAGGCGGCGATTCTCGGACTGCCGATCGTCGACGCGCCCTGCAACGGCCGCGCGCACCCCACGCCGGAGATGGGCTCCATGGGATTGCATCTCGTGCCGGATTATCAGGCCGTCCAGTCCTTCGCGGGAGGAGATCCGGCGAAGGGAAACTATATAGAAGGTCTCCTTCGGGGGAATGTGAAAACGGTCTCCTCCATGATACGCCAGGATGCCTGCGTCGTCGGCGGCCTCCTCTCCGTGGCGCGCAATCCTGTGAAGGCGAACTTTCTTCGCGGGAACGCCGCTGCGGGCGCGATCAAGCTGGCGATACGCCTCGGCGGCGCCGTGAAGGAGGCGCGGAGCGGGGGAGGCGAGGCGGTGACCTCGGCGGTTCTTTCCATACTCCGCGGAGAAGTGCTCTGCAGGGGCAGAGTCGATTCCGTCGATCGCTTCACGGCGGGCGGCATGGACTCGGGGACGGCGTACGTCGGCGACGTTTCGGTCACCTTCTGGAGAGAGTACATGACGGTCGAACGAGGCGAGGAAGAACGCCTTGCGACCTTCCCCGACCTGATCACCGTGATCGACGCGGAGACGGGAATGACCATCGCGAGTTCGGAGATCGCCTCCGACATGAACGTCATCATGATCTCCGTCCCGAAAAGACGACTTCTCCTCGGCGCGGGGATGCGCTGTCCGGACCTTTTCGAGCCCGCGGAGAAGGTCATCGGGAAGAAATTGCTGCAGTACCTCGAGTTGTAGTGCGGCGACCCGTCTACCTGCAACGATCGGGCCCTCTCTCCCGGGAGGGCTCGTTTTTTCGTGCAACGGACGATCTGATATTTGACATTTTGTTTTATGCATGGTAATCTCCTCTCATAGTGCATTCTGCCCTCGTTCTGCGCGGGCATACTAAGTGGAGGTGTATGAATGGGATTTGAAAGCCGAGTACTCTCCGGCGTCCATTTCATGCAGGGGAACTATGCTGCTGTGGAAGGGGCGATAGCTGCCGGTTGCGATTTTTTCGCAGGCTACCCCATCACCCCTGCGAACGAAGTCTCCGAGGGGATGGCGAGACGGCTCCCCGCCGTGGGAGGGGCTTTTTTCCAGGGCGAGGACGAATTGTGCTCGATTTACGCGATCGCCGCGGCGTCCCTTGCAGGGGCGAAGGCGATGACGGCGACTGCGAGCGCGGGGTACGACTACATGCAGGAGGGGATCGAGTACGCCGTCGCGGTGGAAGCGCCCGTCGTGGTGCTCGACGTCATGCGCTGCAGAGGCGAGAACTTCGCCACGCAGGCCGACATCATGCAGGTTCGCTGGGCCGCCGCGGGAGATCACGAGATGATCGTGCTCGCGCCGTCGACCGTCCAGGAGATGTTCGACTTTTCCGTCCGCGCGTTCAACCTCGCGGAGGAGTACCGGACGCCGGTCGTGGTGATCTCCGAGATGTCGCTGGCGCTGATGCGCGAGCGTCTTGAGATTCCGGAGGCTTCCTCGATTCCGGTCGTGAACCGGAAACGGACGGCGAAACAGCCTTCCGAATATCTTCCCTTCCAGGCTGCGAGCGAGTTCGGCGTTCCCGACTTCGCCGAACTCGGGACGGGGTATCGCGTCATCCACTCGATCAACCCGCACGACGAGCGCGGCGACATAGAATGGGAGCCGCGCGCCTTCGAGCGTCTGTATAAGAGAATCACCGGGAAGGTCCGGGAGAACAGGAAGAAGATCTCGACCACGCAGCGCTTTTTGCTCGACGACGCCGAGATCGCCCTCGTCGCCTTCGGCAGCGAGGTACGCCCCTGTCTCGACGCCGTCCATGCGGCGCGCGAGAAGGGGATCAAGGCCGGGGTGCTCAAGCTGGACGCGCCGTGGCCGATCCCCGAGGAAGCTATCGCCGAGACGGCGGCCAACGTCGGCGCCCTCGTCACGGTCGAAATGAACATCGGCAGGTATGCCGGAGAGGTGGAGCGCATCGTGTGCGGAAAGTGCCGCACCGCGCGGGCGACCAAGAATCTCGGAACGCCCCACACTCCGGATGAAATTCTCTCTGTCATCGAGGAGGTGCGGTCATGAGCGCTCCCGAAATGCATACAAACGGCAATCCGCTGCTCAAGTACATGCGGCAGGACAAACTGCCCCATTTCTTCTGCCCCGGCTGCGGCTGCGGTCAGGTGGTCAGCGCCTTTCTCCGTGCGTGCGAGTCGCTCGAACTGGACCTCGGGACGATGGTCGGCATCGGCGGCGTCGGCTGCACTGCGCGCATTCCGGTATACATCAACATGGACTGCCTCCACGGCGTCCACGGCAGAACGCTTGCCTGGGCGACCGGCATCAAGCTGCACAAGCCGGAGACAAAAGTCGTGGTCTTCGCCGGGGACGGCGACGCGCTCTCCATCGGCGGCAACCACTTCATCCACGCGGCGCGCCGGAATCTCGACGTCACCTTCGTCGTGGTGAACAACTTCAACTTCGCGATGACGGGCGGACAGGTCGCCCCCATGACGCCCGACGGCGCCGTGACCATGACCACCCCCTACGGAAGCAGCGAGCCGCCTTTCGATCTCTGCAAGCTGGCCGTCACCGCCGGAGCGACGTATGTCGCCCGTACGCTGACCTCCAGTCCGCCGCAGATGACGACGTTCCTGAAGAACGCGCTCTCCCACAAGGGATTCTCCGTCGTGGAGATTCTCTCCCAGTGTCCGACGCACTTCGGCAGGTACGCGCTCGGCAGCGGAAGCCCGAAGAACCTCGTCGAGTGGATCAAGAACCACTCGGTACCAGCATCCGCAGCGGAAAAGATGAAGCCCGAAGAGATCGCCGGAAAGTATCTCATCGGCGAGTTCGTGAAGACGGAGCGTCCCGTTTTCCGGGGGAGTACGGTCTATACGGCTCCGCGCCAGGAGAGTGCGGAGCGCAAGGAGGCGAAAGCATGAGCCGGACGAGCATCCGATTCTGCGGTTTCGGCGGCCAGGGAATCATCCTCTCCTCGGTGATTCTTGGAGAAGCCGCGGTCACGAAGGAAGGGATCTACGCGGCCCAGTCCCAGTCGTACGGCTCCGAGGCCAGAGGGGGGCAGTGCCAGTCGGAGGTCGTGCTCTCGAAGACGCCTATCGGCACGCCGACGAGCGATCAGAACGACATCATCGTCGCCATGTTCCAGGCGGCGTACGACAGCCACAAGCACGAGATTAAAAAGGGCGGGGCCTTTTTCGTCGACAGCGGCCTTGTGCCGGAGATTGGCAACGTCGATTCCTCCGTCACGGTCTGGAGGGTACCCGCGACTGAAACTGCGATCCGTCTCGGGAGCAAGATGGAGGGAAATATGGTCATGCTCGGCTTCCTCCAGGAGAAGACGAAGGTTGTTTCGAAGGAGAGCCTGATGGAGACAATCCGCGAGTCGGTGAAGGAGAAGTTCGTCGCCATGAACCTTGCGGCCTTTGAAGAGGGCGTCAGGCTCGCGCGGGAGGCGGCTGCCCCATGAAACTCTACGAATTCCAGGGGAAGGCGCTCTTCCGGGAGGCCGGTATCCCCGTGCCCAAAGGAGCGGTCGTCACAGCCTCCGACCGGGAAGGGCTTTTCGCCCCGTCGGCCGTGAAGGCGCAGGTGCTCTCCGGGGGAAGAGGGAAGGCGGGGGGCGTCGTCCTTGCGGACACGCCCGACGACGCGGCGAAGGCGGCCGACGCCATTCTCTCCATGGAGCTGAAGGGAGAGCCGGTGAAGGCGCTCCTCGTCGAGGAGAAGGCGAATATCGTAGCGGAGTACTACCTTGCCGTCACCTTCGACGGCGAGGCGAGGACCCCGCTCTTCATGGCGAGCGCTTCGGGCGGGATGGACATCGAGTCCGTCGCGGAGCATTCGCCCGAGAAGATACTGAAGCTTCCGGTCGACCCTCTCTGGGGGCTGACCGACTACAAAATCCGCGCGATGGCGGACTTCCTCGGATACGAAGACCGCAAGGAGTTCGACGGTTTCGTCCGGAAGGTCTGGAAGCTCTTCCGCGAGAAGGACGCCGTCCTTGTGGAGATCAATCCGCTCGTCGTCACCGATAAGGGACTCCTTGCGCTCGACGCGAAGGTGGAGATCGACGACGACGCCAGGCCCCGCCGGAAGCAGCTCTTCGAGGCGATGCTCTCCGAGCAGCGGTCTCTTGCGGGCGCTGAAGCCGAGGCCGACCACGGCACCATCACGTACGTCCCGCTTGAAGGGGATATCGGCCTCATCTCCGACGGCGCCGGGACGGGCATGCTCACGCTCGACCTGATCCGCGACATGGGAGGCGAGGCGGCAGACTTCTGCGAGATGGGCGGCCTGACCAGCCCCGAAGTCATGTACGACGCCATGAAGGAGGTCTTCTCCGGCAAGCCCGGTATCAAGAGCCTGCTCGTGGTGCTCATCGGCGGTTTCAACCGCATGGACGAGATGGCGGAGGGCATCGTGCGCTATCTCAGAGAGCATCCTGTCTCCATCCCTCTTGTGGTTCGGCTCTGCGGCACCATGGAGGAAGAGGGGAAGACCATCATGAAAGAGGCGGGACTACCCGTCTACGACGATCTTCGAACCGCCGTGGCCGACGCGGTGCGGTTCGCCGCGGGAGGCGAGTGAAATGGCCGTTCTGGTGGATGGAAGCACGCGGGTCATTGTCCAGGGGATTACAGGGAAGTCGGGGATCCTGCAGACGAAGTCCCTTCTTGACTACGGAACATCGGTAGTCGCCGGGGTGACGCCGGGCAAGGGGGGCGCAGTCGTCGAGGGCGTACCTGTTTTCGACTCCGTCCTCGACGCGATGAAGAGCGTTTCTCCGAACGCCGCCATCAGCTTCGTGCCGCCGATGTTCGCGAAGGACGCGGCGATCGAGGCGATGGAGGTAGGCATCAAGCTGCTCGTGCTCACGATGGAGGGAATACCCAAGCACGATGTGCTCGACATCCTCTCCTATGCCCGTGGGAGGGGCGTGCGCGTGCTCGGCCCCGGCACGGCGGGCGTCATCTCGCCGGGCAAGTGCAAGCTGGGCGCGCACCCTGCGCGTATGTTCATGGAGGGGAAGGTGGGCGTGGTCTCCAAGAGCGGAGCTCTCTCCTATGAAGTCGGCAAGACGCTCTCGGACGCCGGAATCGGTCAGTCCACCGTCGTCGCGCTGGGCGGCGGCCCGATTTGGGGGACGAACCAGCGCGAGGTGGTCGAGCTGTTCAACGCGGACCCCGAGACGGAGATCATCGTCCTGCTCGGAGAGATCGGCGGAGGCACGGAGATCGCCGCGGCGGAGTACATCGCCGAGTACGTGCGGAAACCCGTCGTCTCGTTGATCGTCGGCAGGGCCGCTCCCGAAGGAAAGTCCTTGGGACACGCCGGGGCGATCATCCGGGGGAACAAGGGAACCGCCGCGTCGAAAATGGAAGCCTTGGAAAAAGCGGGGGCGCATCTGGCGACGTCCCCCGCCCAGGTAGTGGAGATTATCCGGAAGCTGGGGTGAGTGAAGATGGCCGTTCATGTGAACAAGCGTCTCTGCAAAGGGTGCGGACTGGGCATCTCGGTCTGCCCGAAGAACGTCTACGAGATATCCAACGAGACGAACCAGAAGGGGTTCACCGTCGTGGCTGCGGTTCGCGAGGGAGACTGCATCAAGTGTAAACGGTGCGAGATCACCTGCCCCGACATGGCGCTGTGGATAGAGGAATAGAATAGCGGTACGAGAACGGGGCGGCGCGGAAAACATCCGGGCCGCTTCCGGGCTTTTTGAAGGAGTGCATTTTGCCCCTCGGGGGCGCAAGGAGGCGGAAAGGGAATATGGTACGAATCATCGGACGTGACGACATTAAAACAGCTGCCGGGAGGATCTCCGGGAGAGTTCGGCGGACGCCGGTTCTGCGGGGAGATAAACTCGACGCGCTCTTCGGCGCGGAGGTCTACTTCAAACCGGAGAACCTTCAGCTTACAGGGTCCTTCAAGATCAGGGGCGCGATGAACAAAATCCTTTCCCTCTCCGACGAGGAACGGGCAAAAGGTATTATCGCATCGTCCTCGGGGAACCACGCGCAGGGAGTCGCCTATGCGGCGAAGATGCTCGGCATCAAGGCGACGCTCGTGCTTCCGGAGAACGCTCCCAAATCGAAGATAGAAGGAACGAGAGCGCTTGGTGCGGACGTCGTGCTCCACGGTTTCGACTCCATCCAGCGATACAAGAAGCTCTATGAGATCAAGGCCGAAAAGGGGTACACGCTGGTCCACTCCTTCAACGATCCCGAGCTGATTGCCGGGCAGGGAACGTCCGGGCTGGAGATCATCGAGGATATTCCGGATGTCGATACCGTGGTCGTACCGCTCGGTGGGGGCGGCCTGCTCGCGGGTGTGGCTACGGCCATCAAGGAGACCCGTTCCTCCGTACGGATCGTCGCTGTCGAACCGGAATCTATCCAGAGGTACGCCGAGAGCCGCAAGGCGGGGAAGCCCGTAGAAGTCCCCATGGGGGCGACGCTCGCGGACGGCCTGATGATCACAATGACCGGAGAGCACACCTATCCGCTGATCGACAAGTACGTGGATGAGATCGTTCCCGCGTCGGACGAGTTTATCCGGAAGGCGCTCATGGAGATCGTCTTCAAGAGTAAACTGCTGGTCGAGCCCTCCGCTTCGGTCGGCGTGGCTGCGGCGCTTCAGGGTTCCTTCAAGGTCAAACCCGGCGAGAAGATATGCTTCTTTCTCTCCGGCGGCAACATCGACCCGGAGAAGCTTGCATCCTTTCTACCACGAGAGACGGCGTAATACTCAGGGGCGGCGAAGCGGAACGAGCCGGCCATGAAAAAGCACCCCTTCCCGCCGCTTTTCCGCCAGTTTTTGCCAGACGTATCGTAAAGAGAGTTCACTGTACCACTCAAGAATACAGTATGCACTTTGCAATGCCTTTGAGCTTCATATACAATATATAATGCATAAAGCATGAACGAGTAAATATTTCAGGAGTGGAGGGAAATGAATGGCGCGAGATATCGGTGTCACCGAGTGTGACGTCCCCATGGAAGGGGAGGCCGTTCTAAGAAAAGCCACAAAAGAATGCGCGTACAGAACGGAAATGGACCCGATGTGGACGAAGGCGATCATCGCTCTGTCCTGCGTGTTTATACTCTATCATCTTGTCACCTCCAGGTTCGGGATGCCTCCCATGTTCAAGCACAGGGCGATTCATCTCGGATTCATTCTCTGTCTGGTGTGGATGTACTACCCCGCGACGAGCCGCTCCATCCAGAAGAGACCGAGTTTCGTCGACATGGGGTTGATGGTCGCTTCTATCGCGGTCTGCGGATATACCGTGTTGAACGTCGACGCATTTGCGCTCAGGGGCGGCGTTGCGCTTCCCAGGGACTACTACTTCGGCGCGGTGGCGATACTGCTCGTCCTTGAGGCCTGCCGCAGAGTCGCAGGGAAAGGACTCCTCATTCTGGCCGTTGTTTTCCTGCTGTATGCCTGGCTCGGCCGGTATGTTCCCGGCGTTCTCTCCCACAGGGGCTACTCGATCCAGCGCATCATCTACCAGATGTACCTCACCACGGAAGGTATCTACGGACTCCCCATCGGCATTGCCGCGACATACCTTGTCCTCTTCATCGTCTTCTCCTCCTTCCTTGAGAAAAGCGGACTCGGAACGCTCTTCAACGACGTCTCCCTCGCGCTCGGAGGCCGTCTGGTCGGCGGGCCCGCAAAGGTCGCCGTTATCGGAAGCGCTCTTGTCGGTATGATCAGCGGCAGCGCGGCCACCAACGTGGCAACGTCAGGGGCCTTCACCATCCCGCTGATGAAAAAAATCGGGTATAAGCCTTATTTTGCCGGAGCTATTGAAGCGGCAGCCTCAACCGGAGGGCAGATCATGCCGCCGATCATGGGGACCGGAGCGTTCATCATGGCGGAGTTTCTCGGAGTTCCTTACATTTCGATAGCGGCGGCGGCGGTTATTCCGGCGGTCCTTTATTTTGCAGCAGTCTTCTTCCAGGTAGACCTCCGGGCGCGCAAGATCGGGTTGACGGGGCTTTCCAAGGAGGAACTGCCCGACGTAAAAAAGACGCTCCTCCGGTACGGGCACATGTTCCTGCCGATCATCATCCTCGTCGTTCTGCTCATGCAGCACTTCACGCCGCTTTACGCGGCGTTCTACTCGATCCTGGTCACCTGGTTGCTCTCGTTCCTGCGAAAAGAAACGCGCATGGGAGTCGGCAAACTCGTTCCCATGGCGGTTGCGTCCGCTCGTTCCTGTCTGAGTCTCAGCGTTGCGATGGCGAACGCCGGTTTCGTTGTCGCCGTGCTTTCGATGACCGGTATCGGCATTATCCTTGCCGACAATATCGTTGCCCTGTCGCACGGCAGCCTCTTCATCACCCTGGTGCTTTGTATGGTCGTCTCGATCGTTCTCGGTATGGGACTGCCCACCAGCGCGTGCTACATCATCGCGGCGACCATCGCAGTGCCGATACTTCACCAGTTGAACGTCCCCGGAATACAGGCGCACTTCTTCGTCTTTTACTTCGCATGTCTCTCGACGGTGACGCCTCCTGTAGCCCTGGCCTCCTACGTTGCCGCGGGGATGTCGGGCGCCGGGACGAACGAGGTCGGTTGGGCAGCCTTCAAACTTGCGCTCGCCGGCTTTATTGTTCCGTTCTTCTTCGTCTACGCCCCTGCGATTCTGCTGCAGGCGGACAGTTCGTTCGTCATCGCCTGGGCGGCCGTATCGGGACTCATCGGAGCGGCGCTTCTCTCCGTCGCCATCGAGGGATTCCTCTTTATCGAGATTCCATGGTTCCTCAGGATTATCTTTTTTGGAGCCGCTTTGACGCTGATAGCGCCGGGAGCTTCTTCCGACGCGGCAGGTTTTGCTCTTGCAGCAGTAGGAATATTGAGTGTATTGTATCTTCGTAGGAGAAAGGGGGATGCCGCCGCCGGACTATGAGGCAGGAACGCGCATACGAAAGTGTCATCAGTTGTATAGTCGTATCCTAAATCAGGGGCTCAGAGCCCGCAAGGAGGATGAAACAAAATGAAAAACCGGAAAATGATCGTAGCAGCAATAGCGTTGGTTTCACTTTTTGTTTTCACGGGGGGTGCTCTTGCCGTGACCCATATCACAATGGGGACCGCAGGCGTCGGTGGAATGAACTACCCGGTGGGAATGGCGATGGCGAAGATTTGGAACGCCAATATCAAGGACATGAAGGCCGTGGCTATCGCCACAGCCGGCGCGGTTCAGAACATCGACATGATCAGAACCGAGGACATCGAGGTCGCGGTGTGCAGGGCGAACGAGGCGTACCGTGCGTATAACGGGATCGAGAAGTACAAGGAGCCCCATACGTGGCTTCGGGCGCTTACGGGGGGCGTGATGTTCGATGCGAAGCAGGTGCTCGCGCTGAAGGATTCCGGGATTACTTCGATTGCGGACTTCCGGGGCAAGCGTGTCGCCGTCGGTCCGGTCGGCAGCGGCGGAGAGCTTGACGCGCGCGAGATTCTGGCGGCCTACGGCCTGACCTATGACGATATGACACCCGAGTACGTCGAGGCGAGCCAGGCGGTCGACATGATGCAGGACGGCCTGATTCAGGGCGCGATCCTTGGATTCACTCCCGGCGCCTCGGCAATCAGCGAGCTCATGGTGACCGACAAGGTCGTTATCCTTCCGATCGACGACGCAGGCTACCAGAGTCTGAAAAAGATCAACCCGTTCGTATCCAAGAGAGTGCTTCCGGCGGGAACCTATCCGAACCAGTTTTACGAAGTCGAGACGTGCGGCGACCCGGCAGACCTCATCATCACCCGGATAGACGTTCCCGAGGATCTCGTCTACCAGATGACCAAATACCTCTACGAGAACGCGGATGATGTCCGTGCCGTGGCCGCGGCTGTGCGGCAGTTCGGCCCCGATCTCGTGGCTCCTTCCGAGGAGATGCTCATTCCGTACCACCCCGGCGCGTTGCGCTACTTTAAAGAGGCCGGAATCCTGAAGTAACACCGTTCGTAATCAACCGTCATGCGGTTAAAGAGAACTCCCCGGCGTTGCAAGAAGCAACGCCGGGGAGTTCTTGTCTTTCGGCGAAAGGTGAAGGGGCGTCAGAAAGAAAAGGAGCGTTTGGCTGCTTTTTCTTTCCAGGAAAAACTCCTGTAAAAATAGAAAAATAAAAAATTTCCCCCTTTCCCATTCGACACTTTTTCTGGTACAATACGTCCAGGTACGTAATTTTACGGATCGGAAGGCGCGTAGTTTACCGTGCCCATCTTGACGTGAAGGGAGCATTGGCCGTGGAGAGCAAGAAGAAAATACTCTGGTATTCGTTCTTGATAGCGATTTTCATCCTGCCGCTCTCCGGGTGTTCTCTTTCGGGCCGGACGAACAGCTACGAAGAGGCGCGCGCTCTTTCGGAGGAGGCGTATATCTTCGCCTATCCTATGCTGGAAAACTACAGAACGATGCAGGTGCAGGCCATCACTTCGGGCAATTTCAACCGGTTCGTTCACTCTACGGAACTTCTTGGCCCGGAGGATATTAATGCGCTTCGGCCTCATAACGACACGCTTTCCTCGACCGCCTGGCTCGATCTTCGGGCCGAGCCCATGGTGCTCACGGTGCCGCCTCTCCCGGACCGCTATTATTCGTTCCAGTTCGTCGACCTCTATACCAGCAACTTCGCCTACGTCGGGGCCAGGACTATCGGTTCGTCTGGAGGGGTTTTCCTGATCGCCGGTCCCGAGTGGAACGGGAAGACGCCTCGTACTGTCGATGCTCTCTTCCAGTCCGAAGGGAACTTTGTACTCTGTTTCGGCCGTACGGCTCTCAACGGCCCGGATGACCTGCCGAACGTGCGTGCGATTCAGCAGGAGTACACGCTTGAGCCTCTGAGTAAGTTTCTCGGGACTCCGCCCCCCGAGGCGACTCCTTCGGAAGTCTTTCCGCTGTACGTGAAGATCGCCGCGGATTCTGTTCACTTCATCTCCTATCTGAACTTCCTGATGGGGCAGGCGAAGATGCATCCCTCCGAAGAGCCGCTGTTCGAGCGTTTCGGCCTTGTGGGAATCGGTCCGTCATTCTATTTCAATGCGAACGATTTTGATGCCACGATACGGGATGCGATCGACGACGGGATCGCCTCTGCGCTTGAACAGATCGGCGAGTCTCAGTCGCTGCTTCACGAGGAGAGAAACGGCTGGACGATCTTCAGGCAGATCTTCGGTGACAGGGAGCGCTTACAAGGGCTTTATCTCGTCAGGGCCGGAGCCGCCAAGGCGATGCTCTACGGCGACGACGCTGAAGAGGTCTCTTACCTGACCGCGAATCTTGATGAGGACGGCGACGTTCTGGACGCCTCAACGCGTTCATACGCTCTCACCTTCGCAAAGGAGGAACTGCCCCCCGTCGACGCATTCTGGTCGATCACAATGTACTCGCTGCCTGATCAGGCGCTGGTACAGAATCCGCTGGACAGGTACTCTCTTGGAAGCAAGAGCCCTTCGCTTGTCTATGGCGCCGACGGCTCGCTGACGTTATATCTCTCCAAGGAATCCCCCGGCGAGTCGAGGGAGGGAAACTGGCTTCCCGCCCCCGACGGCCCATTCTCGCTGACGCTTCGGATGTACCTGCCGAAACAGGACGCGATCCCGCCGCACTATGTGCCGCCTCCTTTACGAAAAGTGCGCTGAAAAAGCGATATCCGGAGAGAGCCTCCCTGATCAGGAGGCTCTCTCTTTTTCAATGCCGGATCTCATTCCGGGCAAAAATGCGAGCGAAGGGTTCCGAGGAATCGCTTCATCGGTTGCTTGGAGATCGCTTTGCATAAACAACCGACCTCCGGAGTCGACTCTTCAGTTGGAGGGTTTTGGTCGCATGTTTTTGGGGCCGAATTTATGCCTGAAAATCTGTTTTTCTGATACAATGGAGCTACGTATTTTTACCGACCTCAGCAGACCTCTATCCTGGGGGAGAGCAACAAGAAAGGAAGATTACTATGAAAAAACGGAAAGGACTGACGTGGTATCTGTTTCTTTTTGCGGTGCTCCTTCTGCCGCTCTCAGGATGTTCCCTGACGAACAGCACGGAGAACTCCAACGAAGCCCGCGCGCTTGCCGAGGAAGCGTATATCTTCGCGTACCCGATGCTTGAGAACTACAGGACGATGCAGGTTCAGGCGATCAGCCCGGATCGTTTCAACCGTTTCAAGCACGCAACGGAGATCATGGGGCCCGAATATAAGGATATTGTCCGTCCGAACAACGATACGCTGTACTCCACGCTCTGGCTGGATCTGAGGGCGGAGCCGATGGTGCTGCATATTCCTCCGATAACCGACCGCTATTATTCATTCCAGTTTGTGGATATGTATACGCATAACTTCGCCTACACCGGCGTCCGGACGACCGGGACAAGAGGCGGCGTGTTCATGGTCGCGGGTCCGGAATGGAACGGTGAAAAACCTGCCGGAGTGAACGAGGTCTTCCGGTCGGAGGGCAATTTCGTCCTCTGCCTGGTACGGACTGCGCTTGAAGGACCGGAGGACCTGGAGAATGTGCACGCCATTCAGAGCCGGTACGATGTCGAGCCGCTGAGCGGTTTTCTGGGAGTCGCTCCGCCCGCGCCTTCCCCGATGGACGTCTTTCCGCTCTATCTGCAGCCTGCCGCTGAATCCGTCCATTTCATCAACTACTTCAACTTTCTTCTTGGCCAGCTGAAGGTCCATCCTTCGGAAGAGGAACTGATCGAGCGTTTCGGCGCCATTGGCATCGGCCCCGGATTTTACTTTAACGCCGATAATTTCGGTCCGGAGATTCGCGCCGCGATCGAAGCGGGAATTACGTCCGCGATCAAGCAGATCGAGGCCTCCCGGGAGATTCTCGGAGAGAGAAAGAACGGATGGGTGCTTACCAGACGTATTTTCGGGAACAGGGAGCAGATGCAGGGGCTCTATCTCGTCCGCGCCGGAGCTGCGCGTATGGGGTTGTACGGGAACGACCTCGAAGAGGCATACTATCCTACCGGCAATCTCGATGCGGACGGCGAGCTGTTCGACGCTTCGAAGCACTCGTATGTTCTCCGGTTCGAGAAGGATGAGATACCGCCAGTCGATGCGTTCTGGTCCATCACCATGTACAACCTTCCGGAGCAGCTGATGGTTGAAAACCCGATCGGCCGGTACTCCATCGGCGACCGTACGGAGGGGCTGACGTTCGGTGAGGATGGCTCCCTGGAGCTCTACTTCAGCAAGACTTCGCCGGGCGGGGAGAAGGAGAGGAACTGGCTTCCCACGCCGGACGGCCCCTTCTCGCTGACGTTGCGGATGTACCTGCCCCATGAGCGCGCTCTCGATCCGCTGTATGCGCCGCCGGTGATCCGAAAAGCGGAGTGACGAAAGCCCGGTTTTTGACGATGTGCACACAAAAAGCGGAGTCCCGGGGTTTTTCCGGGGCTCCGCTTTGTATATCTTTGAACGATTACTGCTCCCCGGCAGGCAGCGCTTTTGTCAGTTCCGGGATGAAAGAGACGGAGACAGCTTCTCCCTCTCCGAAGACGCGCCGTGCATCGGGATTGTCCACCTGTACGAGGATCTCTCCCATCTCCGTGGCGACGAACGACTCGATGCTGTGCCCAAGGTAGACGTTGGTGGTGACGCGGCCGTCGAGGATGCCCTCTCCCGGAGGAAGCAGAGTGAGCGACTCGGGGCGGCACATGACAAGGGCGCGCTGCGCGCCTTTCAGCTCTTCCGAGAAGCGCGGAAGACGGAAGGTCTTTCCCCTGACGTCGACCGTGCAGACTTCGTCGATGCCCCGTACCTCCGCGGGGAAGAAGGCCACCTTGCCGATGAAACCCGCGACGAAGGCGTCCACCGGGTCGCGGTAGACCTGGTGCGGCGTGCCTATCTGCACGATCTTCCCCTTGTTCATGACGATGATCCTGTCGGAGAGGCTCATCGCCTCCACCCGGTCGTGGGTAACGTATGCGGCGGTGATCCCGAGCGACTTCTGGATACGGCGGATCTCCACGCGCATCTGCTCGCGGAGCAGCGCGTCGAGATTGGAGAGCGGTTCGTCGAGCAGCAGGACGGCGGGCTCCACAATGAGGGAGCGCGCAAGGGCCACGCGCTGCTGCTGGCCTCCGGAAAGGCGGGACGGGGGGCGCTTGGCGAGCGTGTCGAGCCCCACCATGCCGAGGAAGCGCATGACCTTCTCCGAGATTGCGTCCTCCGGGATTTTTCGCAGGCGCAGACCGTAGGCCACGTTGTCGAAGACGTTCATGTGCGGGAAGAGTCCGTAGCTCTGGAAGACCATCGCCGTATCCCGTTTGTTGGGAGGGAGGAAGGTGATGTCTTCGGCGCCGATGCGGATCTTCCCCTTCGTCGGCAGTTCGAACCCCGCGATCATGCGGAGCGTCGTCGTCTTGCCGCACCCGGACGGACCGAGCAGCGTGACCAGCTCTCCCGGTGCGATGACGAAGTCGGCGCCGTCGACGGCATGCACGTCCTTTCCCGACTGCGGGTCCTTGAATATCTTGCTTACCTGTTCGAGTGTGACTGATTTCGATTGGATGTCCATAACTATCCCACCTTAGAGACTCATGGTCTTCGCGAGGTTTTCGTTCTTCCGAACCAGAAGACGGAGGAGGCCGAACGTCAGGAGCACGATGACGATGAGCGTGCTCGCCAAAACGCTGGCAAGGCCGAAGCGCAGGTTCTCGGAGAAGTTGTAGATCAGCACGGTGAGGTGGTACCACCTGGCGGAGATAAGGAAGATGACCGCGCTGACCGCCGTCATGGAGCGGACGAAGGTGTACGACAGACTCGAGATGAAGGCGGGCCTGATGAGCGGGAGGACGATGGTGCGGAAGACAGTGGGCGTGTCCGCCCCGAGGTCCGCAGCGGCCTCCTCGATCGCCGGGTCGATCTGTTTCAGCGAGGCGATGCCCGCTTCGACCCCCACCGGCAGCTCTCGGATGACGTAGCTGATGACGATGATGGCGCCCGTCCCGACGAGGATGAGCGGGGCCTTGTTGAAGGCGAGGATGTAGCTGATACCGACCAGCGTTCCGGGAAGGGCGAAGGGCGTCAGGATGAGCATATCGAGCAGCCGCTTGCCGGGGAACTTCTTTCTGGCGAGCACGAGAGCCGTGATCATGGCGAGCAGGCCTGCGATGGGTGTGGCCGCCCCGGCGAGGGTCAGCGTGTCCAGCAGGACGCTCCATCCGCGCTCGAACGCCTCCCGGATGTTCTCAAGGCTGAAGGAGTAGTCGATGCCCCAGTTCTTCACGAAGCACCCTGCGATGATGGTGCCGTAGAGGCTCAGAAGGAAGAGGACGATGAGGCACATCAGCGCGACGAGGACTTTTTTCAGCCCCGGGGAGACAAGATCGGTCATCCTCCCCGACGGCTTGCCCGTCACGGTGACGTACGACTTCCTGCTCACCCAGTAGCGCTGGACGAGGAACGCCGAGAGCGTCGGCAGCAGAAGGAGCAGCGAGAGCGCCGCGCCGTGACCGAGCCGGTTCATCCCGGTGACCTCCATGTACGACTCAACCGAGAGGACGCGGAAGCTCCCCGCGAGGATCAGCGGGTTGGCGAAGTCGGCAAGCGAATTCGTGAAGACGAGCAGCCACGCGCTCAACAGCCCCGGGACCGCGAGCGGGAAGGTGACGGTTCTGAAGGTTTCCCACTTGGTGGCGCGGAGGTTCATCGCCGCGTCTTCCAGGGTGGAGTCGATGGCTTCCAGAACGCCGATCATGGTGAGAAAGGCGATGGGGAACATCCCCATGGTCTGTACCAGCGTCAGTCCGCCGAGCCCGTAGATGCTGAATCCTTCGAGCGCGAGTATCCTCTTTGTGATAAGGCCGTTGTTGCCGAAGAGAAGGATGATCGAGAGCGTCAGGGAGAAGGGGGGCGAGATGATCGGGAGCGTCGCCATTGCGGAGAAGAACTTCTTTCCGCCGATCCCGGTCCTGGAGATGACAAAGGCGAAGAGGAAGCCGACGATGGTGGAAGCCGTTGCGGTGAAGACGCCGAGCGTGATGCTTCCCTGCAGGGCGGTGAGGTACTGCCGTGCGGTCAGGATGGACTTCCACGTGTCGAGCGTGAACTTCCCGTCCTGGATGAAGGAGAGTCGGACGGCCTCGAAGAGCGGGTAGGCGACGAAGACGCCGACGATAGCGAAGAGGCCGAGGATGACGTACCCGAGAACGGGGTCGCGGCTGTAACTTGCCACGGCGGAGACAGCGGTGAAGATGACGAGGGCCAGAATGAAGAGCCCTCTCATGAGGACGAGAAACTTGTCGAAGCCTGCGGGTTCGAAAAGAAAGACCGCTGTGCCGGTCACATCGCCCGTCTCGCCGTCGTGGGCCGGGGCGAAGAGAATGCGCCGCTCTTCGCCGGCGAACTGGAGGCGCTCGGCGGGCTGGAAGATCTCGTCGTACATGCTGCTTTCGATCCCCTTGCGGAAGGCGTCGCTTTCCCGGTGCATTTCAAAGAATGCTTCGAGTTCGGGAGCGCCTGCGAAGACCTTCATTCCCTCCTCGTCCTCGGGGAAGCCCTTGAGGAAGATCAGGGCGAAATCGCCCGAAGAGGGAGCAATACGGCGGAGCCAACCGGAAACGGCGTCGTCGTTTGAAGGCACCGACCCCATCGCGGCGACGGCCGATTTACGGTAGTGATTTTCCGCGATCGACTGGAAGGAGCCTGTAAGCGCGTTGTTCATCCAAAAAAGTAGCGTTGCGAAAAGAAGAACGGACAGAAACAACGAGAGAAATCTTTTCGAAGGAATTTTCCTCTCCTCCTTTCCATTGCGTTTGAAGAAAAGGCGAAGGAGCCCCCTTGGGAGCCCCTTCGTATTTTCACAGTGCGGCGGATGCTACCTGGCGGAGCCGATCTCCTTGTTCCAGCGTTCCAGCAGACGTGCCTTGTTTGCGGCGTCCCAGACGTCGTTCTGGTCGACGAGCGTCATCTTCTCGAAGGAGTAGCCGGTGTCGATCGGGGAGGCTTTCGAGCTGAGCGGGATGACGTACCATCCGGCGATGATGTCCATGGCGGTCTGGCCGAGCATCCAGTCGTAGAGCTTCTTCGCGTTGACTGGGTCCGGACCGTCCTTCACAAGCGACATCGCAGCAGTCTCGAAGCCGGTGCCGTCCGAGGGAAGGGCGATCTCGATGGGCGCGTTCTCGACCTTGAGCTTGATCAGATCGTGCAGGTAGCCGATGGCGACGGGGATCTCGCCGATCGCGCAGCTCTTGCCGGGGGCCGAGCCGGAGCGGGTGTACTGGTCGATGCTCTTGTCG
>JAHDKT010000121.1 GCA_018436725.1 Synergistaceae bacterium | reverse complement strand
CATCGGTCACGGATCGCCGATGAACGCCATAGCGGACAACAGGTACGCCCGCTTTTTGCGGGCCTTTGGCCAATCGATACGGAAGCCGGAAGCGATCGTCGTCGTCTCCGCCCATTGGCTGACGAAGGGCACGTACATCACTGGACAAGCCGAGATCAGGAGCCTGAAAAAATTACAAGTGCTCGGGAAGTCGATTCCCGGCCAGCGGGATCAAATCCGATGGTATAATAAATTTCGATTTTAGCATGCTATTCTATGCTCCCTGAAAAGAAGATGTTCCATGAAACGGCGATATATGAAGCGGCAGTGGACCTTGCGCTTCAAAAACTTGGATTGATAGGCCTTTGCGCTTATAGGCGAGAAAGACGAGAGCATGGTCCGGCCCGTGTAATTTCACCCCAATCTTTCCTACGAGGATTTCATTCGCGGATACCGTCCTTCCGGGGAAGGCAAGCTTTCTTTGATAGATGGCGCTTCCTGTGGAGATGGCTGGAACTCGAAATCTCCCCCTTCCGGAACGGAAAATAGAATGGCTTCGAAAGCTGTACGAGCGTGCCGTCGCTGGATTCTACGATGTCGTCCTTTCGCCGTCGGAGTGGAAAGTGTCTCAAGGAAAAACGCTGCATTGGAGGATCGCGGAAAGGTCCTCCGGCATCGGCGATATCTTGCCTTCCATGCGCACGGATATTTTTCTCGAAAACGAGAACTCGGGACGAAGAATCATTATCGACACCAAGTTCAACGCGATCCTGACGAAGGGGTGGTACCGAGAAGAGAGCCTGCGGAGCGGGTATATCTATCAGATGTACGCGTACCTCCGTTCGCAGGAAGGGAACGGCGATCCTCTCTCGGAGAGCGTGTCCGGAATTCTGCTTCATCCCGTGGTCGGTGGAAAGGCCGTGGATGAACGAGCGGTCGTTCAGGGGCATGAAATTCGTTTCGCCACCGTGGACCTTGGCGCCTCCGCCGTCGAGATACGAACTCGGCTGCTGGAGTTGATCGCAGGAACACCGAAAAGAGAAAATGCGTGACTTCGCAAAGTGAACGAGGGCAGCGGATTGAAGGTCGGTATCCGTAATTTGGTTTTTCCGGCGTACGCATCCTGATCGAGGAGGCGAGGAAAAGACATGATTGCAAGAGGAAACGAAATCGAGATCGTTTGGACGGGGCCGTATGGATGGCCGAAATTCGAATCGGCGAACGATTTGCCCGACGAACAGCCGATCATCGTAAAAAACGTATGCGATGCGAAACTTCACGCACTCCCTCTCTATTTGGAAGTATAATAAATGCACATGAGCCGTCTGTTCGATGGCTTCTCTGCTCCGCCTGTGGAGTTCCAGCACTCCTTTTCGCCGCACTTACGGCACTTAAGGTCGTAGTCCGAGTCTGGCGTGTGGTATTGGGGGTAGTCTACGTCGCAGACGGTTGCAAGCACATTGTGATAGATCATGCTTTCATAAAGAAAACAGATTTGACGCTCCGATGCGAGCTGCATATTGCCCGAAAAGAATGAAGGAGGCGCCCCATGAACGACGAAAGAAGCGCCGTCGAGCAGATCGAAGGGCTTGGCGACGACGAAGATTCCAGTTTCGGCGAGTACCCGATAGATACCGTGCTCATACGTAACGAGAATCGCACCGTTCACGACGTGCTGCGGCGGATAGAGAAGGGGAGCTTCATCATGGACCCCGACTTTCAGCGCGACTTCGTCTGGCCCGACGACAAACAGAGCAAGCTGATCGAGTCGGTGCTCATGCGCATACCGCTGCCGGTCTTTTATCTCGCCGAGAATTCGCAGGGGCGGATGATCGTCGTCGACGGACTGCAGCGGCTTTCCACGTTCCGGCGTTTCGTCGACAACGAACTGAAGCTCAAGCTGTCCCATCAGCCCGAACTCAACCGGAAGACCTTCGCAATGCTCTCGCCCAAGCTGCAGAACCGCGTGGAGGACTGCAACCTCATCCTCTATCTGATCGACGCGAAGGTGCCGCAAAGGGCCCTGCTGGACATCTTCGAACGCGTGAACAGCGGCGTCCCGCTGACACGACAGCAGATGCGCAACTGCCTCTACATGGGGCGGGGAACGACCTTCCTGAAAGAGGAGGCGTCCACACCCCTCTTCCTTGAGGCGACGGGGGGTAGCCTGACTCCGCAAACGATGCGCGACAGGGAGTTCGTCAACCGCTTCTGCGCTTTTTACCTTCTGGGGGCGAAAGAGTACAAGGGAGACATGGACGACTTTCTAGGCAAGGCGTTGGACAAGATGAACGATGCGACGGACGAACGCCTGCAAGCGCTCTCCTCCGATTTTCGAAGGGGGTTGGCGAACAACCGAATCCTCTTCGACAAACATTCCTTCAGAAAACACGCACCGGAGCAGTCGAATCGCAGTCCGCTCAACGCCTCTCTCTGGGATGTTTTTTCGACCGGGCTCGCACGCTACTCCAAAGAAGCGGTGGAGGCCAATAAGGAGCGACTTTTGACCGCGTTTTACGCTCTTCTGGAAGAGTCCGAGTTCATCGATTCCATCACCCTCGGAACAAACAGCGTAAAGAGAGTCCAGTACCGCTTTGGCCGCGCGGAGAAACTGTTCAAGGAGGTATTCAATTGATAGAGCGCATTGACCTTCGCTTTTTCAAGTGCTTCCACGACCTGGCGCTGCCTCTTTCACGCCTGACGCTGCTCTCGGGAGTGAACTCCTCCGGAAAGTCCTCCGTTCTTCAGGCGCTGGCACTCCTGCACCAGACGATGCGGGAGCATGAATGGTCCGCCGGTCTGATGCTCAACGGGGCAACCCTGAAAGCCGGAAGCGTCGCCGACGTTGTGGATCAGGTACATGGCAGACGCTCCTTCGGTATTGCGCTTGTTTGGAACGGTCGCACGTTCGGCTGGGAGTTCGGAGGCGAGCGCTCCGAAATGTACATGAAGGCGGAGCGTGTGACTTTGGACGGACGTGCGGGCAAGGGGTCTCAGAAGTTGCAGCACCTTCTTCCGCTCAAATTCCATAAAGAAGGAGAGGAGCTTGTGCGGTGTGTTCGGGACCTGACATATCTTACCGCCGAGCGCATCGGGCCGAGGGATGTTCATCCGCTTGACGACAGGCAGAACGCGATGGTTGTGGGAACCTGCGGAGAAGACGCGGCGAGCCTTCTGCACTCCGGGCGCGACGAGCAAGCGCTTGAGGGCGTGCTGATCGAGGGGACGCAGCCGACTCGCCTGCCGCAGGCGGAAGCGTGGATGCGCCGCTTTTTCCCCGGCTTTTCTCTGGCTTTGGAGCAGCTGCCCCGAATGAGCGCCGTCTCTCTCGGATTCAGAACGTCGGACGATACGGATTTTCATCGCCCGACGCACGTCGGATTCGGGTTGACACAGGTTTTTCCCATCGTCGTGGCCGGAGTTTCCGCATCGAAGGGCGACCTCATAATGATCGAGAATCCGGAGGTGCATCTCCATCCATCCGGGCAGGCGCTCATGGGAGAGTTTCTGGCCGCTCTGGCGAGCGCCGGCGTGCAGGTCGTCGTGGAGACGCACAGCGACCACGTCCTGAACGGCATTCGCAGGTCCGTCAAGGCGCGAAGTCTGGCGGCGGAAGATACCGCGCTTTACTTCTTCAGGCAACGGAGGGAGAACGAGCCGCAGGTCGTTTCGACGAGGCTGAGGAGCGACGGAAGCGTCGTGGAATGGCCCGACGGCTTTTTCGATCAGATAGATAAGGATACGAGCCATCTGCTCGGATGGGACGAGTAGCATGGAGTTTCTTCTGAACGACCTGTCGTTCCACGGTCAGTTCAACGCGCTCGACGATTTTCGAAACTCGCTGGATCTGCTGATGATGATGCGGAACATCCTCGGACGGTACGAACGGGAGCTTCACGTCTGCTTTTCCGCTATGAATAGTCTCGTAACGCATAACAAGACGATCCAGCAGATCGCGTCGTGCCTTCCCAGAGAAGAACAAAGGGGGGTTAGGGAATGGCTGACTAGGAGCGGTCCCTTCTGGGAGGATACTCGGGAGCACACGAGCGACGACTTTCTGTACGTGGAGCGCGGTTCCGAGATGGTTATCGTAACCGACACCGCCGTCGGAGAGGCCGCCTTTCGGGAGAGCTGCGGAATGTCGTGCGGGCTGCTCAGCGTTAGTCCGTCGGACTGGACGAAGACGCCTCTTCGCGTGGTGCGGGATCCGGAGGGAGCGAACGAGGAAGTCTGCGTAGTCAACCATTGGACGTATGCCGCGCTGGACGAAACACTGAAAAAGGAGCCGCCCCGCTGGAGTTCCTGGAAAGGGTTGAACGAGTTCTGCGCGAGGCGTTTTCAGCATCTTGCACTATCCAAAGACGCTTTCACTCCTATCGAACGTTATCCCTTCGACCGGGAGACGGGCGAAAAAATCATCGCCCGTCTGGACGAGCTGGAGAAACTAAAAGGCTCTTTCGACGCCTCGGGTCAGTTGACGCCGGAAGGGTTGGAGCTGATGCGGCTGCGCTTTTCGGGCGAAAGCGCGTGGTTTTCCGATTCGTCGGAGACGGAGAAGAATGAATTCCGCTCCGAGATGACCTTCAAAAATCCGGAAACGGGAAAGAAGTTTTCGTGCTTCTGGCACGGAAAGATCGCGACGAGGTACGACCCCGTGCGCATTCATTTTTCGTGGCCGATATCGGCTGCGAAACCTCTGTACGTTGTGTACATAGGCCCGAAGATAACGAAACGTTGAAGGGCGAATCTCGGCGTATTACATCCAGCGTGTCCGTAGCGGCGGAAAGGATACAAGCTTGCACGGCAGGGAACGAACCTCGTGGTCAAAGAAGCCGAGGGGGATGAGAGGTATGGAGATGCGTATGCACAAGCCGCTGTTCATCGGTCACGGATCGCCGATGAACGCCATAGCGGACAACAGGTACGCCCGCTTTTTGCGGGCCTTTGGCCAATCGATACGGAAGCCGGAAGCGATCGTCGTCGTCT
>JAHDKT010000111.1 GCA_018436725.1 Synergistaceae bacterium | reverse complement strand
TTTGGAGGCGGCACCCAGATTCGAACTGGGGATAAAGGATTTGCAGTCCTCTGCCTTACCACTTGGCTATGCCGCCGCATATCCTTTAAAAATGGAGCGGAAGACGGGATTTGAACCCGCGACCCCAACCTTGGCAAGGTTGTGCTCTACCCCTGAGCTACTTCCGCATCCTATTTCAGAGTTCAAAAATGGTGGCGGGACCCAGAATCGAACTGGGGACACGCGGATTTTCAGTCCGCTGCTCTACCATCTGAGCTATCCCGCCTCAATTGGATGTAAATGGCGGGGCCGACGAGACTCGAACTCGCGACCTTCGGCGTGACAGGCCGACGCTCTAACCGACTGAGCTACGACCCCGCATCAATCCATTGAAGCCTTGGTGGGCGAAACAGGGTTCGAACCTGTGACCCCCTGCGTGTAAGGCAGGTGTTCTACCGCTGAACTATCCGCCCGCGTCCGTTCCGGCAACGCGAGGGATAGTATATAAGGGTTAAGGGGATATGTCAACACCTTTTCGCCAGAAAATCGCGCGCATTGCCATGAAGAAATTTTTCAACTTCTGCTCCCCCGACACCCGAGGAGGCGACCAGCTTTTCATACTTCGGATACTCGAGGATCGGGAAATCCGAACCAAAAAAGAGCTTGTGCAGAACCCCTGCGGATTCCATGGCGCGCAGTACGGCGGGCTCGTACAGCCACGGCCACGCTGCCGAGTCGTAGTAGGCATTCGAGAGTACGAGCTTCATTTCCGGCATCAGCTCGTACATCCAGAGCCCTCCCCCGAAGTGAGCGAAGACGACGTCCACTTCCGGATGATGGATGCAGAACTCCGCCGCTTCCCTCGGCCCTGTATTCCCCTTTCCCGGGTAGTCGTGTCCGACAGGCTCCGCCGAATGGATGAGGAGAAACATGCCTGCCTCGGCAACCGTACCCGCCAACCTCCATGTCTGCCGTACATCGGAAATATCGAAGTTCTGTCCGCCGGGGAATATTTCTCCTACACCCACAAGTCCCTTTTCTCTGCATCTGAGGATCTCTTTCCCTGTCTCCTGAGCGCACGGAGGGACTACTGCGAGCCCTTTGAAACGCGTAGGATACTTCGCGACGGCGTCGATGACGTAATCGTTGCACAAGGCGCAGAGACCGGAGTCTCTGAAGGCGAAACCGAAAATCCACGAAACGTCGATGCCGTCCCTGTCCATCGCTGCGATGACATCCTCCGCCGTTGCCCACTTGTGCACCTTTCCGGACGTGAGAAGCGCAAAGTATGGCTCCTTCTCCGCTATAGCGCCTGCATCGCCGATTATTTCCGGCGGATAGACGTGCACATGACTGTCGATCATGAATATCCCCCTCCAAAAAAGAAGACGGCGCGGATGCGCCGTCTTCAGTATATCGCATATCGGAGAATACGTGTGCGTTACTACTTAACCTCGACGTCCGCGCCGGCCTCGACAAGCTTCTTCTTGATCTCCTCGGCCTCTTCCTTGGAGACGCCCTCCTTGACGGCCTTGGGGGGATTATCTACAAGTTCCTTGGCTTCCTTGAGACCAAGGCCGGTCAGCTCGCGGACAACCTTGATGACGTTGATCTTGTTGGCACCGGGAGCCTTGTAGACGACGTCGAACTCGGTCTTCTCCTCTTCGGCCGCAGCTGCGGGGGCGGCGCCCATGGCCATCATCGGCATGGCCATCGCGGGAGCGGAAGCGGAAACTCCGAATTTCTCCTCAAGGGCTTTCACGAGTTCGGAAAGCTCAAGTACCGTCATGTTCTCTATAGCTTGAATCATTTCATCGCGTGTCATTCTGTTTTCCTCCTTGAATATATATCGTTACTGTTCATATTGGCGCATGAAAAGAATGCGTTCTGTTCTCGGTGCGGAGAGCTATGCGACTTCTTCTTTCTTTTCCTTGATCTGATCGAGGCAGGTGACCAATCCTCTTGCGGGACCGGAAAGCACCGTAAGCAGCCCTGCGATCGGGGCGGCGATGGTGCGGACGACCTGTCCGATAAGAACATCCTTGGAAGGAAGGTCCGCAAGCGCTCCGATCTGCGTCGCGTTGAGAATGGTCTTCCCCAGAACGCACCCTTTCAGGATGAAGAATTTGTTCGTTCTTTCCTTCGAGAAATCACGGAGTGCTTTGGCGACCGCTACGGGATCCCCGTACGCCAATGCGAAGACGTTCGGGCCATAGGCCATATCGTCGGGGAAGGCAACAAAGCCTTCCTGCTCCATAGCGATACGCATAAGCGTGTTCTTCGCAACCTTCATCTCACCGCCCGCAGCGCGGACCTGAGAACGCAGCGCCGTGATCTGGGCGACGGTCATCCCGCGGTACTCGCAAGCGAAAACCGCCTGCGTGCGAACAAGGCGTTCCTTCAGATCATCTACCTGTTCGTACTTTATTGTTGCCGGCATGTACTCACCTCCTTCAACGAAAATAAAAAATCCCGGGCGCCGGGCCCGGGAGTATGAATCCGAACGACACAACAAGTCGTTAAATTCACCGGAACCTCGGCGGGCGGCGGAACCATTGTCCCCTCGGGGACCCGCTGTCTCAAGTTCGAAACGTTATTCTTTTTTGAACTGCGAAGACGCTATTCCGCGCCTGCGACTTCTTTTTGGGCTGCGGCGACGTCGATCTTTATTCCAGGCCCCATAGAGGAGGAAAGAGCTATGCTCTTCACATAGGATCCCTTTACAGAGGAAGGTCTGGCCTTCAGAATCGCCTGCAGAAGCGTTCTTGCGTTGTCGAAGAGCTGCTCGTCCGAGAAACTCTTCTTACCGATGGCGTTATGAACGATAGCGAACTTGTCGACCCTGAATTCTACGCGTCCGGCTTTAACTTCCTTGACCGCATCCGCTATGTCGAACGTCACGCTGCCTGTCTTCGCGCTCGGCATAAGCCCGCGGGGGCCAAGCATCTTCCCCAGGCGGCCGACCGACTTCATCATGTCGGGCGTAGCGATGACGGCGTCGAAATCAAGCCATCCGCCGGAGATCTTCGCAACCAGCTCTTCTCCGCCGACAAAATCCGCTCCGGCCTCTTCCGCTTCCTTCACCTTCTCGCCCATTGCAAGAACGAGAACTCTCTTGGTCTTTCCCGTTCCATGGGGGAGCACGACGGTGCTGCGAACCTGCTGGTCGGCATGCCGGGGATCGACACCCAGTCGGATATGGATCTCCATACTTTCGTCGAACTTCGCGGTCGCCGTCTCCTTGAAGAGAGCGATCGCCTCCTTGACGGTGTAGAGTTTTCCTTCTTCGATCTTCTGATGTGCAGCCGACAGTCTTTTACTTAGCTTTGCCATTTTTTCTCCTCCTTGTGGTCAGACAGCCTTAGGGCCTCCCACAAAATCAAAGCACGCTCTTCGTCAGTCGACGATGGTGATGCCCATCGAACGTGCAGTTCCCTCGATCATACGCATCGCGGCGTCCACATCGTAGGAGTTAAGATCGACTTTCTTCAGCTCCGCTATCTCGCGAACCTTCGCCCTGTCAAGGGTAGCCACTGTTTTTTTGTTCGGCTCGCCGGAACCCGACTCCAATCCTGCCGCCTTTTTCAGCAGCACGCTCGCGGGCGGCGTCTTGAGCACGAAGGTGAAGCTTCTGTCCGCATACACCGTGATCACGGCGGGAATCACAAGCCCTGCCTGGTCAGCGGTCTTCGCGTTGAACTGCTTCACGAACTCCATAATGTTGACTCCGTGCTGACCAAGAGCAGGTCCCACGGGGGGCGCAGGCGTCGCCTTGCCGGCGGGCAACTGCAACTTGATCTCAGCAATTACTTTCTTCGCCATTCCTCAAAGTCTCCTCTCGTTACTGAAAGCTCCTCCGCACACAGGGAAAAACAGGAGCCAAGAGTTCTCTTGCCTCCCTGAAAAGCGGCACCTTTCACGCTGATATATATCTAGAGCTTCTCAAGCTCCGTATAGTCAGTCTCGACGGACGTCTCCCGACCGAAGACGGTTACCGAAAACTTCACTTTCCCCTTCTCGGGGAAGATCTCGACGACGGGCCCGACATGACCTTCGAATGGGCCGGATTTCACCTTCACGACGTCGCCGGGCCGGAAATTAATCTCTATTTTGGGCTTTACCTGGTCTTTCCCGACCTTCCCCATAATTTCCTTCACTTCTTTGTCAGTAAGGGGGATAGGATGGTTACCGGACCCGACAAACCCCGTCACGCCGGGGGTATGGCGTACAACATACCACGACTGATCGTTGAGGCGCATTTCGACAAGGACATAACTGGGAAACAGCTTGCGCGTTACCTTCTTGCTTTTCCCTTCCTTTACGGAAACCCGCTCCTCTACAGGGACAAGAACACCGAAAATACTGTCTTCCATGCCCATGGTGGCGATCCTTTGTTCTAGATTCGCCTTGACACGATTCTCATACCCTGCATATGTTTGTACTATATACCAACGACGCGCTTCAATACTGTCCATACGTTAAGGGGGTCTTGCGGCCCCCTCACCTCCCTGCCGATCTCTCAAATGATCCCGGTATCGCAACTGCCTGGACCGGCAGCGGGTTGTTAACTAAAAATCCTCGAGAACACTCCCGTAAGCACCATATCGACTATCCCGAGATAGGCTGAAACCAGAAGTGTAAACGCGATTACTACAATAGTAGAATACCAGACTTGTTTTTTCCCCGGCCACGTGACCTTTTTCAACTCGGCCCGGGCTTCTCGAACGAAGGTGAGGATATTTCCCACAACCTCTGCCCCCCATCTTGTTTTTGACAATAAAAAATGGCAGGCCCGGCAGGACTCGAACCTGCAACCCCCGGTTTTGGAGACCAGTGCTCTGCCAATTGAGCTACGGACCTGCAAGCAGAGTGTATTCTACACTACTTCCCTTCTTTATGCAAGGTGTGTTTTCCACACCACTTGCAAAACTTACTGAGTTCGAGTTTCTTCGACTGCTTCTTCTTGTTCACGGTCGTGGTGTAGTTGCGTCTTTTGCACGCCGTGCACGACATTCCAACGATATCCGCCATTTAAAGTGCCTCCTCGATGTTTGGATTACTCTAGAATTTCGGTGACGACGCCTGCGCCCACCGTGTGGCCGCCCTCGCGCACCGCGAATCGAAGTCCCGCGTCCATCGCTATCGGCACGATCAGCTCGACCTCGAACGTCGCGTTGTCTCCGGGGATCACCAT
>JAHDKT010000093.1 GCA_018436725.1 Synergistaceae bacterium | reverse complement strand
GTTTTCGATGATGTTGCGCACCGCTTCGGCGGTGCCTTCGATCATGTCGTTGACGGCGGAGGCGACGCCCTTGATCTCCTCGATCGAGGTCTTCACCGCGAGGCGTTGCGTCAGGTCGCCCGTCTCGGCGACGTTCCGCGCGTCGTCGGCCACCGCTCGGAGCGGTTTTGCGAGGCTGCGGGAGAAGAGGAGCACGACGACGACGGCCACGAGGAGAACCGAAGCGATACCGATGTAGACCGCCCTGCGCATCGTGCCGAGTCCGGCGAGGGATTCGGCGGTCATGGCGGCGGCGGCGACGATATAGCCGTTGCCAAGGCTCTGGAACGCCAGCGTCTTCTCCGCGCCGTCGTACACATAGGAAAAGCGTCCGCTCCGTTCGTTCAGCATGGCGTCGGCGAAGAGGGCCAGAGAGCCGCCGGAAATCCGCCGAAAATCCGGACCGTCGAACGAAAGCGCGGGGTGGTAAAGGAACCGGAGGTCGCGGTTCATCAGGAAGGGGTAGCCCGTGTCGTAGATCTTCACGTCGGCGAGCATCCTCCGGATGAACGAAAAGTCGAAGGACATTCCGACGACGGCGGCGACCTTCTCCGCTATGACGACCGGCATGGTGTAGGTGACGAGATCTTCGCCCGTTTCGGAGCGGGCGAGGTCTCCCCAATAGGGGCGTCCCGTATCGAGCGGCATCCAGAACCACGAGGTCGAGGGATCCTTTCTGTCGATGAGTTTGGCGGGAGAGAAGCGTTCGCCGTCCATGTACATATAGAGGGAGTCTTTGTCTTTCCGTTCGAAGCCGACGCTGAACGTCTTCTGCGTGCCGAACACCTCGGGATTGAAGATGAGGAAGAGGCTGCGCGCTTCGGGGGATCGCACCCCCAGATCGGCGATGAACTTGCCGTTCTGACCGGCGAACTGCCGGACCACCACGTCCGCCACGTCCGCGTTGAGCATCGCCGGGGTGAACCTGGTGGTCATCAGCGAGGAGAGCGCCTGCAGGATACCGTCGAAGCGATTGAAGACGGCGTCCAGTTCGTGAGCGAGGCCGTTGGCCATCGAGATCTCGTAGTCGTTGACCATCCGCTGGATATTCTCTCCGGCCACGCTCATTGCGTAGAAACCTATGCCGCCGACGGAAAACGTCAACAGCGCGAGCACGACAACGAGAATACGGGAACCCAGGCGATTCAGTTTCATCACATCATCTCCTTTTGAACGGGGTATGCGCATACAGTACTCTTTGCGCAGGGGTAAATCAAGTCGGTTCTTCGAAAACATGCTCGGGGCAAAGAGTTCTCCGGGAACGTCAGAGAAGCCCTCCCCGCCGTCGGAATTCCGCATACAGCTCCACAAGGCGGAACTGGTCCTCCGGAGAGGGTTCTTCGAACTCCACGCCTGCGGTGAAGAGCCCCGCGTTCCGCTGGTAGATCTTCAAAAAATGTCCGTCGAGATGGAAGAAATCGCCCTTGAGCGGAAAGCGGAAACGACTGTCCGCCCATTCGAAGACCTCCGGACGCAGCGTCCGTCCCCTTTGGAAAGGATCGAACCGAACTTTCATGCCGGCGACGCTCAAATCGAGCACATCCGTCGGCAGCCATGCATCATGATTATGCAGGCGAAACTCCGCGCGGAGCACGCACTCCACCCGGACAAAACGGCGATTCTCCTGTCCGGAGGTCGCCGTTTTCCGCGCCTGTTTCCCCCTCGCGTCGAAAAACTGCATATCTCACCCTGAATTTCATCGAAGAACGTCGTCTGCGTCTTCGGTTTTTTTGTGGCATCTTTCGCAACTTTAAGATACCATAGAGGAGTCTTCCTGGCTACCGAGGGAATTTTTCCCGAACCCCGGGAAAGGGAAGCCCGGGTACGGGTTTGGTGTTCACCCCTATGAAGGGATGTTGATGGTTCATGAAGGAGCTTTTTGAACGAACTGAATTTCTTTTGAACGGAGGCGTCCTCGCGCTGCTTTCTGACAGCCTCGCGGCGCATGCGGCGCGAGGGGTGATCCTCCGGCCGGAGGGAGAGGACCTGGCTGTTCTCGAAGCGTTCGGCGCGGGAGTGCAAAGCCTCTTTCTCAAAGGAAAGGCCAAAGAGATACAAGGCGCCTTCCCTTCCCCTTTTCTACGGGAGGCCTACGACACGACGAGGGCGTCGCTCTCCGGTGAATGGCCCTGGGGAATCCGGCTTCGGGGGCGGGACTGGACGATCTTCATCCTGCTCTCGGAGGAGCCGCCCAAGGAACTGCTCGATCAGATGCCCGCCTTCGCCGGAATGCTGAACCTCTGGCAGAAGCATCAGAAGACGGCGGGGGTGGAGGAGCGCCTCTCCAAGCTGGCGTACATGGTGCTGGCCACGAAGAGCACCCTTGCCTCGATCTTCGAGCCGATGGGACTGGACTACTTCGGCGCCTTCCTCTGCGACGTGGTCACGGAGAGCCTCTTCCCGTCGCGGCTTTCCATCGTTCTCGACAAAGGAGGGCGCCTCTCGCACCTCGACGGCGAGGAGATTCCGATACCTCCACGCAAGGGGCTGTTCGCCCGCGAGATCCTCTCCCCGGTTCCCGTGCGTATAGAAGAAGCGACGCGCGACTCCGTCGGCGAGACCGTCTTCCACGATCTCGCCGGAGAGTGGACCGCCATTCTTCCGATCATCGGCGAGGACGCCAGGATTTTCTGCCTCCTCCGCTGGGAGACGCCTCCCGGCGAAGAGGCGCTGAACTTCATGGAGCTGCTGGGGAACGTCGCGTCGAAGGCGCTCTCGATCGCCGCGATGCGGGAGGAGAAGGAACAGAACATGCAGGAACTCTCGCGGAGAGCCTTCCTCCTGAACGCGCTGTACGAGGCCGGGTTGAAATTCCTGGAACAGACGTCGAAAGAGGAACTGCTGCTGCAGATACTCGATATCTTCTCCGAGATGACGCAGGCGCCGCGCGCTCTTCTGGTGGCCTGGCAGCCGCATGCCGGAGGGTATGTCGTCTTCGCGTCGAAGGAGCGCGGGATCCTGCAGCGGACCGGCCGTCCGGCGGGCTTCCCGATCGGCATTCTCGAAGGAGAGCGGCCGGGATCCTTCTCGATGGAGGAGGGGCGTCGTCTCTTCGCTTTCATGGAGGTCCCGTTCCTCGCCTCGCTCGACGGCATGGAGGCGATGAAATCGATCTTCCCCCTCTGGGACGGAGAGCGTCTCGTCGCCTTCGTAGCGGTCTCGGAATCGCTTCCGGGGACGGCGATCATGGACATGGCAACGCTCGAGATACTCGCCCGCACAGCCTCCGCCGCGATGTTGACTCGGGAGTGGGAGTCAAGCCGCCTCGCCTCGGGCAAGTACCTTAACGTCGCCGCGCTGATCCACTGGGAGAGCGAACGAATCCGCGAGGAGATCGTCGCGGAGGGGGGGACGGCGATGCTCCTCAAAGGGCCGGCGAGCATCTCCGTCTCCTCCGAGCAGGAGCGTCTCTGCCGTTTGGTCGTCCGGATGGAGGATGCGACGGTGTGCGTCGCCGAGGGGCCGGCCGATCGCCTGCAGGACTTTTTCCCCGCCGCCGCGGGGTGGTCCGTCCAGAAGTTTCCCGCCGGCCCCAAATAGCGCTTTTTACCGTATTTCGTCGACGGTGACGAAGGAGAATCCTTTTTTCCTGTACCCGTCGATGATCTCCGGCAGCGCGTCGATGGTGGGCGCGACGCCGACGTGCAGCAGCACGATGTCTCCCTCTCTCGCCATGGAGAGCACCTTCCGGGCGAGGGAGGGGCCGTCGAGCGACGCGGAGTAGTCCCCGGGATTGTTGGTCCACAGCACGATGCGCAACCCCTCTTCGGCGGCTCTCTCCGCGACGAAATCGTTGTAGCGTCCGCCGGGCGGCCGCGCGAAACGGGGTTTCTTGCCGATGACCTGCTCCACGGCTTCGTTGCAGAGACGCCACTCGCGGTAGACGTTCTCCGGCGGCAGCGACGTCAGGTTGTTGTGGTAGAACGTATGGTTCGCCACGGTATGCCCGCCCGCGTCGATCGCCCGCACGAGTTCGGGGTGCGCCAGAACATAGCGCCCGACCAGAAAGAACGTCGCCCGGACGCCCTTCTCCCGCAGAATATCCAGTATCGGCTCGACGTATCCCGGACGGGGACCGTCGTCGAAGGTGAGCGCCACGGTCTTCCCGTTTCCGTTCTTCAGAAAGCTCGAAGCCTCTGCGGACGAGCCCGCGCCATAGAGGAGAAGCAGTGCCGGCAGTAAAGCCATCGCGATTTTTTTACAGTTCATTTTCACCATTCCATTCTTTCCGGATTCGCCAAAAAGCACATGATAGCACCCCCGAACGCTTCCCGCCACAGAGTTCCGAGCGATAGAAAAAAAGAACCGCCGATGCGACGACCGAAGGGGAGCGTTCGCTCCGATGCGTGATGAAATCGGATTCACGGCTGATGAAGGAGTGAAGTGAATTTTTGTCGCCCCTCTTGACAAAGCCTTTCCCTATGACTAACATACTAACATATCAGTTTTTCATTTTCTCTAGCGTGAATTATGCGACACGTTTCGGCTCTCCGCCGGGGCGATCTCAGGGAAAGGGGGCCTGGCCGTGATCTCGTATTTCGACATGAGCGAACTGAAGGACGGCGTCACGCGGCAGGTCTACCTCGCGCTCCGCAGGGATATTCTCAACTGGAGGCTTCTCCCCGGAAGGCGGCTCAGCGAGAAGGACATCGCCGGGCGGATGAACATCAGCAAGACGCCCGTCCGCGAGGCGTTCATCAAACTTCAGGAGGAGGGGCTTCTCGAAATCCGCCCCCAGCGCGGCACCTTCGTCTCGCTGATGGACATGGAGCAGATCGAGGAGGTCCGCTTCACCCGTCTCTGCGTGGAGAGCACCGTGCTCTCGCTCTTCATCGAATCCCCCGACGAAAACACGCTTTCCTCAATGCGCTCCATCCTCGACCTTCAGGAGGGCGCCGTTCCGGACCGGGACATCGACGCGTTCGTGGACTACGACGACGCGTTCCACCGCGAGATCTTCCTCGCGTGCGGGAAAGCCCGCACGTGGAGCTTCATCGACCATTTCAGCGCGCAGTATAAACGGTTGCGGTACCTCAGCCTTCAGAACTACCTGGACTTCGGCGTCGTCCTGGCGGAGCACCGTGCGATCCTCTCGGCCTGCGAAAAGGGAGCGGGGGAGGAGGCGCACCGCTGCCTCTCGAAGCACCTGAACAAGATCCTGGGCGAGTCGGAACACCTCGGGGAAAAATTTCCGGAGTACGTTCTGAAGGAGGGAGGAAACAGGCCCCCCTCGGGGGAGAGTGTTCCATCATTCCACTTTCAAGGAGCGTGAAGGAAATGAAGAGAAAGGGTTTCTGGCGTCTTGGCGTTACGGTTGTTGTTCTGGCGGCTGTTCTGTCGGCGGGAAGCGCGGCGTTCGCGGACAAGGTGTTCGTACTCAAGGTGAGTTCGGTGCTCAACGACAAGGATCCGATCATCCTCGGTCTTGTCGAGATGCAGAAAGCGGTCTCCGAGCGCAGCAACGGCCGTCTCGCCATCGAGGTCTATCCAAGCTCCCAGCTCGGCAGCACGGACGACAGCCAGGAGCAGGCGAAGATGGGCGCCAACATCGCCGTGGTCACCGACGCCGCGCGCCTCGCCGGCATCGTGAAGGAGATCGGCATCCTCGGCGCGCCGTACGTCGTGGACGACTACAAGGGCGCCCTGAAGCTGGTGAAATCCGATCTCTTCAAGAGCTGGGCGGAGAAGCTGGAGCCGCACGGATACAAGTCGCTCTCCTTCAACTGGTACCAGGGGACGCGTCACTTCATGGGGAACAAACCTTTGACGACGCAGGAAGAGATGCGGGGCGTGCGCACTCGTACCCCGGGCGCGCCGGTATGGCGCGAGAGCGTCGCGGCGATGGGCGCGACTCCTGTGGATATCTCCTGGGCCGAGGTCTACCCCGGAATGCAGCAGAAGGTCGTCGACGCCTTCGAGGCGCAATATCCCGCGATCGTGGGCGCAAGCCTCTTCGAAGTGGCGAAGGTCGTTTCCAAGACGGGGCACTTCCAGCTGATGACCGGACTCGTCTGCGGAAAGAAATTTTTCGACTCGCTTCCCGAAGATCTGCAGACGATCCTTCTTGAAGAAGCGGAGAAGGCCGGCGATTTCGCGACCGAGATGACGGCCTCCAAACTTTCCGAGTACGAGGAGTTCATGAAGAGCAAGGGCGTGACTTTCCTCGACGTGGATATCGCTCCCTTCAAGGCGGCCGTCGAGCCCGTCTACGAGAAGCTCGGACTCACCGAGGCACGGAAACGGGCCATCGAGGTTCTGGCGAAGTAACCGGTTTCAGGCGAAGTGTGCGGGCCCCCGGAGAGCGTTCCGGGGGCCTCCGGAACGCCGCTCTCTCGTCGAGAGAAGCGAATCAACGCATCGGAGGAGGTTTTTCATGGCTTCCCTCAACCGGATTCTTTTAAAGGCAGTCGACACGCTCGCGTCTTTCTTTCTGGCCACTATCGTCCTTCTTGTCTTTCTGGCGGCGCTCTCGCGCTGGCTCAATTATCCGCTGATCTGGTCCGTCGACACGGCCCAGCTCCTCTTCGGCTGGCTCTGCTTCTTCGGGGCGGACGCCGCGATGCGCCACAACAGCCATATCGGCATGGATATCCTCGTGCGGCTGCTTCCGCAGCGGACGCAGAGGGGAATACGCATGTTGCTCATGCTGCTTTCCATGCTTTTCCTCGGAATCATAACAATCTACGGCTTCATACTCTGTTATTATAACTACGAGCGCCTGTTCAACACTATCCAGATCAGCTATTCGTGGGCCACGTTGAGCGTCCCGATCGGGAGTTTGCTGATGTTCCGCACCATGTTCGAGCAGTTCCTCCGGGAGCGCGCGAACGAGGGAGGAAACGAAGGGGGGGCGAACCCATGCTGCTGATGGGAAGCATCTTCCTCGTTCTGCTGCTGCTGGGCATGCCCATCGCCTTCACCATCGGCATCTCCGCCCTTGCCTTCGTCTTCGCCGAGGAGTTCATCCCGCTGACCATCGCCGTCCAGAAGATGATCAGCTCCACCCAGTCCTTCCCGTTGCTGGCAGTGCCCTTTTTCGTCCTCGCGGGCAACCTGATGAACGCCACGGGCATCACGAGCAGGCTCATCAGGTTCGCCCACGTGCTCACCGGGCACCTCATCGGCGGGCTCGCCCACGTCAGCGTCGTCCTCAGCGCGCTGATGGGCGGCATCTCCGGCTCCGCGGTGGCGGACGCCGCGATGGAGTCGCGCCTCCTCGGCCCCTCCATGATCAAGGCGGGGTACTCGAAGGGGTATTCGGCCGCCGTTATCGCCCTCTCTTCGCTGATCACCGCCACCATTCCGCCGAGCATCGGCCTCATCCTCTACGGCTTCGTCGGCGAGGTCTCCATCGGCAAGCTCTTCATCGGCGGCATCGTTCCGGGGCTCCTGATGACCTTCATCCTGATGGGCGTATCCTGGCTGACGGCGAAAAAACGCGGCTACGGCCGCGCCCGCGAGACGCGCGCCACGCTGCCGGAGTTCAAGGAGGCCTTCAAGGAGAGCTTCCTCGCGCTCCTCTTCCCGCTTATCCTGATCGTCGGCATCCGCTTCGGCATCTTCACGCCGTCCGAGGCGGGCGCGTTCGCGGCGGTCTACGCCTTCGTCGTGGGGAAGTTCGTCTACAAGGAGCTGACGTGGGAGACGCTGAAGGAAGTGCTCCGGCAGACGGTCCGCGACAACGGCATCATCATGCTCATCATCACGTGTTCGGGGATCTTCGGCTACGCGATCGTCTACAACCGCATGCCGCAGACGATCGCCCAGTGGCTGCTGGGCGTGACGAACAGCCCGGGGCTGCTGCTCTTCATCGTCCTCTCCTTCCTCTTCGTCGCGGGCATGTTCATGGAAGCGACGGTGAACACGCTGCTGCTCACGCCGATCTTCCTGCCCATCATGAAGTCCGTCGGCGTGGATCCGGTCCACTTCGGCATCCTGATGATGACCATCATCACCATGGGCGGTATGACGCCTCCGGTCGGCGTGGCGATGTACACCACCTGCTCCCTGCTCGACTGTCCCACGGGAGAGTACATCCGGGACTCTATCCCCTTCGTCGCGGCGATCCTGCTCGAGGTGGCGTTGCTGGCGATGTTCCCGTCCGTCGTGCTCTTTCTGCCGAACCTGGTCTTCGGGGGGTGAGCCGCCGGAGCGAGTGCGCCTTCGCGATGAATTCGGGTTCGTTGGGAGAACGTGTCGTGGCTTGCCGGCCTGCCGGCCTGTAAGAGTTCAATAAAAAGAGGAGGAAAAAACATGAAAAGAGCAGTGATGTTTGCGGTTTCGTTGCTGATGGCGTTCGCGTTCGCATTCGGCGCGCAGGCCGCGCCGGCGGACTTCGTCGAAGGCGACGGAAAGAGCTACGAGCTGATGGTCTCCACGCAGCTCGCCGACGCCAGCCCGTTCTGCCAGGGCTTCTACGCGATCGCCGAGCGAGTGAAGGAGCGCACCGGCGGCAAGATGACCGTCAAGGTCTTCCCGAGCGCGCAGCTCGGCAGCGACGAGGACGTCATCGAGCAGGCCATCCAGGGCGTCAACGTGGCGGTGGTCACCGACGCCGGCCGCATGGCGAACTACGTCAAGGACATCGGCATCGTCGGCATGGCGTACTTCACCAACAGCTACGACGAGCTGCTTAAGGTGCAGCGGACGGACTTCTGGAAAGAGTGCGTGCGCAAGCTCGCCGACGAGAACGGCATCCGCGTGCTCTCCTTCAACTGGTTCGACGGCGCGCGCCACTTCCTCACGAACAAGCCCGTGAAGAGTCCCGAGGATCTGAAGGGCGTGCGCATCCGCACCCCCGGCGCTCCTTCCTGGTCCCGCTCGGTCGCCGCGCTCGGCGCCACTCCCGTGACCATGGGATGGACCGACGTCTACAACGCGGTGCAGCAGAAAGCCATCGACGGCGCCGAGGCGCAGCACTCCGCCAGCTACAGCCTCCGCGTGTACGAAGTGCTCAAGTACATCAACAAGACGGCCCACTTCCAGCTTCTCAACGGCATGATCGTCGGCGAGAAGTGGTTCAAGACGCTTCCCGCGTCGTACCAGGCGCTGCTGATCGAGGAGTTCGAGAAGCAGGGCAGGCTGACCGCGGCCGAGATCATCGAGAAGAGCGACGGCTTCGAAAAGATGATGGTCGAGAAGGGCATGGAGGTCGTCGAGGTCGACGTGGCGGCGTTCATGAAAGCCTCCGAAGCCGCGTACGACGAACTCGGCTTCGCCGAGCTGCGCAAGAAGATCTACGCGGAGATAGGCAAGGAGTAGTCCGAAACGCCCCGTACCGAACCGGGCGAACTCTCGGCAACCGTCGCGTTCACGGATGCGGCGGTTGCCTTCTACTTCGGGCCCGCCACCGAAAGGAGGGTGCGCAAGAACATGCTCGATCTCGTGAAAAAAATCTACGCGTTCATCTGCAGAGCGGAGGAATTCCTGACCTCGTTCGCTCTGTGCGCCATTACGTTTCTGGTTTTCGTCTCCGCAGTCGGCAGGTTCGTCGGCTATCCGATCAACTGGGCGATCGACATCTCGCTCCTCCTGTTCGCCTGGGGAGCGTTTCTGGGCGCGGACATCGGCATCAGGAAGGACAGGGTGATCAACGTCGACTTCCTCACCTCGAAGATGCCCCTCGCCGTGCAGAAAAAAGTCGCCGTCGTCTGGTCGGTCGCCATCATTCTCTTTCTCGTCGTGCTGATCGCCTACGGCATTCCCCTCTGCATCTCGAACGCGAAGCGGCAGTTCCAGAACATATCGCTCAGCTACTCGTACGTCACGGCGTCGCTGCCGGTGTGCGCGTTCCTGATGATCGTCTCCATGGCGATCAAGCTGAAGAAACAGATCGCGGACTTTCCGTCCACGCTGCGCGGCGGCGGGGCGGACGTCGTGTAGCGCGAAGGGAGGAAGTCTCCGATGCTGCTTTTGGTAGGCGTCTTTCTGGCGCTGCTCTTTTTGGGGATGCCCGTGGCCTTCGCCATCGGCATCGCGGGGTTCGTCTTCATGCTGGCGACCCCGAATATCCCGCTCTCCATCGTCGTCCAGCGCATCGTCGCGCAGACGCAGAGCTTCACCCTGCTGGCGATTCCGCTCTTCATCTTCGCGGGCAACCTGATGAACGCCACCGGCATCACGACGCGGCTGGTCAAGCTCTCCCGCGTGCTCACCGGACACATGGCGGGCAGCCTGGCGCAGGTCAGCGTCATCATGAGCACGCTGATGGGCGGCGTCTCGGGCTCCGCGAACGCGGACGCCGTGATGGAGTGCCGCATCCTCGGCCCGGAGATGATCAAGCAGGGGTATTCTCGCGGCTACGGCGCGGCGGTCAACGGCCTCACCGCGATGATCACCTGCACCATCCCGCCGAGCATGGGCTTCATCATCTACGGCTCGGTGGGGGAGGTCTCCATCGGCCGCCTCTTCGTCGGCGGCATCGTTCCGGGACTCCTTATGATGGTCATGATGATGGTCACGGTGCACTTCACCGCGAAGCGGCGGAACTACCTGCCGGTGAACGACAGGAAGCCGACCGCGGGCGAGGTCCTGTCGGCGGTGAGGGAGAACATCTACGCCCTCGTCTTCCCGGTCATCCTGATCGCCGGAATCCGCTTCGGCCTGTTCACCCCCTCCGAGGCGGGCGCGTTCGCCGCGGGGTACGCGCTCTTCGTCGGCGTCTTCATCTACAAGGAGATCACATGGAAGGTCTTCATCGACACGGTGCAGCAGAGCGCTGTGGACATCGGCGTGCTCATGCTCATCCTCACGCTCTCCGGCACGTTCGGCTACGCGATCGTCTACGGGCGCGTGCCGCAGTCGATCGCCGAGTTCCTGATCGGGATCACCTCGAATCAGTATTTGTTGATGTCTCTGATCATCGTCCTGCTGATCCTGGCCGGGATGTTCGTCGAGACGACCGTCTGCGCGCTGTTGCTGACCCCCGTCTTCATCCCCGTGATCACGCGGCTGGGCATCGACCCGGTGCACTTCGGCGTCGTCATGATGACGACGCTGACCAGCGGCATCATGACGCCGCCGGTGGGCATCGCCCTCTACTCTACGTCGGAGATCATGGGGTGCACGCCCCAGGAGACGGTCCGGGAGGCTATCCCCTTCTACATCACGCTGTTCGCGCTGGTCGTCGTCATGGTGCTCTTTCCGCAGATCGTCCTCTTCCTGCCCAACCGGGTTTTCGGGTAATATACGAGGGAGGTTTTCGAATAACGAAGTTGCTGCAGGCTCTTTCGAGCCGCGAAGGGAGAATCGACGCATGAAACTCGCAATGGTCTTCTACCGTCACCATCTGACGAAGGAGAACTTCCGCTACGCGAAGCAGCTCGGCTGCACCCACCTGGTGATCCATCTGGTGGACTACTTCCACAGAGAGAAGGACCCCGTCACGGGGGATAATCAGCCCGTCGGCGACTCCGACGGCTGGGGCGTGACCCGCAACCGCGAGGTGTGGAGCTACGACGAGCTGCGCGCCATCCGGAACTTGGTGGACGAGGAGGGGCTCGTCCTGGAAGCCATCGAGAACTTCGACCCCGGCTTCTGGTACGACGTCCTGCTCGACGGACCGAAGAAGGTCGCCCAGATGGACGGCCTCAAACAGCTCATCCGCAACGTCGGGCAGGCGGGCATCCCCATCATGGGGTACAACTTCAGCCTCGCGGGGGTGGCGGCCCGCATCAGCGGCCCGTTCGCGCGCGGCGGGGCGGAGTCGGTCGGCTGCGACGGGTGCGACACTCTGCCGCTGCCGGAGGGAATGGTCTGGAACATGGTCTACGACCCGGAGGCTCCGAAGGGGATCAACGCGGCGACGCAGATCACATCGGAGGAGCTGTGGAGTCGTTTCGAGTGGTTTTTGAAGGAGCTGCTCCCGGTGGCGGAGGAGTCCAGCGTGAAGATGGCCGCGCACCCCGACGATCCCCCATTCGCCTTCGTCCGGGGGACGCCCCGCCTCGTCTGGCGGCCCGAGCTGTACCGCCGCCTCCTGGACCTGTACCCGAGCCACTGCAACACGCTGGAGCTGTGCGTCGGCACGCTCGCCGAGATGAACGGCGTCAACTACTACCGCGCCATCGACGAATTCGCGGCCCGCGACGCCGTCGGCTACGTCCATCTGCGCAACGTCCGCGGGCAGGTGCCCAACTACAGGGAGACCTTCATCGACGACGGCGACATCGACATCTACAGGGTGCTCAAGATACTGCACGCCAACGACTTCCGGGGCGCGATCATCCCCGACCACTCGCCTCTGGTCAGCGGCCCTGCCCCGTGGCACACCGGCATGGCCTACGCCCTCGGCTACATCCGCGCCATGATGCAGCGCGTGGAAAAGGACGCCTGCCGTTAAAAAAGACCCGGCGGAGGAGAGGAATCGTTCCTCTCTCCGCCGAAATTTAATTCAACTCACCCCGAAAATATACGAATCTCCCTGACTCATGCTTCTCGGCGAAATGAATCGGCAGTTTTGCTCTCTCCTTCACAAAAACTCCCCTTTATGCTATATTTTTTATAACTTTTTCGAGAGGAGGCGGCTTCCGTGACCCGAAGATTCCGATGACCCGCATCGCAGAGCGTTATGCACGGGGTGCATACTCTATTTTCTTGCGGGAACTCGTCGCATTCCGAACACAGTTTCGGGGGATACGGAACCGTTTCGAACGCACCCTCCACGCGCGATCTTCCCGTTTTCACGCGTTTCTCCCGGATTCCGCGCTAAAAAAACGCGCGGCGATTTCCGCCGCGCTTCTTCCCCGTGCCCGATTCTCCGTCCAGGCAACCTCTCCCGGACGGCCGATGCGTGTTGTTTGCACACGACAGAATGCAACGTGCAACAGCATGTTTCTCCAAGAGAAAAAACGGGGCGTTCTTCCGCCTCGAAGCATTCCCGGGCCGGAGGAGCGGTCTTTCAAGACGCTCCCCGCCCCGGGAAAGTAGACGCGATAAGGAGCGTGAGTATTCGTATGTTGCAGCGGGTTTTTCGTTTCACGGCGGCGTTGGCGTTGGTCGGGGCGCTCTCCCTTCCCCTCGGGGCGGCGGAGCTTCCGAGGGCGAGTCTTGGGTATATTTTCACGACCCATCAGGAGCCGATCATGGTGGCGATGGCGAAGGGGGAGGCGTTCGAGCCTCTTGGAGCGTATCTGAAGCCGCTGGTGGACAAGGAGCGCTACGATCTGTTCGTGGACGGCGCTCCGGTGGCGCGGATCAACATCGTCGTGACGAAGAGCGGGTCGGAGATGGCGACGCTCTTCGCGCAGAATCATCTCCACATGGGCCTCGGCTCGCTTCCGGCGATGATGTCGTCGGTGGACGCGGGGACGCCGATCAAGGTGCTCTGCCCCGTACACACCGAGGGGATGGGGCTCGTGGTCGCCCCCGACAGTCCGGTCGTCGACTGGGACTCGCTCCTCGCGGCCATCCGCGGCGGTTCGAAGCCGTACCGCATCGGGTACCACTCGCCGACCAGCGCCCCGAAGATCGTCCTCGAAGGCGCTCTGCTCGAGGCGGGGCTGAAGCTGACGCACGACGGCGCCGACCTGTCGGCGAACGTCCTCCTCGTCGACCTGAAGTCCACGGGGAACCTCGCGCCCGCGCTGACCAGCGGGCAGGTCGACGCATGGGTCGGTCCCGATCCGTTCCCCGCGGTGGCCGAAGTCCGAAAGACCGGCAGAACCGTCTTCGACCTGAAGGAGCTTCCCCCGGCGGGACGGTGGTCCAGCTTCCCCTGCTGCGTCGCGGCGGCCCGGACCGACTTTCTCGCGGAACGTCCCGAGGTGGCCGAGGGTGTCGTGCAGCTGCTCGCCGCCGCTTCCGAATGGATCAACGAGAATCAGGCGGAGGCGGGGCGGATCGCCGCGCAGTGGATCGGCATCCCCGAGGAGGCGACCGAGCACGCCACCATCGTCTACGGCGCCGACCCCAACGAAGCGTGGCTCAAGGGCGCCGGAGTCTATCTCGACGTATTGAACGGGATGGACAGCTTCAAGGGCTCTCTGAAGGGCAAGACGCTCGAAGAGGCGATTCCGCTGGTCTTCGACTTCTCCTTCAACAAGTAAACGGAAGACGATTCACGGCCTCCGCGCACGGGGGTCCCTCGTCCATCGGCGGAGGGGCCCCCGACGCGCGCGGGGGCGGAAAGGATATGCGACCGATATGCGGCATCTGAAAACTCTTGTTCTCTCGCTTCTTGTTCCGGCGCTCTTCCTGTGCCTGTGGGCCTACATGGCGAAGCGCACGGCCAACGACGTCGTCCCCCCCCCCATAGGGCAGGTGGCGGCGCACTTCGCGTCTCCGAAGACGAGCCTGATCGGAATGGGCTCTCTCGTCTCCAACATTCTCATCAGCTTGCTCCGGGTGCTCGCGGGCTACTTGATCGCCGTTCTCCTCGCGATCCCCGCGGGGCTGCTGCTGGGGCACAATCGCCTTCTCTCCGGGCTCTTCACCCCCTTTCTCGGACTCTTCCGCCCGATACCGCCCCTCGCCTGGGTTCCGCTCGTGCTCGCGTGGTTCGGCATCGCCAGCTTCGCCACGCTCTTCGGCGTGGAGGAGGGGGAGTGGTACGTCTTCCTGAACAAC
>JAHDKT010000062.1 GCA_018436725.1 Synergistaceae bacterium | reverse complement strand
CGATCCGATGGTGGAGGGCGACGGCGATTGTTTTGGGAGTATTCGCGGCGTTCGGGTTTCATAAGAAAAAGGACAGGGGAGTGACATTTTCCCTGTCCCGTTTTCGACCTTTAGAGGTGACATTTTCGCTGTCCCTTGACACTTTCTCCTGTCGAGAGGCTTTACACTTTAACAATACAATGATATCATGCCGTGCATAATAAAAGCATCATGATATTACTTCATCTTGTTAAAGCGAGGAATCGATATGCGATTACAAAACAGAGGAACAAAGCAATGAACCGCCTTCCCAGGGGGTGCGCCAATGTCGGCGGGGGTCTTGCGGCGGCCATGGAAGAGTGCAAACGGGTCTTTCTCTCGCTCTTCGAGCGGTGGGGATATCATCCGTTCCTTCCTTCGGGGCTCCAGCTCCTCGAGTCTTCCTGGGAGCGCCTGCCGCCGCTCTTCCGCCAGAAGCTCATCGCGGTCAACTCCCCCTACGGCGAGCCGTGCTGCCTTCGAGGCGACATCACTCTGGCGACCGTCGCCTACCTTGCGTCGCACCACTCGCCGGAGGAGCGGCCCCTGCGCGTCTGCTACTCCGACAGGGTGTACGCGCGCGCGGAAAAACCGCGCCTTTCTATGGAGTCCTTTCAGATCGGCGCGGAGCTGCTTGGGTGGGAACGGCAGGGCGCCGACGCGGAAATGCTCTTTCTTCTCCTCAGGATGCTGGACGCCATCGGATTGGAGAAGAGCGTCCTCCTTCTCGGCGACGCGACCTTTCTCGCGAAGGCAGTCTCGGAGGTCGAATCCTCCGTCGCCGAACGGATCGTCGCGGCGCTCCGGAAAGGGTCGCTGATCGAGTACTCCGAACTCCTCGAAGAAGAGAACATCCCGGACTTCTACAGAAAGATACTTCAATGCATCCCCGACCTTCACGGAGGACCGGAGGTTCTCGACGAGGCCGCTCGTCTCTGGGGGAAGGGGGCTCCGCTTCTCTCCCTCAGGAATATCGTCTCCACGCTCACGGCGCTCGGCTACGGAGACAGGATCGCCGTCGACCTTTCGCTTGTCCGAGAACTGGGCTACTACAGCGGTCCGATCTTCGACGTCTATTCGGAGAACTACGGGCAGTCCCTCGGGGGCGGGGGACGGTACGACCGGCTGCTCTCACTCTGCGGTCTCCAGGGACAGGCTATGGGTTTCGGGCTCGACCTCCAGCACGTCGCCTCGCTCTCGAGATTCCGGAAGCGCCCCCCCTCCGTAATGGCCTGGTTCGCCAACCTCTCTCCGAGCGATGCGCTGCAACGCGCCGAGCGGCTGACTACGGAAGGAACTCCGCTCGAAATGAGCTGGTGCGGCGACCGCGCTTCTTCTCTTCGTAGCGCGGCGCACCGCGGGTGTTCCTCATGGGTCGACCTTTCGGAAGGCTCGACGCTTGACCTCTCGGCCGAAACCGATGGACTCGTTCTCCCCGGAAAGGAGGATTCACAATGCTGACCATCGCACTGCCCACCGGGCGCGTCTTCTCCGAAGCCGCGGAGCTGCTGGCGGCCGCCGGACTTCCGGCGTCCTCTCTCGCCTCGCCCGGGCGCAAACTCGTCTTCGAGGAGGAGAACTTCCGTTACATCCTCGCCAAACCCTCGGATGTTCCTCTCTATGTGAGCTACGGAACAGCGGATCTCGCTTTCGCGGGAGGCGACGTCCTCCAGGAGAGCGCGCTCCCGCTGGTGGAGCTGCTTGACACTGGAAGAGGGCGCTGCAGCGTCGTCGTCGCCGGTCCAGCGCCGCTCGCCGAACGTTTCCGAGGGCACGTCTCCGAACGGATGTGGCTCAAGGTGGCCACCAAATACCCGCGCATCGCCGACAATCACTTCTCCTCGAAGGGGGCGCAGGTGGACATCATCCACCTCCACGGCTCCATAGAACTGGCGCCGAAGCTCGGGCTGAGCGACTGTATTCTTGACATTGTCCAGACGGGCAGTACACTGAAGGCGAACCACCTCGAAGTGCTGGAGCATGTCTCTGATGTTTCGCTCCGGCTGGTGGCGAGCAAGAAGAGCGTCGCCCTCCGCTGGAACGAAATCCGGGCGGTGAGCAGGGCGATACGCCGATGCGGGGAGGTGCTGCCATGATCGAGAGTGAACGAACGACAAAAGAGACGGCCGTCTCCCTTCGTTTGGACCTGGACGGCGGGGATAGGCGAATCGACATTCCGTGCGGCTTTCTGCGACACATGCTGGAGCTGTTCGCCTTCCACGCGGGGATAGGCCTCGACGTGAAGGCGTCCGGGGACGTCGATGTGGACTATCATCACCTGACGGAGGATGTCGGTATCCTTCTGGGAAAGGCGTTCGAACAGGCCCGTTCCGGCCTGAACCTTCAGCGCTACGGCTGGTGCGCCCTTCCGATGGACGGCTCTCTCGTGCTGGTAGCCGTGGACTTCAGCGGCAGGGGGCAGTTCGAATGGAAGGGCGAGTTCCCCGCCGAACGGTGCGGCGACTTCGACCTGGAACTTCTGCCCGAATTCTGGCGCGCGGTCTGCCGCGAAGGGAAGATCACGCTCCACGCGCAGGCGCTCGCCTGCGACAACGCGCACCATCTGGCCGAGGCGCTCTTCAAGGGAGCGGGCAGGGCGTTCCGGCAGGCCCTTTCCCCCGCCGACGAGCTGCAAAGCACGAAGGGGACGCTCGCATGATCGGCGTCGTGGACTACCAGGTGGGGAACACGGGAAACGTCCGCCGCGCCTTCGAGCGTCTCGGGGAGCAGGTTCGCCTGCTCTGCTCCCCGGAGGAACTCGCCGGGGACGTTTCCCTCGCGGTGCTTCCGGGAGTCGGGGCATTCGGGCCGGCTTCGGACCGGCTCGCAGCCTCCGGGTGGCGGGAAGCGCTCCGTTCGTGGGTTCGCTCCGGGCGGCCGCTGCTCGGCATCTGCCTCGGGATGCAGCTTCTGTGCGAAAAGGGGCTTGAGGACGGGGAACATGAAGGTCTGGGGCTGATTCCGGGAACGGTGCTTCCTCTGGCGGCGTCGAAAATTCCCCACATGGGGTGGAACACCGTGGAATGGACCGGAAGGCGCCCGTCTTTTACTCCTTCCGCGCCCGACGGTTCGTTTTTCTACTTCGTGCACAGCTTCGCGCTCCCCGAGGGCGAGTTCACAACAGGACGGACCACGCTCGAAGGGAGCATCTTCTCGTCGATGGTACTGAAAGGCTCCGTGGCGGGATTCCAGTTTCACCCGGAGCGCAGCGGCCCCGAAGGCGTCGCGCTGCTGGGCGAGACCGTCAGGTTCCTACGAAAGGAGGGGGCCCCGCGATGATCGTTTTTCCCGCTATGGATCTCTACGGCGGCGAGATCGTCCGCCTCAGGCAGGGTAAATTCGGTGAACGGACCGTCTACCCGGCAAAGGTCGGCGAGACGGCGAAGAGCTTTCTTGATGCAGGATCGGAATGGATTCATCTGATCGATCTGCAGGGGGCGGAGGAAGGAGCGCCGAGGCACCTCTCCTTCATCGGCCGGCTCAAGGAAACCGGGCTGCTGGTGCAGTACGGAGGTGGACTCCGATCGGAGGAGGACATCGCCGCCGCCTTCGAGGCAGGCGCCGACAGGCTTTACCTGGGAAGCGTCCTCGTGAAGGACCGCTTCCTCGCGGGCAGAATGTACGACGTCTACGGGTCGAAGGTCATCCCCGCAGTGGATATCCGCAACGGCGATGTGGTGATCTCCGGCTGGAAAGAGGCGGGCGGAATCGCCCCGGAAGCCCTTATGGAAAGACTGCGTGCGATTGGGTACCGTCTTTTCCTCGTCACCGCGGTCCACAGGGACGGTATGGAAACCGGCCCCGACAGGGAGATGTACCGCCGTCTGCTCAGCCGTTTTCCGGATATCGGGATCATCGCGGCGGGGGGGCTCTCCTCGCTGGAGGACGTACGGAACCTGAAGGAGGACGGGCTCGCCGGCGCCGTGCTCGGCAGATCTCTTTACGAAGGAAGCATTCGGCTTGAGGACGCGCTCCGGGAGGCCGCTTCATGCTGACGCGGCGCATCATTCCGTGCCTCGACGTTCTCGGGGGGCGCGTGGTGAAGGGAGTGAACTTCATCAACCTCCGCGACGCGGGCGATCCTGCGGAGCTGGCGCGCACCTACATGGAGGAAGGGGCCGACGAACTGGTCTTCCTCGACATCACCGCCTCCGCCGAGCGAAGGCGGACGATGCTCGAATGGGTCTCGCGGGTGGCTGACACGCTCTTCCTCCCCTTCACCGTCGGCGGCGGCATCTCCACCGTGGAACAGGCCCGGGAGATCGTCGCGCTCGGCGCGGACAAGATTTCGCTGAACACCGCCGCCGTGCGGAACCCGCAGCTCATCGCCGACTGCGCCAGGCTCCTCGGCAGGCAGGCCGTCGTCCTCGCCGTGGACGCGAAGGAAACGCCGTCCGGAGGCTGGGAAGTCTTCGTCGACGGGGGGCGCACCCCGGCGGGACTGGACGTGCTCGAATGGATCACGGAGGGAGCGCGGCTCGGGTGCGGCGAAATTCTGCTGACCTCGATGGACCGCGACGGGGCGAAAAACGGCTACGATAACCGCCTGATTTCGAAGGCGACCTCGTCCGTCTCCGTTCCGCTGATCGCCTCGGGCGGAGCCGGGAGCATGGAGCACATTCTGGAGACTTTCCGAGCGGGGAGCGACGCCGCCCTCGCCGCCTCCATCTTCCACTACGGGGAGATCCGCATCGGCGATCTCAAACGATATCTCGCCGGGCAGGGAATCCCCGTCCGGCTGACAGGGAGCGTGCGTTTCGAATGAACATTGCACTGGATTCCGTAAAATTCGACGAGCAGGGGCTGATCCCCGTCATCGTGCAGGACGTTCTCTCCGGGGAGGTCCTCATGATGGCGTGGGCGAACCGGGAGTCTCTGGAACAGACCGCCTCGACTGGGGAGATGACCTTCTGGAGCAGGTCGCGGAAGGAGCTGTGGAGAAAGGGCGCGGCAAGCGGCAACACCATGAAGGTGCTCGAACTTCGAGCCGACTGCGACGGAGACGCGCTGCTCGCGATCGTGGAGCCTTCGGGACCCGCTTGCCACACGGGAGAGCGTTCCTGCTTCTTCAACCTCCTCACCGACCGGTGCGAGGGGAAAGGGACGTTTCCGGGCGTTCTCTGGCGCTACCTGGAACAGCGTCGTCATGACGCCCCCGAAGAGAGTTATACTGCGCGGTTGCTTGCACGGGGCGCGCGGAGGGTCGCGCAGAAGGTCGGGGAGGAGGGCCTCGAAACAGCGCTCGCAGTCGCCGCGGGGGACGCGAAAGAAACGGTCTGCGAGGCCGCGGATCTGCTGTACCACCTCCATGTAGCGCTGCTGGCGTCGGGGTTGAGCCCGAGGGATATCTACGCCGAGCTTGAACGGCGTCACGGCGCCCCGGCCCAAGGGCAGAGCACGGCTCTCCCCTCCTGACCCTTCAGCGCCATCGAGACTTCCTCGAAGGACGGCTCTTCAAGCAGCATCACGGTACAGCGATCCCTCGAAATGGTACCGAGGCGGTGCGAATCGGAAGAACGGACGAACACTCTGTCCGGATAGCGCGCTTTCCAGTCGGCGAAGGCGGCGTGCGACACCGCCGGGGAAAGTTCGAGCGCATGGCACGGGAAATCGTCCGGCACACGCCCGAGCACCGATTCGTACGAGAACGAGGGCCTGTCGATATGCGCGAGGATGACGAGCGATCCTCGTTCGAACGCCTCGGAAGCGATCTCGTCGACCGAATAGCCTACTCCCTGGACGAGCAGTACATGTCGCTCGTCCAAAATTCCGTTCTCGCTGTCGATCACGAGCTGGTCGCCGAAGATGTCCGGATCGTTTTCCGTAGGCGGCATCTCTCGCCAGAGCCATTCACGGTACGCCGAGGCAATCTCGTCGTCCGGAAAGAGCACTATGACGTGAATATCCTCCGCAGTCTGCACCTCTATTCCCGAGACGACGACGGGTTTCTCCGCGGCCGCGCCCCGTATCGCGGGGACGTTCGCGATGTCGTTGTGGTCGGTCACCGCACAGAGAGCGATACCGGCGTCCCTGTAGGCCGCGACGATCTCCGGGGCTCCCATCTCCAGCTCGCCGCACGGCGAGAGGACGGTATGCAGGTGCAGGTCCACCCAGAAGTGCGACAGCATGCTCAGCGCGCAACCTCCTGAAGCGCCGCCGCGGCGTCGAACGCGGAGAAGCGCGTGACTGCGAGAGTGATTCCCTCGGCGGCGCATCGTTCGATCAACGCCTGTTCCGGCGCCCTCCCCGAGGCGACGAGAATGAACGGGACATCCTTCAGAACAGCCACCGCGGCGACGTTCAGATGCACCTGGATCGTGATCCAGAGCCACCCCTCCATGGCCTCCGCCATGATGAAGCTCAGCAGGTCGCCGGAGATCGCCCCCGTAAGATCGCGTTCCATATCCCCCGGGACGAGGACCGTCGCCCGGGTCTTTTCAACCACATCGCGAGTCTTCATGATAAAGGCCTCCTTTTTCGTTCGGGGTGAATAGTGTGAGGCAGTTTCGAAGAAAGACTTCGAATCTCTCCGCTCAATTGCGTAATCCGCTCGCGGAGTTTGAAGATACAGTCGGTAACCTCCCCCTGCCCTCTGACGATATCTTCCGCGAGCGCTCTGCACGAAGGGCGGCCGCAGGCGCCGCAGTCAATGTGCGGAAGATCGGCGTATATGGCGTCCATCTCGTGTAGTTTTGCCATCGCTTCCTTTATGTCCTTGGAGAGCGGCAGGCGTTCCTTGGCGGTCACGGGCGAGGCAAGTCGCCAGATTCCCTTGTCGAACCACGACCGGATTTGCTCCATCTCTTCCCCGGAAGGCATCCACTCCGCCTCGATGTTGTCCAGACGAAGCTGCGAAAGAAAACGGGATTCGTACGTCCCCGTCCCGCCGATGCATCCGAGATCGCACGCCCGGCACTCGATGAAATCGACTCCTGAAAGTCGCCCGAGTTCGAGTTCGTTGAGGAGTTCCTGCGTATTCCGAAGACCCGAGACCGAGATCGATGTAAAGCCTTTATCGAAGAAGGAGGCGATATGACGCGACTCTCCGCCCGTGATCGACCAGAGGAGCCATCTCCTGCTAATCGCCTTCGTCTTCGCCCCGGTCACCTTCGCGTTGCACGCCAGAAGATCGCGTATCACCTTCCGGACGCTCACCACGTACTCGAGAGAACTCTGTTCCCTCCCGACAGGGTTACGGACGAGCGTCGCCTTCGCCGGACAGGGAGAAACCAAGGTCACGCTCTCATCCGATCCTGTTTCCGCCTTCCAGATAGAGACAGCCGTTTCAAGCGGAGACTCCACAGGGAGGATACGTCCTATCAGTTCGGGATAGTTGATCTGAATCAGCCGGATCACTGCGGGGCAGTAGGTGGAGATGTACGGGAGGTTTTCGCCCCCTTCGCGGATCAGACGGGCGGAGGCGAAAGCGGCGAGGTCGAACGCGAGGGCGGCCCACTCGGAGAGATCGCTGAACCCGTGGTGCTCCAGAGCCTCCTTCATCAGTCTCGGGCGCGAGTACGCCCCCACCTGAACATAGAACGTAGGATCGGCCATCAGGATCAGTCCTTCTCTGGTCTTGATGAGATCCCACTCGTCGTCGTTGACCGTAATCGCCTTGTCTCTGCAGCTCCGAATACACTCCCCGCAGTCTATACAGAGATCGGGAAGCACTCTGACGAGCCCGTCGATGACGCGGAGCGCCTCGGTAGGACAGGATTTGATGCAGTTGGCGCACCCCCGGCATCGGGATTCACGAATTTTAATCCCTCCGGACATTGCATTCACTCCTTTATCGTAGAGAACAACGTGGACGGACTCTTCCTTTTTCCTCGCTCGAAGCGCAGGCTACGGCGACGGAAAAAGGACGGTCGCCCTAAGCGTCGTTCCTCTGCCGACTTCGGTATCTATCTCCAAAGAGTCGGCGTTTCTGTCGATATTCGGCAGTCCCATTCCCGCGCCGAAACCGAGTTCGCGGATCTCGTCGGTCGCGGTGGAATACCCCTCCTGCATCGCGAGCGCAACGTCGGGAATCCCCGGTCCCGTGTCCGAGGCGACGATTTCGAGACGATCATCGTACACGGTCATGCGAAGAAGTCCGCCTCCGCCGTGAATCAGCGCGTTCATCTCGGCCTCGTACGCGATCACCGAAGATCTGCGGACGAGGTCGGAGGGGATGCCCAGCATTTTCAACGTCGACTTGAACTTTGTCGATGCTTCGCCGATCGCGGAAAAATCGCCCGCTTGAATGACGTACTCCTCCACATACGGCTCCTGAGCCACGTGTCACACCCCTCTGTCCGGTATGTGGCAGGGGAGAATGCCCTTCTGGAACAGGATGCCGCAGCATTCGAACATACTCATCTGGCAGAGGAGTATGGGCATTTTGATCTGCGACGCCAATTTGACCGCAGCCTCCTGCGGCTTCTTTCTGCGGACGAAGACGACTGCGGGAAGGTCGAGCATCTGCGCGGTCCGGACGATCTGAATGTTGGTCAAGCCTGTCAACAGAAGGGAACCCGATCGCGCAAAGGCAAGGACGTCGCTCATCAGGTCGGCGCCGTACGCGCACTCGATATCGATATCGTCGAGCTGTTCCTCGCCGCTGAGCACCTCCGCGCGTATAAGCGAAGCGATATCACACAGTTTCATTCAACTTCCTCCTCTTCGATTATCTTGCTGCATACCCAACCCGGATGCGGTGCGGTCACGGCAGATAGTCCGGACCTCTGACGAGGAACGTGTTCACGGGATGGAACTCTCTGCCCTCCACGGTCATGAACGCCACGTTCCTCTCGAAGGGGCGGTGCGTCGCCGGATTGACCGAGATCGTCTGGGAGCCGAAGACAAGACCTTCGGTCGCGGGCATGGCCGCCGCCAAAACGGCGGGGAGCGGAGACCCGGCTCTGCGGAAAGCATCGAAAAGCCATTCGCAGGCGACATACGCGCGCCCCGCGATACCGGGATCTTTGATCATGATGTTATGGCGTCTCCAGATATCCCTGCCGAGAGAACTCAGCGCCGAGTCCGTCCTGACCGGGAAGTCCTGGTCCGCCGTCACGATACCGTCGAACGAAAGAAGAAGGGGGTGCGGCGCGCCGCCGTACCAGATCTCGAAGGCGTCGCTTCTGCGTCTCGTCCCGCGCCAGACGTCGCGCACCACCATCGATCCCGCCCAGGAGACGAGCGCCTTCGCCCCGGAAGAGATCGCCTCGGATTCTATCATCCGAAAAGAGTCCATACCTCCTCCCGGAATCCAGAAGTGCGCCACAAGAAATCCCTTGTCGAAGAGCATGTCGCCCAGATTCCTGGAGTAGCGTTCAAGCGCCGGGTCGAGCTTGTCTCCCAGAACGGCGACGACGCTCCCCGAGGGAAAGACCTCCGAGGCGTACCGTGCAAACGCGGCAATCCTGAAATCGCGGAAAAGATCGAGGGCGAAGAGCATACGGTCCGGAACGCCCTGCTCGTTGTAGATGTTCGCTTCCTCCCCGAACGCGGAGAGAAAGACGGGTCCGTCCCCTGCAAGATGAGGCCGAAGTAGTTGAATCTCTCCTCCCCTTCCGAAGGAAAGCACGGCGGAGATACCCCGTTTTTGCCAGTCCGCCACACGGCCGGCGGCCGAGGCGGCGTCGAGAGGATTCTCCTGATGAAACCGGATATCGCGGCCGCTGACCCCATCGGCGCTCTCTTTCACCTTTCTCTCGGCAAAACGGACGGCGCCGAGCGCCGAGCGTCCCGCGTCGCTCTCCCACCCGTCCTCCGGGGGAAGAAGCGCCACCTGCCATATCCATCCGTCCTCCACGCCGACGACGAGATCGCGCGGAGCAGCCGACGAGGCGATGCAGGCCGACGAGGCGATGCAGGCCGACGAAAAGAACAACGCAAGAAGAGCGATTCCGGCCATCGTTCTCCCGAATGCTCGCAGTTTTGGAACCGCCGGCGGCAAAAATCCGACCATTACCGCTTGTAGCCGATAATCCGGCGAAGAAGCGTTTTTCTCCCTTCGATATCGCTTTCGGTCTCCACGCCCTTGGGAGAAAAGCCGTCGATGACGCCCGCTACGCCTCTTCCCTGCCCGCTCTCGCAGAGAATGACCTGAAGCGGATTCGCGGTGGCGGCGAAAATCCGGCAGACCTCCTGGCACTCCTTGATCCGGTTGAGCACGTTGATCGGATAGCCGTTCCGAAGGACGACGAGAAAGGAGTGACCGGCGCCCACGGCGGTCATATTGTCCACGGCTATCCCGATAAGCTCTTCGTCGTTGCCGTCGAAGCGGATAAGGCGGTCTCCGGATGCTTCGCAGAATGCGATGCCGAACTTGAGCGACGGCGATGAGGTCGCAAGAGCTTCGTAAAGATCCTCCACTGTTTTGATGAAATGGCTCTGCCCGAGGATGACGTTGCAATCGCTCGGAAAATCGAGCTGAACGAGCGTCCAGTTCTTTATTTCAGACACGTACGTTCCCTCCCTCTTCTTTTTCGAAGTACGAAAAAATGTCCTGTCTATAATACAACAGGAGCCGCCGTTTCGTCACGGCGAAACTCGTTCTTCAGGAGCCATTCCGCGAGGAAGGCGAACCCCTCTTTATCGGCGGACGGCATGATAACATCCGCCATGGCGAGCACTTCTTCCGCGGCATCCTCCGGAACAACGGCGACATCGGCCTCCTTGAGCATCTCCACGTCGTTGTGATGATCTCCGGCGGCCACGACGATCTCCGGCCGTTCAGGAAGCATCCCGAGCCATCTCCGCAGCGAGGCCCCCTTGGAAACGCCGACCGGCAGGATGTCGAGAAAACCTTCTCCGGCCTGCACTATCTCCGCTCTCCCGGAAAAACGGTTCTTCAAGTCGTGCTGGAGCGATCGGATGCACCCGGGAATACCGTGGAAAATCACCCGAAAGACCTCCGCAGGCGCGGAAGGCGCTTCGAGCGACGAATCCACCGGAACTCCCGCATCGGCGAAGAAACCGCGCGTCACGACGTCGCTGCTTCTGCAGACGGCGCGCTCGTCGCCTATGATCTGGAGTTCCACGGGGTGTTCCCAGCCGGCGTGAATGACCTCCAGCGCAAGCTCCGGGTCCATCGGCGTTTCGAAGAGCGCTTTCCCCGTCGCAGGATCCATGATCCGCCCGCCGTCGTAAAGAATAGCGGGCTGATCCGTCCCCGTACCGCGGATATGCCGCCGGGCGGTAGCCAAAATTCTGCCGGACGCCACCATGATCGTCCAGCCGTTCTCCCGAAGGCGCGCGCAAGCGGAAATCACTCCGGGAGTGAGCTGCTCCCCGCGGGAAAGCGTCTCGTCGATATCCGTCACAAGAAGCTTCATTGTCATTTTTTAAATCCTCCGAATCGCGATAAAAAAGGGAGCCGGTTCTTTTCCTCCGCATGCCGGAGAGAAGCGGCCCCCTCGAAATTTTCTGGCTGACTGTACGGTATCAGGTGGAGAATTACTTCGTCGCCGCCTTTTTCTTCAGCTCCTGGATAACATCGTCGGTGATGTCGATGCCGCCGAAGTAAACAGCGGACTGCTCTATGACCACGGTCACGCCTTTCAGCCTGGCCACCGTCCGGACAGCGACCTGCGCCTCCTGGAAGATGGGCTGCATCAGGCGGGCTTCCTCCTGGGCGAATTCGTTGCGCTTCGTGTTGAAAATCTGCGCCTTCTTGTTCTGGTCCGGCTCCTTGTCGACGGCAAGCTTCATCTCGTTCTCCTTCTGCTTGCTTATCTGCTGAAGCTGTTTCGTCACGGCCTCGAACCTCGGATGCTGGAAGATGATCTTCTGGGAATCTATGACGCCTATCTTGTCATTGGCGGAAGCGAGCACGGCGGAAGAAAGAACCAGCAGAACCGCCAACGAAAGAAGAATACCAATACGTTTTCCTGAAAACATCAAACTACCTCCTCGACAGTCGGTAAATATAGATACAAAGAAAATTTTATACCAAAACCCATGGAAAGTCCAGGTATATTTACGCAAAACCGGTTATCCGGCGCACTTCCTCCGCGACTCTGCGGACATCGTCGTCGGAGAGTCCGTAGAATACGGGCAGGCTTATTTCTCTCGCATAGAGTTCTTCCGCGTGCGGGAAATCTCCCGGCAAGTACCCGAAGCGCTTTCTATAATAGGGGTGCATCGGCACCGGAAGATAGTGCACCATCCCCCGGATACCCAGCTTTCCCAACTCCTCGAATGCGTATGCGCGCATTTTCGCGGGGAACTGTACGGGGTACAGGTGGTACGAGTGCCCCTCATGACGGGGCGGCGTACCGAGCGAACCGACCTCGTCGAAAAGCGCGTCGTACATGGAAGCGATCTCTCGCCTCCGAAGAACGAATCGTTCGAGCTTCCGAAGCTGGCTCGCTCCGAGAGCGGCGTGCAGCTCGCTCAGGCGGTAGTTGAAGCCGAGCAGCTGCATTTCGGTAGCCCACGGGCCGTCCGGAGCTTCCGTCATAAACTGCGGATCCTTCTCGATCCCATGCGTCCTGAAAAGGAGCAACCTGCGGGCGAACTCGTCGGAATCGGTGGTCACCATGCCTCCTTCGCCGGTGGTGATGTGTTTCACCGGATGAAAGCTGAAGGCCGTCATGTGGGCTTCCTTACCGACGCGGACGCCGTTTCTGCCGGCCCCGAGCGCGTGGCAGGCGTCCTCCACGACAACGGCTCCGCACTCGGCGGCAAGCCGGAGGAACGGCTCGATATCGACCGGATAGCCGGCGTAGCTCACCGGGGCGATCACCTTCGTTCGTCCGGACACCTTCTTCGCCGCCTCGTCGGGATCGAGGCAGAGAGTGGCGGGATCAATATCCGCGAAGACCGGCGTACCGCCGAGGTAGAGCGCGGCATTCCCCGTCGCGGCGAAGGTCATCGCGCTCGTGAGCACTTCGTCCCCCGCCTCCACTCCCGCGGCGAAGTACGCTCCGTGCAGCGCGGCGGTCCCGTTCGCGAAGGCCACGGCGCGGCGCGCTCCGACATACTCCGCGAAGCGCTCCTCGAACTCTTTCACGGAAGGTCCCTGTGTGAGCCAGTCCCCTTTGAGAACGGCCACGACAGCGTCGATATCTTCGCCGTCGATGAACTGGCGGCCGTACGACAACGTTTTCATAGACTCAGCTCCTCTCTTGTTCCACAATTTTTCTTCGCACCCGGTTCCTCCGCCTTCCGAAAAAAGCGATCATCATCTCCGCGCACTCCTGCTCCAGAACGCCGGAAACGGTAGGGCATCTATGGTTCAGCCTCCCGTCCCCGACGATGTCGTACAGCGTCCCGCAGGCGCCCGCCCTCGGGTCCGAACAGCCGTAGACGAGCCGGGAGACCCTCGCCAGGACGATGGCGCCCGCGCACATCGGGCACGGCTCGACCGTGACGAAGAGCGTGCATCCGCCGAGGTTCCACGTCCCCAGAGAAAGCGCGGCGCGGCGCATCGCCAGAATCTCGGCGTGGGCCGTCGGGTCGTCCTCCTTGCGGTTGCTTCCGGCCGAGAGAATACGCCCCCCGTAGACGACGATCGCTCCCACGGGAACATCTCCCCGGGCCGAAGCCTCGGCGGCCTCCGCGAGTGCGCGACGCATGAAACTCTCGTCGGAAGAGGTAGCAACGGCTCGGCAACGGAGCATCGTCAGAACGAGCGGACCGCCGTCAGCGGGGCGTAGGCTTCCGGGAGTCTGCCGGTAACGATATTCGTCCCGGGAACAACCGTCTTTCCCATGCAGTCGGAACGGCGGATCAGCGCGAAGATGCTCTGCGACTCTCCGGGAAGCGCGGAAGCCGCGATTGCTCCGGTTGGCGGAACAATCCAGCTTTCCCGCGCAGGGCCCGTCAAGGAAACGATAAGGCAGATCCTATTCTCGGAAGCCCTGGTACGCGAAATTTTTTCGATGACCGACCTCTCTCGTTCGCACTCGTACGAGCCGAACCAGAGCACCGTCTCCGCGCCCTCGAGCATCAGACAACGAATCGGCTCCGGGTTCCATCCGTCGTCGCCGAAGACGGCGCCTATCCGCCCCGCCGGGGTATCCACAGGGACGTAGCATCCGTCCGGAATGGAGGCGATCGCTCCGTCCGCGCCGAAGAGGACGACGCCGGGAGACGTTCCGCCCTGGCCGGAGATGGCGCAGGCCGCCATGCACTTCTCTCCCGCGAGCGAAGGGGAAAGAACGGAGACAAGCTCCTCGGCGGAAGTCCGCACTATTCCGGGAAGGCAGACGAAGGAAGCGCCCTGGTCCGCTCCTCTCGTCAGGACGCGCCGTGCCTGCTTCGCGAAGTCGGGCCACCCGTCGAAAGAAAACTGCGCCGCCCCGAAGAAGAGTTCATCCTCTTCGCGAGCGGGCAACGGACGCATAAGGCTTCGATATGCTTCCGTCTCCTCAGTCTTCACGGAGAGCGCTCCGTACTTCGCAGGGGTTCTCGGAGGAATGTTGCGGGGAGCGACTCCAAGATCGACCTCCGCGAAGAGTATGTTCTCCTCCGCCGCGCCGAGCGACGCCGTTTTCTCCCCGAAGGGGTCGATAACGCAACTTCCGCCGCAATTCAGCACGGACTCCGCCTCCAATCCCGTCTTGTTGGCCACTGCGATCCAGACGCCGTTCTCGGCGGCGCGGGCGCAGAGCATGTAGTCGAGCTGGGGGCTTGAAAGGCGGGCAGGTTCCCTTCCCGCCGCGACCAGATTGGTCGGATCCAGAATCAGGCGGGCTCCCTTCATCGCAAGAATTCTCGCTATCTCCGGGACGCGCCCGTCGGCGCAGATCATCATCCCCACCCTCCCCCACGGCGTGTCCGCGACGTTGAAGCACAGACCGGGAGCGACGTACCGTTCGTCGAAGTGCCAGAGGTTGGACTTGTACGTCCGAAGACGCTCGTCTCCGTCCGGACCCCAGAGGATCGCGGCGTTCCGGAGGCTGCCTCCGTCTTCGAGGGCGATACCCGCCGCAAGATATATCCTGCGATCCGCCGCCTTCGCGGAAAGGGCGGCGACCGCCTCTTTCCATGTCCACGCCGGATCGATCCCTCCGAGGTAGTACGAAGGGTAGAAGGTCTCCGGGAGCAACACCAACTCGGCTCCCTCGGAGGCTGCTTCGTCGACCATCTCCAAAGCGCTTCGGAGCGCGATCTCCCGAAGCGACGAGGACCGGGCGCGCATCTGCACGCATGCTATCCTGAACTTCATGGCTTCTCTATTCTCCGGTCGCATCGAGAGCGCCGAGGAGAGGAACCATCATCTCAAGCTGTTCGATCCCCTGAATATCCGAGTCGAGCAGCGGGAGTTCCACGCAGGGGAACGCGGCGAAACGGCTTCGTATATCCGCCAGGTATCCGTCCTGGGCGCCGCGCCGCTTTTCCAGGAACGCGCCCGCCTCCGGGGGGATGACCTTGTTGATCACCATGCCGCCGACGAAGATCCCGTGTTTTTGAAGAAGCGCCACAGCTCTCGCCGTCTCCAGAATGGGCAGTTTTTCGGCGTTGAGGACGAAAAAAAAACCCGAAAGCTCGGCGTCGGTAAGGTAGCGGCGCGCAAGGGCGAACTTGTCCCGCCTGGCGCAGAGCGTTTCGATAACCGGATCTTCCTTGATCTTGTCCGCAAGGACATCGTCGTACCGGGCCGCCATTTTCATGAGGTGCATCGCCTTTCTGCGCTTCTCGATCAGGTTTTCTATCCACGTCCCCAGAATTTCGGGCAGCGTCAGGAGACGGAGCGTATGCCCCGTCGGCGCGGTATCGAAGACGATGGCGTCGTAGGTCGTCCCGGCCGACTCCATCAGTTCGACGAACTTGTCGAAGATCGCGGCTTCCTCGGCTCCGGGAGACATGTAGGCTATCTCGATCTGCCGCTTGATCTCCTCGACGATGGCCGCGCTCACCAAATGCAGGATCTTCTCCTGGATGGACTTCATGTATTTCTTCGCCTCGACCTCCGCGTCGATCTCAAGCCCCCACAGATTCTCGCGGAGAAGCGACGTCTCGAAGCCTATCGGTTTGCCGAAGGCGTCGGCGAGCGAGTGGGCGGGATCGGTTGAGACGACGAGCGTCCGGATTCCTTTATGCGCAAGCGCAAGAGCATATGCAGCTGCGCAGGAGGTCTTTCCGGTGCCTCCCTTGCCGCCGAAAAACGTAAAACGCCTCATAGGGTTCTCCCCTCAGTCGAAATCGTACTGCGCCGCCTTTTCGGCGATGATGAACTTTCGGTTTTGAATGCGTCGTTCCCACGGCTCGAGATCGTTCGCCACGTACGGGAGCAGCTCGAGCATGTAGTACGACATCGGGTTCGGTACTCCGAGAAAATCGCCGAAGAGCAGGAGCATCAGATTGTCGTTGATGTCGAAAGCTTCCTTGCGGACCACGGCCATGCGCTTGTCCACAAATGTCCCGTGGTGAAAAAGGACGATGAACTCCCACGTCTTCCGGAGCGCCGAAAGAAACTTGTCCATAGGAAAAAGACCGGCGAACCGGCTACTTGCTTATCGTGTCGATATTGAGCACTCCGGCCACCGCAACGTTCTCCCGGGGCATGTCCGTTATCATGATCCTGACTCTGTCCGGAGTCACGCCTAGAGAGTCGCATATTGTCCGCGTCACGTCCGCAACAAGCTTTCTTTTCTGTTCCACTGTCCTGCCCTCGAACATTTGAATATTTACAACCGGCATACCGCATTCCTCCTTAAGAAAATTAACAAGGCCTGGCCCGAGGCCAGGCCTTGAAGGCACTCGAAAAGAAAAAACTACTTCTTCTTGGGCGCCGGCTTGGCGGGAGCAGGCTTCGCAGGCGCCTTCCCGGTAGCGTAGGCGTAGGCTTTGAAGGGAATCATGTCTTTCGACATTCCGATGAACTCGCGGGAGCCCTCGTCGTACTTGGTGGCCCTGATCGCATTGCCCACCATGTCGTAATGGTTGACATACGTCACCGCGAAAGACTTACCGTCCTTGGAGTAGACGTAGCCGTACTCCGTGAAGTAGAGTCCGTTGGCGACCTCCTGGTCGGTTCCGAACTTCTCGACGATCAGCGCGATGGTCTCGGCCTTCACATCCGGATTGGTGTAGTACTTTCTGGCGTTCGCGAAGTGAACGCCGTTCTCTTCTCCGTAGTTCACGAGGTACCACTGCATCTTGACGTGGTCCTGCCCGAAGTTCACCGGCTGCACCGCCGCCGAGGAGACGGAACCGAAAACGAAGAGTGCGAGAAGAAGAACGACTGCCATGATACCGGTTGTACGTGTGTTGATTTTCATGCTGATTGACACAACTCCTTCCAAATTTTTCATCTGCCTTGCGCCGTGTAGTCTACCACAAAACGGCCAAAAAAGAACGCCCGATACCGAATCTCTTCGTTCTTTTCCCTACCGACCCCCTCTTGGAAAAGCTCCGATGCCGTAACTCACCGGGCGCTCCAGACCATCGGAGAGTATGTTCCAGAACCCCCTGTCCGAGACAAGACCGGACGAGCCGCCTCCGTCGAGATTCAGCGCGTAGGATACTCCTGCGCTCTTCAGAACGCGGGCAACCTCGTCGAGCGTAAACCCGACGCTGTGCACCGCATTCCTGCCGTCGCCCACGAAAAAAAACCAATGCCCCTCGTCGGTCAGTCCGACGACTGTCCTGGGGTGTCGGCGGTCGATAATGGAATCGCTCAGATTCTCCCTCTCGGAGAGAATTTCCCCGTTTCTCAAGAGAAACGGGCCGCCCTGAACAATATGCGCCATGTTCATCCAGGAAGGATCTCCGTCGTTCAAATTCTGCGACACACGGAGCGTATCGCCGGGACGAAGGGTTTCCAAAAAACGCGCTGCGGGTCCGTAGACTGCGAGCACTCGTTTCCTCTCCGGAATCGGATTGCCCCCTCCGAGGCGCACTTCCTCGACTGTATCCCGATCGAGCAGGACTTCGGCGGTCCGAGCCCCGGAAAGAGGCGTGCTGCTCCCGAAGTGAGAAGAGAAGAGCACGACGCCGTCGCCTTTCAACGTCCGATTGATCCCCGTGAGGTCCATAAATCCCCCCGGAAGATGCACCTGCCCCTTCCATGTAAGCTGACCGAACACGGCTCTGTTTTCGCTGTTCCAGCCGAAACAGGTACGCCCGGCGAACGGAGGGTTCAACAGCACGCCGTCCATCATCAAAGCGCCGATGGGGCTTCCCCTTCCCTTGCCGGACGTCCCGAAATAGCCCCCGTTCACAACGGCCGCCGCGCCGTCGTGGAGCATCGAACTCAAAGGAACCAGCGACGCCATTCCCTCCGTGGGGAGCACGGGGCGGAGTTCGAACATCCCCGGGTCGAAGACCATCATCGTCCAGAAGCGGGGTGTGTCGCTCATCTCCCAGTTCGGAATAGCGGAGAAGACAACCCCTTCTCTGCCCAAGGCGCGCGAGGCGGCAAGGAACTCCCGTATGCCGCCGTACCTGTCGAAGAGAGGCGAACGCACCCGCCAGTCGTAGTTCTGACTGTCGACCGTCGCTTCGATACCCTGTCCGGCGAGCTGCGTCCTGAAAAAATCCGCGTCCTCCTTTGCATCGAACCCGTTGACGACGGCCCGCCACTTGGGGAGGAGCGTATAGGTCCCCTCCCGCCGGATTCGTATCGTCATTCCTTTGCGGGGAGAGAGATTCACCGAAAGGCGGAGATCGCGAACCGCCGCTTTCACGATCGCGGCGATATCGTTGGCTTCGGCGGGGGAAATTTTGTGCGAAGGGGCGAAATTCGCCACTCCTTTTTTCAGCAGAGGAGGATTCATGTTCAACGCGACGGCCAGGGCGCCGCGTTCCTCCGGCCGAAGACCGGCGACGTCCTTGAAGGGGAGCGGGTAGTCCGCCAGAATGCTCGATTCGAAGAAGAGCCCGAGGCTGTGGATTGCGTAGACGATCGCCTCCCTGCGCGTGAGGGGATCGGAGAGTTTTCCCTCCGGAAAGGGAATCAGGTTGTAGTCGAGAGCCGCGTTGACTGCGGATTTTTCGTTGGCGGGCATGGGAAAGCCTCGCGCCTGGAAGAGCTGCGCTATGAACGTGTCCTTGCGCACTGTCTGCGCCGCCTCGGCGTCGGGCGTGCACCGCAAGAACAGCGCATAAAGAATCAGAACAAGGGCCAGGACGCTCCGTATGTATCTCCTGTGTGGAACGGCGTCCGCGCGTTGAGAGGAAAGAGAAGCTGCGAGCAAAGGGTAGGGCATTGAAAATTCTCCTTGAGGCGCTGTATTCGAAACGGTATGTAACGTACGCTGTCCGACTGCGCACGGGAAGAGTGTACCAGATGCGTCGAAAGCGCCGCATACGAAAAAAGGCGTAAAAAAAACCGGAATCCCGCATAGGATTCCGGTGATGTTAACAATATGGCGCGCCGGACAAGATTCGAACTCGTGACCTGCGGTTCCGTAGACCGCCGCTCTATCCATCTGAGCTACCGGCGCGCGTCTGTTCCGAAGTGGTTCCTGTCTTCTTCCGAACACCCGAGGAATTGTAGCACTCTCTTTCGAGCTTGGCAAGAACCCCGGAGAAAAGAAACGCTGTTTTCAAAGTGGCGGTGGGTGAGGGATTCGAACCCTCGAGGGAGGTTTAAGCCCCCCTACTCGCTTAGCAGGCGAGCGCCTTCGACCTACTCGGCCAACCCACCACAAACAGCGCGGTCTATTCTATAAAAGGTCGGAATTCATGTCAATAGGCAAACCACAAAAAAGGCGATTATTTCTTTTCAGTTTCGCCCGATTCAGGCGCCACGTCCGGAGACGCCTCTTCGACGACCGGAGATTTCGGCGCTTCCGGCTTGGGGAAGAGTTCGAAATCGTGGATGACCACGGAAGCCTTCCCTCGAAGCTCCCTGAAGAAGGTTGACTGGGCTTCGCGCCGTTTCTCCTCGGTGAGAAGGGCTTTGACGTCGCCGCTCACCTCGTCGAAGGGAACGGTGGTCTCTTCGACCTTCTCGCGCTTGACGCCGATGAAGTAGTCGTCGCTCGTAATCAGCGCCGGGCCTCCGATCTTCCCGATTTCAAGATCGGCGAAGACGGCGAGCTGCTCCTTGAAGTTCGACTCGGCGACAAACACGGGACCGGTCTCCGGAGTCCGCTCGATAATGTCGTCGGAAACCACGGATTCCCACACCGCCTTCCACTCCGTTCCCGCTTCGACCGCTTCCACGATCCCGACCGCGGCGGCTTCGTTCTTCAGCCTCGCATAGTCCATCCTGTATCCGGCAGGCGAATGGAAGAAGAGCGCCTTCGTCTTCTCGTAGAAATCGAGGGTCTCCTCGTCGGTCACCGCGACGCCTGCGGAGGCGCGCTCGACCATCTTCTGCTGGACGATCTGCGTTGCCAGATTGTCGCGGAAGGCGGCCATTTTTACGCCGGTCTGGTCGAGGTACTGCATGAAGGCTTCCCTGGTGGGGAACTGTTCGCTCACTTCGCGCACGGCGGCGTCAAGCTCGGCGTCCGTAGCCTTCAGCCCCGACTGTTCGGCCTCCAGCGCAAGACGGTGGTTGATCACAAGGCTCTCGAGCGTGGCCTGATAGAGATGCGGAATATCCTCCGGCTTTATCTCGCGGACGTTCATCCTCTCCACGTAGTTCCGCACGCTCTGGTCCAGCGCGGAACGCATAACGGGTTTGCCGTCGATTTCGGCCACGACGTAGTCGCCGCCTTCTCCGGCTTGGGGACGGCCCCTCCGGGCGCCGTCGAAACCGTACATTCCGAAAACGGAGAGCACAAACAGAACAACGATCGCGATCATGATCCAGCGTACCTGGGATCTCAGGGTTCTCATCAACAACGGACATCTTCCTCTCTTTCGAATATCCAAGCTCCAAGGGAGAATTGTACCACAGAAGAGCGATTTCGTTTAAACCTCGGCGAGATTTCCTCCTTTTTTCGCCTCCACTTTGAGGGGAACGGAGAGAACGGCCGCGTTCTCCATGACCTTCATCAGCTCGGTTTCCACCATCGGGGCATCTTCCCGCCCGCACTCGCAGACGAGCGAGTCGTGCACCTGAAGCACCAGGCGAACGCTGCCGTTCTTCGGGAAGCGGCGTGCAAAGTCCACCATCGCTTTGCGGGCGATATCCGCGGCGCTCCCCTGAATCGGCGTGTTCACAGCGACCCTGCGCAGCGCGTCCCGGTCGCGCGGACTGACGGAGACCTCGGCGAGAGGCCTGATGCGCCCCGCGACGGTGCGCGTGTACCCCCGCTCCTTCGCCTCGGTGTAGCTGGCATCCAGATACTCCTTGACCCCCGGAAGGGCGTCGAAGTAGCGCCTGACGATGTCGCCGGCCTCCTGGCGTCCTATCGCGAGGCGCTGGGCGAGGCCGAAGGCGCTCATTCCGTAGAGAAGGCCGAAGTTGATCATTTTGGCGACCCTCCGCAGCTCCGAGGTCACAAGTTCCGGTTCCGTGGAGAACACCCACGAGGCCGTCTCCGTATGGATGTCCCGTCCGGCGGCGAAGGCGTCGAGAAGGCGCTTGTCGCCGCAGAGGTGCGCAAGAATCCGGAGTTCGATCTGCGAGTAGTCCGCCGCCACGAACATTCTCTCCTCGCAGTGAGGAAGAAGTCCCTCCTTCACCCTCTTCGACCACTCCCCGAACGTGGGGAGGTTCTGGAGGTTAGGCTCCCTGCTGCTCAGGCGGCCCGTCCCCGTCACGGCCGGTTCGAAGATACCGTGGATCACTCCGTTTCCCGCCTCCGCGGCTTTCGTCAGCGGCTGGACGAATCCGGAGAGCATCTTCGCGAGTTCTCTGTGTTCGATCAGGAGGTTCGGCACCTCGTCGAAGGGGCGTCCAAGGGCCGAAAGGCCTTCGAGCACGGAGATGTCGGTAGAGAACCCGGTCTTCGTCTTCTTCCCCGCGGGAAGTCCGAGCTTTTCGAAGAGAAGCCACGCCACCTGTTTCGGCGAGTTCAGGTTGATCCGCTCTCCCGCCTTCGACGCGACCTCCTCCTCGATGCCGTACAGCCTCATGGACAGGTCCTTTTCCAGCGCCAGGAATTTTTCCGAGGAGCAGGACAGGCCGTACTGCTCCATATCCACCAGTACGGGAATCAGCGGGATGTCCACCGAGCGCATCAGTTCGGGCAGTCCCGAGCGCTTCGCAAGCTCCCTTTCCATTCCGGCGTATTCCGCCGCTATCGCCGCTCCTCTCTCGGCAAGCGACAGCGATTCATACCCCGGAATCACCGCCTCGGGAAGGTGCGCGTTCGCATCCGGATGGAGAAGGTAGTGCGCCGTCTTGAAATCACGCACTCGTCCTACGGGGAGGACGGCCGATCCAAAACAGGCGGCAGCCTCTTTGAAGTCGGGTAGAAGCACGCTGCCTGCGGAACGCTCTCCGAAACGGGTGAGAAGGCGCGACGTCTCCTCGGTCGTAAAGCGCCGGAACCCCCCGTTTTCATCAAGGCAGAGCAGTTCCGAGACCGACAGATGCAACGGGTATTTCCCCTCGATCACGGGGAGGAGGAGCAGGTTCTCCGCCGTCGCGACATCCTCCGCCGGAACCTCGCGGAGCTGGATATCCTTCGTGTGTTCATGCGCCGCTTCGGCGGGCTCCGTGAATTGGAACTTCGCGGCAAGACTTTTCAATCCGAGGGCGCGGAACTTCGACAACAATCGTTCGGCATCCACCGGGCGCGGCTCGAAGACGGAGAGATCTTCCTCGGTATCGCAAAGAAGGCGCGTCAGCTCGCGGCTTCTGAATGCCTGGTCGCGGTGCTCCTCCATCTTCTTCCTGAGCGCGCCTTTCAGCTCGTCCAGGTTCTCGAAAATACCTTCAAGCGTCCCGTAATCCGAAAGAAGCTTTTTCGCGGTCTTCTCCCCCACTCCGGGGACGCCGGGGACGTTGTCGACCGAATCTCCGAGGAGCGAGAGGTAGTCGGGCATCGACGCGGGGGTGAATCCGTACTCCTCTTCGAAAGCCTTTCCGTCCATCGTCCGGAACGAGCTTATGCCCGTCTGCGGGCGGAGAACGACAACGTCCCTGTCGAGTACCTGAAGTATGTCCTTGTCCGAAGAGAGAATCAGCGTCTCAAAATTCCTCGCCGCCGCTGCGCACGCGCAGGAAGCGAGCACGTCGTCCGCCTCCACGCCCTCTCGCGCCACCACGGGAACACCCATGGCGTCGAGCAGTTCGAGGATGATGGGGAGCTGCGTTTTGAACTCGGGGGGCGTCGGCTTTCTTCCAGCCTTGTATTCGGCGTACGCCTCGTGGCGAAAGGTCGGCCCCGGCGCGTCGAAAACGACGCCGCAGAGGTCTGGGTTCCACTCGTCCCTGATTTTTTGGAACATATTGAAGAAACCGACGATCGCGTTCGTCGGCGTCCCGTCCGGCGCGTTCAGTTCGCGGACGGCGTAGAAGGCTCTGAAAGCCAGCCCGTGCCCGTCCACGAGCAGTAGTTTTTTCCTGTCCGGTGCGCTCATATCGTTCCGCCTGCCTTTTTTATCCGACTGGTTTTTTCTGCGTCCAACTAGGTTATAATAACTTATTGTGGGATTTCATGCACACACAATGAACGGCAAGACGAAACATCGGGGAGGAACTGAAATGGCAGACACGGTACGGGTTCGATTCGCACCGAGCCCAACGGGCGCGCTTCACATCGGCGGCGGCCACACGGCTCTCTTCAACTGGTTGTGGGCGCGGCGCACGGGAGGGAAGTTCATCCTCCGCATCGAGGACACCGACAGGGAGCGCTCCACGAAGGAGTACGAAGACACCATAATGTCGGGCATGCAGTGGCTCGGCCTCGACTGGGACGAGGGCCCCGACACGGGCGGCCCGTTCGGCCCCTACAGACAGTCCGAACGCCTCTCGACCTACCGCGAGGCGGCGGAACGACTTCTTGACGAGGGGAAGGCGTATCGCGAAGGCGACGCGGTGATCTTCAGGGTGCCGCAGGGTGTGACGCTCGCCTTCGACGACATGGTTTACGGCCGTATCGAGATGCAGAGCGATACACTGAAGGACGTGGTCATGATCAAGAGCGACGGCATGCCCACCTACAACTACGCCGTCGTCGTGGACGACCACACGATGGGGATCTCGCACGTCATCCGCGGCGAAGACCACATCTCCAACACGCCGAAGCAGCTGTTGATCTACGACGCGCTCGGCTGGGAGTACCCTACCTTCGCCCATCTTCCGATGATCCTTGGCAAGGACAAGAAGAAGCTCTCCAAACGCCACGGCGCCACCAGCGTCTACGAGTACCGCGACATGGGGTACATGCCCGACTCGGTCTTCAACTTCCTCGCGCTGCTCGGCTGGTCGCCCGGCGAGAACAACGAAATCTTCTCCCGCGAGGAGGCGACGAAGCTCTTCGACCTCGCGCGGGTTATCAAGAAACCGTCGGTATTCGATATGGACAAGCTGAACTACATCAACCAGGAGCATCTGAAGCGCCTCCCCCCGTATGATCGGCTTGCGCTCGTCGAGCCCTTCTGGAGGGAGATGGGGCTTCCGGTGGACGCGCACTCCAGAGAGTACCTCGCCCAGTCGCTCGTGGTTCTCTGCGGCAGGGGACAGACCGCGAAGGAGGCTGCCGGCTACTCGGACTACTTCCTCACCTTCGACCCGGTCAAAGAGCGGTACGACGGCTCGGAGATCGGCGAGGAACAGCGTGCCGTCCTCAAACGGTTCAACGCCGATCTGCTTGCGCTGGAACAGTGGAAAGCCCCCGTCATGGAGGAGTTCACCCGCGAGTGGAGCGCCGCCAACGACGTGAAGATGAAGGACATCGCCATGCCGCTTCGCCTGGGCATCACCGGTATGAAGGTGAGTCCGGGGGTCTTCGAGGTTGCGGAGCACCTCGGGCGCGACGAGGTGCGAAAACGACTCGCGCACTTCAACTTCGTCGAGTAGCGTACGACGCCGCCGTCGGACATGGAAAAGGCGGGCCTCCGAAAAAGAAGGCCCGCCTTCGCTCTGTTCACCGACGGAGTCCGCCGTTACACTTCCACCGAACCAACGGCGTCCTTCGGGCAGACTTCGGCGCACTTACCGCAGCCGATGCACTTCGATTCGTCGATGACGTGCTTCTCCTTCACCTTCCCCTCGATACAGGGGACGGGGCAGTTGCGTGCGCATTTCGTGCAGCCGATGCACTTTTCGGGGTCGATTCTGTACACGGTCTTCGCCGCCGGGGCCGCAGCGGCGCCCTCTGGTTTCCCCGTGTCGACGACGATCTGCGCTTTCCGGTCGTACGAAGAAATCAGGAACTCCTTCGACATTGCAAGGCATTTCACAGGGCAGATTTCGACGCACTGGGCGCAGAAACAGCGCCTGTCCGTATGGATCTGAATCTTCTTCTCCTCGGGAAGGAACTCGGTCGCGTTCGCCGGGCAGACCTTGATGCAGAGCTTGCAGCCGATGCAGGCGCTCTTGTCGTAGTTCAGCCGTCCGCGGAAACGGTCGTTCACGCCTACGGGAGGGTTCAGTTCGATCCACCCTTTTTCGGCGGCCTGCAGCGCGTCCGTCAGCGAATCGGGCATCTGCGCCACTGGGAAGGGGTTCGTAAAGACCTTCTGCCGGAGCTGACGCAGCAGTTGGAAGAGCATTCTGGTGATCATTCCGTTCCACCCCTTCCTATACGGTCAGGCTCAGGGACGCGAGGATCATCCCGGCGATGGACAGACCCGCGACCTTGATGAGATAGAACTCGGACGCCTGCCAGATTTTGAACCTGCCGAACGCCGTCCGCATCAGCGTGACAACGAAGACCTGCACCACGAAGACCTTCACCCAGAACCAGAAGAAGTCGAAGGCGAAGAGGAAGACGCCGCCCAGGCGAAGGAAGGACGCGGGAGACCACGGGAAGAAGAGCGCCGTGATCAGAGCGGAGAGTGCAAGGGCCCGCAGCGCGAAGGTGATTTTGAACATGGCGAGGTTTCTTCCCGAGTATTCGATGATGAGACCGTCGAGGATCTCCGTCTTCGCCTCGGGAATATCCATCGGCCCCTTCCCCGTCTCGCCGGGAACCACGAGCACGAGGGAGATAAGAAGGCAGAGCACGCCGATGAAGCCGACCTTGCCGGTCATGCCCCAGACCGACATTCCAGCGAACGTCTCCAGGTTGAAGGGGTCCCCCGGCATACCGGTCTTGCGCGCAAACCATGCGAGCGTCGCGATCACGACGGCGAGCGGGAGTTCGTAGCTCATCATCAGGATCATCTCTCGTTGCGCGCCCACGTTCGCTATCGGGTTTCCGCTGGCGAAGCCGCCCACCGCCATCGCCACGCCGGAAAGTCCAAGGAGATAGATTATCAGAATCATATCCCCGTGCACGCCAAGCACCGGCGGCAGGGAACCTACGGGGATGTAGAGGAAGACGAGAAGCATGCTTGCGACAGCCACCCACGGCGCTCCGTTGAACGCCCACGGAACGGCTCTGCGCGGCACGATGTTCTCCTTGCCGAGGAGCTTCAACAGATCAAGGAACGGCTGCAGAAGGGGCGGCCCGATGCGGCGCTGCATACGGGCGCCGATTATCCTGTCCGCTCCGTCGTAGAGGAACGCCAGGACGACGACGAGAAGCATGAGCGCCGTACCGGCGACGAGGCGCATAATGCTCGCGATCATTTCTGCATCAGCCTCCTTGTTTTCTCCCTGCTCATTTCCAGAAGCTCCGCCCTGGTGACGACCTTCTTGTCGCCGTTTGCGGCGTCCGTGACGAGCATACGCTCCATGCACGAGATGCAGGGGTCGATGCTGTTGATGATGAGCGGCGCGTCGGCCAGCTCGTTGTTACGGAACATCAGGGGCCAGGAAACGGCGTTCGCATACGTCGGGGCGCGCACCTTCCACCAGTTCACGTTCTCGTCGCCCGCCTTCAGATGGACGATGTGCGTGTCGTCGCCTCTGGGGGCTTCGATGACGCCCCACCCCGTGCCTTCGGCTTTTTTCAGCGTCGCGAGCACCTTGTTCAGATTCTTCTCGTGGACGATCTCGCCCTCGGGAAGACCCTCCATGACCCGTTCGACGATATTCAGCGACTGCTGGACCTCGAGCACGCGCACGAGGAAGCGGTCGAACACGTCGCCGTACGCCTTCCCATAGTAGTCCTGCGGAACGATCGCCTTCACGTTGAAGTCGGCGTACGCCTCGTAGGGAGACATCTCGCGGATATCGCACCGAATGCCGCTTGCGCGGGCCGTCGGGCCCACGGCGTTGTACCGCACGGCCTCGTCCGCGGTGAGCACGCCGACGTTCCGCATGCGCGCCTTCGCTATAGGATCCGCGGTGACGATGTCGTAGAACGCGCCGAACTCGGCCCTGTAGTACTTCACCATCTCTTTGACGGCCTTGGCCACCTCGGGGGTGATATCCCACCGCACGCCGCCGACCGTGGCGACGCCGTAGTTCACCCTGTTGCCGGAAAGCGCCTCAAGAACGTCCATCACCTTCTCGCGGAGCACCATCCCCAGGTGGAAGGCGGAGTCGAAGCCTATCGAGTAGCAGGCGACGCCGGCCCACAGGATATGCGAGTGCAGACGTTCAAGTTCCAGAACAAGCGTACGGATGTACTGCGCCCGCACCGGAACGGGGTATTCCGCAGCATCTTCCACTGCGCGGAGGAACGCGATCACGTGCGCGAACGAGCAGATCCCGCAGATTCTCTCCGAAAGATAAATCACCTGGATGGGGTTCCGATCGCGCGCCATGAACTCGATGCCGCGGTGGATAGCCCCTGGGCGTACCGTCGCCCCGACGATCTTTTCGCCTTCGAGGTCGAGCCACGCGGTGATGGGTTCCTTCAGGCCGACATGGACGGGACCTATTGGGATTGTGTATTTCTTTTCCATAAGTTCTCCCTCCTAGGAAAGTTCCCGTACATTCTCGGGCTTCGGTCCGGTCTCGTCCCTGCGCCACGGCTTGACGGCCTCGTCCCAGTCCTCCGGGAGGAAAACGAGCGCCGTATTCGGCAGTCCGTCGAAACGGATGCCGAGCATCTCCCGCATCTCTCGCTCGCTGTATTCAACGCCGGGGATACGCGAGAAGAGCGACGGGACGACAAGATCCTCCTTCGGCAGAGAAACGCTCACGGTCGCGCCGATACGCTTCCTCCGCCCCGCGCACTGAAATATTCCGAAATGATAGTTCAGCGTCACCGCATCGCCGTCGTCGTTCCCGGACATCACGTGGAACATCGGGAAATCGAACTCGGCAAGCACGTCGATCATCTCCAGAAAACGGTCCTTCCGCACCGACATCCAGATGTCCCGGTACTGCACCTCGTTCTTCAACCCTTCGGCGTGGGCGCGCACCCCGACGACCGCTCCCTCGCCGAAAACCTCGCGAATGCGGGCAAGAAGCTCTTCCGGCTCCCGCCCCTCTTCCGCGTTGATTCCATTCACCGGAAAGTTCATGAGTCCGCCTCACCCGCTTTCTTTTCCTTCAACGATTCCAGCTTCAGCACCGCTTTGGCGACGCCCTCGATGATCGCCTCCGGGCGCGGAGGACAGCCGTGGACGTAGACGTCCACCGGAATGATCCTGTCCACCGGACCGTCGAGATTGTACGACTTGTAAAAGACGTCCCCCGACGCGCCGCAGTTCCCCACGACGACGACCGCCTTCGGGTCGGGCATCTGGTTGTAGATGCGCACCAGCCTGTCCCTCATGTAGCGGGTCACCGGACCGGTCACGATGAGCACGTCGGCGTGCCGGGGAGTGCCCACCAGCTTCATGCCGAAGCGCTCGATGTCGTAGCGCGGGCTGATCGTGGCCACTATTTCGATGTCGCAGCCGTTGCACGATCCCGAGTTGCAGGTCGTCACCCAGAGCGACTTGGGCAGAATATCAAGGTACTTCTCAAGCAGCATATCGATCATGGCGCCCTCCTCCTACAGAAGAATGAACACGGCCATGAAGGCGACGACAAGGACGTAGTAGCCCACTATATCCGTCGCTATTCCCGTGTGCATTCCGGTCAGCACCTTGTAGAAAGGCGCCATGGCCTTTCGGAATCCCCAGTACGCGGAGGACGCCGGAACGGAAATCTCGGCGCCGTCGTCGGGGACGACGTTGCCCGACCAGTAGATCTCGTCCTGATCCGTCCCCTCCTTGTAGTCGTCCCGTCCCTGGGCGCGAAGCCAGAGCGTCAGTCCTGCGGCGATGGCGAAGAAGACGATCCACGCCGTGACGTCCCAGTAGCCGAAGCCGGTGTAGACAGTGCCGAACATCAGAGGCCACCTCCCATAACAGCGCCGATGTATCCGGCCTGATCGACCAGCGCCTTCGCGGCGGGCTCCACCAGATTCGACAACGTCCACGACGGGAAGAGCGTCGCGCCGAGGACCGCGAGCGTGAGCACGCCCATGCCGAAGAGCATTCCCGAAGGAACCTCGCGGACGCCGGTGAACACAGTCTTCTCAGGACCGAGAAACGCCGTCTGGAAGACCTTCACGAAGGATGCAAGCGTAAGCACCGAGGTTACCAACGCCACGACGGTCAGCGCGGGATGGACGGCGAAGACCGACTCGTAGATCAGCAGCTTCGAGACGAAGCCGTTGAACGGGGGAAGACCGGAGATCGCCGCCGCCGCGATGACGAACATGGCGGTGGTAAAGGGCATGCGGCGCGCGAGGCCTCCCATTTCATTCAGGTCGCGCTTCCCGGTCGCGTAGTAGATCGCGCCCGCGGCAAGGAAGAGCAGCGCCTTGTACATCGTGTAGTTGAATATGTGGAAGATACCGCCCTTCATCGCGGTGAAACCGTACTCGGCCATGCCGCGAGCGTCGTCGAGCACAAGGAGCCCGACGCCGAGACCAAGCAGCATATACCCCACCTGCGAGACCGAATGGTAGCCTATCAGGCGCTTGATCTCGTGCTGCACAACCGCCATGGTCACGCCGAAGAACATGGAGGCGAGCCCCATGGAGATGATCATCCACGGAATGAACGATCCGCCGAGATTGACGCCGTAGAGCGAGAAGCAGACGCGCATCAGGCCGTAGAGGGACGCCTGGCTGACGGCCACGAGGAGGCAGGAGACGCCCGAAGGAGCTTCAGCGTACGCGTCGGGAAGCCACATGTGCATAGGGAAAGAACCGCATTTCATTGCAAGAGTTCCGATGATGAAAACCAGCGCGATCTTCTCCATGACGCCGAACTGGAGCAGGCTGCCTATCGCGGCCATGTTGAGCGCGTTATACTTGCCGTACAGGGCGCCTGCGGCGATCAGGAAGATCATCGATCCCACCTGCGAGACAAGCGTATATTTCAGACTTGCCTCGATCGCCTCCGGTCTGTCGCGCCAGAATGCGACCAAACCGAATGAAGCGATGGATGCGATCTCGATGAAGATGAAGAAGTTGAAGAAGTCGCCGGTAATCATCATTCCGAGCATCCCGAGCGTAAGCAGGAAATAAAGCGAAACAAAACGCCCCAAGCCGGTGAATTTCTCCATATAGTTCGTCGAGAAAAGCGCTCCTGCGAACGAAGCGACGGAGCCGCAGACCACCATGAAGGCGCTGAACGCGTCCACCTCCATGACAATACGTATCGGAAGCGCCATGCCGGAGGGAAGCGTCAGGTTGAAACTCTCCCCACCCATTACGTAGATCGCGATTCCTCCGATAAGAACGTTCCTCCAAAGAAGAAGCGACACGAGCAACGTTACGAAAGATAGACCGACCAACAGCGCATTGCGCGTCGTCTTTCCCAAAAGACAGACTAAAGGAGCGACGAAAGCGCCGAAGAGAGGAATCATAAGCAGCAGCGCGGGAAGATGATCGTTCCAGTTCATCCTCTCAACCTCCTGATTTCGTCTACGTCAAGCGTGCCGTAGTGACGGTAGACGAGCATGATGAGAGAAAGAAGAAAGGCCGTCGTCGCAAGCGAGATCACGATCGCGGTGAGCGTCATCGCCTGGGGCGTCGGGAGCACCATCAACGTTTCTTTCCCCGCGAGAAAGTGGATGGGGACCGTTCCTCCGGCTCGATACCCCAACGCAACTAAAAAAAGGTTGACCGCCGAACTGATGATGCCGATCGCGATGGCGATTTTTATGAGATTCTTTTCCATAAAGATCGCCGTCAGCCCGGCCAGAAAAAGAAGACCGACCACAAAAAAAGGAGCGTTACCTATCATGACCGAACTCCTCCTTCATAGGGACGGTTTCGAACATACGGATCCCCCTGAACATCGTCAAAATAATCATAGAAAGAGCACCTGTCACTTCGAGTCCCACTGCGATGGACATGAGCGCCGTCGTGCCTGCGGGCGGAATGACGCCTCCGGCGGAAAGGGGTTTCACGAGATAGTTGTAGAAGAACGTGATCGGGAATCCCATGAATGCCAGCACGAAAAAAGCAAGCAAACCCACCTCTTCAAAAAGATCGAATATCTTCTCGTTCGCCCAGCCATGCATCTTCCGGCCGCCGTAGGCCACCAGCAAAAAAGCGGTGAACGTCGCGATGATAGCCCCTCCCTGGAAGCCTCCGCCGGGGGTCATGTAGCCGTGCACCAAAACGTTGACGCCGAAAACGACCATAAACCATGCGAACAGGTCGCAGCCCGTACGCACTACAACCGAAAGGGGATTCACTGCTTCCTTCCTCCTTCCCTGAAAAGAACCGAAATTGCGCAGAGCGCAGTAAACAATACCGCGGCTTCTCCGATAGTATCGAAGCCTCTGTAATCGAAGACTATCGCGGTAACGATATTCTCGGTCGATCTATTCGGCAGCGCGTCCGCAAGGAAAAAATCATCCATCGGAGCTTTTCCCGGGTAGCCGAAAGGATGCGCATTGTCCACGACGCCGACGACCATAGCTCCGAGCAAAAGTGCGGCGACGACGAAAATCATCTTTTTCACTGTTTCCGCCCTCCTTCATTCTTCGGACGGCGACACGCCCTGAGAGCGATGATGTAGATCGTCGTGCTCAGGGCGGCTCCGATGGCCGCCTCGGCGATCGCGACGTCGGGCGCTTGCAGGATATAGAATTCGAGCGCCATCATAAGGCTGAAAACCGCCAGAGAAATCACCGAGGAGATGAGATCTTTGAACCAGAGGGCGAAAAACGCGGCAATCAGCATAACGGACAGAACCGAGAGATGCAGCGCGTTCATCATTGGGATCCCCCTCCTTTGGAGCGGCTCTCCTCAAGCCTGTCAACGACAGCCTTCGCAGGCGCCAAACCGCTTCTATGAGACGCTCTGGCCAGGGCGTGGGCTCCTGTGGCATTTGTTACAAGCAGTACCATCATCGCCACAAGCGAATGGACGATAAGCACCCAAAAACGGTTTTCCCCGCTTTCCAGGAGCTTGGCGATCGCATAAAACACCACTGCGATCGCGATAAAAATGGTTCCGAACGTCGTGCACTTCGTCGCGCCATGGAGTCTGGTGTACACGTCGGGGAACCTGTAGAGCGAAAACGCGCCGAGAGAGTTGAAAAGGAGGCTCACCACCAGAGCAGCCGACGCCAGCATAAGGAAGAACATCCGGTCATACCTCCCCTTCGATGTAGCGGGCGATGAACATGGTTCCCACGAAGGAGAGCGCGGCGTACACTATGGCCACATCGACCATGACGACCGAATCGTACCCGACGGCAAGAAGAAGCATAATACCGACTACAAAAGTGTTGAACGTGTCCAGCGCAACCGCCCTGTCCGAAACCGTCGGGCCGGAGATAAGACGCCCGAGCACGGCGATGGCGAGAATGCCCATAACCGCCGCAACAAACCATACAAAAAGGACCGTCATTCAGCCAACCTCCTTGCCCAGTGGGCGAAATTGCCGTACAGCTGTTCTTCCGTGGGGTTCTCGTCTTCAACGTACAACCAATGGATATAAAACCCGCCCGCATCGTCAATATCCACGGTGAGCGTCCCCGGCGTCAGCGTGATCGAATCCGCCAGCAAAGTCCTGGCGACATCGCTCTTCAGCTCGGGCGTCACCTTGACGATGCCCGGACGGATCTTTCCCGTGACGACTCGCTTCGCGACATCGATATTCGCTTTCGCCACCCCCAATGCGAAAGGTCCGAAAAGGTACGCTACGAAACCGAACCAACGTCTCGGATCAAGCCCCCGTCTACTGAGCTTCCTCTCCGGATGCCAGGTCGTGTACGCGAAGGTGATCGCCGTCGCCAAGAGAAGACCTATGGCGACCTCGATCATCGGGATACCGCTCCCGGACCAGACAAGGAGAAGATACATCAGAAACGAGGCGAAAAAAATAAACACATACTCCACCTCCCGTCACATAAATTTGAAAACCGCAAAACTCCCCTGCGGAACGAAGAAATGCATCGAATACATTATACTCCCTCTACGGAGCTTGTAAATGAAAGTTAAAACTCTCACAAAATAGGAACGGAAGGAAATGCCGTCGAAGGAATCCGGGCCGGACTGCCGGGACGCGTAAAATACGCCGACGAGAAGTCCGAACACAGCTCTTCCTCCGTTTGGTATTCCTTTGAAGGAACACTGCGCCGAGAGAACGACTGTGTCTTTTTTCGCGGAAGATGCTATACTCTCCCGGTACTCGATTTGCAGAGCACCGTCTATTTTCCGTATCGGGAGTGAATCGCATGCACCTTTCTCCAAAGCTGAAAACTATCCTCGCGGACATCTCGCTCGTCTTCGTCGCCCTCTTCTGGGGCCTCGGCTTCGTCGCGATGAAGGATGCGCTCGACACGTTCCCCACATTCTGGCTTCTCGCGCTGCGCTTCGGCTCGGCGGCCCTCATCATGGGACTCCTCTTCCGGCGTCGCCTCGCCGCCGTTTCCAAGGAAGACCTTCGTGCCGGAGCGATCATCGGCGTCTTTCTCTTTCTCGGCTTCGCGACGCAGACGCTCGGGCTGAACTACACGACGCCCGGAAAACAGGCGTTCCTCACGGCGACATATGTCGTCATCGTCCCGTTGCTCTCGTGGGGCTTGCGGAGGATTTTTCCAGGCATCCTCTCCTTCCTTGCCTCCTTCGTCTGTCTCGTCGGCATGGGGATGCTGACGCTCCAGGAAGGAGCGCTGTCCATCGGCAAAGGGGATCTGCTCACCCTCGTCTGCGCCTTCTTCTTCGCCTGTCACCTCATCGCGATCGAGCACTTCGCCGCGAAGAAGGACCCGATGGTTCTCGCGGCGCTGCAGATTCTCATGGTGTGCCTGCTGAGCCTGCCGGCCGCGCTCGTCTTCGAGACATGGCCCGGCTTCCAGGGAGGAAGCGGCCTCCGGAGCATCGCGTACACCGTGATCTTCTGCACCATCGTGGCTTTCGCCGTTCAGAATACGGCACAAAAATTCACGCCCTCCACCCATACGGCCATCCTGCTGAGCCTCGAATCGGTCTTCGGAGCGTTCGCGGGAATTTATTTCCTCGGAGAGATCTTCAGCCCGCGCATGGCGGCGGGGTGCGCGCTCATCTTCGTGGCCGTCCTCCTCACGGAGGCGGGGCCGTCGCTGCTGCGTTCGGTTACGCTCCGCGCCGAGGCGGCGCGGGAGAAGGCCTGAGTTACCTCCGCCCGCCAGTTTTCCCGGAGCGAGTCCTCCTCTCGGAGCGGGGCGCGCTCTTTTTTTGCGGCTCGCGGTGCTGCGGCTGGACCAGGCAGGACGGTCCGACGCCGATCAGGTCCTTCCTGCCTGCGGCCTCAAGCGCCTGTATGACCGCCTCGCGGTTCTTCGGCTCGGCGTATTGCAACAGCACGCGCTGCATCTTCCGCTCGTTTCTGTCCTTCGCGGAGGGCACGGCCTCGCCGGTGAACGGGTTCAGGCCGGTGTAGTACATGCAGGTCGACAGACTCCCCGGCGTGGGGATGAAGTCCTGCACCTGCTCGGGCTGGAAGTGAATATCGCGCAGATACTCCGCCAGCTCCACCGCATCCTCCAGCGTCGCTCCGGGGTGGGAGGCGATGAAGTACGGCACGAGGTACTGCTTCTTCCCCAGCTTTTCGTTCATCGCTGCGTAGGAACGGCGGAACTCTTCGTACACCTCGCGTCCCGGCTTCCCCATCAACGCCAGCACCCGGGACGAAACGTGCTCGGGCGCCACCTTCAACTGCCCGCTTACATGGTGCGCGCACAGCTCCTCAAGGAACCCGCCCTTCTTGTCCGCCAGAAGATAGTCGAAGCGAATGCCGGAGCGGATGAAGACCTTCTTCACCTTCGGAAGCGCGCGCAGCTTCCGAAGCAGGTCGATATAGTCCGAGTGATCGGCGCGGAGTTTTGGACAGGGATTCGGGGAGAGGCACTGCCTGTTTCTGCACGCTCCTCTGTCGAGCTGCTGGTCGCATGCGGGAATACGGAAGTTCGCCGTCGGACCGCCGACGTCGTGGATGTACCCCTTGAAGTCGGGCAGTTCGGTCAGAATGCGCGCCTCCCGAAGCAGGGAGTCGTGGCTGCGACTCTGAATGATCCGCCCTTGATGATAGTGGATGGCGCAGAAAGCACAGCTTCCGAAGCAGCCGCGATGGCTGGTCAGGCTGAAACGCACCTCGGCGATCGCGGGGACGCCCCCCGCGGCTTCGTACATCGGGTGATAGGTACGGGGGTACGGAAGCGCATAGACGGCGTCCATCTCCTCCATCGTAAGCGGTTGAGCGGGAGGGTTCTGCACTATATACGACGCGCCGTGACGCTGTACCACCGTCTTGCCGTGAAACGCGTCCTGCTCGGCGTCCTGCATGCGGAAGGCCTCGGCGAAGCGCTGCTTTTCTACTGCAACCTCTTCGTAAGACGGAATCTCCACGAACTTGCCGCGGATCTCCGGAAACTCGTTCGTCCTGTAGACGGTTCCCCGAAGATCACTCAGCCGTCCCACGGGGACGCCCCTGGAGAGCAGATCGGCGATCTGTCGAATCTGAAGCTCCCCCATTCCGTAGACCAGCAGGTCCGCCTGGCTGTCGAAGAGGATGGAACGCCGCACCTCGTCGGACCAGTAGTCGTAGTGTGCGAACCGCCGGAGGCTCGCCTCCACGCCGCCGATGATGACCGGAAGGTCTTTCCAGCACTCTTTCACCCTGCTGCAGTAGGCGATCGTCGCCCTGTCCGGGCGCAACCCCGCCTGCCCGCCGGGGGAGTAGCTGTCGGTGCTCCGGCTCTTCTTCGAGGCCGTCAGCTTGTTGAGCATCGAGTCGAGGTTGCCTGCGGAGACGAGCGCCGCATGCTTCGGCCGCCCCATGGAGAGGAACGCGTCCCGCGAACGCCAGTCGGGCTGGGCCAGGATGCCCACGCGAAAACCTGCGGCATCCAGCACGCGGGCGATCACCGCCGTGCCGAAGGCCGGATGGTCCACATAAGCGTCGCCGCTCACGAAGAGAAAATCCAGCTCGTTCCAGCCGCGCTCTTCCATATCCTTCCTGTTCACGGGGAAGAAGCGCGCTCCGGGAACAGGGGGAACCTTCATCGGGGGGAGAGCGTTCAATTCAGCGCCCCGACGTGGAGCGTTTTCACAGTGTAGTTTTCGTAGCGAATGCGGATGCCGCTGTTCGCGTCGACGCGATAGACTTCGCTCCCCTTGTCCAGGGCGTTGGGAAGCCCGAGAATCGAGAGGACGGAGCTGCGGTCGCTCCCTACGGCGATTCCGCCGTCGAGGGAGTGCTTCGACGAAGTCAGCGTGAGCGACCGGACTTCCGAGGGCCCGCCTCTCTCCAGCAGCACGGCCGTCAGACCGTTGAAAGTCAGCGTAACTTCATCCGCCGGAACCCCGGAGCGTGTTATTTTTTTCGAGGCGGTCTTCAGCGGCTTGCCGAGCGCTCCTTCAAGAGCGTTCCTCGTGGAGCCGAAGGTGTGCAGCGCGCGGTCCAGAACTGTCGCCGACAGGGTATTTTCGCGAGGGTTGAAGACGGTGATGAACTTTCCGAAAATCCACCCCTCCTTGCCTCCCTTGGGGCGGATTTTGTACCAGGGCCACGAATGAGGGTTGCTCATCGTATTCGCGGCCACCGTATAGGGCTTCTTCGAACGGTCGTCGGGCAGCGCCACGCGGAGCATTCCTCGCGAATCCGGTCCGGAGATCACGGAAAGTCCTCGTCCCCTTACGAGCCGCACCGTCTTGCCGTCGTCCGCGACAAGTTCCACATCGACGAGGGCGACGACCTCGGCGCCCTCGTCGCTCGTCCACGACTCCAGCACCTCCACCTCGTTGCCCGCGGTCACCTTGCCGACGACGGGGCTGCTCACCGTGTGCGATCCTCGGAGGTTCACTCCGGAGCCTATGATCACTCCCTTCGTCGGGCGGGAGATCTCAAGGGCATCCGCCTGCACTGCGGGAGACGAGGGGAGCGCGGGAAGCGCCGGAGTCAACTCCGCAGGCGCGCCGCCGGGCGTCGCCAACGGCGGCAGATCGGAACCGCGGTTCACGGGCGTCGGCGCCGCCGTTTCGATCTGCGGTTTTTCGCGCACCTCGTTCTCCCGGGGGATCCGCCCCGCCTGCTGAAGGAACCAATAGACGCCTCCCCCGAGCGCGCCGACGAACATTAAAAAGAGGACGATAAGAAAGATGCCGCCCTTCCGGTCCCTCCTGCCCCGGCGCGCCTCGATGGCTGCGTTGAACTCCCTGAAACTGGTCCCCGCCCTGTCCGCTTTCGACCAAGCGGGATCCCCTCCGGAGATGCTCATCGCTCCCTGTTCCTTATCTCGCGGAGCAAAGGGTACGGAGACGACGCCGTCCTCTCCGCGCCCTGTTTCGTCCTCGTCTTCATCGTGATCGCGGCCGGCGACCGGCACGCGCACAGCGGGAGCGTACTCGGGGACGAAAACTCCGCATCCCGGGCAGAAGCGGAAGGTATTCTCCACTCTGCTTCCGCACTCCGGACACTTTCTGCCGTCGCCTCCCGATTCTTTTCCGGGAATCCCGGAGTTGTCCATATCCTTCATGTACAGGAAACCTCCTCTCGAAACCACGGAAAAACGCCTTTTCAAAGCCTTCCGTTACTTATTGTGCCGTAAGAAGCTTCCTTCGTCAAACAACGAAAATCGCTCAGTCGGCCTGCCCCTTCTGCTGTATCTTCGCCCACGAGTCCTTCAGCGCGACCGTCCTGTTGAACACCGGCCGCTCCGGCGTCGACTCCGTATCGGCGCAGAAGTACCCCTGGCGGAGGAACTGGAAGCGGTCGAGAGGCTTCGCTCCGGCGAGCGCCGGCTCCACGAAGCAGTTCTCCAGCACCGTCAGCGATTCCGGGTTCAGGTAGTCGTTGTAGCTCTTCCCCTCCTCCATCTCGCTCATGTCGCGGAGCGTGAAGAGGTTCTCGTACAGCCTGACCCGCGCCTTCACCGCGTGCGGTGCGGAGACCCAGTGGAGCGTCCCCTTCACGCGGCGGCCGTCCGGCGCTTCGCCGCCCCTGGAGAGCGGGTCGTACTCGCAGCGCAGCTCGACGATCTCCCCGGCCTCGTTCCGGACAACCTCTTTGCACGTGACGAAGTACGCGTGCTTCAGCCGGACTTCGCTCCCCGGAGAGAGGCGGAAGAACTTCTTCGGCGGGTTCTCCATAAAATCCTCCCGCTCGATATAGAGCTCCTTTGAAAAAGGAATCTTCCTCGTTCCGGCGTTCGGATCCTCCGGGTTGTTCTCGGCGTCGAGCATCTCGACCCGCCCCTCGGGGTAGTTCTCGACCACCACCTTCAGCGGATCGAGCACCGCCATCGCCCGCAGCGCCGTCGCGTTCAGTTCCTCCCTGATGATGAACTGGAGGAACTCGATATCGACCATGCTGTTCGACTTCGAGACGCCGATCTCCGCGCAGAAACGCCGGAGCGCCGACGGAGTGTACCCTCTTCTCCGGATGCCGCTGATCGTGGGCATCCGAGGGTCGTCCCAGCCGGAGACGATCTTTCGGTTCACCAGCTCCAGCAGGAGGCGCTTGCTCATCACCGTGTAGGTGAGATTCAGCCGGGCGAACTCGAACTGACGGGGCGTGCAGGGGACCGAGACATTTTCGAGGAACCACTCGTACAGCGGACGATGGTCTTCGAACTCCAGAGTGCAGATCGAATGGGTGACTCCCTCGATGGCGTCCTCGTACCCGTGGGCGAAGTCGTACATCGGGTAGATGCACCACGCGTCGCCGCTCCGGAAGTGATGCCGATGCAGAATGCGGTAGAGCACCGGATCGCGCATGTTGATATTGGGATGGTTCATGTCGATCTTCGCGCGGAGAACGCACGTTCCGTCCTCGAGCACGCCGTCCTTCATCTGCTGGAAGAGCGACAGGTTCTCCTCGACGGAACGGTCCCTGTAAGGGGACTCGACGCCCGGCGTCGTCAGCGTGCCGCGCGTCTCTCTGATTTGGTCGGGCGTCTGATGATCCACGAAGGCCTTCCCCGTCTGGATCAGCTCCAGAGCCCATTCGTAGAACTGCTGAAAGTAGTCCGACGCGAAGCAGAGCGCGTGCCAGCGGAACCCGAGCCACTGGACGTCGCGCATGATGGACTCGACGTACTCAGTCTCCTCCTTGGCCGGATTCGTGTCGTCGAAGCGCAGGTTGCACTTGCCGCCGAACTGCTCGGCCAGCCCGAAGTTCAGGCAGATCGACTTCGCGTGCCCGATGTGGAGGTAGCCGTTGGGCTCCGGAGGAAAGCGGGTGTGCACTTCCTTGACGACGCCGTTCTTCAGATCGTCGATGATGATCTGTTCGATAAAATGAGGGCCTTTGCCGGACTGAGTCTCCATAAGTCAGAAAACGCTCCTTTGTAATATACGGATTGAAGTTCGCCGCACACACCGCGAACATCGTGCACTTCATACAAGCAACGGCGCGCTCGTTTTCAGCGGCGCATACTCCTATTTTCACACGGAGAGAGAGAAATGTAAAACTTTCCCTCGCGCTCCGGGGAAAAATCCGCAGAACGAGGGAGAAACGGGCAAATGTGAAGGGTATCAGAGGCGCATCCGTGAAAGGCCTGTTCGCCCGTTCTCTCCCTCGCGGATGGAAGAACGCGGCTCCATGTGCAACGAAATATGCGTCTCTCCGCCGAAGAGCCGCCACAGTTCGTCCTCGACGCGGCGTGAAATATCGTGCGCCTCCGTAAGCGAAAGCTTCCCGTCCATCTGAATGTGCACGTCCACGGCGATCGCGCTGCCGATGCGCCTCGTCTTCAGCTTGTGGAATGACTCGACCTGCTCCACCGAGAGAATCGCCTTCCGCAGGCGCTCCTCGAGTTCGTCGGGGAGCGACGCCTCGATCAGCTCGTCGAGACTGTCCCGTAGAATGGGCAGCGCCGCCTTTGCGATGAAGTACGTCACGATCACCGCCGCCAGCGGATCAAGCACGCTCCACCGATCCCCCAGGAAGTACGCGCCGGAGATCCCCGCGAGCGTCCCTATCGAAGAGAACGCATCGGAACGATGATCCCACGCCTTCGCGATGAGCGCGCTGCTTTCGAGTCGCCGTCCCCAGACGATCGTGTAGCGGTAGAGCAGCTCCTTGGACAGCACCGAGAGAAGCGCGGCCGCCAGAGCGATCGCACCCGGTCGCGGAAGCGACGCCCCGCGGAAAAAATCCGCCACGTTCTTCATACCGGAGAGGAAGATCCCTCCCCCCGCCAGCAGCAGAGAGAAGCCGCACAGCGCCGCAAGTATGGCCTCTATCTTCCCGTGCCCGTAGGGATGGGAGGAATCGGCGGGCTTGCTTGCCGCCTCCAGACCGAAAAAGACCACGGCGTCCGTCAGCAGATCGGAGAGCGAGTGCGTGGCGTCGGCGATCATCGCCGCGCTCGCGCCTAAAAACCCCGCCGCGTACTTCAGCGCAGTCAAAACAAGATTCAGCACCAGACCGGTCAGCGTGACCGCGCGCGCCTTCTTCATACGATCCATAACACAACCTCCCTGTTTTCGCGCGAAAGGAATTCGAAGTCACAGGACATTATGAGCCCTTCACGCGCCGTGTCAAGAAAATCCGTTGTTTTCCAAAGAAAAAGAGCGCCCCGCGCCTTCTGAAGAGGCGCGGAACGCCCTGTAAAAGCGACGGGAAAGTTCTATTCGAAAACCTTGAAACGCTCCTCCAACGGCTGAAACTCCTTGTCGCCGGGGGCGGCCGTCGGCGTCCCGAAGGGCATCTGCGCGATCAGCTTCCACTCGGCGGGAATACCCCACCTCTGCTTCACCGCATCTTCCACAACCGGCGCATAGTGCTGCAGGGACGCGCCGAACCCCTCCGATTCCAACCCCGCCCAGACGATGAACTGAAGCATCCCCGACGCGTGGTGCGACCAGACGGGGAAGTGCTCGGCATAGGTCGGGAAGTTCTCCTGCAGCTGTTTCACCGGACGCCCGTCCTCGAAGAAGAGCACCGTGCCGTAGGCGGCGGCGAAGCCGTCGATCTTCTCCTCGGTCGGCGCGAACTTCTCCGCCGGGACGATCTTCCGGAGCGACTCCTTCACCAGCCCCCAGAACGCGTCGCTCTCCGCCCCGAAAAGCAGCACTGCGCGGCCGCTCTGCGAGTTGAACGCCGACGGACAGTGCTTCACCGCCTGCTCGACGATCTCGCGTATCCGCTCGTCGGAGACAGGACTCTTTTTCGAAATGCTGTAGTAGGTTCTGCGGTTCTTCACCGCTTCGAAGAAATTCATGGTCATTGTACATACCTCCTAAAGTCTACGGATTCGGGGAGAACGCTTCAGCCCCCCGGCTGCCACATCCGCCCGGCGGCACACCCTTGAAGGCAACCGTCCGTCTGTTCGGATATGATTATTATAAATTTACATCGCTTTAAAAAACATTGTACCATGAATCCGTATAAAATAAAGCCGGCAAGAGAAAAACTCTTCGGAGAAAGCGCAACAAGGACATTCCACTCAGTCACCGCACAGCGCGCAACACCGCCTCGCGGGTTGACGCAGGCTGCGGGCTCCGGAGGGAGATTCTCGAGCGAACGCCTCAACTTCTCGCCGTTCCACGTTCCCCACGCGCCGAGGTTCAGGCCCAAGCCGCGCCGCCCTATCTCCAGCCCTATACCCGTCTGGATCTCCGCCCTCCGAAAGACCGCCAGCGGTTTCCGCAACGCCGGCACCTCGTACGAAGTGAGGCTTGAGGTGGACAGCACCGCCCGCGACCGCGCCATTCTGGCAGGAAGATCGGGCGGGTTCAGCTCCGTCGTAAGATTCGGCAACGCGCCGGCTGCTTCGGCCAGACGTTCCGCCATCGAAGACTCCAGCAAAGGATCGAGGACTAGCTCCGCCCTCGGCCAACTGCTCCCCACCACTCCGCGAACCGCTCGCCCGTATGCAGCAAATCGCTCGCGCCGGGGATGATCAGCACAGCGTCTCCCTTCTCAGGCGCCAGACTCCAAAACTCCCTCCGCAGCTAGCACGGCGTCCGCACCTTCGCCGGACTGCCATACTGGTTCAGCCGATATCGGTCGACCAGCCGGAGGAAATCCACTGCTGGAAGGGCTACGAAGCGCGGGTTCTCTACGAGTATCCCGTCTTCAAGATCTACGAGGGCGACGAAGATGAGCTGCGAAAGAGCGACGACCCCTTCGACCTCGCGCACTACGCAGGAATACAGGCATGGATGCAACGGGGCTCGGATACACGCAAATTGGACTACATGAAACTCCTGCTCGCGGAGTGGACAGGCGCGGATAGAACCACGAGTAAAAAATGGCGCTTCTTTGGTTCATCGAAAGCGTAATGTACATTATCGACGACGATGTCTGGGAAAAGTGGGAAGAAGAACTCGAAAAAAGGAAGGAGGCTGGCGAAATGTACATAAGCCTGATGGAAAGAAAAGGTATAAAAAAGGCGTCGAGCAGGGAATTCAGCTCCGCCCAACGGACGGGTTAAGCTCGGGCAGCTCCTTCACCGCCGTTCGCTTGAACTCTATGGAATATTTCCGTTCGGTCACAATCCTAGCTCCCGTTCGACGACTTCCCAGGGAATCGTCGGCGCATCGGTTCTCTCTTCTATGATTCTCAGCTCCTCCCGATCCTCTTTTTCCTGGATCGACATAAGGAAAGCAGCGTAACTCGTCACTTTCTCCCCATTCTCCCGGTGAAGGCGGTTCACCAATCGATACAGTCTTTTTCGCTCCTTGACATCAACAGGCATTCCAGTGGCATCCTCGTTAGCAAGCGGTTTCGCTCGATTAGAACACTCAACGGTTTATCGTTATCTGGATATTGCGCAAAAAGACGAATATCTCCTCGGATAGTACGTGCGGAACAACAGCTTCTCCGAGGATGAACTGTGGAAAGAGTTACTCAACGGGTCGTTTTTTGACATGCTCCGTTCCGTTCTTCCCGAGATGGCACGGGGTACCGAAACAAGCAAACCAATCCGGTTCCTCGAGACGGAGCTTCGGCAGCTCGCTCCCTTCACACGACGCTTCTCTTCGAGCTAGCCCTTCATCGACATCCTTGCCGAAGCCCCGCTGCTCACCGAGGAGAACGCCGGGACACTCCATCACGAGGATATCCGGGGGGCGTGCGCCCAAAAGACGCCTCCGCCGGATCATTCAAGCGCCTGCTTGTACTCTCCCCACTGACCGATATCGATCCATTTGCGGTGCACAGGGAAGACCCCGACTTTGCCGCCTTCTCTGCGGATTCTTTCTATTAAATCGGGCATATCCAGCTTTTCATCCCTTCCGATTAAATCAATACAGGACGGTTCCAGAAGATACACGCCCGTGTTGACGATCAACGGTACGTCCGGTTTTTCCTCGATACGGTCGAACTCACCGTTCCGCAGGTGAATTACGCCGTAGGGAACGCTCACCTTTTTCAGGGCACCGACCATCGTAAATGCACACTCGTTCTCCTCGTGAAACTCCAGCGCAGAAATGTAGTTGACGTCCACCAGAATATCGCAGTTGCTCACAAAAAAAGTCTCCGTCAGTTTCTCCTTCATCAGCGCAAGGCTCCCGGCCGTTCCCAGAAACGTATCCTCCTCGATACAGGATATGGAAAAGGGGAGGTCGCTTCGTTCCGCAAGATAGGTCTTGATGAAATCTTTTCTATAGTTGATCGACAGTAAGAATTCCGAAAAACCACACTTTGCGAATGACTCCATGATCAGCTCGAGCATCGGCTTGTCTCCGACCGGCAATAGAGGTTTTGGAACGATTCGCGTTATCGGATCCAGCCGACTTCCTCTACCCCCCGCCATAATAACGACTTTATTCTCACGAACCGCTTCGTCTTCCTCTGGAAGTATATCGGTCATGGATACCACGGCGATGGGGACTCCGTTGGAATCGACTACGGGGATACGACTGATCGAAAACTCTTCCATAAGACGGAGAGCAGCTTCCTTCGAATATCGAGAGAGCGTCTTAGGTGATGTGTTGCAAATCTCCCCTACACACGTTTGTAGAGGTTTTCCATCCCCGATAGCCCTGCGAATATCCCCGTCCGTCAGAGATCCGAACAATTTTCCATCATCATCAACAACAAGAAGAATCTGCGACGCCGTATCATTGAGTTGCTGCATGCCTTCGAGAATCGTCTTTTCGCGAACAATTTTTATTCCCTCTACCTGCTTCTTTTTCTGAAGCAATTGAGCATCCTCCTTTACTTGAAGATGGAGCTTTCAGGATTTGGAAAAAGAATATAGTAAAAATCATATTTTTTTAAATTTTATAAAAATTTCTCGCAAGGCGCAATCGAGCTTCTTTTATGAGAAATTTTAAAGAGAAAAACCGTCGTCAACCACCAGATTCTGGCCCGTTACGAATCGGGAAGAATCCGAGAGCAGGAAGAGCAGCGCCCCTACGATATCGATTGGCTCCAGCATGCCTTTTATTCCGCAAAACGAAGCGTACGCTTCCAAAAAGCTTTCCGACTGTCCGTCCCTTATACCTCCCGGGCTTAAAGCGTTCACCCGCACTCCGTCCTTCTTGAAGCTCTGTGCGAAATAACGGGTTAACTGGAGTACCCCTGCCTTTATCGCCGCATACTCGGGCGGCATGGTCATCGATGTTCCTTCATATACTGAAAAACGGGGCGGCAATGTTCCATAGATCGATCCCATATTAACGATACAACCGCCCCCATGCCGCTTGAAGAAAAGAGCGAACCGCTGCATCGTAAGAAAATACCCGCCCAAATGAAGTGAGAGATTCTCGCAAAAATCGTTATATGATACCTCCTCAACGGGACGTCCGTAATTCGCGTTTCTGGGGTAGGCATTGTTCACCAAGGCGTCCGCTCCCCCGAATCGCTCCTCGACAAAAGAGATTAGAGCACTTACCGACTCTGCGTCCGAAATATCCAGCGCAAACGCCGCCGCGCGCTTCTCTTCCGTACTGTTCAGCTCTTCGGCAAGGAGCGAGGCGGAAAGAAAGTCTTTGTCCGCAACGATGGCAACGCCTCCATGAGCGACAATACCGCGGCAGAAACACCGTCCGAGCAACCCCGCCCCTCCGGTCACAACTACCCTCTTCCCGTCGAGAAGCCCCTTCTCGCCTCTCGAATCGCCTCGACCGGTCATTAATTGTACTTCCGGAAGACCGGCTTGATCGCCGGCTCGTTCAAATAGCGCTCCACGCCGTCTTCCAGGGCTTTCTTATAGACGGAAAACGCTGCGTCCAAAGCCTTCTCGGTGATTTGCAGCTCCTCGTCGCCGTGCCTCCATGAAAGAGCGATCCAGGGCATCAACACGCCGTTTCGCAGCATCTCCTTGGAGAAGAGCGTCCTCAGGGGAAGAGAAACGTTTCCTTCGACATCCAGCGTCAGGTAGTTCGGCGAACACGGAACACCGCACACCTTGAAATTCTCCGCAACTCCGTGTCGTTCCGCGGCATGCCGCATCATTGCCATCAGCTTTTTCCCGTACTCCCATAAATGCTGGACAACACCGTTCCGCCGGATGAAGGATACGGTTTCGACGAACGCACCCAGCCCCGCCATCTCTCCGCCATGCGTAGTCGAAAGAAGGAAAAGGCGTTCCGCCCCTTCGTTATGAATGCTTCCCAACTCCATTATCTCCCGCCGTCCGGCGACGCAGGAGACCGAGTAGCCGTTGGCCATCGCCTTGCCGAATGTACAGAGGTCGGGCGTCGCCCCGTAGTAATGCTGCGCTCCCTTGAGGTGCCAGCGGAACCCCGTGATCATCTCGTCGAGGATGAAAACGATGCCATTCCGCGCGCAAAGCTCCTTTACTTTTTGAAGAAAGTTCTCCTTCGGTTCCTCGGTCGTGGCCGGCTCGAGCACGACGCAGGCGATCCTCCCCGGATATTCGGCGACAAGAGCCTCCAAAGAAGCGATATCATTGTAATGAAACAGCTTGGTCAGTTCCATCGTCGAGAGCGGTACCCCCCTCGTGATCGGCGTGGAACCTATGAACCAGTCGTCGTAGGAAAAGAAGGGGTGCTCGGCACACCGAGCCACCATATCTCTCCCGGTAAAACCGCGTGCAAGCTTGATAGCCGCCGAGACGGACGAAGAACCGTTCTTCGTGAACTTCACCATATCCGCGGAATCGATCAAGTCTACAAGAAGTTCGGCGGCTTGCAGTTCGATCGTCGAAGGGCGCGTAAGGTTGTTGCCGTTGCGAATCTGCCGTATCGCGGCCTCGTCGATCTCGTCCTCGGCATAACCGACGTTCACCGCTCGCAGCGCCATTCCGTAGTCCAGGTATTTATTCCCTTCGGGATCGAAGACATAAACTCCTTTTCCACGCTCGAGAATCGCCGGAGCGTTCGAAGGGTACTGGTCCGCCCCCCGGGAGTACGTGTGCGCTCCTCCCGGGATGACCCCTTGAAGCCTTCGCGTATATTCGTTCATAGTTTTCACCTCTGCGTTTTCAATGAAATAACGGTCTTTTTTAGTCTCAAACATTTCGCCAGCGAGAGAGATCGGGCTCTCTTCGAATCGTTCGGAAGCTCCCCGGCGTGCCCACGTAAAGCGTACCCTCGGGGAGCGAGCTATCGAGCAGCAGCGCCTCGGCGCCCAGCTCGCAGCGTTCTCCCACGTCGCAGCTCCCCAGAACGCTGCTTCCGGGATGCATCGAACAAAATTTTCCCAGCTTCGGGTAGACGTCTTTATTCGAGCCTATCCCGCACCTCTGGTAGACCAAGAAAAAGTCGCTGTAGCTTCCTCTGCCCAGTACCGTCCCCAGAGGATGAACCCAGCGAAAGACGTCGGGAAGCTCCACTTCGTAGAAGGCGTCCACACCGTGTAGCGCCTTGTTCAGGGCAAAGAGTTTCGCGCAGACGGACGTATCTTCTCCCATCCTATAGAGCGTATTTGAAAGAAAGTAGAGGAACATGCCGTACTGATCGCCGTGCAGATGGTTGAAAAGCACCCGCTCGCCGTCGAAAAAATACCTGTCGGCGATACGCGAGAAACAATGCTCGACACGTTCCAAAGCACGCGGGAGAACGTCCCGTAGGAAACCCGGCGGAACCGGGTTCCCGTCCGGGAATAAAGCATTCAGCTGATCTGCGGCGTACAGACTGAGCGAATCTCGTTCCCCTTCGTCCAGCAACATTTTTCGAGTCTCCCTTCCATCAGACTTCCTTGACCTTGACCCCGTAATTCTTTAAAAAGAAACGTGCTCTTATGGGGTTGTTGTCTCCGAAGTGGAAGATGCTCGCCATCGCAAGCGCGCTTACTCCTGTTTTTTTCACCGCATCCACAAGGTGCATGAAGTTTCCCGCACCGCCGCACGCGATAACCGGTATCGAGGCCCGTTCCACGACAAAGCGAATCAGGTCGAGATCATACCCCTCCATCCTCCCGTCGCGGTCGATGGAGTTGAGAAAAAACTCTCCCGCTCCCATCTCCTGACAGACCTCCATGTGTTCTTGAATGGAAATCTCCCTGCGCACCCTTCCCGAGTGAGAAAAGAGAGCGTACCGTCCGTCGACGAGACGAACATCCATTCCGACGACGATGCATTGACTGCCGAACTCATCGGCGCCGTCCCGTATCAGCCTGGGCGTATCAAAAGCAGCGCTTGTTACAACTACCTTGTCCGCTCCGCTTTCCAGCAGGCGATGCATCCCCTCTACCGAACGTATCCCCCCGCCGATGGCCAGAGGCATAAAACACTCTTTCGAGACGGCGGAAATGACGGCGATATTCGTCTCCCGATTCTCCGAAGTAGCATCGATGTCCAAAAAAACCAGCTCGTCGACCAGCTGCGAATTGTAGACCCTGGAGGCGAAAACGGGATCGCCGGTGTCACGGTAGTCTGCGAAGGAGACCCCCTTGACCATGCGCCCTCCCCGAAGCAGGAGAACTGGAATGAGACGCGTCTTCAGCATGCTTCCGTCTCCTCCTCGAGAAAATTTCTCAATAATCTGAGACCGCTCTTCTGGCTCTTCTCCGGATGGAACTGGACTCCCCAAACGTTCCCGACAGCAACGACGGATGTGAAACGTTCTCCGTAGAGCGTCTTCCCGAGCGCATGTTCCTCGTTCTCGACCTCGAAGACATAGGAGTGCGTAAAATAAAAATCCACACCCTCCTTGACTCCATGAAAAAGGGGGTGGACTCTCGTTCTCTCAACTCCGTTCCATCCCACATGGGGAAGCCGGAGATCGTTCGGAACGTTCATTCTGCGAACACGCCCCGGAATAAGGGCGACACCTTCGATGTCGCCGTTCTCGGTTCCGAACGAGGCCAGAAGCTGCATCCCGAGACAGATGCCGAGGATCCGCCCGCCTCCTGCGGCGTACTCTCTCAAAGCTGCGTCGAAACCGCGCCTTTTCATCTCGGTCATGCTGTTGAAAAAGGAACCTACCCCGGGCAGGATAATTCCGTCGCATTCATCGATCCCGGAAGGCGAATCAAGAACGATAGGAATTTCGCCGAGAAACTCCACGGCATTCTTGACGGAACCGATGTTCCCCCGCTCCAGATCGACGATACCGATCACTTTTCGTTCTCTCCTTCGTATTTCCGATTGTCCTCGCGATACCAGGAGTCCATGTCAGCAAGGCGAATTTCCGGAAGTTTCCTTTTAAAATCCGGAGCCCATGGAGCGACCGCGAACCTGGCGACGGTGTCGTTGAACTCGTTCTCGGTCATTCCCATGTACTCCAGGAAAACTTGGAGAGATGCGGGCTTGAATGCATCGTACGCCTCTACGAGCCTACGCCCCTCCTCGGTGGTCATTCTGCCGCTTCGGATCTCGAAGTTGACAAGCTGGGTCACGCGACCGTAGCCGCGCTTCAGATACTTCACGTAATCTCTTGTTCCCTGCAGCCAGCATTCGACCTTGGCGAACTCGCCGTTCACATCTCTGGGTGCGCTTTCGATATCGAGTCCGACCCACCCGAGTTCGTCAATGATCATCTTCGTCTGTTTCCTGTAGTCCCACGGGATGAAACTCCCCAGACATATCGAGTAACAGCCGAGTTTTTTCAGCTCGTCCACGGTCGGGTAGGTGTAGGGAAGCAGGTCGCGCCTGTCCACCGGGAAATCCTCGGCGTGGATCATGCCGTACATGTCGTCCGCGGTGATGCCGAGGTTTCGGACCATGTTGAACTTCTCCTCGTCCTCGAATTCGACGTCGTCGCCTTCGTAGGTATAGTAGGCGGAGAGTTCCGAGAGCGGTTCCCCCCATACGACGAGCGGCACGTCGAAACGGACTGCGATCCGCAGAGGGAAGGAGTAAACGCCCGTATGACAGTGCCAGCAAAAGTCGGTCTTTCTCTCGAACGACTCTTGCATAAGGCGCTTCACGATGGTCCAGTTCGGCCTGAAGTCGATGAAATCCACCCCGAGCTTCCTCAAGGTCCGATTAACGTTTTCTTCATGTCCCGGCCGATAGAAACCATGGTTGAAGCGAACGACGAGCGGCTTGATTCCGTACTCCTTCACAAGGTAGTAAAGGGTGAAGGTGCTGTCCTTGCCTCCGCTGAATGGGACGATGCAGTCGTAGTCGCTCTTTCCCCTATACTTCTCGATGATCGTGCCGAAATGCTTCTTTCTTCTGTCCCAATCTATATTTTGTTTTTTAAATTCGCTGCCCCGGCACATATTGCACGAAGAATCGTCTTCCGCGATCTCGAGCGTCTCGTACGTCTCCGGGAGAAGACAGCGTTCGCACTTTCTCAGACTGGTCATTCCACATTACTCCTTTGCGACGAATTTCGCCCTGTACAGGGCTTCGCAGATTAAAAAATCGTCCATGTCGTCCACTTCAAAGGACTGGTACTTCGGCACCTCGTACCCAAGAGTCTTCTCGTGGTAAAAACTGCGTCTTCTCCTTAGAGCATCGATCCAACTTATGTAGACCGTTCCGTCGAGGAAGAAAAGCGGAGAAATATCCTGCCTTCTGATTACTTTGAAGTCAGTGAGAAACGGTTCAAGAAATCCAGCCTCTTTTGTCTTCATGAGAAACGCCGGATGATGCGCTTCGGTGAGCGAAATGGAGACGACGCTCTCCGCCTCCGGCCTGGAGAGAAGCAGTTCGAGCGCTCCGTCGATGTCCTCCGGTTTTCGCAGCGGAGAAGTAGGCTCAAGCAACACGAGAATATCGAATCTTCGAGCACGCTTCTCAAGAAAATCCACCGCATGGAGAATGACGTCCACGCTTGCGGCCATGTCGGAAGCAAGATGCTCCGGTCTGAGAAAGGGAACCTCCGCTCCCCCCTTGCGAGCGATCTCCGCGAACTCCTCCGAATCCGTGGAGACAAGAACCTTGTCGACATAGCGGGAAGAAAGACCGTGCTCGACGCTCCATTGAAGCAACGGCTTCCCGCAAAAGTCTCTGATGTTTTTTCCGGGAAGTCCCTTGCTCCCCGCTCGCGCGGGAACAAGCGCAAGCACACTTTTGTCCGCGATCACTATACCATCCCCGTTTCTTGATGCATCGAGAATTCGGAGGCGCTTTGTTATCCTCGCGTCCGGAACTTACTTTCGGCTTTTTCGCTATTCAAGAAGGCGAAGACGTCGGGCAGGGTTGCCCGCCACTATCGAATGCCCCCGAACAGATTGAAGCACCACAGAACCAGCCCCGACGACGGCCTTTTCGCCCACGCGCACACCGGGGAGCAGAACGGCTCCAGCTCCGATAAAAGCGCCTTCTTCCACGCTGACTCCGCCGCAGAGAACCGCTCCGGGGCTTATGAAGGCTCCCGCCCCGATCCGGCAGTGATGGTCGATACTTGCCCGTGTGTTGACCACGCTGTTCTCGCCTACCACAACGCCGCTTTGCAGAACAGCCCCCGCCATGATCTGGCAACCCGCTTCAAAAACGACATTGCGCGCGAAAACCGCCGAAGGATGCTTCAGAGGTGGGAAGGAGAAGCCCTTGCCCCGGAAGCGGGCGTAGAGCGCGTTTCTGGGGGCGCAGTCCGGACTTGCGCCGAGGCCGTTCACTAAGACGAATTCCTCCGGCGAGAGCGTCGAGAGCAGGTCATCATCGCCTAGAACAGTGAGATCCTCCCAAAGGTCTCCGGCCATCAATTTCCGGTCGATTACACCGTATGGAGGCGATCCGAGGGAGAACAAAACATCGTGAAGGACGGAAGCATGCCCTCCCGCGGCAAGGATCAGTATGCGCCGCATCTTCCCTTGGAGCTCCAATCTGTCCGTTCGTTCACTCTTCAACGGCTTCGTCCTCAGCATACTCTCTACCGGCCGTTCGTCCAATGAGGCTCCAAAAAGCGAACGGGGACATACCCCCTCCGGGACGTTTACAGGCAAGGTTCTCCAATGAGAAAGGCTCTCCTTTTTTTATCGGACGTTTTGCCGCCAGACTCTTGCGTACAATACACCGATTCTCACGCTCCGAGGGGGATGGAGCTTTTACGACGCTCCCAAGCGCAGCCTCCGTCTGACGGACGGAAAGCACCAGCTCTGCGAGGTCTCGCGGTTCCAGTGAAGCTTTATGATCCGGCCCCGGGAGCGCTCTGTCAAGGGTGAAGTGCTTTTCGATCACCGAAGCCCCGAGGGCGGCGGCGGCAATGGAGACGGCGACCCCCTCCGTATGGTCGGAGTAGCCGACCGGAAGGTTAAACGCATCTCTCAAGGTGCGCATTGAGCGCAGGTTGACCTCGCCGAACGGAGCCGGGTACTCCGTTGTGCAGTGCAACAAAGTAACTCGTTTTTGAAGCGCGTCCTGCCCCTCAGGAGAAAAATAGGCGGAGAGAAACGCGTCGAGCGACGGGGATTCGTTCGGTGCGATGTAGCCGAAGGCGAGGCAGGCGAGCGCCGTCTCCACTTCGCCGAGCGTGCTCATTCCGGTAGAGAGGATGACGTCCACGCCTTTTCGGGCGGTGCGGAGGAGCAGCGGTCCGTTGGTGACCTCCCCCGAGCCGAGTTTGATCGTCTTCAGTCGCAGCTCGTCCGTCAGGAAATCGAGGCTCTCCTCGTCGAAGGGTGTGGAAAGGAAGTCGATCCCCCGCGCCGAGCATCGTTCAAACAGCGTTTCATGGGCCGCGCGGGGCAGTTCGAGTCGTCGGAGCATCTCATACTGGCTTTCGCCGGTTCCGGTGGCCTGCTTCTGGTACTCGGCCTTGGGCGCGTTTTTCCGGACAAGGCGTTCGGTCGTAAACGTCTGGAACTTGACGGCGTCGGCCCCTGCTTCGGAGGCCGCGTCCACCAGTTGCAGCGCCGTATCCAAAGACCCGTTGTGGTTCACACCCGCCTCGGCGATGATGTAGACGCTCATTCGCTCACTCCGTCCATGGGATATCGTAAAACCGTTTCGATACTTCAAACTGTGCAGCGCGAAGTAATGCCACCATCAATCGAGCTGGGCTGGGGATGTCCTCGCGGCGTTGCCCGTGCTCAAGGGAGAGCGCATGTTCGACGGCGTGCCGAATGGCATCGGACCGGCACGGACAGTCGATGACCAGCGTTTCCCGGATTCTCCCCTCCTGGCGTGCGCCGATATTAACCACCGGAGTTCCCAGGAGCGGCGCTTCGACAATGCCGCTGGACGAGTTTCCCACAACAACGTCGGCGAGAGAGAGTATGCCCCAGTAGCGTTTCCTTCCCAGAGAGTGTACGAACAGGCTTTTGTCGGGACGGGCTTCGCAAAAGTCCCGCACTCGCTCGTTGATGATCCGTCCGTCGGTATCTGCATTTGCGCCCGTGAAGAGCACTGTCGCGGATGGAAACCCCTCGAGCGCGGCAAGTACTTCGGTTATCTGCGATTCCGTCGATTGAGAGGAACGCGTTTCCGGATGATACGTCGCCAGCAGAAGCGGTTTCCCGAAAGAAAAATGCAGCTCGTCTTCCAACTCCTCCTTCGTCGGCAAGGGAAGACGAAGCAAAGCGTCGGCGCATGCGGGGCCGACGACGATAACCGATTCGGGCGGCTCCCCCATCTGCACGACCCTTCTACGGTAGGTCTCGTGCGCGACGAAGTGGAGCGAACTCATCTTGCTGATGGCGTGCCGGAATGCGTCGTCGTATGCGCCGCGCGTGATTTCGCCGCCGTGAATATGCGCTATGGGAACTCCCGCAAGAGCCGTCGCCGCCGCGACGCCGAGCATCTCGTACCTGTCGCCGAGGATGACGAGCACGTCCGGCTTCAGCCGTTCCAGCGCATCGGCGAATCCGATGACGCCAAGACCGAGCGACTTGGTCACCCCGACGGTGGAATCTCCGGAGAGCAGCATTTCTACCTTCGCGTCGATGGCGAAGCCGTCGGCTTCGATCTCCTTCCACGTCAAGCCGAATTCATGCGAGAGGTGCGCCCCCGTAACCATGAGCTGCAACTGTAGTTCCGAGTCGGCCTGAATCTCCTTCATCAACCAGTAGAGCAGCCCGTACTCGGCGCGGGTAGCTGTAACGACGGCAATCTTGCGCTTCATTCATGAGCACCCTTTTCGAGCAGTACAGTCCGCACGATCTCCGCAGCGCGCCGCACGGATTCCTCGTCGTTCGCCGTCGAGGCGGGGAGGTTGAGGCCCTGTTCGTAGATTCGCTCGGCGTTCGGGCAGGGGAAGGGAGCGTGCTTCTGCAGATAGGGGTAGGTATGCAACGGCGAGAAGATGCGCCGTGTAGGAACGCCACGTTCGCGGAGCGCTTCTTGAAGCTCGGGGACAGAAACGTGCTCAACGGTGATGGAGGGAAGCCACCATGCACTTTCGGCGCCCGGCGTTTCTTTCTGGAGGGCGACGCCCGGAAGACCGTCCAAGGCTTCTTTGTAGATCCGCGCGAACATCCGCTTCTTTTGCAGGAAAAAATCGATGCGCTCCATCTGCGCCAGACCGAGGGAGGCTTCAAGATTGGTCATCCGGTAGTTATAGCCCAGCTCGGGGTGGTAGTAACCTTTCGAGGCGTCCCGCGCCTGGTTCACGAGGAATTTGACTCGTTTCGCCCGTTCGGCGTCGCGGGCTGTCACCATGCCGCCACCTCCGGTGGTGATCAGCTTGTTTCCGTTGAAGCTGAAGCAGCCGAACTCCCCCAGCGTGCCGGTGGGCTTTCCGCGCCACGTGCCGCCGAGGCTTTCTGTGGCGTCCTCAACGATCGCGATGTTGCGCTGTTCGCAGATCTCGAGCAGCGCGTCCATGTCGCACGGGTTGCCGTAGAGGTTTACGGGGATGATCGCCTTCGTCCGGGGGGTGATGGCTTCGTGGACCTTTCGGATGCCGAGCGTCCACGTGTCGGCATCCACGTCGACCAGTACGGGGAAGGCTCCTGCGTAGAGGACGGGGTTGACCGAGGCGACGAAGCTGAGCGCGGGGACGATCACTTCGTCGCCCGCACCTACGCCAAGCTCTTCAAGCGCGATGTGGATGGCAGCCGTTCCGCTTTGGACGGCGACGGCCGCCGGCGCTCCAAGATACCGGGCGAAGCGTTCCTCGAACTCGGGCACGAAGGGCCCGGCGGTGGAGACGTAGGTGGAGTCGACGCATTGGAGCAACATTTCTTTTTCTCGCTCGCCGAGGTTCGGCGCATCAAGCAACAGGAGCATTCCGTTCACCTTCTATACGTTGTAGATGCCGCTCTTGTAGAGCGACCTGCGCTCTTTCATCCATTCGACGGTGCGAGCCAATCCTTCGTCGAGCGATATATCCGCTTTCCATCCTGTGAGAGCGCGCATCTTTCCGGGGTTCGAGAGCAGGCGCTCCACCTCGCTCTTCGCCGGGCGGACCCGCTGTTCATCCGAGGTGATCTTTACCTCGCGTCCCAAAATATGCGCTATCTTCTCAACCAGGTCGCCGATGGAGATCTCGTTTCCCGTGCCCAGGTTAACCGTCTCACCCACTGTTTGAGGCGAGTCGGCCGCTGCTAGAAAGCCGGAAACCGTGTCCGAGGCGAAGGTGAGGTCGCGGGTGGGGGTGATGTTTCCCAGCGAAAGAGTCTCCTTTCCATCGAGTATCTGCGAGATGACGGTGGGGATGATTGCGCGCGCCGACTGCCGGGGACCGTAGGTGTTGAACGGACGCACCACCGTTACGGGAAGCCCGAACGAGCGATGGTAAGAGAGGGCCAGAAAGTCCGCGGACGCCTTGCTTGCAGCGTATGGGGACTGCGGGTTGACCGGGTGCGCCTCGTCGATGGGAACGTACTGCGCCGTGCCGTAGATCTCGCTGGTGGAGGTGTGGACGACGCGTTCCACGTCGCACTCCCGCGCGGCCTGGAGGACGTTATATGTCCCTTCGACGTTGGTACGGACGTACGCCAGCGGCGAGACATAGGAGTACGGTATGCCGATGAGCGCGGCGAGGTGGAAGACCGTATCGCACCCTTGCACGGCGGACTTGACGAGATCGTAGTCGCGGACGTCGCCTAAGACGATTTCGACGGCGTCCCGACAGGAGGAGTCTTCGAGCCACCCCCAGAGATTGCGCGAATTATAACGGACGAAGGCGCGGACTTCGTGCCCGCGACGGATCAGTCCTTCGACGAGGTGCGAGGCGATGAAACCGGCAGCGCCGGTGACGAGGGTTCTCATCCTCTTTTCTCCCTCCAAACGGAAGAGCTGCGAATAACTCTTAATTTCATTCAAGAAAATACGGAATTTCTCGACATTTTCCGCGTTGCACGTCCTCCGTTACAGTATCGTCCAGAGGATGAAAAAAATAAAGGGCGGTTCCCGAAGGCCGCCCTTCAACACAACGAAATATTTCAAGCTTGGACATCCAGCATCGCGCCGAACATCTCCTTGATCCTTTCAATAAAACGAACTACTTCGTCGGGAGGTATTTTTCGAACTACCTCGTCCTTTGACCTATCGATCACCGAAACCTGATAGAGATCGGCTTCCTTGCGATATTCGAATTTCAACCCTCTATCGAACATTTTTGCGATCTCGTTCGCCTGGTCAACTGCTCCCTTTAGGCTATCTTCGGTAAAACGGCCTATGTTCGGTCCGGAAGCGGATGAATGCCTACGGAGAGAGGAAGATACTCCCTCACCATATTTCGCCTCTTCGGATACAACTCCTTTATTTTCTTGGAACGAGGAACTCCCTTGCGTAACGCTATTCACACCTGAACGCAGGACTTCCATGATTCTATCACCTCCAACTCTCTAGGAAAGAAGAGGGGGTATGCCCCCCTCTTCTTAAACAACGCTAGAGACCTTAACGGAGGAGCTGAAGGACGTTCTGCGGAAGCTGATTCGCCTGCGCAAGCATGGAGTTGCCGGCCTGCATCAGGATGTTCAGCTTCGTGAAGTTCATCATTTCCTTTGCCATATCGAGGTCGCGAATGCGGCTCTCGGCTGCCTGGAGGTTCGTACCGGCGACCGTCAGGTTGTTGATGGTGTGCTCCAAACGGTTCTGGTATGCGCCGAGCGCGCCGCGCTGCTTAGAAACACGGTCGATCGCGTTGTCGATAATCGTGATGGATCGGGCAGCGGATTCTCTGTCGGTTACCTGAATATTGTTGACGCCAAGGGAACGAGCGCCCATATTCCCGATGTTGATCCCCATGTCTTCTTTCTCGTTTGCGCCGATCTGGAAGACTGTAGTGTTGTCGGCGAGGTGAAGGATGGTTTCGTACACTTCACCCGCATCCTGAGTAAGAACAAAGTCATTATTCAGGTAACTCACCTTGACGTTCGCCATGGAATCGAATTCCATGTCAACATTCTCGTGAACGATTCCATAAAGGATGTTGCCGGTGATCTTTTCATTGCTGGCGATCGTTCTGCCATCGTGGGCGTCCTGCACGCTTACACGGTACTGGCTCTCGGTGGATCGGCGAATCTGATTGATGCTCAGCGCCTTGAGGATATCCTCGTCACCGGAGAAGTTGATCTCCCCCGCCTTGCCTGCGATCGCAGAACGAATTACAAAGGTCCCCTGTACCGACTGGGAAGAGCCGGCTACAACGCTGTTTTTGCCTACATAAGTGGCAAACTTGTCAGTATTCCCCTCAAGGTATCTTGCCTGTCCCAAACCGAAGGCAATAGCATTGTTCATTTTTGTCTGGATATCCTGAAGAGTATCCGTAGAGTACATTGTGAACGCTGCTTTTGCACCATTCCCCTGAGTCATGGTAATGGTCTGAGGGTCTTCAACCATAAAGCGTCCGTTGGCATCCCAGAACTTGTCGAGGTCACGAAGCTGCACGTCCGATTCCGCAATCTGACCGACGTAGGCCGCATCAAACCCCGCAAGGAAAGTGTTTGCGGCCGTAATAACCGCTGTGGAGAAAGATGTCGCGAAGGTCATAGTTATATCGGACTCATAGAGCGTTCCATTTGCCGTATTCAGGTAAAAGTTCCTGAAATGGATATCCTGTCCTGCAAGAGCGGCCGCCGTAACATTGAACGTCGGAGCCGATGCCGTCGTATAAGATGAACCCCAACTTCCATGCCAGTCGGCATTCTGCGTACCGCTCACCGTCACAACCGTGTTGGCTGCGGTGTTACCTACCAAAAACATCGTGACCTTGTCGCCGACGCTGAAAGAACGCGCGGTGATATCGGCACCCAGAGAAAGCGCCGCACTCAGAGCATTGATCGCGGTAACCCACGCAGTAAAGTTAGTATTCGCGGAACCGACAAGAAGGTTCTCGTTCGTATATGTACTGACCGTTCCATCCACGTTCAACGCATTAATAACCGCCCGGAACTGTACTACATTACTCCCCGTGTTAACCGCCACCGCTTCAAGGTAGAGGGAAGCCCCCGCCCAAGCGATACTTGTTCCATTGACTCCGAGGCTCAATGCAGCATTATTAAGCGCCGTTTCTACGCCGAATTGACTGACCATATTGATTCCGCCAGCGACAGCGGCAGTTCCTGCAACAATATTAAAGCGTCCGGCGGGCAGAGAATCCACGCTTACCTTTTCGACGCCCGCAGTACTGTTCTTCTGGACGTTCATAATCACGTTCTCGTGCTTGATCTTGAAAATATCGGTCTTCTGGACCTGTGCATCTCCAGGGTTGGCTGTGATGGAGATCTTATAGTTCCCTTCGGCGGCGAACTTTTGACCGAACTGGTCTATAGTCCGCAATCCACCACGAATAAACGCCTTCGTCTCCAGCTTGTCCGCAGACCAGAGCACTGCGGCGGAACCGTCCAGCAACTTCTTTTTATTGAACTGCGTCGTTGTGGATATCCGATCAATTTCATCTCTGAGCTGATCAACTTCAGCCTGGATATATCCTCTATCTTGCTGCGTCAGCGTGTCGTTCGCAGCCTGCACCGAGAGTTCGCGCATTCTCTGGAGAATGGAATGCGTCTCATTCAGCGCTCCCTCCGCAGTCTGGATCATGGAAATACCGTCCTGGCTGTTGTTGACAGCCTGGTCGAGTCCGCGAACCTGCGCGCGCATCTTCTCGCTTATGGCAAGTCCGGCAGCGTCATCAGCAGCGGAATTGATACGAAGTCCTGTGGAAAGTTTCGCGATCGACTTCTGAAGAGCGCCATTTGTAGCGTTGACTGAATTATAGGCAAAAAGTGCCGGAATATTATGATAAACTCTCATTACAATTACCTCCTTGTGTGTGTAAAACGGCATCCTTGCCGCTTTTTAAAAGTTTAGACCACTATACACCGCTTTCTCAGCCCCTATTTGCTTAATCACTCCCTTCTGTATCCTGTTTCAATTGTCGGCTAAAGAGGCCGCCTACTAAAGTTCAATTGATCGATGGTAAAAAAGAGCAATTTTGACCCTGACATATTTTTAGACGATATTCACACAATAGCCCTTTTCTTGCAAATACGCCGCCCATTTTGATGGCCAAGGAAACCCGAAAAGAGAAAGAGATTCCTGCCTGTCAAAAAGGAAAGCCAGTGCTGCTTCGCATGCATTGTTGACCTCGGTATCATCAGCCCCTCGGCAATCAAGAGCGGTTTTGGCCAACCATTGCATCTGCGGTAAAACCAGATCGGGAGAAGAGGCCAAATAGTCCCCCATCTTCATCACCCACGAAAAAGCCTCTGGAAGATTCTGCGCTGCTAGCGATTCCTGGGCATGGTTCCTACAGTCCAAAACTTTCATTTCGTCACTCCATTTCAGGGAGTGACGAGCTTGATTTATTAGGCTTCTCTGCATTTGCAGAAGTTTGTTTTCTTCTTGCTCCACTAATTCCGCCATCTGTGGAGCATGTTCTGGAATATTTTGCAAAAGAGTAAGAGCTAAATCGAACCTGGGCATTCGGATCAGATCGTGCGAAGCCTCCATTCTCGCCCAGTCAAGAAAGAACAACGCTATTGTGTTAGAATCAAGCTCATTCCCTTCGAGCAGCGAATAGGCGTGCTGCATCAAATTACGGGCTTCAAAAGGACGCCCTTGAAGCTGCAAGAAAAGGGCAACATTCCACAGCGTCGGAGGAGCGATTCCTTTTTGGCGGAGCAGATCAACTTTACACAGAAGATGCGCCAATAGAACTGCATCCTCTGAAAGAAGTTCCGTTTTCGATGCAGAGAGAACAGGAACAAGCAGTTTTTCAATCTCAATCAGAGCTTCTTCCTCCCTGAACGACGCATACTGGCCTAGTCTATGCAAGCTCCGACACAGCGTATCCATATACGACAACCACTCGCGGAGAAAAGCGATATTTACTCTATGCGACTCAATAATTTCACTGTGAACGCTCTTCCACTCCTGCACGCGTTCAACGGTATCTAAGAAGCGGTTTTTGGCCATTGAAGAACCGGCAAGATGAGTATAGCTCTGTCCGATGAAAGCCAATGCCCTATGAGACGCATGAAGCCTATCAAGTAAATCGGCAACCTTGACGGCATGTACTCTACGCCGCTCAGGGAGAAGAGCTGGGGCAGTCGCAAGATCTACCTCCTTCTCCATTGCGGCAAGCAGATCGAAGCAAAAGGACAGCCCCTCGGCAGCATGATCCAAGCGCGTTCGCAGGAAGTCCAGATACTCCGCATACTTTCCTTCGGTATGGGATAATTCCTGTGGATCAGGCAAAGGTGAAGGAGCCGAATCTATTTCTACATACTTCTCAAAAAAACGAGCAAGAGGAATCGCTTCAGTTCCAGCGATAGCCGCCCCTCCCTCCGAACACTGAAAAACACGTCCTGATTCTACGCCTTCAAGAAAACGCTCGAAAATCTGAAGAAAATAAAACCACATTTGATGGGTTTTTACCGTACCTCCAAGAGCCCCTGGCACTTCGCGTTTGACAAACGCCATCTCGCGGGCAATACCATCGGGAGTGGCCGAAGATGCATCCTCTATATGCGTCGTTTCTCCATCTTCCGCAAAAGCGAGGTCCTGACCGATAAGAGCAACAACAGGCGATTCCATCATAAGAGCGAAATTCATCGCCATATGGGCAACGCACATACCCGACGCCATGAGATTCATCCCAAGCACTTCGTGGACAAGCCAAGCATCGGCAGGGCTGTCCATTTTCCCCACCACAAACACCGGGCCGGGCCATCGTCCGGCAGTCTGAGGCTCACTAACAGATTGGCTGACCAAGAGTATATGACGGCACTCCTCATAAAATTCTTCTAAAATCGCGGGAATCCAGACGTCGTACATCAAGTTGCGCTCGATCGTCACCACAGCATGAGGACGTATGCCGCGGCGAAGCAACGGAAGCAGAGACGTATCACACGCAACAATAAGACATTTTTCCTCCATTCCTTTGAGCTGTTCCACATTTTTCTTCAAGGAAGGTCCCGAAGCGACACAAACAGCCGGATGCTTGCCAAAGAGCTGTCGAATATCAGTTATACTGGGTCCCTTCACTATCCAAGGCGTATTCAACGCCCCATGGCGCACCCCGAGAAGAGTGTCTTCAGCAGAGTTACCCAACTGTTCCGCCCGAAAACGAATCTGTTCCCAAAATTCTTTTTGCAGCACTTTCCGGGGTTCGCTACTCGCCTCCAGCAGTCCTTCATGAATAATTGTTTTCGCTTCCAGAATAGGGAAAATTCCTATTGGGGTTACATTATGCCAAAGCGCCTCGTCGATTAGACTTGTTTCCGGATATACAATAAAACTTATTCGAGCGGCTTGAGGAGCTGCAAAATAGATAGATGTCATGGAAAAAGTGACAAGAAGAAGGTGAACATCTGGCTCGATTACTATAATTGAAAGAGTATCCTTCAACATGCCTCTCAAAGTATGAAAAAGGAACGGCGGATAGCCTATGCCTTGAACAATGAAGCAGTACGCATTTTCTTTCGATTTTTGTCTAGCTGGAAGTACGGGTCCTTTGTCGAAAAAGGGTGCGCTCTCCCCCACCTTCACCCATCGTCCCGAGTCGGTCTCCTGTATGTCGACAGCCGGAAGCTCGTCCATGGAGTCAAGCTCCTGCCGCAGGCGTTGAGCGAGCTTCGGCTGGTACTTGGACATGATTTCGAGGTTTTTTTCGAGGAGCGCGGGGATGTCTTTCATCAAAAATCAACCTTTCTAAAGCTGGCTGTTTTCAGCATATATTTCATTATCGGCGACCGTCGTCCTGTTTTTTGAAGAGGTCGCGCAGGTCGAGGGGCGTCACCTTGGCCGCGGCCTTGTTTTCCATGGCTACCGCTTCGAAGAGTTCGTTCCGCCAGACCTTGACGCTCTTGGGGGCTTGGATGCCCATTCTGACGGTATCGCCCCTGACTTCGAGGAGGTGAACTTCTATATCCTCTCCGATCCGGATGGATTCGCCGGCGCGCCGCGACAGGACAAGCACTATTCTCCCTCCGTCGTCGTAGAGGCGGAAGGAGTCCCTCCGTCGCCGGAATCTCCGGCCGTCCCGCATGGAGACGTGTCGACATGCTCCTCTTCGTTCCCCTGATGATGAAAGACGGGGTGACGCAAAGCATACTCCTCGTTCATCGCGATCACCTGGACTCCGATGCGTTCGACGTGGTTGATGATGAGGGGAGCGCGAAGATTCGCGGTCATATCCCACGGATTGCCTTCGGGGATGGTAAGAACTATAAGCAAAACGAGATTCTTGTCCTCGCCGCAGCGAACAGTTTGCAGGTCCTCGTCGGCGAAGCGCGGGGCGTACTCTTTCATGAGTACCGTCGGGTGCGTTACGGGCAGGGCGACATCGCCGTCCGCGAGGCTCTGGAGCCACTTTACAGGGTTATCGTCCTCTCCGGTGATCGCCCACTCCTTATGCGTCTCGAATCCGGGAATTCCCTGCGGGAAACGGATGATATCCTCGTCGTTGACCGTAAACTGCCCAAATCGTGTTGTTTTAATTTCTAATGGCACGAAACGCACCTCCGAGTGTCTTAGAAACATTATTATTGCCAGCGCTACCGCAGGAAATCCACCAAGGTGGGCTGGACGATCTTGGCGATGACTGCGAGGCTGGACTGGTAGACCGCCTGGGCCATCGCGAAATTAGTGCTGGTCTCGGCAAGATCTATATCTGAAACCTTGCTGTAGAGTTCGGTGATATAGGTGTTGTTCTGCTTGAAGCGCGCCTGGTTGTTCTCATACCTCTTCAGGATGGCGCCGCCCGATGTGCGGCAGCGGAGCAAATTGTCGATAAAGTCGTCGATCTGCTTCAGCATCGTGTTGCTCAGCCCTTCACGGTCCTCCGCGGTGACGGAGTTGGCGAGGTTTCCAAGGACGCCGAAGAAGTCGGTCTTCTTGCCGTCAGAAGCCGTGCGGACGACGATGTTCTGCGTGTAGCGCGCGGAGGGGGAGCCTGCACGGGAATCCGTCGTCGTTGCCGCTCCCGTAAGAGCAGCACGGGCCGTTCCTCCGACTTCGACGGAATAGCCTCGCGGAGAGGTGAGAACAAGGTGTCGCGCCGCCCCCTCATTTACCAGTTGCGCCTTCACATCCTGCCCTTGGAAGCGAGCATTTATGGCCGCGACGACATCCTCGATATCTATACCGCCCACGCCGTTGCTGTCGAAAACGGCATTGAGGTCGATCGTGTGCGCATAGCCGTCGACTTCGATGGAGAGCAGATTGTTCGCCGGGTTGACGTCAAGAGCCCATCCGGCTACATTCACGGTTCCCCGTACGGCATTATCGATGTTCACCGTGGAGGCAACATCTCCCGTCACGTCGAATATCGAGAGCGGCGATCCGTCCTTTGCGGCGATATTCAACTGCACATTACTCGGGTTCAAAGGATCGTCGGGTTTCTCGGGGTCGAAATAGGCAACGTCGAGCCAGCTCCCCGCAGCATTTCGAATCTTGTCGGCAACATGCTGCGGCGTATCTCCCGCCGAGATGTCTACGTCGACTGAACGGCCGAGCGATTCGATACGTATGGTCCCTCCCGCCGCCAAGGGGCTTTCGGCAACTGGGGCGCTCGTTATGCCCGATGCGATTCCCATCTGGAGCGCGATGCCCATTGAATACGAGGGGGTCCATGAAGGGTCCCCTATCGGAAGATCCACTACCCTCAACGCTTCGCCGTTTTTCGCATAGAGCGAGGTCTGTCCCGTTGTACTGTCCAGCACGGTGTAGCCGAGCATGGTCTCTCCGGCGGCGGCGTTGACCTGCTTTACTATCTGTTCCATGACCTTGATTTGGTTCACACCCGGAGGAGTATTCGACAGGACGTCGTCCGGATAGATTTTTACCGTAAAATCCTTGCCGCCGACGGTTACCTTGAGCTGCCCGGCCATATTGGGGTCGAGGCACGGAAAAGCGGGGAAGACGACATTCAACCCTCCGTTGCTTTGGATCGCGGTGGAAAAACCGAGGTCCATCGCATAACCCGACGTATTCTTGTCGAAAACGACGAGCGGCTGGTTGTCCTTCGGGCGAAGGATCAGGCGCTTGGTCATCTCTTCGATGTTTTGGCTTGTTCCCAAACCGCTCTCGGTCTCGTCCTCTTGCACCACGACTTCAAGCCAGTCGCCCGCGACCTGTCGGATGCGCTCGGCGAGTTGGTCGACCGTCAACGCGGTTCCGCCGTCGATTTTAAGTTCCGAGAAATTCTTACCGCTCTCGAAACGAAGGTGCAAGTCGGCTCCGATACCGATAGGAAATGTTTCGCCGTCGCCGAACTGGCGGCTCTTCAGCGTCGTCTCCATCCCCATCAGGGTCGCAAAGTCGATGTGGCTGTGATCGACGGGACGGAGGGATTCCTCCGAAGTCACCGTCACTACGTCGTCCACAGATGTGGAGAAAAGCGAGCGCGCTGCGCCGGTAAGTTCCATGCTGAACTTCGCTCCGGTTTTACTGGCACTTACTACTAATCTATCTCCGTCGACGTCGACCCTGGCCTCGATTCCGAGAACGGAGGAAATTTTTGTTGCGATGGTGCCAAGGGTATCGGCGCCATCGATGGTTAGAGTGGCATCCTCGCCGCCTTCGGGGAAAAAGACGCGTATCGTGCCGTCGCCGGCAACCCATGCAGCGGCGTCAAGTCCCACGATGCTCTGCGTCTGCTGCGCTCTGTCGGTCTCCGGCCAGCTAGTTACCTGGATGGGTTCCCCTGTATGGCTCTGGAAGACGAGCCTTTGGGTGCCGTTGTTGGAGTCCTTCTGCACGCCGACGGAGACGAGGCGACTGACGTCGCCCATATTCATGCTCTCGTTGATAAGCTGCGCGATCCGGTCGAGGGTGAGCCCCTCCACTTCTCCCGAGTCGCGGAAGCGGTTGTAGTCGGTAATGTCGACAGTACCGTCGATGTTTCTGTCGGTCCACTCCTCGCCGAGGCGCACTTTGACCATCCGGTCGCCGACTTTTATCTGGACGATCTCGTCCCGCCCTTTCCAGAGGAAGTCTATGGGGACCTCCACGCTGGTGAGGGTGTTCGTGGTGTAGACCTGCTGGAACACTTCGCGACCATGGAAACTGACGTCGCCGATGACGCTTCGCTCCATCTCGTACTTTACCTTGCCGGTGTTTCCCATGTACACCACGTTCCCCTGAGCATCGCGTTCGAAGGGGCGGACGCCGGTGGAAAGCCCTGAAAGTAAAAAGCGCCCTTCAACGGAGTAGTTGGCTATGTTTCGCAGTTCTTCCTGCAGCTCCATGATCTCCGCAGCGATTGCCTGCGTCTCCCCGGGGCCGAGCGCGCCGTTGCCCGCGTAGATGGTCAGTTCCCGGATGCGGTGGGTGACGTCCATCATCTGGTTGAAGGCGGCGTCCGTGTTGGCGAGCCATGTCATGGCGTCGTCCTGGTTGCGGATGTACTGCGTGTTCTCCAGCAGCGTCGTCTGGAGCGCAAGCTCCCGTGTGACATCTATGGGGTGGTCCGACGGGCGGGAGTGTTTCTTCCCCGTGGCAAGCTGCTGCTGATAGTCCAGCAGACGGGAGAGGTTCTTGTGCATGTCCGACAGCATGAGGTTCTGGACCATCGTATTGGTTACTCGCTGCATGGCGATTCCTCCCTCCGTCCTTTATCTGCCGACGACGCCCATGCCGTTGATGATCTTGTCGAGCATCTCGTCGATGGTGGTGATATAGCGCGATATGGCGTTGAACGCCTGTTGAAACTTGATGATGTCCATCATCTCCTCGTCGATGTTGACGCCCATGACGGACTGGCGCTGATTGTCGATCTGGTTGAGCAGGGTATTCTGGTTTTTGAGCATGGTCTGCGCGCGCTGCCCCTGGGAGCCGAGGTTGGCGATGAACGCCTCGTAGAACGTGTTGAAGTCGGAGCTGCGGCCTTGAAGCACTTTCGTCTGTTTGAGCTGGGCCATGCGGAGGGCGTTGCTGCCGTCCCCTTCGCCCAGAGTGTAGCCGTGCCCGTCGCCGCTGGCCGCCGCGATCAGGCTTCGGTCCTCGTCGATGGCGCGGTTGATGGAGAGGTTACGACCGGCGCCGTAGCGCGCGGCGATGGGAGCGAAATAGGCGATCCCCGTGGTCGAAGCGTTTTCTCCCATACCGTGCCCCGCGTAGTGGAGCGCGTTCATCTCGCTCGACAGGGAGTAGGCGATCTCGTCGAAAACGTCCATAAAGCCGAGGATGATATCGTCGCGAGCTTCGAGCGCTCCTTTGATCGCGCCTCCCTTAATGTGGTGGCGGACGGTGATGCTCGACTGGCCGACGGATTTGAGGTCGAGGCGGACACCTTCGGAGACTTCCTCCAAAGCGCTTGCGGAGTAGTCGTTCTGCACGGGAACCCGCCGTGCGTTCCGCAATGCGTTGCTCTCGGAGAGGTAGAGCTTCCCGTCGAAGGTGAAGGCCGCGTCGCGCGAGACGCTCCGGTAACTGGTACCCTCGTCGGCGCCGTTAAGCAGGCCGAGCCTCTTCGCAATCTGAAGGCTTCCCTTCGCGTCTCCGAGAATGTTTATCCGGTGCGCCTCTCCGACCGTGTTGCTTTCGAGGACGAGGTAGTGGCTGTTCGTCGACACGTCAAACTCTATCGAGGCATGGAGCCAGTCTTCCGGGCGGTCAAGTCCGGAGGCTGCCCCGTATGCGCTGTTGATCTTGTTCCGAATGGTCTCCAGCGTATCTTCCTCGACGACGTCGATGGTGATGACGGGGGCGTCGTTGACGATGCCCAGCCTGGCCCCGAGGTCACCCTTGATGTCGACGATCGAGAGGAGATCGTTTTCCGGAGCGGCGAAGCCGAGCTGGCTTCCCGCGGCGTTCACCGAGACGGTGACGTTTGGCGCGAATCCGGTAAGCGCGGAGTGAAGGTCGTTCAGGGTAAGAGAGCCGGTGTTCGAGAATCCTGCGTGCACTCCGTCCACGGAGATGTTCCAGCGGGGGTTCAGAGGATCCGTCACGTCGTCCCACGCGACGGCGACATTCCGCTCCGTGTCGTGGGCGGAGACTCTGAAGATGTATTCGTTGCCTGCATTTCCAGGTCCGAGCACGACGCCGACCCCCGGAGGGTCGTTGGTGAAGATGGACGAGGCGACTCGAGTCCCTCTGGAACCGACCTGGAGAGAGAACGAGCCGCTGAGGTTGAGAGCCTCCGCGGTCGTTTCCGGCTTTACCCGCTCCGGGCAGGAAGAGTCTCCCTGACCGACGGCCCACGCGGTCTCGGTGGCAAGTCGTTGTACATTGACGGAGTGTACCGCCTCGGGAGCGCCCTGCTCGACGATGGCATGGAGGATGTTGCTGTTGGAGACGATGTCGAAGAGATTGTCTTCCACCTGAACATCGTAGAAGCCATTATTCCCGATCACGTCGACGAGGACGAGATGGCGCGTCTTGTCTCCCTGAACGAGCAGTTTCCCGTGCAAGTCGATCTTGAATTCGCCGTCGCCTTCGAGGCACGGGGGGTTGACGCTGATGTCGAGAAACTTCGAGAGTTTTTCGACCATAAGATCGCGCCGGTCCATGAGGTCGTTGGGGTTCCCCCCCGCCCCCTGTACCTGTGCGATGGTGACATTGAGCGCCGCGATCTGGTCGATGAGGGTGTTGGCCTCTTCCACCATCAGCTTGACCTCTCGGTTCATCGCGACTCTGTACTCGTCGTAATTGCGGACGAGCTGGTCGAGATAGACGGTGAGATTCTTTGTTTTTTCGACGATCTCCTCGCGGACGGCGGAGCTGTCGGGACGCTTGTGGAGTTCCTGCAGACTTGTCCAGTATTCGTCGAGAGAGGTCTTCAGTCCTTTGCCGCCCGGTTCGTTGACGTACACTTCGAGGGTGGTGAGCGCCCTGTCGATCTGCTCCCAGTACCCCTTGACAGTGGTCTCCTCGCGGAACTGAATGTCTAGGAAAGCGTCTCGGAGGCGGACGATGGCGTCGATCTTGACGCCGGTACCTATCTGTCCGGGGATCGCCGGCCGGTTGAGCCCGGGGTCGGTGAACGGCGCGGTCGTGGAGGCCTCGACGCGCTGGCGGGAGTACCCTTCGACGTCGGCGTTCGCGATGTTATGCCCGGCGGTCTCCATTCCCCGGCGGAAGTAGTCCAGGGCGCGGCGGCCCATTTCGAGTCCGAAAAAGCTGTTCAACATGGGGATGGTTGCCTCCTTATCCTTTGAAGTCGACGCCCGATTTCGAGGAGGGGTACATGCCTTCGAGCCGTCTCCATTCTGCGGCCATCATGCCGTTGAGGCGCTGGTTCTCGTCGACAAGCGAGGAGAGGATGTACATCTCCGATTGAAGCACTCTGACCTGTCGCAGAACGGCGTCCGCCCGTTCTTTGAGGAACAGGGCCTCCTGTTCCGGGAGTCGCGAACAAATGGCCGATACGTTGGATTCGCACCCAAGCGCGGCCGCCAGTTCGGAAGCTGCGCGTCTGCGCCGCTCTTCGGCGGCTTCGGCGGCGAAACCGGCCGCCTGCTGTTCACGGAAGAGGTCTTGCAATAATTCGAGGCGCCCTTCTTTGAGCGCCTCTCTCTGCCGTACCGTGACATCACCGAGCCTGCGCAGGATCTCCGCCTGCTTCGTCAGCGCGTCTCCCAGAGAGGACGGGGAGGGCACGCCTACTCCTCCCGGTCGAGCAGCCCCGCGCCGATCAGGCTTCGCGCCACTTTGTTCATATCCGGAGAGTACGTGCCTTCGGCTATCTGTTTTTTGAAGTCCTCGACAAGCTGCTCGCGGACGTCGGGTATCTTTTTCAGCTCGCCGGATACCTTGGCGAGCGCCACGGCGAAGGAGCTGAACTCCACGCCGTCGCCCTTGCCCCCCTCGCGGGGAGCCTTGTACCCTTTTTTCGCATTGAGCTTGTCGACTACGCTCGGTCCGTACACACCGGGAATCTTGTCAATCATCATCATCACCCCGAAAGGAGAAACTTTTCTCTTCACATTCGTTATCGGACGGCGCGCATCCGCTCTTTAGTCCGGGGCGCGCAGGACCACGAAAGTGCGAGGACGGGAACGCCGCCTCCTCGTCGAACGCTTTCCGCCGCTCTTTCAAATGTCGTCCCCGTCGTGGCGACGTCGTCCACGAGGACGATCCGTTTTCCGAAGAGAATCTTCGATAGAGGGGAAAAGGCGTCGGCGGACATCGCTCTGCGCTCGTCGGAACCGAGCGATGTCTGGGCTCTTCGCTGCGTGTTCCAGGCCAACCCTTCGCGCACGGGTATCCCCCACTCTCTCGCCGCGCCTTTTGCGAGTGCGAACGACTGGTTGTAGGCTCGTTCGCTTCCTTCGTGCAGCGGAACCGGTACGAGCAGATCGGCGTCGGGGCGGGGGAAGATTCGCCCCAGCGCGCGGCCCATTGCGACGCCGAGGGAACGGTCTCCCCCGTATTTCAACGCGAGCACAAGCTCCCGAAGGACGCCGTCGTGCTCCCCTCCCGACCAGAGCGCGATGTTCTCAAGCTCCATGGGCAGGGGCGGTTCGAGCAGCGGCAGCAGGCAGAGAACGCACGCCGGTTCGCCGAGAGCGCCGCAGAAGGGACACGCTCGCGGCCAGATCAAGTGGAGGGCGAAACGCCGAAGCGCTTCAGGAATACTCAATCGGCCGCCTCAGGAGCATGAGGGCGCCCTCTTTCGGGGCGAAGCCGTGCGGGACGAGAAAGGGGGCGAGTTCGCTGGTATAGGTGATGATCAGCGGAATCGTCTTGATCGCGGGGTGATTCAGCGCGTAGTCGAGAAGCGCCGTGCCCACTTTCTTTCCCTGATGATCCGGGTGCACCATGATATCCCAGAGGGAGCCTCTGTAGACGAAGTCCGTGAGTATGCGGCAGAAGGCGACAAGATGCTCCTCGTACCGAACGCTGAAGCACATCGAAGTGCCGCGGAGCATCCGGTCGATATCTTCGACGGATCGACTCCTTCCCCAGCGCGTGAAGCGATAGAGATTGGCGAGTTCGGACGCGGAGACGGCGTTCTTGCTGTCGTAGAAGAAGTAACCGCCGTTCAAGGGCGTTCCTCCATGCCTCCGTGGGTCGCCAGAACCATTCCGCATACGATCGAGCGCAGGTCGGATTTCCGCGCGTCCGAGACCACGGGTAGCTGCACGACTTGGCCCGTCCCGCAGACGGGGCATATCCACATGGCGCGGGCCATTCCATCGGTATCCGGCGTTCCGGCGATCACCTTGGTTTCTCCGCAGATTTGACAGGCGACTATGAGCATCTTTCATTCCTCCACAGGCTGCGTATTTTCTCCGGCAGGACGTATCTCTATCGAGACGCGCACCGGCCCTTCCGTATGAATGTCCTCCGCCGCCACAACCTCCACCGAGACCGGGCCGCCGGCTCTCGACAGCCGGTCCACGGCTTCGAAGAACTGCGCTCCGTCGAGCGCGCCCACGTTTCCGGTGACGGGGTCGGGCTTGATATCGTCGGCGACGGCCTTCCTATTCACCATTCTGAGGATGAGGTGAAGTTCCGTCTCGGCGTTGATCCCTTCGTAGGGGTAGACCGTCCGGCGGTAAAGAATCTCGCCCTTTCTGTAGACGAGGACGCTGTCGTACACTTCGTAGACGACGCGGATGTCCTCGCCGAAGACTGCATTGGCTTCGGCCACGGTGCGGACGAACTTTCTCGAAGACTGCTCCGTGCACTCGGCGATTCGTTCGGCCTCCTTCTCCAGATCGACCGCGAGGAGAATTTCTGCGGATGGTTGCCCGGTGCGGGCCGCGACGACGAATTCGGCCTGCCGGCGCAAATCCTGGAAGATGCGCTCGACGTCCCCCCGGCTGCTCATCGGCTCCACAGCGGACTGACCGAGAATTTCCCGGGCGAAGACCGCGATGCGTCCGCTGCGCACCTGGATGAGGCCCTTTCGAAGGGCTTCCGCCTCCTCTTTGAGTTCTTCGACCGAATAGGAGAGCGCGAGTTTTTCCTGCTCGATCTGCTCTTTTTCGGCCTGGATACGCGCGAGAGTCTGCCGCGCTTCGTCGAGCAGGGGAGCGACTGTCCCGAGTTCGGACTGCACTTCGGCGAGCTTTTGTTGCTGCTCTTGCAGTCGCGTTTCGCTGCCGACGAGGTTGATGGCCATGAGTTCCGCTTCGTCGCGGCTTTTCTGGAGGTCGCGCGTGAGGGTCTGAAGCTGTCCCTGGATAAATTTCATGCTGAAGAGGGCGGTGCGAACATTGTCGGAGATAACCGTCATGGTGACGAGGATGGCGATCGAGATGAGAATGCCGGTGAAGGCGGTGATGACTCTGCTAGTATCGCGGGGGCGGAGCCCGAAGAGGGAGATGCGGCGTTTGCCGATACGCATCCCCAGGACGTCCCCCAGATACGCAAGGGTACCGCTGAGAAGGATCAGCGTAAGGATGAGCCTCCAGTTCATGTCCGACCAGATTTGAATCTGCATGCGCACTCCCCTCGCTCTTCTTCCGCCGAAACGTCCGAACGTTCGAAAACGTCAACGGAACTATTATAGCAGGTCGGGGAAGGGGTTGAGCCCGAGAAGCGTCCGAATCTCCTCCGCTGAATGGAAAGCTCCTTCGTTCATACCCGGGCAGGAAGCCGCAGCCTCGTTCCACGCCTCTTCGGATTCGAGGAGGACGTGCCAGAAGGGGAAGAGGCGGCACTGGAGCGGGCGGACCGGATAGAGCACGCACCTGTCGGAGGATGCGTCATAAAAGACGCAGTCGCCGTTCTGGCGTTCCTTCAGGCTTGGCGCTCGCCATCGGGAAGTGACATACCTGCGGCGAAACTCGGACAATGAAGAAGAGAGGAAGGCGGCCATTCGCTCCTCTTCCTCGACCGTGAAATAGATGGCTCCCGGTTCGCCGCGGCAGCATCGGCCGCAACCGAGGCACGTGAAACGGAGCCCTTTCTCCCACCACACCTATTCGGACTCCTCTTCCGTCCGCACCCTTTCGGCTGCGGCATCCGCCTGGTCCAGATGCATGGCGAGCTGGTCGTAGAGCATACGCCACATCCCTGCGCCGCCCTCCTTCGTCAACTGCTCCGCCGACATTTCGACGGCAAGGTCCTCCAGCGGGCCGAAGGGGCGGTCGGAGTCGCTCCTGCCGCCAATGCTGCGGGCGTTGGCGTTCATCTTCTTCCAGAGTTCGGCCAGAAGTATGGATTCGAACTGCTGGCAGGCCTCTTTCAATTTTTCGCGTTCCTTCGTGCCTTTCAGTTCGGCGGAGACCGCCGCGATCTTTCCGTTCGAGGGGACGAACGGAGCGAAGCGAGGCTCGATGTTCATTTACATCACCACCAGTTCTCCATGGAGTGCTCCGGCCTCTTTTATGGCCTGGAGGATCGCGATGACGTCGCGCGGAGAGGCGCCGACGGAATTGAGCGCGTCGACGAGTTCCTGCACCGTGTTCGTGGAGTCGAGAGCGACGAACTGGCCGGGAGATTCGTTGACGCCGATGTCGGTGCGCGGCTGGACAGCGGTGGTTCCGCCTCCGAACGGCTGCGGCTGGACGACCTCGGGTCTCTCCGTGACGCGCACCGTGAGATTTCCGTGGGCGACGGCGACCGCTCCGATGCGGACGTTGCCGCCCATGACGACTGTTCCGGTGCGCTCGTTGACCGCGACGCGCGCCGCCGTGTCCGGACGGAGCGAGATCCCTTCGATACGGGCGAGAAAGGCCGCCGGCGACGAAGCGTACTGTGCGGGCACGTTGACGGCGACCCTGCCTGCGTCCACGGGCGATGCGATACCGCCGAACGCCGAGTTGATCGCCGCGGCCATCCGCTCGGATGTTGTGAAATCGGGGTTTCGCAGCAACAGATTGACCTGCCGTCCGGAGGTGAAGGCCGACTGCACATCGCGTTCGACGATCGCTCCTCCGGGGATTCTTCCCACGGTGACGATGTTCTTGGTGACCGCTCCCGCCGCCCCTTCGGCGGCAAAACCGCCGACCATCAAGGGTCCCTGGGCCACGGCGTACACGTTGCCGTCGGCCGCCCTGAGAGGGGTCTGCAGCAGCGTTCCGCCCTGGAGGCTTTTGGCGTCGCCCATCGCGCTGGCCGTAACGTCGATCGTCTGTCCCGGGCGGGCGAACGCAGGGAGGTCGGCGGTCAGGGTGACGACGGCGACGTTGCGGCTGCGCACCGCCTTGTCGTTCACCGCTATGCCGAACTGACTCATGAGGTTGCGTATCATCTGCGTGGCCATCGCGCTGCGGTCGCCGGTCCCCTGAAGTCCCATGACGAGCCCGAGACCGACGAGTTGATTCGAGCGGACTCCTTCGACGTCGGCAAGGTCCTTGATGCGGACGTCGGGGTGGGATGCCCGCGCGCAAAAAGGCGAGAGAAGGAGCACCGCCAGTGCGAAAAATACCGCTCCGTAGCGTTTCATCCGTGCGCGCCTCCTCTAGAATACGGCTTGGAGAATCTGCGTCAGAATGCCCGGCTTCTGGAGGCGGGAGATCGTTCCCCTGCCCCGGATGTCGATTTCGGCGTTCGCCACGAGGTCGCTCCGGATCTTGTTGTAGCTGTCCACGTCCTGAGGGCGGACCACGCCGATGACGCGGAGCTGCAGAGTCTCCTCGTGCGTGGCGATGTCTCTCGTCCCCTCGATGATCAGGTTACCGTTCGGGAGGATGTCCGTGACGAGGCAGGTTATCTGTCCTTTGGCGCTGTGGGTCCGCTCGGTGGAACCGTCCCCGGTCATTTTGCTCGACGACTTGAAACCGAACGCCCGGATGAAGTCGAAGATGCCGAAACCGTCGTCGACATTGTTGTTGTTGGTCTTGGTGGCCTCGGTCGTACCTTTGTCCTTGGTCTTCGTCTTCTCGTCGACGACGACGGTGACGATATCGCCGATCCGCGAAGGCCGGCGGTCGGCTATCCAGTTCGTAGTGTCGTCCCATAGGGACGCCGCCTTCGCGCTCGGCGAGGGAACGAGCGACGCCATCATCAGCAGGGCGAGAACGCACGCGATTCGTTTCATCTTTTTACTGCACCTCCACTCTTCCGGGTCCGACGACCACGGCCTGGACCACGGATCTGCTCTGCAGATTGCGCACCCGGATACTTTCTCCTTCGGCGCCTGCGTCAAGAGCCTCTCCTCTGACTTCGATGAGAAACCCCGATCTCCGCACCGTTATTATAACAGAGTCCCCTCTTTGAATTATCGGAGAAAGCGAGAGGGAGTTGAGGAGGATCGGTTCGCCGGCAGAGAGATTCTTTCCGAGGCGGCGGCCGACAACCTCTTCCAAGGCCGACGCGAGCGGTTGGGAGCGCATGACGCGCACCTCGCGTATCGCCACGTCCGAGGCGGAGACGACGGCCCCCCGTTCGAGAGGACGAAGCGTGACGACGGCGGGCTGGCTCCAAGAGAGCCGGATTGCGAGCGCGCGTTCGCTTCCCCGGTCGTCGGCGAAGCGAAGCGTGGCGGATCCCGTTCCGGGAGGAATGGAAAGAGGAGAGACAATCCGACCCGGAGGAAGCGGGCCGAGAGGTTCGACGGTCACGCCCCACTTCCACCCGGAAAGGCGCTTGACGGTCGCCTCGAGAGACTCGTCGAGAACGATGTGAAGCTCCTGAGGCATGACGAGCTTGAGACGAATGCCGCCGATGCCCTTCGCGACAACCGCGTCGAGCAGTTCGTCTCGTGAGAGCACCCCGTTCTGAGGAATATCAAGAAGAATATTTCCGGCTTTTTGAACCAGCGCGGGGTCTCCCGAGATGCGGGCCGCCTCCGAGAGGGGAAAGGGGCTCCCCGAAACGGCGATAAGGGAATCCATCTCGATGACAAGGTCGGCGGCTGCGGCGGGGGAAACGAAAAGCAGGACGAGAAGAAGGAGGCTGAGAAAAGACGAAAGGCGGAGAGGATACGCACCGCTCCGCCTTGAAGAAACGCTGAAATCCTGCACCTCGGACCTACCTCTTGAGGCCGTTCGCTATTCGGAGCAGGTCGTCCGCCGTCTGCACTCCCTTTGAGTTCGCTTCGTAGGCTCTCTGCGCGATGATGAGGTTGACCATTTCGTCGACGACCTGGACGTTGGACATCTCCAGGATCCCCTGGTGCACCTGACCGAGCCCTTCATCGCCCGGATTGCCGACGATGGGGGCGCCGCTGGCGGCGGTCTCCATGAAGAGGTTCTTGCCCATAGCGCGCAGACCGCCCGGATTGATGAAGCGGGCGAGTTCTATCTGTCCGATCTCCTCGGGCTCGGCCTGTCCGTCGATCTTCACCGAGACGAGACCCTCGGGGCTGATCATGATTTCCGTGGCGTCCTCGGGGACGAGGAGCGCCGGTTCGATGAGCAGCCCGTCCGTGTTGACGATCTGCCCTTCTCCGTCGAGATTCCAGTTCCCCGCCCTGGTGTAGGCCACCTCGCCGTTCGGCAGGAGGACCTGGAAGAAGCCGTCTCCCTCGATGGTGATGTCCAGAGGTCTGTCGGTCACCTGGAGATTGCCCTGCGTCATGATGCGCGGCGTTCCCACGACGCGGACACCGAGGCCGACCTGGACGCCGGTAGGCACCATGGACGCGGGTTCCACCGGTGCGCCGGGTTCCCTGTTGATCTGGTAGAGAAGATCGGCGAAATCGGCCCGTTTCTTTTTGAAACCGGCGGTATTGACGTTCGAGAGGTTGTTGGTGGTGACGTCGAGATTGGTCTGCTGCGCGATCATTCCGCTTGCGCTTGTCCACAAAGCTCTGAGCATTTCTTTTCCCTCCCGCTTAACTCGTCCTGCCGTAGGACGCGATCAGTTTTCCCGTGAGTTCGTCGTGGGTCATGAGCACCTTGGACGCCGATTCATACGCTCGGTGGGCCTCCACCATCCGGACCATCTCCTCGACCACGTTCACGTTGGACGTCTCCAGAGCGCCGGGTTCGAGGCGGATCTCCTCCACCGGAACGGGCGCGCCGGACTGGGGCGTGACGGCAAGCGCGGTGCGGCCCACCTGCCTGAGATACGTGGGGTTGTCGAAGGTCACAACCTGGAACATGTCGACCGCGGCGCCGTCGGCGACGACATTGCCGTTTTCCGTAATGGCGAAACGGGATGCATCGCCAACTTCGATCGGGCCTCCGTCTCCAAGGACGAGCATGCCGTCCTCCGTGACGAGCTGCCCTTCCGCATTCTTCTGGAAGTGGCCGGAACGTGTGTAATACGTATTCCCCGCGCCGTCCTGAACGGCGAAGTACCCTTCGCCGACGATCGCGACGTCGAAGGGATTGTCCGTCACTTGGAGTCCGCCGAACTCGGTGCTCATATATGTCTCCGAGATGACGTTCGCGAGGCTGAGATCGCCGATGAGAAACTTTCCCTTGAGTCCGAGCTGGAAGGGAGGGGCGACAAGCTTGATCTCGCCGTCTTCCGACTTCTTCTCGATACGGTCCATCAACACCTCGGGAAACGATTTGTTGACGGGTATCCGCCTCCGGAACCCGGACGAACTCACGTTGGCGAGGTTGTTCGCCACGACGTCGTGCATTGTCTCCTGGACGATCATCGCGGATGCGGCGGCGTAGAGTCCCCGATGCATGTGTTTTCCTCCCTCGAAAGTCCGCCGGGACCGGAATCGTAGGTGCAACTCCGTCCGGCGGATCAGAACTTTTTCTTCCGGCCTTTTCTGCGATTCACAAGTATGCCGCTACGCCCGGAGGCCTGCAGTTTGTCGATCTCGGCGAGAGCCTTTCCCGTGCCGAGGGCGACGCACTCCATCGGGTCGTCCGCGGTGAAGCAGTTGATGCCGGTTTGGCGGGTGATCAACTCGGTAAGGCCTCGAAGCAGAGCGCCTCCTCCTGTGAGTACGATCCCTCTGTCTATTATATCGGCGGAGAGTTCCGGCGGCGTTAGCTCCAAAACATTTCGAACGCCATCGATCAACGCCTGGACCATTTCACCGATGGCCATCGAGACGCTCGCGCTGGAGACCTCTATCTGCCGGGGCAGCCCCTGGACGAGATCGCGTCCTTTGAGGATCATCTTCGTATCCGGCGCTTCCTGGAGGCACGTACCGATCATGATCTTGAGATTTTCGGCGGTCTGTTCGCCGATAGCGAGGTTGTACTGCTTGCGCAGGTAGCGCATGATCCCTTCGTCGAAGCGGTCCCCCCCTATGCGGAGGGACTTCGAGACGACGATGCCGCCGAGCGAGATGACGGCGATATCCGTTGTGCCGCCGCCGATATCGACGACCATCTTTCCGCGGGGCTCTTCGACGTTGAGATTCGCGCCGATGGCCGCCGCCATGGGTTCTTCGATAAGGTAGGCCTCTTTCGCGCCCACCTCCACCGCCGCTTCGAGGACCGCGCGGCGTTCCACATCCGTGGCGCCCGAGGGAACGCAGATCATGACCCGGTTGCGGAAGAAGCGGTTGAAGCCCCTGAGGACGCGGCGCATAAAGTGGTGCAGCATGGCCTCGGTCATGGTGTAGTCGGCGATGACGCCGTCCTTGAGAGGACGGACGGACGTGATGCTTCCCGGCGTTCGCCCGACCATATTCTTGGCTTCGTACCCCACCGCGAGAATTTTGCCTGTATCAAGGTCCACCGCCACCACGGACGGTTCCCGCAGGACGATGCCCTTGTTCTTGACGTAGATAAGGACTGTTGCAGTTCCAAGGTCTATTCCGATATCCGTTCCAAACACGGTGTTTTCCTCCTTTGGATGATGAAGAGGCTGTTCGCGTTCAGCTCGCGGTGAAGAATGCGGAGCGCACCCCGCGCCTCGAACACGCTCTCTATTCTATACCGTCCGTGCGAAATGGGGTACCCTCTCCGTACCCCACACGCCATAAATAGAGGCCTTCGGGCGGAGCCGTCATGGCGGATTCAGCCCTGGTTCTTCCGGAGAGAAGGGCGGCAAGCCAGTCAAGGTCTTTTTTTCCGTAGCCTACGGCCTGGAGATTGCCTACCATGATGCGCACCATATTGGTGAGGAAAGCATTGCCGCGGACGGTGAAGACCGTCAGGTCTCCTTTTCTGCGGAGCGTGGCTTTAAGGACGGTCCGAACCGAACGTTCCGGGCGCTCCGTCGTCTTGCAGAACGCCCCGAAGTCGTGCGTCCCTTCGTAGAGCGCGCAGGCCTTCAGGGTCTCGGCACGGTTCCAGCGGAACTTGTTCCACCAGACAAGCCCCCTCAGAAGCGGCGGGAAAGCGTTGCCGTGCCAGACCAGGTAGCGGTACTCTCTCCAGAGCGCGGAACGCCGCGCGTCGAAGCTCTGCGGAGCGTGGGCGATCTTCATGACGCTCACATCGGGCGGAAGGTGAAAGTTGACGGCGAGTAGAAGTTTGTCGGGACGCCATACTCTGTCGAGTTCGAACGAGATAACCTGCGCCCGCGCATGGACGCCCGCGTCGGTTCGACCGGCGGCTGTGACGGAGACCTCCCGGCCGGAGATGGTCTTCAAACTGTCCTCGATTTTTTCCTGAACGCCGATACCGCTGCTCTGACGTTGCCATCCGGAGAACGATGTACCCAGATACCCCACGACCGCAGCGTATTTCACGAAAGGAAACTCCTGTCGCCGACGACCAGCCCGACGACAATGCCGAGGACAAGAAGGGCGCCGAGCGTGTCGGACGATCTCCAGACGAGCGGGGACATTCTGGTGCGCCCCTCCCCCCCTCTGTAGCAGCGCGCTTCCATGGCGGTCGCAAGATCCTCCGCCCTCTGGAAGACGATGACGAACAGAGGAATAAGCACGGGAAGGAAGGCTTTAAGGCGCTTCCAGAGGTTCCCGCGGTCGAAGGCGGCTCCTCGTGCGAGCTGCGCCTTCATGATACGGTCGGTCTCGTCGAGGAGGGTCGGAATGAAGCGGAGAGCGATCGTCATCATCATGGCCAGTTCATGCGCGGGAAAGCCGAATCGGGCAAAGGGAGAGAAGAGACGTTCGAGTCCGTCCGAAAGCTCCATCGGCTTGGTAGTGAGCGTAAGAAACGAGGCGAAGAGCACCAGAAAGAGAAGCCGAAGCCCCATATAGACCGCGCCGAAAACTCCCTCTCTTGTAATGGTGACCCATCCTACTTCCAGGAGCGGAGCGCCGTCGGTGAAAAAGACATGTATGAACGCCGTGAAGAAGACAAGTATGAGCACGGGCTTCGCGGAGCGCAGAACGAGACGGAACGGAAGGCGAGAGAGCGCGGCGAGCGAAAAGAGAAGTCCTCCCCACGCCGCGAACACGAGAATATGCCGCGCAAGAAAAATACCGGTAAGGACGACGAGCACCGCAAGTATCTTGCAGCGCGGGTCGAGACGATGTACCGGAGAGTCCGCGGGCACGTACTGGCCGAATGTGAGATGGTCGAGGAATTTCATACGTCGCCTCCTGGCAGGTGAACTTCTCCGGAAACCGTCCGGCGAACTACCCACCGTTTCAACTCTTTCCAATCCCAGGTGAGCGGAGCGGAAGGTTCGGTGTTTTTGATCGCAGCGGAGAGCGCGGCGATCTCCGGGAGATGGAGTCCGGATACGGGATGCGACCGGAGATGCTCCATAACTTTTCTCGGAGCGTCCATCACGACGCGTCGGCCTCGGTCGAGCATAAGGATGCAATCGCTGAACTGGAGCGCGATGTCGAGGTCGTGCGTGACGAGGACGATACCCAACCCCTCCCCCTTCAGTCTGACGAGAAGCGAGACGAGTTCCCTGCGCGACCAGGAGTCAAGACCTGCGGTGGGTTCGTCGAGGACGAGGTACGAAGGCGCTCCGGCGAGCACGGAAGCTATCGCGACCTTCCGTTTTTCGCCTCCGGAGAGGTGGAACGGACTCCGGGAGAGATAGCTTTCGTCGAGTCCCGCAAGCGACAGCGAGGACGAAGCGAGAGCGGCGATGCGCTCTTCCTGTACGCCCCAGTTCCGTGGAGCGAAGGAGATCTCCTCCATGACGTTCTCGGCGAAGAGCTGCTGTTCGGGATATTGAAAGACAAGTCCGACCGATCGGCGAACCTCCCGCAGATGCGGGCTTTTCTCCCGGACTTCCATTCCGTCGACGCGCACGGCCCCTTTTTCGGGAAGGAGAATTCCGTTCAGGTGCTGCGCAAGCGTCGATTTGCCGCTGCCGGTGTGTCCGACTATGGAGAGCCATTCGCCGCGCCTGCATTCGAGAGAGACATCCTCCAGAGCCTTCGTTTCGAGCGGCGTCCCCGGATGATAGGTATGCGACAGGTTTGCTACTGTAATCGACATAGCGCGTCGGTCATTCCGGAGAGCGTCGGAACTTCGGGGAGAGAGAGGGGCGTCTCCGCGCGCAGTTCCTTCCAGAGGGAGACGAGCGGAGGAGCGTCCAACCCCCACTTTCTGAAAGACTCGCTCTGTGTGAAAAGAGAAGGGACGGCGCCCTCCCACGCGATCCTTCCCTCCACGAGGACGACCGCGCGGTCGCAGTACGGAATCTCTTCCAGCCGATGGGTGATGGAGACAATAGTCTTTCCTCCTTCATGCAGAGAGCGAAGTATTTCGAGCAACTCATGACGCCCCTGGGGGTCGAGCATCGCAGTCGGTTCGTCGAGAACAAGGCAGGGCGTGTCCATTGCAAGCGCTCCTGCAACGGCAAGGCGCTGTTTTTCGCCACCCGAAAGCGTATAGGTGGGTTTTTTTCGCTTCTCGAAAAGACCGGCGGCACGGAGGGCCCGTTCGACGCGAAGCTCGATCTCCGACGACGGAAGCCCCTGATTCTCCGGGCCGAACGCGGCATCCTCCTCGACCACTGTGCCGACGATCTGATTCTCAGGGTTTTGAAAGACCATGGAGACGGCGCTGCGAATCGAAAAGATGTTCCGAGGATCTTTCGTCGACATGCCGAAAACAGTACAATCGCCCTGCGTCGGGGTCAGCAGGGCGTTCAGATGTTTCGCCAGGGTCGATTTGCCCGATCCGTTGCTCCCGAGAAGCGCGAGCCATTCGCCCTCGCGTACCTGAAGCGTGATACCGGAGAGCGCCGGGTGTCCGGGCCGGGAAGCGGCTTCGGACGACTCCGGAGGTTCTTTTCCCGAGAAGGCGCCGGACTTTTGACTTTCCTTTTCCGACGCTCCTCCGTGAACTTGCCCCGACGCTCCTCCGGGAACTCGTCCCGACGCTCCTCCGGGATAGACGTACGTCACATCCCGGAGTTCGCATACCATCCTGGAATCCGTCTTCATAAACTCGGGGTCATCAATCCACCAGGGATATGACCGCCATGGGAGCGCTGTCGCCCGCGCGGAATCCCGTCTTGACGATTCGGGTGTATCCGCCGGGCCGGTTCACGTACCTCTTCGCGATGTCGTCGAAGAGCTTGATCGCCGCTTCTTTGTGCGCCATCTTCGTACGCACGATTCTGCGGTCATGCACCGTTCCGCCCTTCGCCCGAGTAATCAGACGCTCGGCGAATCTGCGGAGTTCCTTCGCCCGGATAAGCGTCGTGGTGATGTTCTCCTCGAGGAACAGGCTGGCCGCCATGTTGGACAACATGGCCATTCTATGACTGCCATACCGGCCGAGGGTCCGGTTATCCATACGGTGTCTCATGGAATTACTCCTCCTTTGATTCTACTTCGTCTTTTTGCGTTTTCTCGTCGTTCTTGGGCGCCTTCGCCCCGGCGCCCTCACGGAGCTTGCCTTCGCTCTTCGCGCTCGCAAGGGTGCTCCCGAGCTTCTCCTTCTTCTCCTCGATCTCCTTCAGGGATATTTTCCCCAGGTTGCGGATTTTCAGAAGGTCTTCCCTGGTCTTGCTCATCAGGTCGCCTATCGTCTGGATTCCGCCTCGGAGAAGGCAGTTCTCGCTCCGGATGGAGAGTTCGAGATCCCTGACCGGGCGCGAGAGGAAGTCGTCCTCCTCCGCAAGACGCTCGGGCGCGGGCTCCGAGGATCCGCTTTCTCCGGGAGCGGCTTCTTGTTCGCGCGGCTCCACGGGGTTGAGCTTTTCCATGTCCTCCACAATGTCGCCGAAATATTTTTTCAGTATTTTCGACGCCTCGCAGAGAGTATTCTCCGGGTGGTGGACGCCGTTCGTCCAGATTTCAAGGACGAGACGTTCATAGTCGGTCTGCTGTCCTACACGCGTAGCCTCTACGTCGTAGTTGACTTTGAGGACGGGAGAGAAGATCGCATCGACAAGCAGCGCGTCCACTGGGAGATACGGGGGGCGCGAGCGCTCCATAGATGCATACCCGGCGCCCTGCTCCACGTAGATGTCCATCGAGAAACGGGCGCCCTCCTCCATCGTGCAGATGGGGGCCTCGGGATCGACGAACTCCACTTCGCTGTCGGGCTGGATATCTCCGGCGGTGACGAGGCCGCCCCCTTCCTTCTCCAGCCGAAGCACCCGAACCTCCTGGCTGAAGGAACGGACAGGGATGTGTTTTAGATTCAACAGAATTTCGATGACATCTTCCAGAACACCGGGTATGGTGCTGAATTCATGGAGCACGCCGTCGATTCGGACGGACGTGATGGCCGCACCCTTGATCGAGGAGAGAAGAACTCTTCTGAGAGAATTGCCCAGAGTCGCTCCATATCCCCGCTCGAGCGGTTCGATGAGAACCTTCGCATATTTAGGGGTGCTTTCCTCGATACGGATCTCAGGCCGCAAATAATCCAAGGCTTCCAACACCTTTCACGCCACTATCTGGCATAAAACTCGACGACGAGCTGCTCGGTCACCGGCGCATCGATCTGCTCACGGCTGGGGAGCGAAAGAACCTTCCCTTCGATTTTTTCTGCGTTGAACTCGAGCCATTCGGGAGCTTTCCTCGCGGTCGCAACCTCCGCGTTCTCCTTGATCAGCGTGACGTCGCGGCTCTTTTCCATGACGGCGACGACATCGCCGCTGTCGACGAGATAGCTGGGGATATCCACGCGCTTCCCGTTCACGCGGAAATGACCGTGCATGACGAGCTGTCTGGCCTGTTTTCTGCTGTTGGCGAGTCCGAGGCGGTAAACCACGTTGTCCAATCTGCGCTCGAGGAGGCTGAGGAAGTTGTGACCCGTCTGCCCCGACTGGTTGTTCGCGATTTCGAAGAAGCGCTTGAACTGCAACTCGGTCATTCCGTAGAAGCGGCGAAGCTTCTGTTTCTCACGAAGACGGATACCGTACTCGCTGACTTTGGTACGGGGACGCCCCTTCTTTCCTTTCACTGTGGCGCCCTCGCTCTTGGTGATGGCGCACTTGGCGGTGTAGCAACGGTCTCCCTTGAGGAAGAGCTTCGTGCCCTCCGCCTTGCACAAACGGCACGCAGGTCCGATATATCTGCTCATAAGAAATAATTCCCTCCTTGACCGATACCCGGGCTAGACTCTGCGCCGCTTCGGCGGGCGGCAGCCGTTGTGGGGCACGGGCGTCGAATCCTTGATCATGTTGACCTGCAGACCTGCCGCCTGCAGCGAACGGATGGCCGATTCACGGCCGGGCCCGGGGCCCTTGACGACGACGTCGATCTCCTGCATTCCGTGTTCCTGAACGGCTTTGGCGACCTGGGAGGCGGCGATCTGCGCCGCGAAGGGAGTGGACTTTCTTGTTCCCTTGAATCCGACGTTGCCGCCGGAAGCCCAGGCGAGAACGTTGCCGCCCTTGTCGCTCACGCACACGATGGTGTTGTTGAATGTGGAGTAGATGTGCGCTACGCCGTAGCTGATATTCTTTCTTTCCTTTTTCTTACCTCTGCGGACTGTTCGCTTGGCCACTTGTTCCAGCCTCCTTGTTCTCTATCCTGAAGGCTACTTCGTAGCCATCTTTTTGCCCGCCACCGTGCGGCGAGGGCCTTTACGGGTACGCGCGTTCGTCTTGGTCTTCTGTCCGCGGACCGGAAGGCCGAGCTTATGACGCTGCCCTCTGTAGCAGCCGATGTCCATAAGACGCTTGATGTTCATGGACACCTCTCTGCGAAGGTCGCCCTCCACCTTGTAGTGGTCCTCTATCTCTCTTCGAAGCTTCTGGGACTCCTCCTCGGTGAGATCCTTCACGCGCGTGTCGGGATTGACTCCGGTGACGGCGAGGATCTTCTTCGAGGTTGGAAGGCCTATTCCGAAAATGTATGTCAACGCAATTTCCACTCGCTTCTCGCGGGGAATATCAACTCCGGCGATACGGGCCATTCGCGTTTACCTCCTTGCACCCTGTCTCTGCTTATGCCGGGGATTTCTGCTGCAGATAATCCGCACGACACCCTTGCGCCGGATTACCCGGCAAAACTCGCACATCGGCTTCACCGATGGTTTTACTTTCATGGATTCCACGCTCCTCCGAAAGAACTGAAACAGAGGCCCCTCCGGGCTTCTGAAAATATCTTTTCTCCAAGCGGTTTATTATACAGGAGATCGGACAATATGAAAATACTCTTATTTATATCTATAGATGATTCTGCCCCTGGACAGGTCGTAGGGAGAGATCTCCACCAGAACCCTGTCTCCCGGGAGGATGCGGATGAAGTGCAACCGCATCTTTCCCGACACGTGGGCGAGTATCTTGTGTCCGTTGTCGAGTTCCACCTTGAACATAGCGTTCGGAAGCGGCTCGATCACCTTTCCCCGTACTTCTATGACTTCGTCTTTATTGGACATGCGGTCTCCTCATCCTCCCCGGAGGAGGCGCCGGACGCTTCGTTTCCCGGAGCGCGACCGACCGACTCCCCGATACTGTTCTTTTCTGCAAGCCCCGTAAGCAGAGCCTGAAATCTTCCTGCGTCGACTGTCCCCTTCGACAGGATGCTCTTCGCAATTTCGTCAAGGACCCATCGCGTCCGCTGGAGGTGGATCATGTTTTTTGCCTTGGGTCTTCCGACGGTGAACTTTTTGCCGTCCGCCACCAGAATCCTCGCCTCCCGCGTTCGTCCGCATGGCCGGCAGTCCTCCGAAACGCCGACTACAACGTACCATTTCCCGGCGTCCTTTCCCTTCCGAGATCTGACCACTTGACCAATTGCACACATCCCGCCATCGGTTAGCTCTTTCAGGCCCATGCCCACGGCGTCAATATCTCCGGATCCCCGTCACGGACGAGGACCGACTTTTCAAAATGAGCAGCATCCGAGCCGTCGGCAGTTCTCACAACCCATTGGTCGTTTCCGGTGACAACATCTTCCGAACCGGTCATCACCATAGGTTCGATGGCCAGCGTCATCCCGGCTTTGAGGGTGATCCCCCTTCCGGGCTGACCGTAGTTCGGTATCTGGGGCGGTTCGTGCAGATGCTTGCCTATGCCGTGCCCCGAGTAGTCGCGGACAATACCGTATCCGCATGCCGTTACGCAACTTTCCACAGCGTGTCCGATATCGCCGAGCGTCCTGCCCGCCCTCGCAGCGAGAATCGCGTCTTCAAGGCTCTTCTTCGTCACTGAAAGCAACCGTTCTCTCGTCGGGCTGACCTCCCCCACAGGGTAAGTACATGCGGCGTCGCCGTAATATCCGGAAAAACAGGCTCCGACATCGATGCTGATGATGTCGCCCTCCTCCAGAAGGCGGTCGCGGCTTGGGATCCCGTGGACTATCTCCGAGTTGATCGAAGCGCAGACCGTGCCGGGAAACGGCTGTTTTATCCCTGGAACCCTGTACCCCTTGAAGGCGGGCGAGGCTCCGGATTTTTTTATGAGAGACTCCGCAGCCTCGTCGATCTCCGCAGTGGATACACCCGGACGAACAATCCCGGCGATCATGTCAAGCACGTTCGCCACTATCCTGCCCGCTTTCCTCATAAGGAGGAGTTCCTGTTCTTTTTTCAAGGTGATCATTCGGAGATGCCGACCGCCCGTTCGAGATCTTCGAGAAGCGAGTGGTGCCGGCCGCTGCGATCCGCCGCAAGGCGCGAGAGCGTATGTTTCTCGCCGTAAAAATCGATCAGGGGCGCCGTCTGTTCATAGAACACCTTAAGCCGGCTGCGAACAACTTCCTCCCTGTCATCCTCGCGCTGATAGACCTCTCCTCCGCATTTTTCGCACAGATCCCCCTTCGACGAGGGGCGGAAAAAGAGGTTGTATATGGCGCCGCAGTTCCGGCAGACTCTCCTGCCGGAAAGACGACGCACCACAGTCTCCTCGTCGACATCGAGAAGGACCACTCCATCGAGTTTCAGGTCCAGCTCTTCCAATATCTTTTCTAGAGCCTCCGCTTGAGGGACGGTGCGGGGAAACCCGTCGAGAATGAATCCCTTCTCGCAGTCGGGCTCCCGCAGACGATCCTCCATCATAGCAATAACAATGTCGTCGGGCACAAGCCGACCCGAATCCAAAAACGCTCGAGCTTCCAATCCAAGTGGAGTGTTGTTCTTCACGTTCTCTCTGAAGATATCGCCAGTGGAAATATGCGCAACGGGATATTTTCGCTCGATTTCCGCCGCCAGTGTTCCCTTGCCCGCTCCAGGTGAACCTAGAAGAATTATCCGCATTTTTTCTCTCCTTAGAATCGAAGTAGGCCGCCGGTCTTGTCCTTGCGTTTCAGTATCCCTTCGTAGTGACGCATTAGAAGTTGGCCTTCGATCTGATGGACCGTGTCGAGCGCCACACCGACGACGATGAGAACCGCAGTTCCTCCGAAGTAGAAGCTCGTGATTCCCATAAACTGCGTCATAAGATTCGGCACAAGCGCGACGAAGGCGAGAAAAACCGCTCCGGCGAGCGTGATCCGGCTCATGACCCTTTCGATGAAATCCGACGTCGGCTTTCCCGGGCGGATGCCGAGGATGAAGCCGCCGTACTTCTTCATGTTGTTCGCCACATCGGCGGGGTTGAAGACGACCGCCGTGTAGAAATACGAGAAGAAGATGATAAGGAGCACATAAAATATCGTATAGACGAAGCTTCCGGGGCCGAAGATTCTCTGGAAGAAGAGCGCGATATCCCCGGAGAAGAACTTCGCGACCGAGTACGGGAAGAGAAGCACCGACGACGCGAAGATGATGGGGATGACTCCGGCCTGATTCACCTTCAGCGGAATGAACGTGCTTTGCCCGCCGTAGACCTTGTTGCCGACGACCCGCTTCGCATACTGCACGGGAAGGCGGCGTTGCCCCTCCTGAAGCATGATGCATCCCGCTATGACGCCGACCATGAGAGCAAGGGCCAGGAGCAGCACGAGGAAGTTCATCTCGCCGAGCCGGATCATGTTCCAGCTCTGAATAATCGCCTCCGGCACTCTCGCCACGATTCCGGCGAAGATAAGAAGCGAGATTCCGTTTCCGATACCGTGGTCGGAGATTTCCTCGCCAAGCCACATCACGGCGATGGAACCGGCCGTGACCGTACTCACGACGATCGCGCCTTCAAAAATATGTCCGCTGAAAATACCGAGTCCGCGAAGCCAGAACGTCATGCCGACGGCCTGGACGAGCGCGAAACCGACTGCGGCGAGACGAGTCCACTGGACTATCTTTTTGCGGCCCTCCTCGCCCTCCTTCTGCATTTTCTCGAGGGCGGGGAAGATCACCACAAGGAGCTGCATCACGATGCTCGCGTTGATGTACGGGGCGACGCCGAGGGCGAAGACGCTGAACCTTCTGAGGGCTCCGCCCGCGAATATATCGAGGAAACCAAGGACGCCTCCCTGATCGAAGAGGCTCGACATCGCCTCGGCGTCGATCCCCGGGGTCGGTACGTGCGCTCCGAGCCTGAAGATCAGGAGCACTCCCAGGGTAAAGAGAATTCTTCTTTTAAGATCCGGAAGTCGAAATGCATCCCTGAAGGAGTCAAGCACTTAGACCACCTCGACCTTCCCACCCGCAGCTTCTATTTTTGCCTTCGCTCCGGCGCTGAAGGCGTTGGCGCGGACCGTGAGAGGCTTGTCCATCTCTCCGTTCGCCAAAACCTTGACGGGGAGACGATCCTTCTGTACAAGACGCACTGCGTGCAGCTCCTCGTATCCTACGGTCGCCCCCGCCTCGAAGCGGGAGGCGATATCCTCCACGTTGACGATCTGGTACACTTTCGCGAATCGAGCGTTGTTGAAGCCTCTCTTGGGGATGCGCCGCATCATGGGCATCTGACCGCCTTCGAAACCGGGACGAACTCCGCCGCCGCTCCTGGCTTTCTGTCCCTTGTTTCCTTTGCCCGCCGTTTTGCCGGTGCCGCTCCCGATTCCCTGTCCGAGGCGCTTGCCTTTCGTCTTGGCGCCCGGCGCCGGGCGCAGTTCATGCAAACTCATGGCGCGTTCCTCCTACTCGTCGACGACGACGCACTCGACCAGATGGCTGACCTTGTTCACCATGCCGCGTATCTGGGGCGTATCGTTGTGTTCTACTGTGTGGTTGAGTTTTCTCAATCCAAGAGCGCGGACCGTGCGCTTCTGCACTTCCGGCTTCCCGATACCGCTCTTCTTCCAGGTAATCCGAAGTTTGGCCATTACGGTCAGCCTCCTATTCCGCAGCGGCGTCGAGAGACTTTTTGCCTCTGAGCCGCAGAATCTCGTCGGGGGTCCGCATCTCCTCGACGGCGCGCATGGTCGCCCAGGCGACGTTGATGGGGTTCGACGTGCGGCCGATCACCTTGCTCACGACGTCTTTCACGCCCCCAAGCTCCATGATGGCGCGCACCACGCCGCCAGCGATAACTCCCGTTCCGGGCGCGGCCGGCTTGAGGAGGACCTCGGCGGCTCCGAAGCTGCCGATGATGGGATGGGGAATCGTATTGCCTATCTTCTTGATCTCGAAGAGACTCTTCCCCGCCTTGTCGATTCCTTTACGGACGGCCTCGGAAATTTCCTTGGCCTTTCCCATACCGACTCCGACGTACCGGTCGCCGTCGCCGACGACGACGAGGACGCTGAACTTGAATCTTTTTCCGCCCTTGACGACTTTGCTCACGCGGTTGATGGCGACAACGCGCTCGGTGAGTTCCATCCCCTTGGCATCCAACTTCTTTTTAATCATCGCATGCGCCTCCCAGTTAGAACTTCAGTCCGGCTTCACGGGCTGCATCGGCCAGGGCCTTTACTTTTCCGTGGAACATGTGGCCGCCCCTGTCGAAAACAACCGAAGTGATGCCTTTCGCGAGGGCGCGCTCGGCAGCTATTTTTCCGATGATCTTCGCCGCTTCGATGTTGCATGTCCCGGGAAGATTTCCCCGTACAACGGGGTCGAGTGTGGACGCCGACGCGAGAGTATGTCCTCTTTCGTCGTCGATGAACTGAACATAGATGTGCTTCAGACTGTGAAACACAGCCATTCTCGGTTTTTCCACCGTACCGGAGAGGGTTTTCCGAAGCCGGGCATGCCGAATTTCACGCAATACGCTTCTGGTTTTCATTTTCATGTCCATTCACCTCGAATTACTTCGCTCCGGTCTTTCCGGCCTTGCGAATAATATGCTCGCCGGCGTACCGGATTCCCTTGCCCTGATACGGCTCGGGCGGACGGAAGCCGCGGATTACCGCGGAAACCTGCCCTACCACCTGCTTGTCTATACCCTTGACCGAGAGCTTCGTCGGTCCGTCCAGGGCCAATTCGATACCTTCGGGAGCTTCGTACTCCACCGGGTTGGAATAGCCTAGGTTGAGGATAAGTTTTTTTCCCTGCATCTGGGCGCGGTAGCCCACGCCGACGATCTCAAGATCTTTCTTGAAGCCGGTGCTGACGCCGGTAACCATGTTCGCGACAAGGGCGCGTATCATGCCGTGGAACGCCTTTGTCTGCTTCTGGTCGTTCTGCCGGGTGACGACGACGACGGCGGCTTCGACCGATACGTCGATTCCCGGGACCATGGGAGTCTGGAGCCGTCCTTTCGGTCCCTTCACGACAACCGCGCCGTCCTCGAGGGCAACGTTCGTTCCGGAGGGAACCGGAATATGTTTGCGTCCGATTCGAGACATCTACTCCACCTCTTCCTTACCACACGTAGCAGAGGACTTCGCCGCCGAGGCCGAGTGTTCCGGCTTCCGTGTCGGTTTTGAGGCCCTTCGGTGTGGAGATGACGGCGATCCCGAGTCCGCCCATGACCTTCGGAAGGTCGGCGTGCCCCACGTATATTCGTCTGCCCGGTTTGCTGATCCGGCGCAGCCCCTGGATAACCCTCTCCCTGTTCGGTCCGTAGGAAAGGAACAGGCGGATGGAGCTGTACGCCTTCTTCGGGTCGTTGACAACCTTGAAATTCTTTATGTAGCCCGTCTCCTTGAGGATGCGGGCAATCTCCATTTTTATCTTGCTCGTCGGCACGTCGACGCTCTCATGGTAGACCATGTTTGCGTTTCTGACGCGAGTGAGCATATCCGCTATCGGATCGGTAACGTACATTCCTAGTGACCCCCTTCAGTCCACTCGTCTACCAGCTCGACTTGACGACGCCGGGAATTTTCCCTTCGCGGGCGAGCTTCCTGAAACAACAACGGCACATGTTGAACCTTCTCATGTACGCATGAACACGGCCGCAGAGCGGACATCTATTATACTTTCGCACCGAAAATTTCGGGGGTTGCGCCGCTTTATGCTTGATTGCTTTTCTCGCCATTTTCGACTCCCCCTTCCTACCGGGTGAACGGCATTCCCAGCTCGCGGAGAAGAGCCTGGGCTTCTTCATCCGTCTTCGCCGATGTCACAAGCGAGACGTTCATACCGCGGGGACGGATGACCTTGTCGTAACTGATCTCGGGGAAAATAAGCTGTTCCCTGAGACCAAGATTGTAGTTGCCTCTTCCGTCGAAACCGCGGCGGGAGACGCCCTGAAAGTCCTTGATGCTGGGGAGCGCGAGAGAGAGAAGACGATCCAGGAACTCCCACATACGATCTCCGCGCAGCGTGACGGTGCACGCCACGGGCATTCCCTGACGGACCTTGAAGCCGGCCACCGATTTCTTCGCCCTCTTCAGCAGGGGGCGCTGGCCGGTGATGGCGCCAAGTTCCGCGATTGCGGAGTCCATGAACTTGATGTCGAGCTTCGCGTCGCCCACACCGATATTCACCACGACCTTTTTCAGGCGGGGGATCTCCATCACGTTCTTATAGCTGAATTCCTTCGCCAGTTTCGGCGAGACGTCGTTTTTATATTTCTCAAGCAGCCGAGGGGCCATTCACGCTTACCTCCTTACACCTGGTCCACGATCTCGCCGCAGGCCTTGCACATGCGAACCTTGTTCCCGTTCTCGAGATAGCCGCGACCAACGCGTGTTGCAGCGCCGCAGGAGGGGCATACGAGCATGACCTTGCTGGCGTAGATCGGGGCTTCCTGCTTGACGATACCCGACTTGGGGTTCTTCTGCGAGGGCTTGACATGTTTGGTGACCATGTTCACACCTTCGATGACCAGCAGATCCCTGTCGCGGATGCAGCGGAGAATCTTTCCCTCTTTGCCCGCATCCTTGCCGGATATTACCTTCACCCGGTCGCCTTTTTTCAGTCTCATCTTGCTCATTATCCGTTGTCCTCCGTCATACGACTTCGGGCGCGAGGGAGAGAATACGCATGTACTTCTTCGCCCTCAGCTCCCTGCCCACGGGCCCGAAGATTCGGGTACCCTTGGGATCGCCGTTGTTATCGATGATCACCGCAGCGTTGTCGTCGAAACGAACGTATGAACCGTCCGCCCGGCGGACTTCCTTCTTCGTCCTCACGATGACCGCCTTGACGACGGCTCCCTTGGCGACGTTGCTGTTGGGAATCGCTTCGCGAACCGAGGCGACGATAACGTCGCCTATGGTTCCCCACTTGCGCTTGCTCCCGCCGAGCACCTGGATGCAGAAAAGTTTTTTAGCACCGGAGTTGTCGGCGACGTTGAGCACTGTAGTCAGCTGAATCATAGCCTACGCCTCCCCGCCGTTCTCCGCAACCTCGTCGAAAACGGGCGCCTTGCGTACTATCTCGAGAAGCGTCCAGCGCTTCGTCTTGCTGAGAGGGCGTGTCTCGCCGATTGTCACGAGATCTCCCATCCTGCATTCGTTCTTTTCGTCGTGAGCCGTATACTTCTTCGCTCTGACGAGTCTCTTCCCGTAGAGGGGGTGTTTTTCAAACCGCTCCACCCGAACCACGACGGTCTTCTCCATTTTGTCGCTGACGACCGTTCCGGTCCTGACCTTGCGGTGAGGTTTCCGCTCTTCCATTCGGGACTACCTCCTTCCGGCGGTCTGATCGCCGGCCATCTGCTTCTCGCGGACGATCGTCAGAACTCGCGCGATCGTCTTGCGTACATCTTTTATTCTGCTCGTATTCTTCAGCTGTCCGATGGCGTTCTGGAAACGCAGGTTGAACAGCTCTTCCTTGTACTGTCTATGTTTCTCGTTCAGTTCATCGAGTGTCAGGTCGCGCAAATTCTTGCTCTCCATGTTCATTCACCACCAAAACCTTCTCGGGCCACAAGGCGCACCTTGACGGGCAGCTTGTGGGATGCGGTGCGGAATGCTTCTTCCACGATCTCTCTGGGAACGCCCGCGATTTCAAAGAGGATTCTTCCGCGCTTGACCGGAGCCACCCAGAACTCGGGCGCGCCCTTTCCCTTTCCCATACGGGTCTCCAAGGGTTTCTTGGTGAAGGGGTGGTCGGGGAAGATGCGAATCCAAATCTTGCCGCCTTTTTTCATCTTACGGGAGATGGCGACACGCGTGGCTTCTATCTGCCGCGCGGTGATCCAGGCGCAGTCGAGCGTCTGAAGACCGTATTCGCCGAAGGCGACATATGTCCCTCCCTTCGCCTTCCCCTTGAGGGGGCGGCGGAAGGGTTTTCTGTATTTTACTCTGCTGGGCATCAACATCGCGCTTTACCCCCTTTCCCGGGAAGACTCCGGGGCGCGATCTCCGCGGGAACGGTCCTGGCGAGGGCCGCGGCCCTGGCGGGGAGCCTGAGCGGGACGCTCGTTCTCCTTGTCCCGGAAGATCCAGACCTTGACGCCGATGACGCCGTACATGGTCTTCGCCTCCGCGAAGCCGTAGTCGATGTCGGCGCGGATCGTCGAAAGAGGCAGACGTCCTTCGTTGTACCATTCGGTCCGAGCGATTTCCGCTCCGCCCAGACGTCCGGCGCAGGAGATCTTGATCCCCTTCGCTCCGCCTTTCATGGCGCGGAAGATGGACTGCTTCATCGCACGGCGGAAGGAAACTCTCCGCTCGAGCGCGGACGCGACGCCGACTGCGACAAGCTGCGACTCGACGTCCGGATTCTTGATCTCCTGGACGTTGATCATAATCTTCGCGCCGGTCTTCGCCTGGAGTTCGTCTTTCATGACCTGAATCTCGGCGCCGCCCCGCCCGATAACTACACCGGGCCGGGAGGTCCAAACAGTGAAGCGAATGACGTGCCCTACGCGTTCTATTTCGATACGGGAGATTCCGGCGCTCTCCCACTTCTTCGCAATATACTTCCGAAGCGCGATATCCTCGTGAAGGTGCTTCGCATACTCCTTGCCGCTGGCAAACCACTTGGATTCCCACTCACTGGCGACTCCCAGTCGGAATCCGATTGGGTGAACTTTCTGTCCCACGAGTTCCCCCTCCTTACCGTTCCGCGACTATCACAGTCACATGACTCGTACGGTGGCGATAGGGGTGCGCCCTACCCATGGAGACCGGACGAAAACGTTTCATCACGGGCCCCTGATCCGCCGTAGCTGCTACTATACGCAGTTTGTCGGTGTCCATGCCGAAATTGTGTTCCGCATTGGCCACTGCGCTCTGCAACACCTTGCTGACGAGTTTCGCCGATTTCTGCGGGCTGTAGCGGAGAGCGACGAGAGCCTCTCCGACTTTTTTGCCGCGGATAAGGGTCAGCACCCTACGTACCTTTATTGGGGAAACCCGCACCTGTCTGGCAACGGCTTTAGCTTCCATCACCATTACCTCCTCACCGAACCCTTGAGGAACGCTCCTGGCCCGCGTGTCCTCCGAACTTGCGGGTGGGCGCGAATTCGCCAAGTTTGTGTCCGACCATATTTTCGCTGATATAGATGGGTATGTGGATCCGTCCGTTATGAACCGCGATCGTGTGGCCAATCATGGCGGGAACGATCGTCGATCTGCGGGACCAGGTCTTCATGACCTTCTTCGCTGTTCCTTCGTTCATGTCCTCGATCTTCCGGAGCAGCTTCTGATCCACATAGGGCCCCTTCTTTCTGGAACGAGCCATTCAGTGTCCCTCCTTACTTCTCGTACCGGCGCCGAACGATCATCTTGTCGGACGGCTTCTTCTTCCGGGTGCGGTATCCTTTTGCGGGCGTTCCCCAAGGGGAGACGGGGTGCTTGTGCGATTTGCTCTTGCCTTCGCCGCCGCCCATGGGGTGGTCCACAGGGTTCATGACCATACCGCGAACCATTGGACGTCTTCCCAGCCAACGGGTTTTCCCGGCCTTACCGAAGGACACGTTCTCGTAGTCTTCGTTGCCGACCTGCCCGATCGTCGCCATGCACTCCTGAAGTATGAGGCGAAGCTCGCCGCTGGGCATCCGGAGGTATGCGTACTTGCCTTCCTTCGCCATAAGCTGGGCGGATGTTCCGGCCGCGCGGACTAGCTTGCCGCCTCTGCCGGGCTCGAGTTCGAGGTTGTGCACGGTGGTTCCCACCGGGATATCTTTCAGCTTCAGCGCGTTGCCCGGCCGGATGTCGGACTCGGGGCCCGCGACGATCTTGTCGCCGACGTTCAGATCCTTGGGAGCGATGATATAGCGCTTTTCGCCGTCAAGGTAGTGAATGAGCGCGATCCTGGCGTTCCTGTTGGGATCGTACTCGATGGCGGCGACTTTTCCGGGGACGTTGAGCTTGTTCCTTTTGAAGTCGATGACTCTGTACAGCCTCTTCGCGCCGCCGCCTCTGTGGCGCATTGTGATTCTGCCGCGATTGTTCCTGCCGCCCTTCTTATGGAGAGGCTCGAGAAGAGAGCGCTCGGGATCCTTTTTGGTAAGATCGTCGTTCTTCTGAACGGTCATGAACCTGCGGCCCGGAGTATAGGGGTTGAACTTCTTGATCGCCATTGGTTTCCTTTCTCCTTCCCGCTAAATGCTCGCGCCTTCGAAGAAGTCGATACGCTCTCCCGGAGCGAGGCTGACTATCGCTTTTTTCCACGAACGGGTCTTCCCGAGGAAGGCGCCCATTCTCTTCGGTTTCGGGTGGATGTTCATTATATGAACCCCCGTCACCTTCACCTTGAAGATCTCCTCGATCGCCTTGCGGACCTGGATCTTGTTCGCGGACGCGTGGACTTCGAAGGTGTACTTGTTCAGTTCCATAAGACTGCTGCTCTTCTCCGTGATCAACGGACGGATGATGATGTCGTGCGCTACGAGGTTCATCCGACATACACCTCCTCGAGCTTGGCCACCACTTCGGGCGTCATTATGAGCATCCCGGCGTTCAGAAGATCGTAGACGTTGATGTTCACCATGTTGATCACCTTGGCGCCCGGAACGTTGCGGGCCGATTTCAGGACGGCCTCGTTCCCCTCGGCAAGGATGATGAGGGGCTTCCGGGCGTTGACCGCCGTGAGGAATGCGAGCATCTCCTTGGTGGAGGGCTTTTCGATATCGAACGATTTGACGACCGTCATCATTTCCTCGCGGACTTTAAGCGACAGCGCGCTCTTCATCGCGAGGCGGCGGACCTTCTTGTTGACCTTCTGACTATAGTCCCGGGGCTTCGGAGCGTGAATGACGCCGCCTCCGGCCCACAGAGGCGAACGGATGCTCCCGTGACGGGCGCGTCCGGTTTTCTTCTGTCTCCAGGGCTTCTTGCCGCCGCCCCGGACTTCTCCCCGCGTCTTCGCGGACTGCGTTCCGAGCCTCGCGTTCGCAAGCTGGGCGACGACGACCTGATGCATGGCGGGAACGTGCACGGGAGCGGCGAAAACGCCGTCCGCAAGCTGCACTTCTCCGACCGTTTCTCCCTGGAAGCTGACGAGTTTCAGGGTAGGCATGTTATTTCCGGCCTCCTTCTCTGCCGACTACCCCTTCTTGTAAAGGGTCACCAGGCTGTTTTTCGCGCCCGGTACCGCACCCTTGACAAGAAGCAGGTTATTGTCGGAGTCCACTGCAACGACAACGAGGTTTTTGACTGTGACCTTCTCGTTGCCCATTCTACCGGGCATCTTCTTGCCCTTGAAAACTCTTCCGGGGTAGCTGCTCGCGCCGCTCGAACCGCCGTGGCGATGCATCACGGAGTGGCCGTGGCTCGCGCCCGAACCGCCGAAATGGTACTTCTTCACGACGCCGGCGAAGCCCTTACCTTTGCTTGTTCCGGAAACGTTGATCGTCTCGCCCTCGGCAAAGAGGGCGACACTTATCTCCTGGCCGACGGAATACTCGTCGACCGAATCGACCCGGAACTCGCGGAGGGTCTTCTTCGGCTCCACTTCAGCCTTCTCGAACAGCCCCTTGCGGGATTTGTTCAGCTTTCTCGGATTGGGCTCGCCGAATCCTAGGACGAGAGCGCTGTATCCGTCCTTGGCGGGAGTCTTCAGATCCACAACGGGGCACGGTCCGGCCTGAATGACCGTCACAGGCACGGCCTGGCCCTGCTCGTTGTAAATCTGGGCCATTCCGAGTTTTTTCCCCAGAATACCGATGCTCATTACACTCCAACTCCTTTCAGCTCAGAGCTTCCCCTACAATTTAATCTGGATATCTACTCCAGAAGGAAGGTTCAGCTGCATAAGCGCGTCCATCGTTTTCTGCGTCGGGTTGATGATGTCGATAAGGCGCTTATGTGTCCGTGTTTCAAACTGCTCGCGCGCATCCTTGTCCTTATGGGGCGACTTCAGGATAGTTACCTTGTTTATCTCGGTGGGAAGGGGGATCGGTCCCGAGACCTTCGCGCCGCTCCTGTCCGCCGTTTCGGCGATCTGGGAGGCGGAACTGTCGAGAACCCGGTGATCGAAAGCCTTCAACCGAATACGAATTTTTTTTGCCACTGCGATCTCCCCTTTCAGGGATTACTCTAGAATTTCGGTGACGACGCCTGCGCCCACCGTGTGGCCGCCCTCGCGCACCGCGAATCGAAGTCCCGCGTCCATCGCTATCGGCACGATCAGCTCGACCTCGAACGTCGCGTTGTCTCCGGGGATCACCAT
>JAHDKT010000106.1 GCA_018436725.1 Synergistaceae bacterium | reverse complement strand
GTCAATGTTCGGCTTGTTGCCCGGGATAAGGAGCTGGCGGAGAATATCTTCAGGAAAGTCGGTTTGACTCCCACGGAGGCGATTCGTCTCTTTTACCGGCAGACCATCAACACGGGAGGCATCCCTTTCGGGCTCGTTTTACCGGAAGAAACTCTGGCCGCCATGCGGGAAGCTGAGTCCGGCACGGCGGAAGAAATATCGCTGGATGATCTGAAGGCCGAGCTGGATGCGATCTGTTAGGCAAACTAGGCAAACGGCGGCGTTCAAGCGCGATTTTAAGCGGGAGAGCAAGAGGGCTTCGCGCCATATTCTCAAGGAGCGTCTTTGGGGAGTCGTCGCCGCGTTGACGATGGGGAGCCCTCTCGACCCGTCGTATCGCGATCACCCGCTTGGAGGAAGCTGGCGAGGACATAGGGAGTGTCACATCGCCCCGGATCTGCTGTTGCTCTATTATCTATCGGAAGATGCTCTTACCTTGGTGCGTCTCGGAAGCCATGCGGACCTTTTCGGACTTTGAAGATGGCAAGCTTGTTGTAAAGATCGAGTCCTCGCTGTCTTCTTCCTTCTCGGTCTGTTCTCCTCCAGGGGCGTTTATACGCCGACCTTTATTCGGAGCGGCAGCCCGAGCGATGTCGCAAGGTTGATCAAGGCGTCGAGAGAAAATTCGGAGAGCGTTCCCTCCCGTAGCTCGTCCATTCGCGGGAACGTAACGCCGCAACGACGCGCGGCTTCCTCGCGGTTCCACTTCGGTTCGAGGCTGAACGAGACGATCTCGTCCATGAGTTCCGCTCGGAGACGAAGGTTGGCTGCCTCTTCGGGGGTGTCCGCGAGAGCGTCCCGGACGCTTTCGAAGTATGTGGATTCAGTCATCGTGTTCACCTCGCATCAGATCGGAAAAACGCGCTCGCCCAACTCGATCAAGGCGGAAAGGAGTCGTTCGTTCGGAGGAGACGGTGTGCGCGGCTTCGTCGGCAAAGCTCCTTTTCGACAGCCGGACGCTCCATGTGCAGCGGATTGAGCGTATCTCTACCTTCCCTTGCGTTTCTCCAGTCTTTTCCCGATCAATCGGTAGATCTCTTCTTTTTCCCTCTTGCCGATCCCCCATATTTCAACGACTTCGACCCTCTCCGGCGTAATCAGGCGATAGACGATTCTAAACTTTTTTCCGTGGGCGTATATCTTCAGAAAACCGGTAAGGTCGATGTTGAACTTGTGCCCCAACCGTTCTCCAAGAAAGGGATTCTCGGCCAGTTCGGCCAGTTTCTTATTCACATCCTTGCGAACGCTTCCGTCCAGCCTTGTATATTCATCAGCAGCTTCAGGGAGGAATTCAATGGAAAACGACATCACTCTTCCCGTATTTCCGACCAGGGTATATTCTTCCGGGGATCGTAGCCGGACAAGCGTTTTTGAACGATATCGTCGATTTCAAAATACTCGAACATCTCCTCGAGGTTCGCCAAATACTCGTATTCTTCGAAGGGAAGCAGAACAGCCTCCATGGTGTTGTTCTTTAAAATATAGACGGGCTCGCCGGTTTCGGAAAGCTCCCTGACGGTTTGGGTCAATTCCCTTTGCAGACGGGTAATCGGCAGTATGCGTCGTGTTTCCACCAACATATCTACCACCTCCTCTATGCATTATAATACGCACTAAAATACATTGTCAATCGGAGCTTCCCTTCCAGCCACGTCCTGTGAATCGCGTCATCTTCCGTGCGCCGCGTTCCTTCCGTTTCCGTGGTACTATATCCAAGAGGGTATCTGCCTCGGTTATACTCCCGAACGGGTTCCTCAAAATCAATCAAGAAGGTGTTCTTCGTGTTTATGCTCTCCGCAGGTCTTGTGCTCGTTGTCTTCTTCATTTCCGGTCTGTTCTCATCCAGAGGCGTCTCCTCGTCCTCCGACTACGCCGTCGCCAATAGAAAAGCGGGTGTGCGCGGCGTCTCTGGGGTCGTCCTGGGCGCCCTCGTCGGCGGGGCCGCCACGGTCGGCACGGTGCAGATGGCGTACCAGTGGGGGCTTTCGGCGCTCTGGTTCACCCTCGGCAGCGGGGCAGCATGCCTCGCTATGGGGCTCTGGTTCGTCTCGCCGCTCCGTTCCGCGGAACTGGTCACGCTGCCGCAGTTTCTGGGGCGGCACTTCGGCAAACGGACGGCGCTCCTGGTGGCCGTCTCCACGGCCTCGGGTTCGTTCCTTTCGGTCGTCGCGCAGTTTCTCTCCGGCGTGGCGCTGATGCGTTCCGTCTTCCCCGTCTCGACAGGCGTCGCGGCGCTGCTCACCGGAGCGCTGATCCTCGCGTTCGTCTTCGGCGGCGGCATCAAGAGCTTCAGCAGGCTCGGCGAGGCGAAGATCGTCTTCCTCTATTTGGTGATGCTCCTCTGCGCGGGCGTGGTGCTCGTCCAGGGCTGGACTCCGAGGGCGATCATCGCGGCGCTTCCGTCCGAGCCCTTCTTCAACATTCTCTCCAGAGGGGCGGGGAAGGATCTCGGCTCGTTCGCCTCGCTTTTGTGCGGCGTGCTCTGCGGGCAGATCTACATTCAGGCGGTCTACACCGCGTCGTCGGACGCGACGGCGAAGAGAGGGTGTCTCTGGGCGGCCTTCGTCATTCCCCCGATGGGCTTCCTCGGTGCGTGGATAGGGCTCGCCATGCGGGCTTCCGGAGTGACCGTCGAGGCGTCGCAGGCGCTTCCGTTCTTCATCCAGACCTCCTTCCACCCCGTTCTCGGCGGCCTGCTCTGGTCGGGGATCATGATCACCGTCCTCGGGACGGCGGTCGGCGTCTCGCTCGGCGTCGCGACGAACCTCACCAGAGACATCTTCCTCAAGCTGAAGGCCGCAGCGCACTTCGACGACGTGAGAATCCTGTTCGCCAGCCGCGTCATCGTGCTCGCCGTGGTCGCGGCGGCGGGAGCGGTATCCTGCGCCTCGCGGAATTCGATGATCCTCCAGTGGGCCTATCTCGGGATGGGGGTCAAAGCTTCGGGCATCTTCTGCCTGCTCCTCGCCGCGGTGTTCCGTCCGGGACGGCTTTCGCCCGCGTGGAGCTTCGCAGCGGGCATCGGCGGGCTCGTCGGCGTCGCGGGAGGCGCGTTCCTCGGCGGCGGTCTGGACCCGCTCTTTCCGGGCCTCGCGCTCTCGGGGCTCGTCGCGCTGGTCGGGCTGTCGAGAGGGCGGGGAGAACGCATTCAAGGGGCAGAGCAGCCCCCTTTTGTATAATCCTACAAAAAACGCGCGGTTGATTCGTCTCAAAAAATAAATAATTCCTCCTTGAGACCATGTACAATGCTAAATACATGGTACGAAAGGGAGGGTGTCTTACTGTGAACGAAGCCTATATCGTCTCGGCGGTGCGCACCGCGACGGGAAATCTCGGGGGATCGCTCAAGAGCGTTCTTCCGGAGGAGCTGCTTGTTCCGGTGATCAAAGAGTCCATCGCGCGCGGGGGCGTTTCCGGCGAACTCGTCTCCGAGCTGATCATGGGGCAGACGAAGCAGTCGGCCGACTGTCCGAACGTCGCGCGGGTAGCCTCGCTGAAGGCGGGCCTTCCGGAGGAGCTGTCCGCCTATACGGTGCACAGACAGTGCGGTTCCGGCATGCAGGCGCTGATCAACGGATTCTTCCAGATCCGGTGCAACGAGGCCGATTTCGTCGTCGCCGGCGGCGTGGAGAGCATGAGTACCGCGCAGTACTACCTCCGCAACGCCCGCTACGGGTACGGCGTCGGCAACGCCGCGCTGCTCGACCCCAATACGGAGAGTCAGCCGAAATCGCAGCCGGAGGAGACCTACGGAAGCCTGATCATGGGTATGACGGCGGAGAACCTCGCCGAAAAGTATTCGATCTCCAGAGAAGACCAGGACCGATTCGCATATAAAAGTCAGATGAACGCCGTCCGCGCCATCGACGAGGGGCGTTTCAAGGATGAAATAGTCCCCGCGGCGCTTCCGCAGAAGAAGGGCGATCCCGTCCTCTTCGACGTCGACGAATTCCCCAGAAGAGATACATCCCCCGACAAGCTCGCGAAGCTGAAACCGGCGTTCAAGATCCCCGACGGCACGGTGACGGCCGGAAACAGCTCCGGACGAAACGACGGCGCCGCCGCGCTGCTCGTCGTCTCCGAAGACGCCGTAAAAAAATACGATCTCAAGCCGATGGCGCGCATCGTCGCGGCGGCGAGCGCGGGGGTCGACCCGCGGTACATGGGAATAGGTCCTGTGCCGGCGACGCGGAAAGTCCTCGAAAAAACCGGACTTGCTCTTGCCGACATGGGGTTGATCGAGATCAACGAGGCGTTCGCCGCGCAGACGCTGGCGTGCGTCAAGGAGCTTGGCGTCGACGAGGAACGTCTCAACGTCAACGGCGGCGCGATCGCCCTCGGGCACCCTCTCGGCTGTTCCGGGGCGCGCATCGTGGTCACACTGGTCCACGAGATGGTGAAGCGGAACGAGCGGTACGGCCTGGCGGCGATCTGTATCGCAGGCGGCCAGGGGCTGGCCGTCGTGGTGGAGAAAGTCTGAATCCGGGAGGCGAAGAGAAGATCATGCGGAACACACTCACCCCGAAAAAACTGAAGACGATCGAAGACGCAATGGCGTTGATCAAAAGCGGCGACCGCATCATGGTCAGCGGCTTCGGCAACTCAGGGGACCCCAAGCAGCTCGTGGCGGCCCTCTGCAAGCAGCCGATCAAGGATCTCACGATCATCAGCAACGACCTCGGCTCGCCGGGGATAGGGCTCGGCGCGCTGCTCACCGCCGGCATGGTGAAGAAGCTTATCGGCAACTACTATAACTGGAACCCGGAAGTCGCGGACGCGTTCAACTCGGGGAAGATCGACGTGGAACTCGTCCCTCAGGGGTCGTTCGCCGAGGGAATCCGCGCTGCGGGCGTCGGCGTGGCGGCCTTCTTCACACCCACCGCGGCGGGGACGGAACTCTCCAAAGGGAAGGAAGAGCGCGAGTTCAACGGCCGGAAGTATATCCTTCAGGAGGCCATCAAGGCCGATGTCGCGCTCATCAGCGCGGCGAAATCCGACACGCTGGGCAACCTTGTCTATCACAAGACGGCCAGGAACTTCAACCCGCTGATGGCCATGGCGGCGGATCTCGTCATCGCGGAGGTCGGCGAGATCGTTCCGGCGGGGACGTTCGATCCGGAGTGCATCGCGACGCCCCACATCTTCGTGGATGTCCTGGTACAGAGGGGGTAGGGAGAGATGTTTCAGATGGATGAAGAGCGCGCGAAAGTGCGCATCGTGAAGAGGATTGCCCGCGAGTTCATGGAGATGAGCGCGGAGAAGGATATGTTCGTCAATCTCGGCGTCGGTACGCCGACGATGGTCGCGGACTACGTCGAGGGAGACCATGTTTTTCTTCAGGCCGAGAACGGCATGCTCGGCGTCGGTCCCGCAGCGGAGCCGGGCAAGGAGGATCCTCTCCTGATCAACGCCGGGCGCGTCAAGGTGACCGAGACTTCGGGCTGCGCCTACTTCGACAGCTCCACCTCCTTCGGCATGATCCGGGGCGGGCATATCGACGCGACGGTGATCGGCGCCTTCGAGGTCGATCAGGAGGGAAATGTGGCGAACTGGATCATCCCCAACGGCAAGCAGCTCGGCGTCGGCGGAGCGATGGACCTGGTCGCCGGGGCGAAGAAGGTCTACATCGCCATGCCGCACACGAACAAGAAGGGACAGCCGAAGCTCGTCGAAAAGTGCGCTCTCCCGATCACGGGGTACGGCGAGGTGGATGTCGTCGTGACGGAGTACGCGCTCTTCCGTTTCAAGGAGGGCAAGATGGTCCTCGAAGAACTCGCTCCCGAGATAACCCTTGAGGAGCTGAAGTCCGTCACCGCGGCGGAGTTCGTCGTCTCGGAGAAGCTGGGCGTCCTGACCGAGTAGACCGGCGTTTTTCACGACGCTGCGGATGCGCGTCCTCGCGGGGAGGAACAGCATCCGTAGCTGTCGGGCCGAAGCCTTCTTTCGGCCTGTTCGTACGCCGGGAGAGGGGGAGCGTGGTGAGATGAAGCGAATAGCGATTCGTTCCGATGAGTGGAAAGAAACGGTGAGAAACAACGGAGGCGAGTTCCGTCTTTTGATAGCCTCGATCACGCCCGGGTGATGAATGGCCTTTACGGGCCCGTCGGGTCTGCCGGGTGCGCCGGAAGAAGGCGCCGAGCTGTACGAACTGCTGGGAATAGAAGGGCACGAGGATCTGAAGTGCTGGCTGCACCGGGATGTCTGCGAGTGGATGACGGAAACGCCGCGAACGCATGACGGGGATCATCTCTTCTTCGTCGACGGTTCGGGCTATTTTCGTTTTCGCCTGGTCGATTCCGGCGTTTCGGACGGAGCGTGACGCTCCGGAAATACCATCGTTGAGATGTCCCGGTCAACGGAAGATCGCAGCTGCTCGGTGATCGCGCTTCCCGGCCGGGGAGAGATTTCAACAACGGAGAGAAGCGGGAGGGTGCGATGAATTTTCTGTTCACGATGCCGGAGAGGCGGGTTCTTTTCGGAAGAGGCGTTTTTTCTCGGCTCAAGGAGGAGATCGAGAGGCTCGGATGCTCGTTTCCGCTGGCGGTGACCACTCCCTCGAAAAGGTCGAAGGAGAAAATCGAGAGCGTGCTCGCGCCCTTGAGCTATGCGCTGTTCGATGGAGCGAGGATGCACGTGCCCGAGGAGAGTGTGGAGGAAGCGCTTGCCTTCGCGGAAGGGCGCCCCTTCGACTGTCTGGTCGCCGTAGGCGGAGGCTCTCCGATCGGGCTGGCGAAGGCGCTTGCGCTTCGGACCGGTCTTCCGATCATCGCCGTTCCCACGACGTACGCGGGATCGGAGATGACGCCGATCTGGGGAAGAACGGAAGGGGGCGTCAAGACGACCGGACGGGACGACAAGGCGCTTCCGAAGGTCGTCCTCTACGATGCCGAGCTGTACGCGTCGCTCCCCGCCTCCATAGCGGGCGTCAGCGCGATGAACGCATTGGCGCACTGCGTCGAGGCTCTGTACGCGGAGAACGCGAATCCAGTCTCGGATCTTTTCGCCGAGGAGGGAATACGCCTGATCACCGGCAATCTCACCGCGTCGCTCGACGGTCCGAACCGGGAGGAAGCGACCGAGGGAGTGCTTCGCGGCGCATGGATGGGGGGCATGGTGCTCGCCATGACGACGATGGGCCTCCACCACAAGCTCTGCCATACGCTCGGCGGCTCGTTCGGCCTTCCGCATGCGGAAACGCACGCGATCGTGCTCCCGCACGTACTGGCCTTCAACGGAGAGTACGCCGGCACCGCGATGCGGAAGATCGCGAGAGGTTTCGGTACGTCCTCTCCGAAAGATGCCGCCGGACGAGCGTACGACATGTTGTCCGGGATCGGCGCGAAGAACGCGCTGAAGGATCTTGGGATGCGTATCGAAGATCTGGAAAAAACCGCGGACCTGGCGACGCGGAATAAATATTCCAATCCTCGTCCGTTCACGGCGGCGGACCTCGCGCCGTTGCTGGAAAACGCTTTTTGGGGCAGGCGTCCGGAGTAAGAGGCTGTAGTGAATGTGTTGAAAAGTGTTATCGATATTCTCTCGGGGGAGCCCTTGAGAAAATTTTTAAAAGTTAATATAGACTTGACATAGCTTATTTCTTGACTTATTCTCTTCGCAGGTACAACTTCAGATGGAGTGTTTTTTTGTGGGTTCTGCTGCATATCGCGGGGAGGTCCGGGGCGAAGGCCTTTCCGAGAAAAGCGGTGTGATGGGGTATCGATAGATTCGGAACGAACATTTTTTCCGGGGAGGTGATTTTTTAGTTTTCTGTGTACGGGACTTTGTTTTTCGATGGAAGGCGTAGTCAATCCTTTATTTCGGAGGTGAGCGTAGTGATTCATGCAATGACCGGTTTTTTCGTGCGTCTTGTAAGAAGGTATCTCCCGCAGCCGTTTACGTTCGCTGTGCTGCTGAGCGTCATAGTGTACTTCATGGGCATGTTCATCATGGGGAAGAGCGCCCACGAAATGAATCAGTACTGGGGAAAAGGATTCTTCAGCCTGTACGTCTTCACGATGCAGATGGTGCTCGTTCTGATCACGGGGCACGCTCTGGCGAACTCGTCCGTCGTCAAGGGCGGGTTGAAAGCGCTGGCGAGCATTCCCAGGGGACCGAAGCAGTCGGTTTTCTTCGTGGCGCTTGTCGCCTGCCTTGCCAGCTATCTGAACTGGGCCTTCGGGCTGATCGTCGGCGCCCTCATCGCCAAGCAGGTGGCCGCGAATAATTCCGGCAAGGGGATGCACTATCCGATCATCGTCGCGGCCGCATACGGCGGCAACGTCATCCGGGGTCCGTCGTCGAGCATTCCGCTGGTAATCGCCACGCCGGGGCACTTCCTTGAGAAGACGATCGGCATCATCCCGGTGACGGAGTCTCTGTACAGCGAATGGAACCTCATCATCACGGGTATCCTGATTATCGCCATCCCTCTTATCTTCATCCTGATGTACCCGAACAAGGACGACGAGATGCCTATCATCGAGATCGATCCCGCGCTGCTTCTCGCCGAAGGGGCGGAGGAGAAAAAAGAGGTGCTCGACACTCCCGCCAAGAAGATGGACCACAGCCTCATTCTCACGGGGCTGCTCGTTCTCGCGGGGGGATGGGTGCTGTACGACTACTTCTCCGGGCAGCCGTCCTTCAACCTGAACCTGAATATTCTGATCATGGTCTTCATGATCCTCGGCATCATAGCGCACAAGACGCTCGCCGGGTATGTGACCGCGGTCAACAACGCGGTGAAGACGTCCGGGGGCATCATCCTCCAGTTCCCGTTCTATGCGGGAATGATGGGGATGATGAGCGACTCCGGCCTGGCGAAGTGGATGTCCGACATCTTCGTCAATATCTCCACGGCCAATACCCTACCGCTCTTTACCTTCTGGAGCGCGGGACTCGTCAATATCTTCATTCCCTCGGGCGGCGGCCAGTGGGCCGTTCAGGGGCCGATCATGATGCAGGCGGCTCACGAAATCGGCGCCTCCAGCGCGAAGGTCGCCATGGCGCTTGCGTGGGGCGACTCCTGGACGAACCAGATTCAGCCGTTCTGGGCTCTGCCTCTCCTTGCCATCGCCAATCTCGGAGTCCGCGATATCATGGGGTACTGCCTGATGACCGCCATTCTCGTAGGCGTGGTCTGCTCGGTCGGGTTCATCATCCTCTGACGGACCGCCGCATCGGATTTTTCGGGTCGCAGCACATTCCGGAAGGGAAGGGGCGCCAGTCCCTTCCCTTCGCTTGGTTTAAAGGAGGATCGTTCGATGGGTTTTATGGACGTGCTCGCTTATTCCGTGGGCGCTTCTCTTCCATGGGGTGGAATCGGGATTTGCGTCTTCTGGATTTTACGGAGACTCGTGCCTGCGGAAGCGCGGTGGCGCTTGCTGATTTTCGCAATTCCCCCCGTCGCCGGAGGGCTTGGGAGCTGGACGGGGTTCGAGGGACAAAGCCTCCTTTTTCCGGCGCTCACGGCCTTGCTTTGGGGAGGAGTGCTCTATCTCGCGACCGTCATGGGGCCGCAGTCCGACAGAGAGAAGAAGGAGTAACCCCGAGAGTTTGTTTCCAGCCGATTGTTCCGCGGCGATTCGTCTCTTCCGGGAATGAGGTCTATAATATGCGACAGCGTGTCGCATTTCTATTCTTCAGGGGGCGAATATGAGGGAAGTCACCGTAGCGTCGCTTATGCAGCTGGATATCTTTCGGGAGAATCTGACCCTCGTCGCCGGCGGGGGAGGGCTGGATCGCCCCGTGGTGTTCGTCACGGTCCAGGAGGCGCCCGATTTCGCCGACTGGCTGGACGGGGGGGAGTTTGTCCTCTCCACCTGGTTCGCTTTTTCCAACGATACGAGCAAGGGGATCGCCGCTTTCCGCAGGATGGCCGACAAGGTGGCAGCGCTTGCGATCAAGATTCCTCGCTTTATCGACGAAATCCCGCCGGAGATTCTGCGGATCGCCGATGAGGAGAACGTTCCCGTGTTCGCCATCAAACGGGCCGCGAAGTTCCGCGAAATAATCAGGGCCATATCGGTGGCCATCAACTCCTACCAGTCGAGCGTCCTCTACGAGGCCCGGAGTTTCTACAACGAACTCTCTTCGATAGCGCTCGACAACGCCAGCGAGCAGCGCATGCTGCGCGGGCTCGCCAAACGCACCGAACTCCCGTGCTTCATCGTCGAGACGAGCCTCGAAAGCACGCTCTGCAGCGACGACGCGGCCGCCGGGATGGAGAGCGTGCTGCTGGACGCTCTCCGAAAACACCACGAGAGCCATGCCGAGTTTCCGCTGCTGAGTTTCCGGCTCGGGGATCTGCACGTGTTCCCCTGCGCCTCCAGAAATTCATGCTACTGCTACGTTGTCGCGGCGAGCGAAGACGAACTGAACGACAAGGCGCTGCTCATGTGCAACCAGCTCTGCACCTTCCTGACGATCAAGCGGCAGGAACGGGCGGAAGTCCGGCAGAAGGGGGTGGAGCGTCTTTTCCTGAACTTCATTCTGAGCGACTCCATGCCGGTGGAAATGGCATCCAAGGAGTTCGCGAAGATGGGGCTGGATACGTCGGGATCGTTTCAGGCCGGGATTCTCTCCAGCGATGCGGCGGAGAACAGCGCGAAGTTCCTGGCCTTCCGTTCTTTCGCCGCGGACTTTTGCAGAACGCTGAAAAGCTCCGTGAACAGGATGGAGGCCGACCGGATGATTTTTCTCATCGGCCACGGACAGAGAAAGAACGAACGCGAGGTTGCCGGGACGGCCCTCGCCCTTTTGAAAAAGTATCCCAACCAGCGGCTCGCGCTGGGGCCGAGGGTGGAGGAGCTGGGCGAACTCCGTATAAGCTATCAGTTCGCTGTGCGGTGCCTTCAGCTTGCCCCCCGCGACCAAGCGTACACCGACTACCCGATGTACGCGCACTGGCTCGCGATCCTCGCCGGGGCGAAAACCGACGAATCGGAATGGTTCGTCCGGCGCAGCATCGGCCCCCTGTTCGAATTGGAGCGCGAGGAGCGGGAAACGATGCTCTCCACGCTCGAGACGGCGCTTCTCTCCGAGACGCTTCCCGCCGCTGCGGAAAAACTCAACCTCCATGCTAACTCCATCCGCTATCGCCTGAGAAAAGTCGGGGAGATCACGGGGCTCGACTTCTTTTCCCCGGTGGACAGAAGCGTTCTGTTCATCGCCTATCTCATGCACAAAGGGAGCGAAACGTTCTCCGTACTACTATAAAAAACGGATTTGCGTGATGTTTTTTTTTCGTTCGTAGTATAATGCGACAGATAAACGGAATCATTTGTCTTTTGCGGTGCAGCAACGGGCGTGCATCTTTCGGACGGATTCGAGGGGGGGCGCTTTGTCGATGAGTGGAACATCTGCGAAATTCGACGAGATATTCGGGAAATGTGCGCGATGTCGTTTTACAATTTGCGTCTTCATCGTTATCTTTTTTTTATCAGGGAAGTTGGAGGCGGTCACGCGTTATGTCGATCATAGTGCGGCAGGCGCCGGCAACGGTACTAGCTGGATTGACGCCTATACGACGTTGCAGGGGGCTCTTGCCGCCATTGTAAGCGGCGATGTGCTTTGGGTAGCGGAAGGAACATATACTGCCCTCGCTCCAGGCGACTTTACGATCTCCGAAGATCTGCATCTTTATGGCGGTTTTGCGACGGGAGGGCAGGCGGACCCAAGTGAAAGAGACATAACCGGTCATCCGACCATACTTGCCAAAGGCGGCGGCGTAAATTGGAGCATCGTTACGGTAATGGTCGCCGCAGACGTACTCTTCGACGGGGTTTCCATCATCGGCGGGAATTCGCTCCTCGGCGGGGGCGGGATATATAACGCCGGTATTCTTACCGTAAAAAACTGCACCTTGTCCAACAATAACGCCGGGGCGGGAGGCGGGGGTATCTTCAACTTCCAGAACGCTTCCCTCCTTGTAAAAAAGTCCATTTTTTCAAATAATAATACTGCGGTGGGCGGAGGCGGAATATGCAACTCAATGCAATCCACTCTTACCGTGGAGGACAGCTCGTTCCTCGACAACACCGCCGCAGGCGGCGGCGGTGGAATTTTTAATTTCGAGAGTGTTTCTCTTGTTCTGCGAAATTCCACCTTTTCCGGAAATATTGCCACTGCAGTGGGGGGCGGAGGGATATATAATTCAGGCGCCTTGCTCACTGTGGAAAACAGTACGTTCTCGGAAAACAGAGCCGATCTTGTCGGCGGCGGAGGAATTTTTAACTTCGGCGTTCCCGTTGTCGTTTCGAACTGCACTTTTTTTAATAACAACGCGATGTTCGGTGCGCAAGGGCTGCACTATGACCTTAGCGGCGGCGCTGCAACCGTTATGAACTCCATCTTCTGGGGTGGAGAGAATCAGATCTCGGTCGCGCCCGACGTTACGGTGTCATACAGCGTCGTTCAAGGAGGGTACGCCGGAAGCGGCAATACAGGTTTAAATCCCGCTCTCGGCCCTCTTGCCGACAACGGCGGACCGACGAAAACCCACGCTCTTTTTGCGGGAAGTCCTGCGCTCGATCAAGGGCGCCCTGTAGGTACGTTGGTCGCAGGGGGTGTTTTCGTACCGGTAAACGATCAGCGCGGAATCGCCCGACCCCAAGGGACGGGCGTCGATATCGGCGCCTATGAGCTGGTTTTCACACCGAACCCCACACCCGATCCGACGCCCGAGCCCATGCCCGAACCATATCCTGAACCCACCCCCGAACCGACGCCTCGTCCGACGCCTTATCCAATCCAGCCCGTTCATCATCCGATCATCCCCTTCTCCAAGACATCCTCCTCCGAAAATTTCGTCCTCACCAACCCGACGCCTCTGATCGTGAGCGTACCTCCGAATCCGACGCGAGAGAGCATGAAGGCCGCAATCAGGAACGCTCTGAGAGTCGTGCTCGGTTTCCCGGACGAACTTGCAGATGATTTTTCCGAAAATTCTCTGGATAAGGTCGACGATACCGGGCAACCGTATATGAGCGATGCGGTCAGAGAACGGCTAAAAGAGCCTCTGGTGGACCTTGAAATTCCCGACGGCGCGCCAAATCCCCCCTTGGCGCTGTTCGTCGCTCGACTTACCGGTGTTTCCTCCTCTGGAAAGGGGGAGGACGAAGGGGCGATCGCTCTCGCATTTTTCGGGCCGATTCCTTCGGTGTTTGTAGGAAAGCACGCGGAAAGACTGCGAGTGGTGAAGGTGCTGACTTCCGTCTCGGCTATGCCATTCGTACAGGCGTTTTCAATGGATGAACTGAACGACGGACATTCGGCGGTGGTCGAGGTTGGACGTATCGGCGGAGGAAGCGTAGTAAAGCGCTTCCTCGGGAGGACGGATGCGATAACGAACTCCTGTCTTGTCGTCATCGCAATCAAGGATGGCGGTGCGTTCGATCTCGACGGGGCGAAAAACGACAGTGTGAGCGATCCGGCGTTTCTGCTGGAGGCCGAACCGACATTCTCCCCCTCCCCGGTCGTCTCTTCGCGAGGAGGGGGAGGCTGTACGGTCGGCGGTTCGGATATTTTCTTTTTCCTCGTCTTGCTGCTCCCCGCGGCATTGTTGGCGCGAAGCGGAAAAAGATAAGCGATGGGTGAAAGTTACGTCGTTTCTCTACGACGAAGAGGCGTCCCGTTTTCGAGTCGCCTCTCCTCGATAGTTCTTGCTGATACGCATGGATGTTCAGGCGAGCGTCTCCGCCAGCTCTTCCAGCGAGTCTCCGAGGATGGAGAAGATGCGCCGCACCTGTTCTTCCGTCACCGTGAGGGGCGGTCCTATCATGATGTTGTCCCCGAGGACGCCGTCGATCATGCCCTTTCCGGGGTAGACGGTCATCCCGCGTCTCTGGCAGATGGCCTTGAGTCTGTTCGCCGCCGCCGTAGCCGCCGGGAAGGGCGCTTTCGACTGTTTGTCGGCGACCAGCTCGATTCCCCACATCAGCCCTTTGCCCCGGATCTCCCCGACGAGCGGAGCGCGCGCGATTGCGGGGGCGAGTTCGTTCTCGACGAGACGCCCCTGCTTCGCGGCGTTTTCGACGAGCCCGTGCTCCTTCAAATAGCGGAGTACCGCCACGATCGCGGCCGAAGCGGCGGGCATTCCGTTGAACGTATGGCTGTGGGCGAAGAATCCGCTCCCCTTGCCGAAAGCCTCCGCGATGAACGAGGAGACGAGGACGGCGCCTGCGGGGTAGTAGCTTGCCGCCAGGCCTTTCGCCGCGGCGACGAGATCGGGGACGGTCTTCCAGTGGTCGACGCTGAAGTTCGATCCTGTACGGCCGCAGCCCGTCATGACTTCGTCGGCGATGAGCAGAATGTCGTTCCGCGAGCAGATGTCCCGGACGACGGGCCAGTAGTCGTCCGGAGGGACGAGCGCGCCCACGGTGGACCCGACGATCGGTTCGGCGACGAACGCCGCGATATACTGCGCCCCTATGCGCCGGATCGTCTTTTCGAGGTCGTAGGCGCAGCGCGTTCCGCAGGCCGGGCGTTCAAGGCCGTAGGGGCAGCGGTAGCAGTAATGCGTTTCGATCTTCGGGTGATCGTGCAGCATCGGAAGAAATAGCTTCCGTCTGGGGACGCTTCCGCCGATGGCCAGGGTTCCCAGGGAGCTGCCGTGGTAGCTGTTCTGCCGTCCGATGACGAGGTGTTTTACCGAGCCGAGTCCGTCCCGTTCCAGATAGTACTGCCGGGCCATCTTGATCGCCGCCTCCATGGCTTCGCTTCCGGAGTTGACGAACCAGACCCGGTCCATTCCCGGAGGGGCGAGTTCCACGATCATGGATGCCGCCTCCTCGGTAACGGATGTGTCCCAGGTGAAGCCGTGCGCAAAAGGGACCGCCGCGGTCTGGCGGGCGATAGCCTCCGCGACTTCCTTTACCCCGTACCCTATATTGGCGGAGAGAGCGCCCGCGGCGGCGTCGAGGTATGCGTTCCCCTCCTCGTCGTAAAGAAAGATTCCCTCCCCTCTCGTTATCCGTGGAGCGGAAATCTTGAAGTTGCGCGGAAAGACGTAGCTCAATTTCCTGTCTCCTTTCATTCTTCGCGATGTGTGTCCATGATGTACGTCCCCTTTTCCTTCCAGAGCGCTTCCAGATCGGCGAAGCTCTTCCCCACGTCGCCGAACTTGCGCCGCGAGACTGCGAGAATAAGGGCGTTGATAAAACTGATCGGCCCGGCGTACGAGTCGATGAACGAGATGAAGTTGCATGGAACGGTCAGCACCTTCGACGCTTTCCTGGCAAGGGGAGTGGAGGCGCTGTTCGTGATGGCGACAGTAGGAAGGCCTTTTCGTCTGGCCAGAGCCACCATATCCACCACGTTGCGGATGCACCTGTGGAATGTAATCCCGATCACGAGCGTCCGCGGGGAGAGGTTGGTCATTCGCTCCAGAGCGTAGTCCGGGTTCAGGTGGTGGACGTGAGGGAGAAACCAGGAGAGATAAAAGCACAGGTAGTGCGCCAGCGCGTTCGAGCTTCTCTCCCCGACCACGTACACCGACTCCGCGCCGACGATCATGTCCGCCACCTCGTACAGGTCGGCCCTGTTGATCTTCGCGGCCCCCGCCATTATTGTCTGCGCATCGATCCGAAAGCCCTTGAGGATGAGATCCTCCTCTTCCTCCTCGGTGGAGATGTATTCCTGCTCCCTGGTGGTCACCTGGAAACTCTCCATCATGTTCTCCTGAATGGAAGTCCGCAGCTCGGGATACCCCTGAAATCCGAGCTGGTTGGCGAAACGGAAGACCGTCGATTCGCTCACCCCGACTTTTTTGGCGAGCTGCGCGGCCGTCATGAACGCCACGTCCTCCGGGTTGTCCAGGATGAACTGCGCCAGCAGGCGATGATTCTTCGAGAAGTCGGACATTTCGTTTTTGATGCGGCTGAGAATCATTCCAGCGGCCTCCTTTGGGTACGTTGCCTCCCCGCCCTGCGGCGTTCGCCCGGGCGGGGAAAAGTCTTCCTATGATAGTGTGCCGGAAGATGCTTTTGCAAGTGCCGGAAGGACAAAATCCAGACCGGTCTCCGTCAGTTTTTCCTTTGTAGGAATGCCCTGTTCGGTCCACCCTCTCAGTCGGTAATACTCGTCGAGCAGGCCGTCGACGATCTCCTTCGTGACATGTTGTCCGGCCGTCGGCCCCCCGCCCTCCAGGGGCTCTGCGTAGAACCGCTTGGGAGGGTAGTCGTCCGCTCTGCCGAAGCCCGGTATCTCCCGGACGTTGAATGCGCGCGTCAGGTTGTAGACTCTTTCGCCGACCTTTTTGAAGTCCTCCCAGGTCCAGGGAACGCCGGTGATGCAGCGGAAGACCTCCTCGTACTCCTCCAGAGGGAAGCCGAGTTCGATCCACGGAAAGCGGCAGACGGTCATCATATCGATGAAGGGACGGATATGCTGGAGGTCGATGACCTTCTCCGCCTTCCCCTTGACCTCGTAGCGCCCGACCGCGATATCGTAGGTTATGGCCCATGCCCGGGCGTGATGGGCGCCGATGTCGCTCGTCATGTAGGCCAGAAGCATTCCCGCCGCGTTTCTGGGTTCATAGCCGCTGACCTCCAGCCCCTTGACGTGGATGGCGAAATCCTCCGAACCCTTCCCCAGAATCTTGGCCGCGGGCCTGACTCCCTTCGAAAGAAGATCGCCGATCCCCTCCCGCTTCACGATCTTCTCCAGAAGGTAGAGCGCGGAGGCGGTGTCTCCGAAGCGCAGATCCTTGCCGTCGACCTGGCTCTTGTCGATGATCCCCTTTTCGATGCATTCAAGCGCGAACGCGATCACATTGCCGCCCGAGATCGTGTCGATGCCGTATTCGTCCATCCAGTAGTTCAGGTACGCTACGTCGTTGATCTCCGTGAGCTGGCAGTTGCCCCCTATAAGCGCGATGGTCTCGTACTCCGGCCCCTCCACGTAACGGGTATCCCCGTTGAAAACTGCCTTGCTGTACTTCCCGCAGGGGATGGGGCATCCGAAGCAGCCCTTGTCGAGAACATGGATCTTCTCGCGAAGAGCCTTGCCGTTGATTCCGGAGGTGTCCTCGAAATAGCCCCGGCTGAAGTTTTTCGTCGGGAACGCGCCGTTCTTGTTGATGAAATCGGTGATGTCGGCCGTTCCGTAGGGAGTCCAGGAGAGGAACGCCGGTATCTCGAAGATCTTCTTGTACATGGAGACGCTCTGTTTCATCAGTCCGTCGGGATCGGCGATGGGCGCCGTACGGTCGCCCCGTACGGCGATCGCTTTCAAATGTTTCGACGCCAGAACGGAGGCCGTCCCCCCTCTCCCCGCCTGCCGTCCGAAATCGTGACTGATGCAGGTGAAGGTGACGCCGTTTTCGGCTGCTGGGCCGATGACGGCGATCTGAAACTCCTCGCCCAAGTCCTTTTTGAACTTCTCCTCGGCCGAGATGGCGCCCATGCCCCAGTAGGAAGACGCGTCGCGTATCTCCACACGCTCGTTGTCGATGAAGAGGTACGACGGCGCTGCGGACCGGCCCTGTATGATGATCATGTCGTACCCGGCGAGCTTCAGCTCCGCGGAGAGATGCCCGCCCATGTTGCTGTCGAGGTACCCGCCGGTGTGCGGCGATTTCGTGCCGAACTCTATTTTCCCGCTGCTTGGAAGGAAGGAGCCGGAGAGCGGGCCGACGGCGATGATAACCCGGTTTTCGGGCGAGAGAGGGTCGGTCCCCGGCGCGATTTCGTCCCAAAGATACCGCGCGACGAACCCCCTGCCCCCGACGTACTGCCTCATGATCTCTTCGGGAATGGTTTCCACGGAGGAGGTGTTCGCGGAAAGGTCCACGCGGAGGAGCTTTCCGTTATATCCGTGCATAGTTTTCAACCTCCTTCTCTCCGTCCATCAGGGCGACCCTCGGACAGATGCGGATGCACTCCCCGCAGTTGTCGCACTTGATCGCATAGGGAATCTCTTCGTGGAGAAAGATGACGCCGTAGGGGCATGCGCCGACGCAGACGCCGCACTTCGTACAGACGTCGGGATCGACCAGATAGACGCCGTCCTTCTCCCGGATGGCTCCTACGGGGCACGCTTGTGCGCAGAGTCCGCACTGTGTGCAGTGGGATATCGAGTATGCGCCGGGCTCGGGGAAATGACCGTGTATCTTCAGCATGCCGAGCTTCGGATTGTTTTTTCGGAAGTGGACCATGGCGCAGAAGATCTGACAGGTTCTGCAGCCGGAACAGCGTTTTTCCTCCGTGACGAATCGCATTGCTTCACCTCCAGATAAACTTGCTCCGAGGGGGAGGGGGCGCCTCGTGACGGCGCACGGCCTCCCCCGGAGCGAGGCGGACCGTGCTGCGCCCCTACAGTTCTTTGCAGTGTCCGATCGCCACTTTCTCCAAGATCGCCTTGTCGATCGACGACTGCGTCATCGAGCTGACCGCGAAGTGGACCGCGAAGCTCAGCGGAATGGCGATCAGGATGTGGGAGAGCGCAGGCAGCGTCGTGTACCACAGCAGATACAGATAGGAAACCCCTCCCGCGACGCAGCTCCAGAGCGCTCCGGAGGATGTTGCCTTCTTCCACCAGATGCCGAGCACGATGGGAGCGAAGAACGACGCGCCAAGCAAGCCCACGGCCGCGGTGTAGAGCATGGTCAGCAGCTTGGGGGGATTGAAGGCGAAGTAGACGGCCAGAAGTCCGGCGACCCACGTCATGATGAGGCTCATTTTGTAGATCGTCTTCTCGGAGGCGTTCGGGTTGATGTGCTTCTTGTAGATGTCGTTGACCGCGGCGCTGGCGACCGCCAGAATCAGCGCGTCGGTGGTGGACATGACCGCCGCCATGACCGCGGCCACGGCGAGTCCGGCCATGATCCGAGACGGCATGTAGTGTTCCATGACCTTCAGGAAGACGGTGTCGGCGTCTTTCAGTTCGGGGAAGAGAATTCTGCCGGCGCAGCCCACCGCGATGGCGCCGAGGAAGATCATCACGGCGTAGATCAGCATGGAGTAGTTGAGCGAAAGGCGGGCGGAATTGGCGTCGCGGGAGGTGAAGACCCGCATCACGAGATGCGGAACGGTGCATCCGGCCACGAACCAGACCGCGAAAGCCCCAAGATAGCTGATGATGGGCATGTCGCGGATCATACCCAGATTCGGAAAGGCTTCGGTTCCCTTCACGACGGTCTCGGAAAAGCCTCCGAATCCCATGAAGACGGCGATGGAGACGATGACGACCATCGACACCATGAGAATGCCCTGAAGAACGTCGGTCATGGTGACCGCCCACATGCCGCCGATGGAGACGTAGAGAGTGAAGACCACGGCGGTGATGATGACGGCCGTGTCGTACGGAATGTCCAGAAGATAGACCGCGGTGACGCCGGCCGCTTTGAGCTGGGCCACGATGTACACTTCCATACAGACGAGGATGATGATCGGGGCGATGAAGTTCAAGGCCTTGTTCTTATAGCGGAAGTCGAAAAACTCCGGAACGGTGCGGACCTTGTAGTTTCGGAGCTGGCGCGCGACCAGAATGGCGGCGAGAGGGAAGCCCGCGACGGCTCCCGCGAACATGGCGAAGACGTAGGGGATGCCCAGATTGAACGCGAGGCCGGTGACTCCGAGGACGGAGCCGCCGCTTCCGAGGGCGGCCATCATGGCCCAGGAGTTCGTGAACGTGCCGATGTTGCGCCCCGCCACCCAGTAGTCGTCCGACGACTCGCTCACCCGCCGTGAGACCCAGATGCCGATGACGACGCACAGAGCGATATAGCCCAGAGTAATGGCGAGTTCCAGAGTTTTCATCGTGCGCAGCCTCCTTCGGTGGTCTTGTCCGAGGGGTTCTTATCCATACACATTCCCGCGAGCGAGAGCAGAGGGGCTATGAACATCATCAACCCCATGAACCACCCGAAAGTCGAGATGCCGAGAATCGTCGAGGGGAACTTGAAAAGCACGAAACCGAACGCGACGAGCAGAAGAATGGCGAGCAGCGCGAAACGGTCGCCCTTGCTCATTTGAAACCAGTTACCCTGTGTACTCATTGAGTCGCCTCCTTTTCAATCGCCGGAGCTACAATCCTGGTACGGTGATAGATCAGCCGCGTAGAGCGTGCGCCGCATGCGACAACGCTTGGGCCGCTGCCGCACGTCCTCTGTGCTTGTTCTTGAAAACCGTCCCTCGTATCCCTCCTTCGTCGCCGTTCTTCTATCCTCCGAAGATCGGAATGTGTATAAGAATCGTTTCGTCCGGACGCATCGAAGTTTTCTCCGTAATCAACTTCCCTTCGGCGAAAAAAAACAGCGAGTCGATGAACTCCCTGGAAATATGCTCCGGAAGAGCGGCCGCCACCTGCTGCCGCAATTCTTCGGGAGTTGCTTCGGAGCGGTATGGTATGTCGAAGTCCTGTACGTCCAACTGGGATGCGAGCGATCCCATGAAATGCATTCGCAGATTTGTCATCGTCTCCACCTGGCGTAGGCTTTCGAGGGACCGGCCTGTGTTGTGAAAGATGAGATACCTTGCCCCAAAAAATGAAAGAAAAATTCCTCTGAAAAAATAACACGGAAGAAACCTTCTGTCAATATGCTGAACATGCAGATTTTATTTCGGGTTAACTGGTCCGATTGTGTGCGTTTGTTGTGAAAGTTGTTCCGAGCTTTCCTTTGAAAACGTTGCCGGTGTGTTATGAAGTTCCTGCTGTGCGGAAGATTTCGAGGATGAAGCTGTGGCGTGTCGAGTTGCGGCGAAGAGCGGAACGCTCCTCGCCTCAGATTTCCGCTGAAAACTTCGCCGCGCGCTCCAGGAAGCGCCGCGCCGGGGTGGGGTTCGTACCGAAGTGCAGATGAAGGTAGCTCGCGAAGGCGTTCTTCTTCGCCAGCCCGTCGCGGTAGACGTTCCCATATTTCTCCAGGCGGAGGGAGAAGAGGTGGTCGTTTCCTTCGCTGGCGTAGATGGACCAGTGAAAGAGATGTCCGCGAAGCGACGCGCCCTTCCTTCCGATCAGCGCCCCGCGTTCGAGCGTTCCGCCGCAGTACCCGAGCGCCTGGAGGCGCTTCCCCATCCGGGTGACTCCCGGAAAGACCCCCGCCATTCGGTGCGTCGTCCCCGATTTATCTTCAAGCCGTTCGACGAGGTACATCAGACCGCCGCACTCCGCGAAGACTGGCATCCCGCAGTCCGCCGCCGCGCGCAGCTCCGCGCGGAGCGAGTCGTTGGCGGAAAGCTTCTCCGCGAACTCCTCCGGAAAGCCGCCGCCGACGTACACTCCCTGCGTTCCTTCGGGCAGCTTCGGATCGCGCAGCGGGCTGAAGGGGAGCAGCGCCCCCCCCAGATGCTCGAGGATGTCCAGGTTGTCCTGGTAGTAGAAGTGGAAAGCCTCGTCGCGCGCGACCGCGATCCGGGCGCATCCCGGCGTTGCGGCGCGGGAAAAGATGGCGGGAGAGTACGACGGAAGGAGAGGGGCGCGCCGCGCGAGTTCGAGGAGCGCGCCGACGTCGACATGCTCCTCGACGAGGACGCGGATACGCTCGATCATCTCCGCGCCCTGCTCCTGTTCCACGGAGGGAACGAGCCCGAGGTGGCGCTCCGGCACGGCGATATCGCCCGTGCGCGGCAGGTAGCCCAAGACCGGGATGCCCGTATCTCCTTCGATGGCCTCCTTGAGAATCCGGTAGTGGTTGGCGCTTCCCAGCGCGTTCAGAAGTACTCCGGCGACCGCGACGCGCCTGTCGAACTTCGAGAAGCCGAGGACGAGCGCGGCGGCGCTCCGCGCCATGGAGCGGCCGTTGATCACCAGAATCACAGGGGCTTCGAGCGTCTTCGCCAGGTGCGCGGTGCTCCCCCGTTCGTCGCGCGCGCCCGCGCCGTCGAAGAGTCCCATTACGCCCTCGACGACCGAGATGTCGGCGTCTGAAGCGTTGCGGTCGAACAGCTCCAGCGTGCCGTCCCGCGAGAGCAGCATCGTGTCCAGGTTCCGGCAGGGCCGCCCCGCAGCCAGGGTGTGGAAGCCCGGGTCGATATAGTCCGGCCCCGTCTTGAAGGGTTGGACGGTCATCCCGCGCGAACGGAGCGCGGCGACGAGTCCGGCCGTGAAGGTCGTCTTTCCGGAACCGCTGTTGGTTCCTGCGATCACGATGCGCGGATGTGTCATTTTTCGATTCCTCTCCGGGCGGGAACGCCCTTCGCGAAGTAGTGGCGGATCTCTTGCATCTCGGTGACGAGGTCGGCGCGCTCCAAGAGTTCCTGCGAGGCGTAGCGCCCCGTGAGCACCAGCTCGACCGAGGGGGGGCGGACGTCGAGCAGGGCGAGCATCTCCTCCTTGAGCAGCAGCCCGAGGTGCGCCGCAACCACGATCTCGTCGGCGACGACGAGATCGTACGCCCCCGACGCGAGCGCCGTTCCGAGAAAGGCCAGCCCCTCTCGCGCGAGCCTCCGGTCCTCGTCCGTAGCGGGAGAACCGATGCGTCGCTCGCCTCCGAAGGTGCGGACGGTTATTCGATCTCCGAGGAATTTCAGCGCCTCGTGTTCGCAGTATTCCGCCTTTTTGAGAAACTGAACGAGGAGCACTGAGAGTCCCGCCCCGGCGGCGCGAAGGATAAGGCCGAGCGCCGCCGTGGTCTTTCCCTTTCCCGTTCCTGTATAGACATGCACGTAGCCGGTGTGCTCCATGCGCTCGACCCCTTTCCGATGCTTTCCTTTATTATACTGTATGCCAAGGAAGAGGAACGGGCGCTCCGTCGCGGGCGCCAGGGTTTCCGAAATGGGCTTGCCAAGAAGAAGATGTTTTCAGAGTGATGTAAAGAGTTGCAATGGTATAATTATAGCGCTCAATGTTCCCTGCCGCTGGGGCACGTTCCGGCAGGGCGGATGCGCTCTTCGGAGCCGATCTGAAAGGAGGAGATGACATGGAGAGCGTCTACAAGGTGATCGAACTTGTGGGAACGAGCAGCGAGTCATGGGAGAAGGCCGGCGCCGCGGCTGTGGAGCTGGCTTCGAAATCCCTGAGGGACCTGCGCGTCGCGGAAGTCGTCGCCATGGATATGCACCTGGAGGACGGTAAGGTTGTCGCGTATCGGACAAAGGTAAAGGTATCGTTCAAGTTCGAGCATAAGGACTGAGAGGTCGATATACGGTTGTGCTCCCCGAGTCTCGGAGAGCGCTTCTCTTCCCGGACCGGCCGGTCCGTGCGACGTGACCGGCCGGTTTCGCTTGTATGTGCGCGCACGGATTCCTCTGATACCGGATGGTATAATCGGACGGAAGCCGCGCCTGTCGGGGGCTATACGGTTGCTGTGTGAACGTCGGCATGTCCTGTACGGAAGCTGTACGCCGTCCGGATGGAGAGGTGTTTCGCTCCGAAAAACGACTACGACCCCGCCCTGATGGACTCTCGGATGCCGAAGATGGACGGTTTGGAGGCGACGCGCAGAGTCGGGCGGAAGTGGTACAATTCGCAGAGGTACGTCCATTGCGGGTTCAGGAAACGACAGGCGATTGCAGAAAAGAACGGAGGTATTCGCATGCCATGCCCCGCCTCGCGACAGGGTTTTGCAGATACGGAGGGAGGACTTCGCTTCCGCAGAGAATCTCTTATCGACTCCGGAGGATTCGGCTGCGAACTTCTGGGACTGCTCGTTCCGAAGGAGTGGCGCTTTTCCGGCGCGGTGAACTGGGATTTTTCAAAAATACCGCCGAAAGCCGCCGCTTCCTTTATCGCGAGCAGCCCCGACGGCGACCTCGTCGCCGAGCAGTTCCCCCAGGCTGAGTTTTTCTGGACGGAGGACCCGACGCTGGGGTACGCCTACTCGCAGACGGGAATGCAGAGCATGCAGCCCTTCGGCGCTGCCGACTTTCTTCGCAGGCTCTTTCTCTCCAATGTCCGCTCGCGGGTCGGCGACCCGCGCATCCTCTCGGAGCTGCCCCTCCCGGAGCTTTCCCGCCATACGCTCAATGTGCTCAATGCGCAGATGACGCTCTTCGGGAGCATCTCTCCCTTTCAGACGCCCTTCGAAACCCGCGCCGACGCAGCGAAGGCCGTCGTGGAGTACACGATCGACGGCGAGGTCGTCAGGGAGGATCTCACCGCGAGTCTTTCGTACATGACCACATATATTCCTTCGATGTTCGCAAGCCTTTCGGTGGTCTCCTGGTCGGCGAACGTCTTCGGATTCCGCGCGCCCTCCGGGAGGATGGACGCCGCCGCCCCTCTTTTTCGCGTCGTTCACCAGTCGCGGGCCGAAAACCCGCAGTGGCACACCAACTACATTCGCCTCGCGGCGACGACTGCGCGCGACCGGATCCGGATGCAGCAGCAGGCGTTCGCCGCCATGCAGCGGGTACGGCAGACACTGAACGAGACGAGCGACATCATCGCCAGAGGCTACGAAGAGAGAAGCCGCGCGATGGATCGCGTGTTCGACGACTACAGCCGTTCGGTACGGGGTACGGAGCTGTACGCCGACCCCTGCGCCGGGCGGACGGTCGAGCTGCCGAACGGCTACAGGGAGGTATGGACCGACGGAACCGACTATATCCTGAGCGATAACGCCAATTTCAACCCCAACACCGAGTCGCTGCGGAGCTGGCGACGTATGGAGGCGGCGAAGGGCTGAGAGCGGGGGGATTTCTGGAATGGTTCCGGCGGGCGCTCTGCTGAAGGAACCCATCCGCGGATTCGCAGCGTCGGAGGCGCCGGAACTCTTTGAAGGCGCCGACGGTCATGTTTCAGAGAACAGGAAAGGAGGAGTGGTGCATGAAACAGAGCGTGTTCCACGGATGCGCGAAGAGGACGAGGCTGTGCGCAGTGCTCGTTGGCTTTCTGTGCGTCTTCGGTTTGGTCGTCCTCTCCGCGGGAGAGGCGGCTCCGCCGAAGATCCCGCTGAAGGAGGCAGCGCTGAAGGACTTTTCGAGCGTTCCCGCCCCGGTGAAGAGCAGCGTCGCCCCCGCGTTCAAGGAGACGGCCTTCCCGCTCGACAAGGCGGTGAACCTCAAAGAGGTGGAGGAGGTCGTCGGCAAGCTCACGGCCGCGCAGAAGAGCGCGCTGCAGAAGAACCGCTTCCTGCTGCTGCGGAAACCCGAACTGCATACCTTTTCGTCGATGGGGCGGTACGACGAAATGCTGTGCAACTTCGAAGGGATCGGAGGAAGCTACGACCCGGCCTACCGCGAGCCGTGGAACACGCGGTTCGTCGGACCGGACGTCTTTCTCCACGCGCTCCACACCTTCTTTTCAAAGCGCCTTGAGGCGATGGAGGGGGGCGAGCTTCTGGGCGCGGTGCAGTACATGCTCGGAGAGCTGTTCGCCAACGCTTCCGCGCTCCGTTCGCTCGCATCCAAAGACAACAAGCCGCACTGGGAGCGTCTCCAGGCGCAGCTCGTCGTCCCGCTCGTCCTCGCCCTCAACTGCGACGAGAGCGTCGAACCGGTCTGGACCGATCCGGACGCCGCGCCTGCGGAGGAGACGGACACGCTGAAAAACGCGCTTGCGCTCTTCAAGAAGTACGGCAAATCCTTCTCCAAGGGGACGGCGGACGCCGTCGTCGAGGAGTTGAAAAGGGTCTACGCCGCGGACGAGGCGCAGAAAGGACTTCTCGGTCTCAGCCCTGCCTACGCCAGTCAGAGCGTGGACTACACCCAGTTCACCCCCAGGGGGCACTACGAGAAGAACTCCCGCAGCCGGGCCTACTTCCGGACGATGATCTGGTTGGGCCAGCTCGGGTGGAAGCTCGCCGAAAAAGAAGGAGCCGTCGACGCTCTCAACTTCGCCCTCTCCATGTCGTACACTCGGACGGTCGCCCGCGGCGCGCCCCGGCGTCCCGAGCCGGGCGCCCTCGCGTCCCCTCTCGACGCATGGAGGCGCGTGATGGAAGTCTCCTGCTTCTTCGTCGGGTACCCCGACGCGGCGAGCTATCCGGAGTGGCGCGGGCTCCTTCTTGAAAAGGCCGGCGTCTCCGCCTTCACTCCGGACACCTGCGGGGACGCGGCCGTCGTCGATCGAATCCGCGAGGCAAGCGAACAGCTTTCGCCCTCCATACCCCACTTCAAGAAGCTCTTCTCTCCCGCGAGCACCGAGACTTTCTGCGTTTTCCCGCAGCGCTTCACCGTTCCGTGGCTCATCACCGACGTGCTGACCTACAAGGCGAACGTCCGCGAGGATCTGCCGGTGCTTTTCTCAAGCCTCTGGGTGGCCGCCGTCTCCGGAAGCCGCTACGCGATGGACCTCATACCCGGGCAGGTTCCGCTGAACCTCGCCGCGCTCCCAGCGGCGACGGCGGAAGGCGCTCCCGCCCCCGAGAAGCGGATCGACGTCCCCGAACAGCACGTCCGAACAGTGATCGCCGCGATGCCGGGCGCGATCGTCTCGCTGCGCGAAAAACTTTCGGCGGAGCCGGAGTCCGCATGGTTCAGCTCCATCGGGACGGCCTGGATGCACCTGCTGCGAACGCTCGCGGCGGAGTTCGGAAAGGGGTACCCTCTGTACATGCAGAGCCCGCTCTTCGCGGCCAAGCAGCTTGAGACGCAGCTCGGCTCGTACACGGAACTGAGGCACGATACCATACTCTACGAGAAGCCGAACTACGCCGAAATGGGCGACGGAGGCGATGAAGAGCCGCCCAAGCCCCTGCCCAGGGGGTTCGTCGAGCCGAACCTTCCCTTCTGGAACGAGCTGCTCCGAGTCGTCGACTATATCCAGAGCGGCTTCGAGAAAAACGGTCTCTTCCCGCTGGACATGGAGGAGTACGGAGCGCTCACCATGTTCCGGCAGACGGTGCTCCGCTGCGGAAAGATCGCCGCGAAGCAGCTTCAGGGGAAGGGGCTCACGGAGGAGGAGTACGAGTTCATCCGCCTCTTCACGCTCGACTACATGGCCGCTCCGGCGGACGGTTACGGAGCGGTGCCCCCGGACGAACTCTTCCAGTCCGCGCTGATCGTCGATATCCAGACGATGAATCTCGACCCGATCGCCATCGGCGACCCGGCCATTCTCTACCAGGCGACCGCCGAGCCTTCGATCATGCTGGTGCTCGTCGGCAACGAGAATACGCCGCGGATCACGATCGGCATGGCGTTCGACCATCGGGAGTTCACGGCGCCGCACGGTCGCCGCATCACCGACAGCGTCTGGAAGAAGCGCGTGTACGACAAGTACTACGACGGCGACCCCAAGGGACTGCCGCTGCCGGCGAAGAACTTCTGGTATGACGGCCTGCGCCCGTAGACTCGCCGCCCTCTGCATCTGCCTGTTTTTTACGGCGGCTCCTCTCTTCGCGGAGGAGCCGCCGCACCTTCGGAAACTGCGGGAACGTCCGTTTCCTGCGGCGTACCCCGGCGGCCTCTTCGCCGCATCCATCGAGATCGTGAAATTCACACCACTCGCTTCCGGCCGCGTATCCGGCCTCGTTCTCCCGCACCACCTCCTCGCGGCGGACCTGATCGCGAAAGGGTTCGCTCATGTGCGGGAAGGAGGGTACCGGCGCATCGTCATCCTCTCCCCCGATCACTTCAGCCGCGGAAAAACATCCTTCTCCGTCCCCGCGCGAGACTTTCTCACGCCGCTTGGAACCGTTTTGCTCGACAGGGAGGGGGCGGCCGCGCTGCTTCGGAACGGACTCGTCTCCGAATCCAGCCTCTTTTCGCACGAACACGGCGTAGGCGCGCTCCTTCCGTTCATCGCGCACCACTTCCCCGGCGCCTTCGTGCTGCCGGTCGCCATAGGAAAACGCTCGACCCCGGAGGAGTGGAGCGTGTTGGCGGCGCTCCTCGCTCCGCTGGCTGGGGACGACGCCCTGATCCTTCAGAGCACCGACTTCTCTCACTACCTTGATCGCGAGGAAACAGCGAAGCGCGATGCGGAGAGCCTCGCCGTCATCCTCTCCTGCGCCCCGGAGCGCGCGGTCTCGCTGCGCCAGCCCGGGCATATCGACTCGCGGGGGGCGCTCTTCGTGCAGATGACGCTCCAGAGGTCGCTGGGCGCGCGTCCGTCGGTGGTCGCGCACTCCTCGTCGTTCGAGTACAATCCGATCGAAGCGGAAAAGAGCGGGGGGACGAGCTATTTTGTGATTACCTATGGGGCGGAGGCTTCGGCAGGGGGCAAGTAACAAGGGGGCGTCTCCGGAATAGTCCGGACGCGCCCCCCTTCGATCATTCTACGCTCGTTTAGCCGTCGCGTTCCTCGCGGGCGCAGCGCTGGACGGCGACCGTTCCCCAACGGCCGGGAATCTCGCCTGCCACGACGTCGCAGGTGTGGATGATCGGTTTACGGATCGAAATTTCAAGGGCGATGTCGTCGAGCGTTTTGAAGACCACGCCCCTCTGCGCGCAGCGGTCCAGAAGATCCTCGAAAAGCGCGTTCTGCCCGCCTCCCTCCATCTCCGCGTGGATGGTGTGTACATTCAGCCCCGGCTGCAGCAGCTCCATATAGCGGTCGTTGAGCCGTTCCTGCGGGATCTCGCCGAGCACTTCGTCGAGGGTGGGGAGCGTCGTGGGGATCTGGAGCGTCTTGAAGACGCGGCCTCCCATGCGCGGGTGGAAGGGGTAGCCGCTTCCGCGGACGTCGCTGCAGTAGTCGAAGCCGAGTTCGTCCTGCACGGAGAGGCTCGCGGGCGTCGCCTGCCACCCGGGAGCGGCGCAGCTCTTCGCGGCTCTTCCGGCGTACCGGTCGAACAGCTCCATCGATTTGCGGAACTCGGCGCGGATCTGCTCCTCGCTCATCCTGTGCAGGTTGTCGTGCCAGTGGACGTGATCCCAGCAGTGGATACCGCAGTCGTGCCCCTCCCGGACCGCGCGGATGAAGACGCCCGGTTCGCTCTGCACGATCTTGGGGGCCGGGAGCAGCGTTCCGTAGAGCAGGGTGCGGATACCGTACGCCGACGGGGCCTTCGTTCTGCGCATCTTCTGCAGAAAGCCTTTCTTGAAGATGCGGCGGATGGCTTTGCCGGAGTTGTCCGGGCCGAAGGAGAAGAAGAACGAGGCGCGCAGCTTCCTGGCGCGGAAGATCTCCAGGAGGCGCGGGACGCCCTCGCGGTAGCCTCGCAGCGTATCGACGTCCGTTTTAAGGACGAGCAGCGTATCAACCACGCGACTTCTCCTCTCCGGAATCGAGATAGCTCGCCACGGTCATGGCCACTGCCTCTCGGAGCGGCACGCGCGGCTTCCACCCGAGCGCGGCGCCGATGGCCCGGATCGAGGGCACGCGGTTCTTCATGTCGTCGTACCCGTTGCCGTAGTACTGCTCGGCGGGCATCACCGTCACGGACGCCTTTTCGGCGGCCTCGCGGAAGGAGGGGATCTCCTTCATCACGTCGATGACGAGGTGAGCCAGCTCCTTGATGGAGGCGTTGTTCGCCGGATTGCCGATGTTGAAGATCTTTCCGTTGCTCGCTTTCTCGTCGGCGAGTATGGCCATCAGCGCCGCGACGCCGTCGGAGATGTGCGTGAAGCTCCGCATCTGCTCTCCGCCGTTGACGAGAGTGATCCCCCGACCGGAGAGCACGTCGTAGACCATCTGCGTGATGGAGCGGGCGGTGCGCTCCTCCGCGTCCTTGAAGGTGTCGAGCCGGGGGCCGATCCAGTTGAACGGGCGGAAGAGCGTGTAACGGAGTCCCTTCTCCTGGCCGTAGGCCACGATGACCCTGTCCATCATCTGCTTGCCGCAGCTGTAAATCCAGCGCATCTTGCTGATCGGCCCGACGATGAGAGGGCTCTCCTCCTCGTCGAGGACGGTGTCGGTGCTCATGCCGTAGACCTCCGACGTCGAGGGGAAGATCACCTTTTTATCCGCGGCGACGCACATACGGACGATCTTGAGGTTCTGCTCGAAGTCGAGTTCGAAGGTCCACAGCGGTTTGCTGAGGTAGTATGAGGGCTTGGCGATGCCCGCGAGCGGGAGGACGACGTCGGCTGCGTTCACGGCATTTTCCAGCCATTCGTCCGCAGTGAAGATGTCCCCCTGCGCGAAGGAGAAGCGCGGGTTGTCGCGGTACTGCTCGAGATTGGTTCCCGTGAGGTCGAAGGCGCCGATCCGCCAATCCGCGCTCTCCAGAATCCCCTGAATGAGATGGGAGCCGATGAAGCCGTTTGCCCCGAGAATCAGAATTTTCATTAAGAAACCTCCCTGCGTGTTCCCCGCGTTCCGCGGGATGGTTCGTTCGAATGAACTATGCGCCCCGAGAAGTATATCACGAAGGGCGTGATTCGCCCTCCGCAGCGGCGCCGAGAATATCCCCCTCGCGTATGGCCTGTTCGACTGCGTTTTCCTCCGGCTGCCATTCGAGGATTCGAACTACCCCGCCGCCCGAAGCGATGCGGAAAGGGGCGAGCGAGAGGACCTTCCCGGAAGGTATATCCATGCGGCTCGCGGCGTCCGCAGCGGCAAGACCGGGCGTGCGCGGTCCCTCGACGAGCGTTCTCCAGACGAAGAGCTTCTTTCCCCGGAGGAACGTGAACGCGCCGGGGAAGGGGCGCGTCACTGCCCGGACGAGGTCGTGCACGGCGGCTGCGCCCGCGCGCCAGTCGATCAGGCCGTCGGCGGGGGTTCTGCGGCCGAAGTACGTCGCCTCCGCTTCGTTCTGCGGAGTGCGCGGCGCGGCGCCGAGGGCGATCAAGGGGAGCGTCCTTCGCAGGATGGTCCACGCGGCTTCGGCCACTTTCCGGGAGACGTCGAGCGCCGTATCGTCGGGGAGGATGGGAACAGCCTCCCGGTCGACGATATCTCCCGCGTCGGCCCGGCGCACCATGTGGTGGAGCGTCGCGCCGGTTGTGGTTTCGCCGTTCAGGACGGCCCAGTTGACGCAGGCTCTCCCACGGTACTTCGGCAGCAGCGAGCCGTGCATATTGAAGGCCCCCTTCGGCGGGATCGCGAGGAAGCGCTCCGCGATCATCGAACGATAGTAGAAGGAGAAGAGGACGTCGGGGCGCAGCGACCGCACGAGCGCGTACTCCTCGTCGCCGAGGGCGTCCGGGATGAAGACGGGGATTCCCGCTTCACGGGCGAGCGCGGCGACGGAGGGAAACCAGAGCGTTTCGGACCGATTGTCCTTGTGGGTGAAGACGGCCTGCACCGTCGTCCCCTGGTTCAGCAGCTCCTTCAGGCATGCGTGCCCGACCTCGCTGTAGGCGAAGACGACGGCACGGAGATCACGCATCGTTCCACTCCCTGCGGATGACGTAGCGGGGGCGCTTGCGCACTTCCTGGTAGATGCGTCCGATGTACTCCCCCGTGATGCCGACGCAGGACATGGTGATGCCCATCAGGAAGAAGTTGATGTTGAGCAGCGTGAAAACGCCCTCCGCTTCCGGACCGACGATGATTCTGCGGAGCATCAGGTAGATCGCGAAGACGAAGCTCAGAGCGGAGACGACGATGCCGATCATGGTCACCGCCTGGAGCGGAAAGAGGGAGAACCCCGTCATCAGGTCGAAGTTGAGCCGGATGAGGCGGAAGATGCTGTACTTCGACGTGCCGTGCTCCCGCTCCGTATGGCCGACCGGTATTTCGACCGGGTTGACGGCGAACTTCTGCGCGAGCGCCGGAATGAAGGTCGTGCTCTCGCAGCTCTGGTTGATGATGTTCACGATATCGCGCCGGTAGGCGCGGAGCATGCAGCCGTAGTCGTTCAGGCGGAGTCCCGTGATCTTGTTGGTGATCGAGTTGACCATGCGCGAGGCCATCTTGCGGAACTTCGGGTCTTGGCGGTTTTGTCGGATCGTTCCCACGACGTCGTGCCCCTCGTCGATCTTCGCCACGAGATTGGGTATCTCCTCGGGCGGGTTCTGCAGGTCCGCGTCGAGCGTCACGATAACGTCCCCCCGCGAATGATCGAAGCCGGCCATGATCGCCATGTGCTGGCCGAAGTTGCCGTTGAAGTCGATGACGCGCACCTTCCCGGGATTGGCCTTGTGGAAGTCGAGCAGCATCTTCAGGGAGGCGTCCCTGCTTCCGTCGTTCACGAAGATGATCTCGTAGGGGCGATGCATTCCGTCGAGCGTCTTCAGAAGCCTCGGGCAGAGGTGCGGGAGGGACTCCTCCTCGTTGTAGACAGGTACGATGACAGAGAGAACGCATGTTTCGGACATTGTGCTTCAACATCTCCTTCCGGGAGGTCGCTCCCGAATACAGTTAAGATAGAGCGCGGAGCAGGCGCGTTCCGACGGCGCCGTCGCCCGCGAAGGCGCGTTTACTTGCGGTTGACGAAGACGAGACGCTTTTCCGTTTCGAAGGAGGGCGCCGGGAGCGGGCGGCCCAGCTGTTCCGCGACGTACTCCTTCTGATCTCTGTTGATAACGAGGACGACGCGCTTCTCGCCCTCCCAGAGCGCTGGAAGACCTTCGCCGCGGATGAACCACGACGGATCGGTCTCCTGGAGCGCGCCGAACTCGAGTTCGCCCATGTAGTTGACCAGGACGATTCGCTGCTTTAAATAGAAGGGGAGCCCCTGGTCGTAGTTGCCGAACTGGGCGACGATATCGCCCTCGTTCCTGATCTCCGCGATCCGCCCGGCGAGTTCCCGAGCCGTGAGCAGGGAATCATAAAGCAGAAAGACTCTGCCGAAGGCGAACATGTTCGCGAACGAGAGCACGCAGAGAAAGAAGGCGAGCCTCTTGAAATTCCGCCGGAGGAAGCTGTGCCACCCCGAGAAGACGAAGAGGATCAGGATCGCCGCGACGGGGAGCGAGTAGGGGAGCAGCCGCCCTGCCGCGATGCGGTCGTTGACGAACGGGTAGACGAGGAGCGCGCCGATGAAGGGAACCAGAAGAAGGGAGTTCCACAGCAGAAAACGCCCCGTCTTCTTGACGTCCTCATCCTCGATGCAATGGGAGAGGTACCTCCCCATCAGAACGGCCAGAGGCGGCAGCACGGGAACGATATACGGGATAAGTTTCGAGCTGGATATCGAAAAGAAGACGAAGATCACGGCGAACCAGAGAAAGAGGAAGAGTTCGTCCTGCTTCTCCCGTCCGAGAGCGCGCAGAGGTAGCGGGATGGCCGAGCGGAGCGCTCCGGGAAGCAGTCCCGCCCACGGGAAGAGGCCGACGATCAGAATGGGGATGAAAAACCACATGGGCGCATATCTGCCGTGCATCGTGGTCGCGTAGCGCAGGAAGTGCTCCTGGATGAAGAAGAAGTAGAAGAAGTCGCCGTTCCTTCTGCAGACCTCGAAGAACCAGGGAACGACGAGGGCGAAGAAGAGGAGGATGCCCGGCATGTAGAGCAGCCGGCGCACGAGGTTCCAGCGGCGGGTGAGCAGAATGTACCAGAAGAGGATGCCGCCGGGGAGGACGATGCCGATGAGTCCCTTGGAGAGGACCGCGAGCGCCATCCCCGCGTAGAAGACGAGGAGGTATCTCCGGCTCTTCGCGGAGGAGAGATCCCCGGCCTCGTCCATGCCGAACCGGAGGCCCGCCATCGCCAGCGTCAGAAAAAAAGCGAGCGGCATGTCGATGATATTGATGCGCCCGATGGCGAAGTGGAGCAGGCTGGTGGTCAGAATGACGGAGGAGAAGAACGCCGTCGGCAAGCCGTAGAGGCGCCGAGCCAGGATCCACGTGGCCAGAACGCTTCCGAGGGCCAGGAGCGCTGGCCAGAAGCGCCCGGCGAACTCGTTTTCGCCGAAGACGGCGAGGGACGCCGCCGTGAGCCAGTAGTGGAGCACGGGTTTTTCGAAGTACTTCACGTAATTCAGGCGGGGAGTGACGAAATCCCCCGTCTCGAGCATCTCTCGGGGAATCTCGGAGTATCTCCCCTCGTCCGGCTCCAGAAGGCCGTAGCCTCCGAGGCCGCCGAAATAGAGGAGAAACGAGGCCAGAATGAGAAGAAGCGTATACTTCCGCAATGAACGCGACTGGGAGAGATTCATCGAACCATCCTTCCGAATAAAAGATCCAACCGCATAATTGTACATGAAGCATCCGCATTTGTGGTAGTTCGCCGGAGAGTATATACTTCTTCGGAGTCGGAAACGGCACGATCCCCCGGAGGGAGCAGCGGAAGGGGAAAATTCGAAAGGGTGGGTATTTTTCTATGGACAGGTTCTCGTTGTTGCTTCTCGCCGGATCGGCGCTCTTCAACGCCATGGCGAACACGCTGATGAAGTTCGCCTTCGGGCATCAGAAAAATCTCCTCGACGGGGGCGCGGTCCCGGCGGTCCTCGCCATCGTGTGCAACCCATGGGCGATCGCGGGCGTCGGCTGTTTCGGCGTCTCCTTCGTCTTTCTGAGCGCCGCGCTCACCAGGACGGACCTCTCGATGGCTTATCCGCTCATGTCGGGTTTGGTCTTTCTGCTCATCCTCGCGGTCTCCACGTTCGTCTTCTCCGAGCAGGTGAACGTCTGGAGACTGGCCGGAATGGTCTCGATCCTCGCCGGAATCTGGATGATCGCCGTCAAGGGGTGAGGTTCACCGTTGCGACGTCCCGATTCTACTTGCCGTCAGCGATCGCTGGGAGCCAGGATGTTCGCTTTCCTGAGCTTGTCGAGGTTTCTCGATACCCTCTTCCAGTAGACCGAAGCGGAGCCTCCGTAGTAGCGCCCCAGGGCGGTCTGCGTGTCTTCGTGCGTCCGCAGATAGCGCGAAAGGAGGAGGCTTCCCGCCGCGATTCCGAGGTCGGGGTTGTGAAGCTCCTCCTCCGCGAGGATGCCGTTCGCCTGCAGCAGGCCCGCGTGCACCTTCCACATCACCTGCATCACTCCCGCGGCTCCGGCGCCGCTGCGCGCCTCCGGGTTGAAGTGACTCTCCGTATGCGCCACGGCTACGATCAAATCGAGGGGGACCTTGTACTTGATCGAGTACTTCCAGAAGGCGGTGGCCTGCATAAGCGCGGACTCCATGGGGATGCCGGGGTTCTGCTCGACGATGAAGAGCGCCAGGTTTCGGATGTTCTCGGCCGTTGCCTCGAACAGCGTCGCGGCGACGTGTCCGGCGATGGTGAACGTCTCGGTGAAGTCGGAGAACGAGGACGGGATAGCGCGCCCCGCGTACTGAAAGAGTTCGATCATCTCGGGGTTCACGGACCAGTGGATGGCGAACGTCTCGGGAACGGGCGGGCTGAAGATCGCTCTTTCAAGGATCAGCCTCTGGATTTTTTCTCCTTCGACGCCTATGAGCAGAAATACCGCCGCCGAAAAGACAAAGAGCGAGGCGACGCCTCGTCGTATCATCCCTGTCATATAGTGTTCCCTCCCTGTCCTTCGAAATAGCGCGACCTTCCAAAGGAAGGGCCGATGGAAGGTCGCACTATTATAGCATTCTCGAAAGCGAGGAAACGTCCATTGTCTTACAATAGAGACGAGATTATTGTTCCTTGTTTTTTCGTTCCATCATCTCTCTGAGCACGTTCTCGAGCCCGCTCATCCCTCTTCCGTACGCCTCCCAGTCGCCTCTCCGCAGCGCTTCCTGCGAAGAGTCCCAGTGGGTCATCGCCGCAGCGGCCAGCTCGGCAAGCTCCTCCGACCCGGAGAAGGTTCCCCGCTCCGGAGCCGTCTCCGGAGCGATTCCAGTGCGCTCAAGCTGGGACGCCGTCGGAGAGAGCAGCCGGACGAGGGACTCTTCAAGCGTCTCGCCCCAGACCACCCTGCCTCCGGTCGACGTGATCACGCGCCGCAGTTCGGGAAGCTCGCTGTTCTCCGCCCTGAGGTAGAGCGGCTGGACGTAGAGCAGACTGTTCCCCACCGGCACCACGGTCATGTTTCCCCGGACGACGGCGGAACCCCTCTGGCTCCACAGAGAGAGCTGCGCTGAGATCTCCGAGTTCTGATTCGTAAGCGCCTCCACCTGCGCGGGGCCGTAGATGAGCTTCTGCTTCGGGAACTGGTAGACGAGAAGCTGTCCGTAGTTGTCGCCGTCCGAACGCCCGGCCATCCACGCGATCATGTTGTTCCTGCTCACCGGCATGAAGGGAGTGATGAGCGCGAACTCCGCGCTTTTCTCGCCCGCGAGGCGCATGTTCACATAGTACGCTTCGGGAGCGTTACCCCTGGAATCGCCGCTTCCGGGACGGTCCCACACGTCCTCCTTGTTGTAGAAGGTGTTCGCGTCCGTCATGTGGTACGTGCGGTAGATTTCGCTCTGGATGTTGAACAGATCCTGCGGGTACCGCAGGTGCGCCTTCAGCCCCTTCGGCAGTTCCGAGAAAGGCCTGAAGATCTCCGGGAAGATGCCGCTCCACGCCTTCAGGACAGGGTCGTCCGGGTCGGCGGCGTAGAAGCGCATCGTGCCGTCGTAGGCGTCCACGGTCGCCTTCACGCTGTTTCGTATATAGTTGATGGTCTGCCCCCGTCCCAGCGAAACAGGCTGCGCGTAGGGGTAGCTGTCCGCCGCGGTGTAGGCGTCCTGCATCCAGACGAGCCTGCCGTCCGTGACGACGAGGTACGGGTCGCGGTCGAAGTAGAGGAACGGCGCCACGCGCATGAGGCGCTCCTGGACGTTCTGGTGGAACTTCACCCGGCTCTCCTCCGTGAAGACGTCGGAGAAGAGGATCTTCATATCGGCGAACTTCAGCGCGAAGAGGATGCGGCGGAAGAAGGTGCCCATCGGGACGCCGCCCTTCCCCTCGTACACGGAACGGACGTTGGAGTCGCCCATCGTGTAGTCGAACTCCTGCACGGTCGTCCTGACGAAGATGTAGGAGCTTGGTTTTTCCCCGTAGTAGATCTGCGGGTGCGTGATGGGGAGGTGCACGTCGCTCCTCGGAGGAAGGTCGCGCACCCAGAGGCGCGGCAGACCGCTTCCGGCGACCTCGTTCACCGGGTTCATCACGATGCCGTAGCCGTGGGTGAACTCGAGGCGCGTGTTGATCCAGGTCGGGTTCTGCAGGCCCCGGACGTCCAGCTCGCGCGCGGCGAGCATCACCTGGCGGTACTCGCTCTCCCCGGATCCGGACGGCGAGGGGAACGTGTAGCGGTCGATGTCCACGTTGGAGAAGTCGTAGTAAGTCCTGATCTCCTGGAGCTGCTTGTAGCTCCGCAGCAGGGGGCCGTGGTCCCACAGACGGATGTTGTCGATGGTGTCGCGGTTCTCCTCCACGTCCTTCCACGTGATGGCGTCGTCGGGCGTGATCGTCTTTAGATCGACGTTGTGCAGGTTGTAGGCGTGGAGCGTCGCGGCGATGTTGTAGTCGATGAAGCGCCGTTCACGCTCGAACTCGTTCGGCTCGACGAAGTACTTCTGGACGATCGCGGGGTAGACGCCTCTCAGGAGGACGCTGGAGACGACGAGGAGGCCCACCATGCCGAGGGAGAGCTTCCACATCCTGCGGAAGAGGCTTACCAGCAGCGCGGCGGCGATCAGAAGAGAGATGACCGCGAGAACGTTCAGCGCGAAGAGTTCCGCGTGGACGTCCGTGTACCCCGCGCCGAAGGTGACGCCCCGGGGCGAGAAGAGGATGCCGTACCGGTCGAGCAGATAGCCGACGCCCCAGAGGAACGCTCCGGCGGAGGCCAGCAGCGTGAGGTGCGTCCGCACCCGCTGCGGTACGGTGACGAGCGCGAAGTCGCGGTTGCGGGGCAGGATGACGGCGCCGTAGGCCACCGTCGAGATAACGGCGCAGAGGAAGAGGACGTTCAGCAGACGGGAGTGGACGAATGTCCAGAACGGCAGGGAGAAGACGTAGAAGCCGGTGTCGTTGCCGAAGATAGGATCCGTCGTGCCGAACGGCGTCGCGTTGAAGAAGCGCAGCACCATGGCCCACTCCGAAGAAATGGACGCGCCGTTGGTCACTCCCATGAAGAGCGCGACGGCTCCGATGGCCCACCCGGCCGCTTTCGACGCGAGAAGCGGTGTGAATTCGGGATGGAGAACCAGCAGATTCCGCCGGACGAAGGCCAGATTGACCCATATGGCCGAGGCGAAGACGAGCAGGCCGGCGGCGAAGAGGGGCAGTCTGGCGAAGATTCGGGTCCAGAAGACGGGCCCGTACCCTTCGGTGTCGTACCACAGCCAGTCGGTGTAAAACTCCGCCAGGGCGGGGAAGAGCACCATAACAAGGAGAACGGCCCCTCCGAAAAGAAGGAGGCCTTTGTTCACCTTGGGAAGCCGGAGAACCGGACGCTTGGGAGACGATGAATCGTCCCCCGGGAACCACTCGTTGTCGGGAAACCAGTCGTTTTTACTCATCATGAAAACATTGTAACGGACTTTTCACCGTTGTCAAAGCGGAAAAGGCGGAGCCGCCGGTTCCGTTACAGCCTACGCGGCTATTCGCCGGCTGGCGCGTATCCTTTGTTTCGCTGAATGAACCAAGGAGTGATGGAGTTGTTTGAAAATATCGTACCGCAGCGATTTATCTTGACAAAGTGCTGCTGCGTATGGTAACAAGAGTCATCCGCGTATGCGCAAAGTTTTTTTGCATGAGTTTTTTCAACGGTTCATCGGCACGACTCACTATTCAAAAGGAGGAAAAAGTATGTTCAGGAAGTCTATCGCAACAGCGGCTGTCATGGTTCTCCTGCTCTCTCTTCTTTTTTGCTCGGCGGCGTTCGCCAAAATCGAGATCAAGCTCTCCAACCAGCTCCCCCCTTCGCACCACATCTCCAAAGGACTCGTAGTCTTCGCCGAGAAGACGGCCGAGTACTCCGGAGGCGAGGTCACGGTCCGTATCTTCGACTCCGCCCAGCTTTTTAAGGATACCGAGATCGTGGAGGCGCTTCAGGACGGCCTCGTGGAAACCGGGCTCGTTCCGGTCAACAAGTGGTCGGGCATGATCCCCGCGGCTGACGTCTTCGAGATGCCCTTTGTCTTCAAGGATTTCCAGTCGCCCAAGAAGTTCCTCGACGCGGGCGCCGACAAGATTCTCGACGAGGAGTTCCAGAAGAAGGGCGTCAAGAACCTCTTCTGGGTCGACTACGGCTACATCCAGTTTTTCAACAACAAGCGCGTCCTGAAGACCCCCGAAGACTTCAAGGGGCTCACGATGCGGACCTTCAGCAGCGGCGACGCGGAGACGCTGCGCGCGCTGGGCGCAGCCCCCACCGTCATGAGTTCCTCCGAGATGTACATGGCGCTCCAGAGAGGCACCGTCGAGGGCGCGACCACCGGCATGCCGGCGGCCGTCTCCCGCAAGATCCACGAAGTACAGAAGTTCATGACGATGGCGAACTACACCACGGCGCAGTTCACGGTACAGGGCAACCTCGATTGGTGGAAAAAACTCTCGGATGCGCAAAAGGACGCCGTCCTGAAGGCGGGGCTCGACGCCGAGGCCTGGATCCGTCAGGCGATCGAGGAGTCCGAGACCGAAGCCGAGAATGTGATCCGCGGCGCAGGAGTGGAGATCCACGTCCTGAGCGCCGAGGAGAGGGCGCTCTTCATCGAGGCCACCGAGACCGTCCGCAAGGCCTTCGCCGAGAAGACCGGGGAAGTCGGCAAGAAACTGATCGAGATGGCGCTGGCGGTCGACTAGCATTCGCCGGATCGGTTACGATACGTTGTTTCCGGAGAGCGGGGGAGACTATCTTTCCCGCTCTCTCCTCTATATGATGAAAAAGGGGCATAATTTCCGATGATACGACACATTCGCAGTGCGGTGGAGAAAGGGAATCTGATCCTCGGCTACGTCAGCGGCCTGGGGATTCTTCTTATGGGGCTGATTCTGTTCTACGAAGTCGTCATGCGCTACTTCTTCAGGGCGCCCACCATCTGGGCGCAGGAGACCGCGGTGTACATCTTCATGTGGACGATGCTGGCCGGAGGGGCGTATACGCTCCAGAAGGGAAAGCACGTGCGCATCGATCTTGTGATCGAACACCTCTCTCCCCGGACGCAGAAGATCCTCGAGATAATCACCGGCGTGGCCGGGATGTTCTTCTGCGCGGTGGTCACGTGGCAGGCGTACGAGATGATCGCGTCGTCGATAGGGTACAGCAAGGTGTCCGCGACGCCGCTTCGGGTACCGATGTGGATTCCGCAGATGGCGCTGCTGCTCGGTTTCGGCCTTCTAACGTTCCAGTTCGCGATCATCATCGCCGACCGCTACGCCGAGGTCTTCGGCAAAGGCTGCGCCGGAGAGGAGAAAAAATCATGCTGAGTTTTACCTTCGTCGTCGTCCTGCTCATCGGCATTCTCTTCATGGGACTGCCCGTAGCCTTCTCCCTCGGAGGCACGTCGCTTGTGCTGATCTGGCTCTTCGAACTTCCCATGAAGATCGTCGGAGCGACCATCTTCACGTCGCTCGAAGGTTTCGTCCTGCTTGCTATTCCGCTCTTCGTTCTGATGAGCCAGATACTGCTCGACGGGCGGATCGGCGACGACCTCTTCGAAGTCATGAACGCCTGGGTGCGGCACCTCCCCGGAGGGCTCGCCATCGCGACGATTCTCGCGTGCGCATTCTTCGCCGCTATTACCGGATCGGGCGCGGCCACCGCGGCCACGATCGGCATGGTGGCCTACCCCGCCATGACGGAGCGCGGGTACGATAAACGTTTCACGCTCGGCCTGCTCGCCGCGGGCGGCACGCTCGGCATCCTCATCCCGCCGAGCATCCCCCTCATCCTCTACGGCGCGATCACCGAAGAGTCCGTCGGCAAGCTCTTTATCGCGGGCGTGGTTCCCGGCCTTCTCCTGACGGCGCTTTTCATCGTCTACGCGGTGTACAAGAGCAAGCGGGGCGGCTTCACTCCCATGGAGCGAACCTCGTGGAGCGAGCGTATCAGGGTCACCCGGAAGAACATCTGGGGCATCTTCCTCCCCTTCCTCATCATCGGGGGCATCTACACCGGCGCGTTCACTCCGACCGAGGCGGCGGCCGTAGGACTCGTCTACAGCCTTTTCATCACCCTCTTCGTCTACAAGACGCTGCGATTCCGCGACATCCCGGCGATCTGCCTCCGCTCCGTCACCACGTCGTGCATGGTGGCGATCATCATCGCGGGCGCCATCCTCTTCGGACGGGTGATGACGCTGCTGCGGATTCCGCAGATACTCACCGAAATCATCATCAGCAACAACTTCTCCGTGCTGATGTTCATCCTCGCGATGAACGTCCTGATGATGATCCTCGGCTGCATCCTCGAGACGGTCTCCATCATTCTGCTCACCATGCCGCTGGTGACCCCGATACTCCACGCGCTCGGCATCGACCCGATCTGGTACGGTATCGTCGTCACGGTGAACATGACCTTGGCGCTGATCACGCCGCCCGTGGGCATGAACCTTTACGTCATCAACGGCCTGAGGTCGGATATCCGGATGGGAGAGGTGATCCAGGGCGTCTACCCGTTCATCGTCATCATGGCGCTCTTCCTGATAGGCGTCATCGCCTTCCCGGCGATGAGCACCTGGCTGCCGTCGATAATGCAGTAAGGGACGGCCGGTCATGGAAAAAAGAGGCGCACAGCTTCGCAGGCTTCTGGCCAGGAGAGAGATACTCGTCGCGCCGGGAGCCTACGACGGCCTTTCCGCACGGCTCGTCGAAGCCGCCGGGTTCGAGGCCGTCTACGTCACGGGGTACGGTCTTTCCGCAAGCGTGCTGGGCAAGCCCGATACAGGACTGCTCACGCTGACGGAGATGGCTTCAAGAGTGTCGGCGATCGCCGAGACGGTTTCCGTCCCTGTCATCGCGGACGGCGACACGGGGTACGGCAACGCGGTCAACACGGCGCGGACCGTCCGGGAGTACGAGAAGGCCGGGGCCGCGTGCATTCAGCTCGAGGATCAGGTCGCTCCCAAAAAGTGCGGGCACATGCTCGGCCGCGAGGTCATCCCGGCGGCCGAGATGGCGGGCAAGATCAAGGCCGCCTGCGACGCGCGCAAAGACGACGATTTTCTTATCATGGCCAGAACGGACGCGCGGACGACGCACGGCATCGACGAGGCCATCGAGAGGGGGGTGCTCTACGAGGAGGCCGGGGCGGACATTCTCTTCATCGAGTCGCCCGAGTCGGTGGAGGAGATGCGGCGCATCGCGACGAGCTTCGGCGTTCCGGTGCTCGCCAACATGGTGGAGCACGGACGGACGCCCTTTCTGAAGACCTCGGAACTGGAGGAGATCGGCTACGACATCGTCATCTTCCCCGTGGGACCGCTCTACGCCGCGGCGAAGGCGGTCGGCGCGGCGTTGCAGACGCTGAAGCGCACCGGAACGACAAGTGAATGCATCAAGGACATGATTCCCTTCGCGGAGTTCAATGCGCTGATGGGGTTGGACGGTATTCGCGATATGGAGAGAAAGTACGCCACTGGCCGCGATACCCGAACGGGGGAGGAGAACGCATGATGAAGATGACGACGCATTTGCGCGACTTGATCGCGCGTCCCGGAGCGCTCGTCGTTCCGGGAGTGTACGACGCGCTGAGCGCGCGCATCTGCGAGATGGTCGGCTTCGAGGCGGTTTTCCACTCGGGGTACGGCACGGCGGCGGTGCATCTCGGACAGCCGGACATCGGGCTGCTCGACATGACGGAGATGTCCTCCCGGGTTCGCTCGATCGCCCGGGCCGTGCGGATTCCGGTTTTGGGCGACTCCGACCACGGCTTCGGCAACGCGGTCAACGCGTACCGGACCGTGCAGGAGTACCTCTGGGCGGGGGCGGCCGGTCTCTTCATGGAGGATCAGGTCTCGCCGAAGCGGTGCGGGCACATGGAGGGGAAGCAGGTCATCTCCAAGGAGGAGATGATGGGCAAGTTGCGGGCGGCGCTCGACGCGAGAGACGAATTGGACCGCGACTTCGTCGTGATGTACCGGACCGACGCCATCCATGTGACAGGTTTTGAAGACGCGCTCGACAGAGCGAAGACCGCGGTCGACGTCGGAGTGGACATGGTCTTTGTCGAGGCCCTGGAGACCAGGGAGCAGATGGAGCGCGTCGTCGCCGAGATCAAGGTTCCGCTGATGCTCAACCTCATCGAGGGGGGCAAGACGCCGCTCGTCCCGGTGAAGGAGGCGGAGGCCATGGGCTTCAAGCTGATCGTCCCGGCGCTGTCGACGCTCTACTCCGCGGCCCGCAGCATGTACGACGTGATGAAGAGGATCCACGCCGAGGGAGTCTCCGACGGTTACCTCGACAAGCTCTTCACGTTCAAGGAGTTCGGCGAGCTCGTCCGGCTCGACGAGGTCCGGGCGAAGGAGGAGAAGTACCTCCCCCCGAGCGTGATGCAGGACAAGTACAGAGGAAAGAAGCATATCGTCGAAAAGTGATACGGAAGTTTGCGGGAACGCAGGGGCGGGGGGAAACCTCCGCCTCTTTTTCGAGGGTATAATAGCTGTCGGAAACGCAGAATGCAGTCGACGGAGGGATATCGTATGGTCAATGAACTGAAGAGAAAGCTTGCCCGGGGCGAAGTCGCTCTCGGCACGTTCATCACGCTGAACTGCCCCGATCTGGTCGAGATCGCGGGGCTCGCCGGTTTCGATTTCTGCATCATCGATACGGAACACGGCCCCGGAGACGCCGAGTCCATCCAGCACATGCTCCGCGCCGCCGAGCTTCGGGGGATCACGCCGATCGTCAGGGTGACGAACCCCGAGGCCACTACGATTCTTCGCACGCTCGACGTGGGCGCCGCAGGAATCCAGGCCCCGCAGGTGAACTCCCGGAAGACGGCGGAAGACGTGGTCCGCTTCGCGAAGTACTTCCCGAAGGGCGAACGGGGCGCATGCCTTACCCGTTCGTCGCGGTACGGATTCGTCGAAGGTGTGGCGCAGTACTTCGAGGAGGCGAACCGCGAGACGATGGTGATTCTCCACTGCGAGAACAAGCAGGGGCTGGAGTGCCTCGACGAAATCGCCTCCGTGGAGGGAGTCGACGTGGTCTTCGTCGGACCGTACGACCTTTCGCAGTCGTTCGGCATTCCGGGGCAGATCTACCACCCCGTGATGGTCGAGGCCGTGGCGAAGGCGCTTGCGATCGCCGAACGCGCCGGGAAGCCCGCAGGAATCTTCGTCTCCTCCGTCGAGGAGGCGAAGGCGCGCATCGAGCAGGGGTTCACGTACGTAGCCTACAGCACCGACTCGCTGGTCTTCGCCGAGCTGTGCCGGAGCATTGTCAACGGAGTAAAAGCCTGACGAAAGAAAAAAGCCCGGGATTTTCGTTTTTTCCGGGCTTTCTTCTCCGTTATTTATTTCAGAAAGTTGTGTTTGATAATCTGATATCTTCAACCCAACAATTCGCCCCTCCTATGGGTGTTCTTTTTGTGCGCTTTTTCCTTGTTTTCTATCTAGTTTTTCTGATTTTTTGTAAATGATCTTAAATCATCATATGCAGATTTTTATATGGTCTATATTGATATTGGATCAAATATCATATTAAGCGAGGATAAGATGAAACAGTTTATTTCACTGATTGATCAGACGGTTTCCGCCAGAGTTACCGATCGATTACGGGACGATATCGTCAATGGCAGAATCCCATCCGGTGGGCATATTACAATAAAGGACATCTCGGAACGTTACGGTGTAAGTGCGATGCCGGTAAGGGAGGCTTTTCAGAGTCTGAAGGGAGAGCAGTTCCTGGATATAATTCCGTACAAAGGGGCGATGATCCGTGAGATAGACAAAAGTTTCGTGGCTGATTTTTACGAAGTACGAAGCTTGATTGAGCCATACCTCCTGGAAAGAGCGTGCCAAAGGTCCGTTCCGCCGGAACGTATTTTTCAAATGGAGCGAATAATGGAAAAGTTCGAAACTGTTGATCTCAGCACCCCGGTTGAAGTTATTTTGAAGATGAATTCCGAGTTCCATGAGTGCGTGTACATGGACTGTGACAATAAGCAGTTGCTTTATGTGTATACTCGATTTAGCGGGATAATACAATCTCTGCGAAAGCGGTACGGCTTCAGCATGGAAAGACTGCAAGAAATGAAGGCTGAGCATCACGAGATCCTGAATGCATTGAAAGGGGGTAATGTTTTAATTCTACGTGCCCTTATTATACACCATATGGGGGGGGCGAAGGTCGATCTTTTGAGATTGATGCAGTTGTAGCGCAAGTGTCAATATAATATAAATAATTTAATATAAAAACCGTGATGCTGAAATGTGAACCTGAAGTGGATTTCTCACGGTGAAAAGAGAAGAAAGTTGACAAATCAAAAGAAGAAGGTTATTCTTGTCAAGACAGATTTGATATTTGATCAAATCTCAGAGAGGCTCGCTGTTTCTTTAAAAGAAATCAAAGGAATCGAAAGCTTGAAAATTAGTCAGTGCTCTTTGAGGTGAAAGTATGAAAATAACTGAGTTGCGTATATTCCATGTAAGGCCAAGATGGATGTTTTTGAAAATTTCTACCGACGAGGGGCTGTTCGGTTATGGAGAGCCGGTTCTTGAAGGGCGTGCGAGAACCGTTGAGAGAGCGGTGGAAGAGTTTTCCGAATATCTTGTAGGAAAAGATCCGTTGCAAATACAGCATCATTGGCAGACGCTGTACAAGAGTTCTTATTATCGAGGAGGGCCGATTCTGCTCAGCGCATTGAGCGGAATCGAGCAGGCTCTCTGGGATATTAAGGGTAAGTTTTATGGGGCGCCGATACACGAAATGCTTGGGGGGAAATGCAGGGATAAGATTCGAATGTATACCCATATAAAACCGTCCGGAATTAAACGGGGGAATAGTGTGGAGGAGATGATTATTCTTGCCCGAAAAAAGCTGGAAGGAGGGTATACCGCTTTAAAATACTCCATTATTCCTCCTGTACATTTTATTGAGAATCGCTCTGCGCTGAATGCTCATGTTGATCGGTTTGCGGCAGTGCGCGAAGCTGTTGGAAACCGTGTCGACTTAGCGATCGATTTTCATGGACGTGTTAGTCGAGGATTGGCGGTAAGAATAGCAAAAGAACTCGAACAATATTATCCAATGTTTATCGAAGAACCATGTTCGCCTGAAGATATCAATGGAATTAAAAGTGTTGCAGCCCAGACAAATATTCCTATTGCAACGGGTGAAAGGATTTTTACAAAATGGGGTTTTCGGGATTTATTAGAACAAAATGTTGTTTCTATTGTGCAGCCGGATGTTTGCCATGCAGGCGGAATATTCGAGACGGTTAAGATTGCCGCTATGGCGGAAGCGTACAATGTTGCGCTTGCTCCGCACAATCCTTTAGGTCCGATCTCTCTGGCCGCCTGCCTGCAAGTAGACGCGGCGTGTCCAAATTTCATGATTCAGGAGCATCCGTTGACCGAAGATGGAAGCGACCTGGGGCATGGTATTCTCAAACAGCCATTTGAGATTGAAAACGGATTCATCCGTGTCTCCGAAAAACCGGGGTTGGGGATAGAGGTGGATGAGGAAGCGGTTTGCAAAAGAGCCTATCCCGGAGACTGGACAACCCCGCTTCTGTACTTTGAGGATGGTTCTTTGGCGGATTGGTAGCGTGGATATGTTACAAGATAAGCGGATGGAGAGGTATGCAATGAAAATAAATTCTTTCTTAAAGGGAAACGACTATTTTTTACTCAGCATAGTGGTGATTCTTTCCAGTTCGGGGTTGTTGCTAAGCCTGATAGGGGTGAAGTGGGAAGGCGCCATGTTCCCCGTAGTGATTGTCTCCTTCATGCTTCTTATGGGGTTTCTCATGTTAGTGGACGGATTTAAAAAAAAGAGGAAGGGAATCGCAACTTCATCCAACTTTCCAATCGAGGATTTTCTTACCGGTGTTTTGGTTCCTGGAACCATATTGCTGATCGCTTGTTTTTTGTTACAACCGCTTGGCTACTATATCGTCTCTTTTTTACTGGTTTTTATTCTTTTGGGGTTGCAAGATCGCGTTACTAACGGCAAACTCGATATTTCTCCAAAAAGAATCAAGTTGTGTTTTTCATTTTCCTTAGGTGTCACCCTGTTTATGTATTTTGTATTTCGCATTTTGATTGGGTTGCCTACTCCGAGAGGCATCTTGGGATTTTAACGGAATCGGAAGGAAGGATGTCGACAGAAAAATACGATTTCTTGAGTTGTTGATGAAAAAGAGAAAAGGTTGAAAAAAGAGGAGCGTTATTTTACGGGGACCAGAAAAAACTTTTTAGGAGGAAGTAAAATGAAGAATATGCGTCTCTCTATCCTGGCGGCTTTAGTGCTTTTGGGAATGGCCCTTTTCCTTGGAAGCATACAGGCAGAAGCAAGAGACTTTCCTGATCGAAACATCGACCTTATCGTTCCTTACAATCCCGGGGGTACAACCGATACTGTTGCGCGACTTATTGCCAAACGATTGAGTGAAGAGTTCGGCGTTCGAATCAATGTAATAAATAAATCTGGTGCTGGTGGTGAAATTGGTTCCTTGGAATTAATGAAAGCAAAAGCCGACGGATACACTATGGGCATCCTTGGTATAGCTGATAATATTGTGATTGACGGAATCAAAGATTCGATAAAGCTCAAAGATCTTGACCTTCTGGGGCAATTCATTTCAGTGAACTTTTCTCTTCATAAGAAACCGGATTCAAATTTCAAGAATATGGATGAAATTATTTCTTATGCAAAAGAGAATCCAGGTAGGATTACTGTAGCCGAATCCGGCGTGGCGGTCAGGCTCTTCGCGTTGATGTGGGCGGAGCAGGCTGGTATAAAAATTACTACGGTGAGTTTCGGCTCCGGTGGAGATTCTGCCGCCGCGTTGCTTGGGGGGCATGTTGAAATGGCCGCTCTTACCCCTTCCTATATTCCGAATTTGTTGCAGGGCGGAGCGTTAACTGTTGCTATTTCGGGCGATTACAAGTGGCCGCAATATCCTGCGGAGCTTTATCTGCACGATATCGGTTACAACCTCGGAGCGATGAGTTCGACTCCGACCATTGCATTGCCTGTTGGGGTGCCGACTGAAGTTCGTCAAAAATATCTAGATGCGCTGGCAGAGATGGGCGCGGACCAGGAATTCAAGGCGTTGCTTGAAGAAGCTGGATATCCTTGGCAGTATATGTCTGGAACTGAATATGCTGAAAAATTCAGAGAAGCTGTCGAGCTGGCGCTGCAGACAATTAGAAAAAATATTGAGTTTTTTAGGTAGGTGTTTTTTCTGCGGGCGGTATTGCAACCGTGCGATGCCGCCTTGCAGGCGTATGGTGTCGAAAAAGGAAGTACGGCGATTTTTACTTTATATCGGTAATGGGAGATTGACCAATGACTTGGGAAATATTTATTAGTCTTTTTGAACCGCAGCTGATTCTTCTGGTCATCGGTGGGGTTACGTTGGGCGTTATCCTTGGCGCTATCCCCGGTTTGAGTGGAACCATAGGGGTGGCGCTGCTGTTGCCTCTTACTTTTACACTCGAACCGCGTGCCGGTATGTTGATGTTGGGCGGAATATTTATGGGTGGAATGTACGGGGGAGCGATTACAGCCATTCTAATCAATGTACCTGGAGACCTGCCTGCTGTCTGCACTGCCATGGAGGGGTATCCCATGGCGAAAGCCGGGCGCGCCAAAGAGGCGTTGTATTACAGCGTCTTTTCCAGCATGTTCGGCGGAATTATAGGTATCCTTGCCTTGGTGCTTTTTACTCCTCAACTCGCCAAGATTGCGTTGAAATTCGGTCCTCCTGAAATGTTTCTGGCCGCCTTGGCGGGCTTGGCGGTAGTCGCTAGTTTGTCTGGAAAAAACAAGTTTAAATCATTTTTCGCATGTGCATTTGGAATTTGGATAGCTACGATAGGGATCGATCCTATGACAGGGGTGGAACGGTTTACCTTCGGGACAAATGCCTTCAAAAGCGGCATCTCAGCGATACCCGTCTGCATCGGACTATTTTGTTTTGCGGAAATGTTCGCAAATATAGGTAAAAAAATCAGCTCTAATATTTATTATGTTGATCAAGATATCACGAGATGGGAAGTTCTTAAGAGCCTTTTGCATCATAAAAAATTAATGATCAAGTCGGGAATAATTGGCACGTTTGTCGGAATCCTTCCCGGTATCGGAGCTTCCATGGCGATTTTTCTTTCATACGGGGAAGCGAAGCGTACGAGTAAAAATCCGGAATCATTCGGTCACGGTAATGTCGAGGGGATTATCGCAGCGGAGGTGGCGAATAATTCATTGGTGGGTGGAGTGATGGTACCCATGCTGGCGCTTGGTATTCCTGGATCTCCGACGGCTGCCATGATCGGAAGTGCGCTTACGATCCATGGTCTTATGATAGGTCCTCAGCTGTTTACAAAGACACCTGAAGTTGCGTATACATTTCTTTATGGTATGTTTTTGACAATAATTGTATTTTCTGTAATTGGTGCATACGGTATTAGGTATTTTTCGTTAATACTTAAAGCAAAAATGGAATATATAGTTCCAATTGTTTTTGTTTTTGCTCTTTTTGGTGCGTATTCATTAAATAACAATCTATTTGAGGTCTATGCAGCTGTCGCTCTTGGAATTGTCGGCGCAGTGTTCAAAAGAATAGACGTTCCTTGTGCGCCCGTTGTGATTGGCGCTGTCTTGGCCCCGTTGATCGAGTTGAACTTTCGAAGAAGTTTGGTGCTTTCGGGAGCTACCGGCCAATCGATTTGCGTTTATATCTTTTCTCGTCCGCTGTCAATAGTTCTTGCCGTTATTGTCGTGTTGTTGTGCTTCTTGTTTTCCCGCATGGGAGATAGCGGTAAAAAAACGAAGAGTAACGAAAAGGAGCTTTCAGCTTAAAATGGACGATGAGAACGGCGTCATCCTGCCGTCGTTCCGCCTGTTTTTTACTAAACCAGGCTATTGTAGTCGGTTGTTTGCTCCAATGGTTTTCTCTCTTGCACGAAAGAAGATGTTCAAAGGGGATTCGACAAAATGAAAATTACTGATGTAAAAGTATTTGTAGTAGATGCATATCGAACAAATTTTGTTTTTGTAAAGCTCTTCACTGACGAAGGTTTGACTGGTGTGGGCGAGGGAACTCTCGAATACAAGGAACAGGCTCTTGTCGGCGCTATAAACGATTTGAAAGATTATCTCCTTGGAAAAGATCCGCTGAACATTGAATTGCATTCGTATGAAATATATCGCTCGTCGTACTGGAGGAACGGCGTTGTCCTTCAGAGCGCTCTTTCGGCTGTCGAAATCGCTATGTGGGATATAAAGGGCAAATATTATAATGTCCCTGTCTATGAGCTGTTAGGTGGAAAAGTGAGAGATAGGGTCAGAATATATGCAAACGGTTGGTTTGCCGGTTCCAAAGAACCGAAAGAGTTTGCTGAAAAAGCGTTGGTGGCTGTTAATAAAGGTGTAGAAGCGTTAAAGTGGGATCCTTTCGGTAAGGCCTATCTCAATATGACGTTGCCGGAGTATAACGCTGCCTTTGATTGTATTGGCGCAGTCCGGGATGCTGTGGGTTGGAATGTGGAGCTGCTCATCGAAGGTCACGGTCGCTTTAATATAAATACGGCTTTGAATATTGCCAAAGAACTAAAGCAATATAAAGTATTGTGGTTTGAAGAACCGGTTCCCCCCGATAACCTCGATGCGTTAGCCGAAGTCCGTGCGAAAGCCGGCATTCCAATCGCAGCAGGCGAACGCGTATATTCAACCTACGCCTTCAGGGAATTTCTGGAAAAACGGTGCGCCGATTTTTGTCAGCCCGACGTGACCCACGCAGGTGGTATTTCAGCGATAAAAAAAATGTCTGCAATGGCGGAACCTTATTATGTCGAGATGGCCGCGCATAATCCAAGCGGCCCGATAGCGAATGCTGCAACATTGCAGCTGGCGGCAAATCTTCCAAACTATTTTGTGCATGAGATTATGTTGACGGATGTTAGTTGGAGACCGGAACTGACGAATGAAGTCGTGGAATTCGAGGACGGTTGTATCAAGATTCCGAATAAGCCGGGGCTTGGACTGGAAATCAATGAAGAGGCGTGCGCCAAATATCCGTTTAAAGCGAAGTTTCTGAGGCATTATAGAGGAGACCTGACGGATATTCGTCCGCAAGGAACTTCGACGATATTTTATTTTCAAGGAATCGATTAGTAGAAGCGAAGCTAAAGGCTACGGAAGGCGAAGTAACAAGGCGCCAAAGCGTTTGATTGGAAAACGTTCCCTCCTGCGAGATGTACACAGCGTTTTCTGGCGACTCCGATGGATAGTAGCGGTCTGAGAACAGTGGGTGGAGTACTTCGAATAAGCCCGGGATTGTGAAGCATACCCGGGCTTATTCTGTTTCTTATATGCGCCGCAGAATAGCCTCTCCTACAGCCGTCGTTGTCGCCTCGCCGCCGAACTCTACGGGGAGGTCGCGCGTTTCCGCATGGGCCAGGAATTCCGTCAGCGCGTTCTCGACGCCCTGCGCGGCGGCTCGTTCGCCGATATGCTCCAGCATGAGCGCGCCGGTGAGGATGGCCGCGATGGGGTTCGCCTTCCCCGTTCCCGCGATGTCGGGGGCGGAGCCGTGGATCGGCTCGAACATCGAAAGCTGGTCGCCGATGTCCGCTCCGGCTGCGACGCCTAGCCCGCCGGCGAGCCCCGCGAGGAGGTCGCTGACGATGTCGCCGAACATGTTCGGCGCGACGACGACGCCGTAGAGGTCGGGCGTGCGCACCAGATGGTAGCACATGGCGTCCACGTTCACGATGGAGAGCCCCACGCCCTGCTTCGCCGCCTCGTCCTTCGCGACGTCCTCCCAGAAGCCGTAGATCTGCGGCAGTGCGTTCGATTTCGAGGCCAGCGTGATCTTTTCCTCCCCGCGCGCCTTCGCGGCGTGTGCGGCGTAGGCCACGACGCGGCGGACGCCCGGTTCCGAAGCGACGCCGAGCTGGAACGCTCCTTCGACGCCCTTTGAAAATGCGCCTTCGAGCGTTCCGCTCATGGAGTAGAGCCCGCGCGTCGTCGCAAGATCGACTACGGCCTTGCCCTTTTCCGTTTTGCCGCCTATGCCCACGTAGAAGTCCTCCGTGTTCTCGCGAACGACGAGGGTGTTCAGGGCAGGCCCCTTCTTCGGTTGGATGGGCAGGGGCACTCGCGGGTAGCTCTTCGCCGGACGGAGGTTGACGTACTGGTCGAAGTGGAAGCGAAGGTGCAGCAGAATGCCGCGCTCGAGAATTCCCGGCTTTACTCGCGGGTCGCCGACCGCTCCCAGCAGCAGCGCGTCCATCGGGGCCATCTCGTCCACCGCCGACGCGGGGAGGATCTCGTTCGTTTTCAGATAGTGGTCCGCGCCGAAGGGGTAGTCCGCCCAGGAGATGGAGAACCCGTGCTTCGACGCGGCGGCTTCCAGGATCTTCGACGTCTCGCCGATGACCTCCGGCCCGATGCCGTCGCCGGGGATGCGCGCTATGGTGTACTGCTTCCCGCTCATGCGCCTTTCCTCCGTGCAAGTTCCTTACGGACGTAGGGGATGAGCCCGCCCTGTTGGATGAGATCCTGCAGGAAGGGGGAGAAGGGGGCGACGCCGAAGGTCTTCCCCTTGGTCTTGTTCGTTATCGTCCCCGCGCCCGGGTCGACTTCGATCTTGTCGCCCGTTTCGATGGAAGCTGCGGCCTCCGGGCACTCGAAGATCGGCAGGCCGACGTTGATGGCGTTGCGGAAGAAGATGCGCGCGTACGAGGCCGCGATGACGCAGCTGCACCCCGCGCCCTTGATGGCGATGGGCGCGTGTTCGCGCGAGGAGCCGCAGCCGAAGTTCTCGCCGCCCACGATCATGTCGCCGGGCGAGACCTTCTTCACGAAGTCCTTGTCGATGTCCTCCATGCAGTGCTTGCCAAGCTCCGTTTCGTCGCTGGTGACCAGATGACGGGCCGGGATGATGACGTCGGTGTCGATGTTGTCGCCGTACTTCCACGCGTTTCCTGTGAATATCTTGGACATGGCTACTCTTCCTCCAGTTTCTTGAAGAAGTCGGGGGAGGCTACGTCGCGGGGATCCGTGAGCCTGCCCGTGATGGCGCTGGCGGCAGCCGTCAGCGGGCTCGCCAGGATGAGTTCGCTCTTCGTGCTGCCCATGCGCCCGACGAAGTTCCGGTTGCTCGTGGAGACGCACCGCTCGCCCGCGGCGAGGATCCCCATGTGGCCGCCGAGACAGGGGCCGCACGTCGGGGTGCAGACGACCGCCCCCGCCTCGGTGAAGATGCGCAGGTACCCCATGTCGAGCGCCTGGTTGTAGACTTCGTACGAGGCGGGGATGACGATGCAGCGCACGCCCGCCGCCACTTGCTTCCCTTCGAGCATCTTCGCGGCGGCCGCGATGTCGCGGATGCGGCCGTTGGTGCACGCGCCGATGAAGACCTGGTGGATCTCCGGGGAACCGCATTCACGGACGGGCTTTACGTTGTCGGGAGAGTGCGGCATGGCAGCTACTGGAACCATCTTCTCCATGTCGAACGTCTCGCTGCGGAGGTACGCCGCGTCCGAATCCGGGTATACCGGGGAGAACTTCCGGGCCGCGCGGGCGTTCGCGTACTCGAGCATTTTCGCGTCGGGGACGAAGAGCCCGGCTTTGCCGCCCGCCTCGATCGCCATGTTGGCGATGGTGAAGCGGTCGTCCATCGGAAGGGTTTCCACGCCGTCGCCGCCGAACTCGAGCGCCATGTAGCGCGCCCCCTGCACGCCGATACGGCCGATGAGGGAGAGGATCATGTCCTTGCCCGAGACCCATGCGGGGCGCTTCCCCTCGTAGTTCACCCGGATGGTGGGGGGGACCTTCAGCCACGTCTCGCCCAGCGCCCAGACGGCGGCGAGGTCGGTGCTGCCCACGCCCGTGGAGAGCGCGCCGAGCGCGCCGCCGGTGCAGGTGTGGCTGTCGGCGCCGATGACGATGTCGCCGGGGAGGATGTACCCCTTCTCGGGGAGAAAAGCGTGCTCGACGCCGACGCGGCCGACTTCCCAGTAGAGCATCCCCTGCGAAAGGGCGAACTCGCGCCCCTTCTTGGTCTGCTCCGCGGAGGCTATGTCCTTGTTCGGCGTGAAGTGATCGGGGAGCACCGCGCACCGTTCCTTGTCGAAGACCTTCTCCGCCCCCATCTCCTTGAAGGAGACGATGGCCGGAGGGGCCGTGATGTCGTTCGCGAAGGCGAAGTCGACGTTTACCTTGCAGATTTCGCCCTCCCTTGCCGCCTCGGTCGAGTGGGCGGCGATGATGGCGCTTGCCAATGTTCTTCCCATGTGTACACACGCACTCCTTTCCAATGCTGCCTTGGATTCGATGAACCCCGCCGCCGCGCTGCGGCGCGCGGGGAGAAACTATATCGCCTTCCGCGCCTCTTCGGCCGCCTGTGTTTCCTGCCCCGCCATGCGCGCCTGCGCCGCGAAGAGGCGGTTGATGCCGTCGATGTACGCCTTGATGCTCGCTTCGATAACGTCCGTGCTCGCACCCCGTCCGTTCACCCTGACGCCGCCGAGGTCGAGCGTGACTCTCGCTTCTCCGATGGCGTCGGACGATTCGTTCACGGACTGGATCGCGTAGTTCTCCAGTTCCGGCTCGATGCCGACGATACGCCGAATCGCCCTGTACGCGGCGTCCACGGGCCCGTTGCCCGCAGCGGCGTCGGTCTTCTCCGCCCCTTCGTCCTCGATGGTGACGGTCGCGCTGCCATGGCCGCTTCCGACCTGGACGAGGAAGCTCTTCAGCACGATGCGACGGCTCTCGTCGAGCGACAGAATCTCGTTGTTTATCATCGCTTCCAGATCGTCGGAGGTGACGATCTCCTTCCGGTCGCAGAGGGTTTTGAACAGCGCCATAGCCTCCTTCAACTTTTCGTCGGAGAGGGTGAAGCCCATCTCCTCCACACGCTGCTTGAAGGCGTGCTTTCCGGAGTGCTTGCCCAGCACGAGGCGGCTTCCCGGAGCGCCGACGTCCTCGGGGTTCATTATCTCATAGGTGGCCTTGTTGCACAGCACTCCGTGCTGATGGATTCCTGCCTCGTGCGCGAAGGCGTTCGCTCCCACGATCGCCTTGTTCGGCGGCACGGGGAAGCCCGTCATCCGGGAGACCTGCGAGCTGACGGCGCACAGGCGCGTCGTGTCGATCCCCGTCCGGCAGCCGAAGCGGTCCTTGCGTGTGCGCAAGCCCATGACGATCTCCTCCATGGAGGCGTTGCCGGCCCGCTCTCCGAGGCCGTTGACCGTGCACTCCACCTGCCGGACTCCGGCCCTGACCGCCGCGAGCGAGTTCGCCACGGCGAGGCCGAGGTCGTTGTGGCAGTGCACCGACCAGATCACGCCCTCCGGGTTCCCCGTGGCGTCGATGACTTCGCGGACGAAGTCACCGAATTCGTCGGGGGTGGAGTACCCTACGGTGTCGGGGATGTTGAGCGTCGTCGCTCCGCATTCGACGGCGGTCCGGAAGACCTCGCCCAGAAAAGCGGGATCCGAGCGGCTTGCGTCCTCCGCGGAGAACTCGACGTCCTCGACGAGACTGCGCGCGTAGGTTACCGCCTGCCGTACTTCGGCGAGTACCTGCTCGGAAGTCATCTGAAGTTTGAACTCCATGTGGATGGGGCTTGTGGCGATGAACGTGTGGATGCGAGGTTTCTTCGACCACTTGACCGCCTCGGCCGCGGCGAGGATGTCCTCCCGTCGTGTCCGCGCGAGTCCGGCGATGATAGGCCCCTCGACCTGCTGCGCGATGAGCTTCACCGCTTCGAAATCTCCGGGGGACGCGGCGGGGAAGCCGGCTTCGATGACGTCCGTCTTCATCTTCGCGAGCTGCAGCGCGATCTGGAGTTTTTCCTCCTTGTTCAGGTTGATTCCTGCCGCCTGTTCTCCGTCTCTCAGTGTGGTGTCGAATATCCGTACGTGCATCTCTGTCATAATTTTCTCTCCTTCCTGAATAATACGTGAAATATAAGGGTACAAAAAAAGGCCGGAACCTCTTGAGAGAGGTTCCGGCCTTGGAATGCCGTTACGCAGCTTACCGGGCTGCCGGCGTTCCAGGCGGGAACCGGCAACCGAGGAGGAGCCACAGAGAGGAAACGTTCATAATGCGCGAACGAACTTCTACCATAGCTGATTCCCTCCTCTCCTCGTAGTTTGGTAAGATTTGTACATTTTGAGGGAGGAGGGAGAGAATGTCAATACTTGAGCAAAAGAAAAATAAAAGACGTATATTCTGATAAAGCGTATAAGCGCTGCCGGGAGACTCTCGAAAAACACGTAGGAGCGGAGAGTATGGTATCATTCTTGGAAAAGAACGAGTTTCATTAGTTTTCCGAGAGATAGAGCGGCTTTTAATCCCCCGATTCGGAGGGTGGAGGTGAACGATGAGCGATCAAGGGGAATTCAAGATGGGCGTGAATGAAACCGAATCGGTAACAGGGGACGTCTTTCCGCGGCTTGAAACGCTCGATGCTTACAGGAGTACCGTCCCGAATTCTTCGGCCTCTATCGGAAACGAAGAAGATTTTCCGAGCCGGCCCGTCGTCGATCAGGATGTCGCGGAGCGCAAGCGAGCTGAGCTTTCTCTCCTGGAGAGCGAAGCCCGACTGAAGATGGCCCAGAGGATAGCGCACGTCGGCAGTTGGGAGTACAACTCGGCGACCGGAGAGATATGGGGTTCCGATGAAGGCTTTCGAATCTACGGCATGACTCCGCCGGAGTCGAACCTCCTCTCCATCGAGGATATCGAGGCGTGTATCCCGGAGAGGAATCGGGTGCATCAAGCGCTCGTCGATCTGTTCGAATCGGGGAAGCCGTACGACCTGGAGTTCGAGATCCGCCCCGCCGACGGGTCCGCCCCCAGAATCGTCATCTCCAAGGCGGAGCTTGTCGGGGGAAGCGACGGGAGACTTGTTCGCGTCACCGGTGTCGTTCAGGATATTACTGATCGAAAACGAGCGGAAGAGGCGCTTCGCGAAAGCGAGGAAAAACACCGTCGACTCTTCGAAACGATGGCGCAGGGAGTCGTATACCAGGGAAGGGACGGAGGTATAATTTCGGCTAACCCTGCGGCGGAGAGAATTCTAGGGCTTTCGCTCGGCCAGATGCTGGGAAAAACCTCCATGGACCCGCAGTGGCGGTCCGTCGGAGAGGACGGAAGCGAACTGCCGGGGCAGGAACACCCCGCGATGGTTGCTCTGCGGACCGGCGAACCGGTGAAGAATTTCGTCATGGGGGTGGCCGGCTCCCGAAAGCATGCCTACACATGGATATCCGTCAGCGCGACCCCTCTTTTTCTTCCCGATGAAACAGCTCCCTTTCAAGTGTACACGACGTTCGAAGATATCACGGAGCGCAAGCATGCCGAGGATCTGCTGCGCGAGGCGAACAGGCGTCTTGAGGCGGCTACTGCGAGGGCGATGGAGATGGCCGGCCGCGCGGAGGCCGCCAACCGCGCCAAGAGCGATTTTCTAGCGAATATGAGCCATGAGATCCGAACCCCCATGAACGGACTGATCGGCATGGCGGAGCTGCTTCTCGACACCGGGCTCTCCGCGGAACAGCGTTTTCTGGCCGATACCGTTCATTCGAGCGCGCACGCTCTTCTGAGACTGCTCAACGGAATCCTCGATCTTTCGAAAATCGAGGCCGGCAAGCTCGAACTCGAAAAATTCGACTTCGATTTCTCCGCGCTTCTCAACGGCGTCGCGATTTCTTCCACGGTGCGCGCGAGGGAGAAGGGGCTCGACTTTCTCTGCGAAAAAAGCCCCGATGTTCCGGAGTTCTTGAAAGGCGATGCCGGGCGTCTGCGGCAGATACTCGACAATCTGATCGACAACGCGTTGAAGTTCACGTACAAGGGGATCGTGAAACTGCATGTTTCGGTGGCGGAGCAGCGGACCGGGAGCGTGCTCCTGCGCTTTTCGATCCGCGATACCGGCGTCGGCGTTCCGGAGGAGCGGCGGAGCGCCCTCTTTCAAAAGTTCGATCAGCTCGATCCCTCCATAACGCGCCGGTTCGGCGGCAGCGGGCTCGGATTGGCCATATCGCGGCAGCTTGCCGGGATGATGGGCGGAACGATCGAAATGAAGAGTCCGCTCTTCTCCGGCGCCGATGAAGGGATCGGCGGCCCGGGAGCCGAGTTCGTTGTTACCGCTCTCCTGGACACATGCGCTGAGGACGCGGTCGTCGCCCTGCGCGGCAGTTCCTCCGAATGTCCGCCGGCGCCATTTGAAGCGAGCCGGGCGCGCATTCTTCTGGTCGAGGACAACGCCACCAATCGCTGCGTCGCCCTGGGGATGCTGCGCAAGCTCGGACTGACCTCCGTCGAAGCGGTTTATAACGGCGCCGAAGCCGTCGAGGCTGTTCGAAATGCTCGCTACGATCTTGTGCTTATGGATGTCCAGATGCCTGTGATGGACGGACTGGAGGCGACGCGGAGAATACGTTCTCATCCGTCCGGGAGAGGACTTCCGATTGTCGCGATGACGGCGTACGCCATGCGCGGAGATCGTGAACGCTGTCTTGAGGCGGGTATGGATGAGTACATTTCCAAGCCGATTACAGCCGAAAGTCTGTCCGATACGCTGCGAAAATGGCTCCCCGGAGAGGCGCTTCGCGGAAACGCGCCTGAAGCGCCGCCTGCCGTTCCGTGCGCACCGGAGACGGTCTTCGACAGAGCGGCGATGATTTCTCTGCTGATGGGCGACGAGGAGCTTGCCTGCTCCGTCGCGGAGGAGTTTCTGGAGGAGTTTTCTCCGGAGATCGACGCGCTGAGGAAGTATCTGGCGCAAGGGGATATTGAAAAGGCGACGCGTTCCGCGCACTCGATCAAAAGCGGCGCGGCGAGCGTGTGCGGCGAGCGCGCTCGGGCCGTCGCGTTCGAGATGGAGAAGGCTGGGCGCGCACTGGATATCGAGGCGATGCGCGGAAAAATAGAGAAGTTGGAGTTTGAATTCAACCGTCTGCGGGAAGCCTTGATGCGCCCGCGGACAGAAGGCGGTATGCGATGAACCCAGAAAAAGTGAACCGTCGGACGGTCCGGCGGCTGACCGACCTGCCCAATGTCGGCCCGGCCGCGGAAAGAGATCTTCGTCTTCTCGGCGTTGAAAAACCGGAAGACCTTGTTGGATGCTGCCCGTTCGAGATGTACGACGAACTATGCGCGAAGACGGGAGTCCGGCAGGACCCCTGCGTTATCGACGTTTTCATGTCGGTGACCGACTTCATGAACGGTTCCGCACCCCGCGCGTGGTGGACCTTCACGGAGGAGCGGAAGAGAAAAACGGCGCGCTGAAACGGTACGCGCCGGGCTATTTCGCGGGGATGGCGTGCTCGCACGGGACGCCGGTCTGGCACTTCCCGCAGCCGTATCTCGGTTGGTATTTGCGTTTCGTCAGGTCGAGAAACTCCGCGCAGAGTATATGGTTTTTCCCCTTTTCGATCGTGATCGCGCCGACCGGACAGTTCCGGACGCAGGCGCCGCACATGGTGCAGTTTTCGTATACTGCTGATGCGATCACGTTGTCCGGAGGTACCGGCGCGGTTGTCACGACGCTGCCGAATCTCCCGGCGACCCCCTTCGGCGTGATAAGCCCTTTGGAGAGACCGAAAGAACCAAGCCCGCAGACGTAGGCGACATGCCTTTCCGACCAGTTGCTGCTGAACGAGAGCTGCAGCGGAACGCCGTCGTCGTCCAGAAAAACCGTGTTCGTCGTCGCGCAGGAGATGAAGCGGTCTTCGATGGACGGAGCGACCGCGCTATGTCCGTCTTGCAGAAGTTGCTCGACGAGGAACGCGGAAAGACGGTCGATGCAACGCTGCCCTTCGATTCTGCCGTGAAGCCATTCGGGGGCCGGTTCGTTCCTGTCCGCCCTGTTCGCTCGGCGCACGCTCTCGGAGAACGGGAGAAAGAACGAAATCACGGAACGCGCGCCGGGAAGCCACTCTTCCGGAAGAAGGAAGTGCGGTCCGATTACGCCGTCTCCGCGAAGAGCCCGAAAGAGCGGGTGATCGGCCGTAGCGACGCCGAGGAGCGGCGAGTCGAAGATCCGGAGTCCGATCATCTCTTCGTCGATGGCACGCTCGGCGGCGACGGTGTTCCAGCCGGAACTCAGCAAAAAACCGTCGATCAACGCAGAAAACCGTCTTGTATCCATGGAGTCATCATTCCTTTCTTTTTTCTCCCATGGACACATGATACTTGAAACGTTCGCGTTTTCCAAGAAGCGACAGCCTTCTTCAGGGGAACTCTTCGTTTGGTTGTTACGAAGATATTGTTTCTGAGAGAAAATCGCAAAGAAGCGTGAGTTCGTGCAGCTTTGACTACTTGACCAATTTCGTTCAATGGGATATAAGGAGAGCATGATAAGTTTCGATGAAAAAAACAGCCGCTCGGAAAAGTTGCTTCAAGCCGCCGCGCACCTTTTTGCTCGATGGGGGTTCGACAAGACGACCGTGGAAGAGATCGCCAGGGAGGCCGATGTTTCGAAAGGCGCCGTCTACCTCGAATTCAAGGGGAAGGACGAGCTGTTCAGGGCGGTGGTCTACAGAGAACTGGTTCGCTATACCGAAGACTGGCTGCGTCGCTTCGAGGCGGACCGGGAGGCGTGGAACTTTGCGGGGATGTTTCGCCACAGTATCGCGGCGATCCATGCGAATCCGTTCATCAAGGGTTTGGTGACCAGAGACAGGCGAATCTACGGCGATTTTTTGAAACGGGATACGACGCTCGTCTCCATGGTGATGTCCATGAGAAAGGATTTTTTCGGCATGCTCCAAAGTTCCGGGGCCGTGCGGGACGATATCCCCCCCGCAACGCTCGCCTACCTGTTGACTTCCATGGCGTTCGGTATCGTCGCCGGAGGGGACATAATCCCGGAGGAGGACAACGTCCCGTTCGACGACGCCCTTCGAGGTCTCGCCCTTCTTCTCGACAGGGGGCTTGCGCCGGTCGGCGCAACGGGAAACGAGGAGAGCGCACGACTCTTCTTCGGCAGGATGGTCGGGATGATACGGACTTTGCTGGAAGAATTGGGCCTGCCGGACAAGGAAAAGGAGGAGGAGAAATGAACGAGTCCGTTGCTCTCGGAGGCGTCTCCCCGCCCGGAACGCCCCTTTTTCGGGCCCGAGGAATCACGAAGGTATACTATCCTGGGACGGAGACGGAGGTGCGCGCTCTCGACGGCGTGGATCTCGACCTGTACGAGGGGGAGCTGGCCGTGCTCCTCGGCGCCTCGGGAAGCGGCAAGTCGACGCTGCTCAACATCCTCGGCGGTCTGGACGTTCCGTCGGAAGGCACGCTCTCGTACCGGGATGAGGAACTCGCCGGAGCGGACGAGCGGCAGCTAACGCTCTTCCGCAGGAACGTGGCGGGGTTCGTCTTCCAGTTCTACAACCTCATCCCCAGCCTCACCGCGCGCGAAAACGTGGCGTTGATCACCGAGATCGCTCTTGATCCGATGGCGCCGGAGGAGGCGCTTGCGCTTGTCGGTTTGTCGGACAGGATGGATCACTTCCCCTCGCAGCTTTCCGGCGGACAGCAGCAGCGTGTCGCCATCGCGCGCGCCATCGCGAAGCGCCCGGAGGTGCTCCTCTGCGACGAGCCGACGGGGGCGCTCGACGTGCATACCGGCATTAACGTCCTGGAAGCGATCGAACGTGTGAACAGGGAACTGGGGACGCTCGCCGTCATCATCACGCACAACGCGGCGATCGCGGCGATGGCCGACCGGGTGCTCTCGCTGTCCGCGGGGCGTATCCTCTCCATCCGCTCCAACGAGCGGCGCGCGCCGGTCAACACTCTTTCCTGGTGATTCGTCGTGAGGATGCTCGATCTGAAGTTGCTCAGAGATCTTCGGGGGATGAAGGGGCAGATGACCGCCATCGCCCTGGTCATGGCGTGCGGGCTGAGCATGATGATCATGGCCCGCGGGCTGGTGCTCAGCCTCGAAAGCACGAAAAACGACTACTACGCCTCGTCACGTTTCGCCGACGTCTTCTGCGACCTGAAGCGGGCCCCTCGTTTTATTGAACGTGCCCTCGCCGAGATCGAGGGTGTGGCGATGCTGGAGACGAGCGTGAAGGGCGCGATCATCCTCGATCTTCCGGGGATGCGGGAGCCTGCGGACGGATTCGTCCATTCGCTGCCGGAGGGGCGTCCGCAGAGGCTCGACCGCGTTTATTTGCGCTCCGGGCGTCTTCCCGAGGCGGGGAGCAGGGACGAGATCGTTATCAGCGACTCGTTCGCGCGGGCGCACGGGTTTCGACCCGGAGATACGCTCGACGCCACGGTCTACGGCGTGCGGAGACGATTTCGTATCTGCGGCGTCGCCATCTCGCCCGAATACGTCTACGAGATCAGGCCGGGCGGGATGATGCCCGACCCGCTTCGTTTCGGGGTTTTCTGGATGAGCGAACGCGAACTCTCCCGCGCGCTCGGCCTCGAAGGAGCGTTCAACAGCGTCGCCTTTCGCCTCGCTCCGGGGGCGGATATCGAGAGCGTCAAGGCGGATGTCGACCGAATGCTGGAACCGTACGGCGGATTGTCCTCCTACGACCGGGAGCGCCACCTCTCGGCGAAGCTGATGGAGGACGAAATAACGCAGCTCCGGGGGTTCGCCGTGTCGTTTCCCGCCGTTTTCCTGAGTATCGCCGCGTTCATGGTAAGCGCGGCGCTTACACGTCTGGTGAAGCTCCAGCGCGAGCAGATCGCGCAGATGAAGGCGTTCGGATATTCCGGTCTTGCGGTGGCGTCCCACTATGTAAAATTCTCCTTCGTCCCCGTCTTCGCGGCCACCCTGCTCAGCGGGACGCTCGGAATGTGGGCCGCGAGCGCGTTTATCACGCTCTATCAGCGTTTTTTCAACTTCCCGGCGCTGCTCTTCCGCCCGGAATGGAGTTCCATCCTCGTCGCCCTGATAGCGAGCGGACTGGTCTCTTTCCTCGGAGTGCTCGGCGCGGTACGGCAGGCCGCTTTGCTGCCCCCGGCGGAAGCAATGCGGCCGGAGGCTCCCGCGGACTATTCGCCCTCCTTCCTGGAGAAACTCGGACTGCACCGTCTTGTCCCTCCCTCCTTCAGGATCGCGTTGCGAAATCTTGAACGCAAGCCGTGGCAGGCTTTTTTCACCGCGCTCGGTCTGGCGCTTGCCGCAGCCATTCCGGTGCTCCCGGGGGCGATGGCGGACGGAATGGATTTCCTGGTCGACTTCCAGTGGAGCATGGCGCAGCGCCAGGATGCGATCGTTTCCTTCATCGAACCGAGCGGAGCCGAGGCGCTCCTCTCTCTCTCTCGCTTCCCCGGAGTGATGTACGCCGAGCCTTTTAGAGCGGTCCCCGTCAGGCTGCTGAACGGCCATAGGGAGCGGCGGAGCGCGATCACCGGCCTGCCCGCCGCGCCTCGGCTCAATCGGCTTCTGGATTCTCAGGGGAGAGTCGTCCCCGTACCGCGCTCCGGGCTGCTGCTCTCCGCGAAACTCGCCGAGGTGCTCGCTCTCTCTCCCGGCGACGAAGTTCGCGTGGAGGTGCGCGAAGGCCGTCGCCCCGTGGTCGCGACGTTTCTCTCGGGAACCATCACCGACTTCTCCGGAGTGGGAGCGTACATGGAGATCGGAGGGCTGCGCCGCCTTCTGGGCGAGGACGCCACGGTGAGCGGAGCCTACTTGCAGGTGGATCCTCTCTCCTGGGAAGAATTCTGGAAGCGCGTGAAGGGAACCCCCCGCATCGGCTCGGTGACGACGACAGCGGGCGCGAGAGAGAGCTTCAATAAAACCACGGAGGAGATGATGGGCGTTACGCAGATGCTCTACTTCGCCTTTTCCATCATCGTCTCCTTCGGCGTCGTCTACAACGGAGCGCGTATCGCCCTCTCGGAGCGCTCCCGCTCGTTGGCGACGCTGCGCGTGCTCGGATTCACCCGCCGGGAGGTGACGACGATACTGCTCTCGGAGCTGGGATTGCTCACGCTGCTTTCGATTGGACCGGGGCTTCTGCTGGGGACGTGGATGTCGAAGGCTATTCTGGAATCGGTGAATACCGAGACGATGCGTTTCCCGCTGATACTCGGCGCCCGGACCTATGTCGTCGCAACGCTGACGGTATGCGTCTCCACGCTGTTCTCGTTCGCCGTCGTAGGGCGGCGGATCGCCGGGCTCGATCTGCTTGCGGTGCTGAAATCAGCGGAATAGTGCGAAACGGGGTGGGGCTGTGAAGTCGAAACAGAACGGAAACGGAATCGACGGAAAAAGAATCTGGAGAAGGCTTGTAACGGCGTTTGCGGTGTGCGCTCTCGCCGGAGTTATAGTGTTCATGCTGTGGCCGAAACCACTGAAAGTGGAGACGGGACTCGTGGAACGAAGACCTTTCACCGCGAGCGTCGTCGAAGAGGGGAAGACAAGAATACGTCGCAGATATACTGTCTCCTCCCCGGTGAGCGGCTTTCTGAAGCGCGCCTCTCTTCGCGCCGGAGATGCGGTGCGGGCGGGGGAGACGGTCCTTGCGGTCATCGAGGCCGAATCCTCCGGATTGCTTACTCCGCGCCTCCGTGCGGAGGCCGAGGCGCGGTTGCGGACCGCGCAGGCGGCGCGCGCGCTGCGAAAGTCCGAACTGGATAGAGCGAAAGTGAGCCTTGACCTGGCCAGAAAACAGTTCGAGCGACTGGACCGATTGCTACCGTCGGGGGGGATCTCTCGGCAGGAGTGGGATATTGCCGAGAGCGCGATGCAGATCGCCGTCCGCGAAGCGAAAACGGCGGAGTTCGCGCTCCGTATGGCCGAGTTCGAGGTGGAGCAGGCGAGATCGTCTCTTATACAGGGGGAGGAGGGGGGGCGTTCCGAGTCCGTTCGGCTTCTTTCTCCCGTGGAGGGGTATGTGCTCAACGTCTTCGAGGAGAGCGCACGGACTATTCCTGCGGGAACGCCGATCATGGAGGTAGGCGACCCGGAGGATATCGAAGGAGAAGTGGATCTCTTCTCCGTGGACGCCGCCGTGGTGCGGTCGGGGGCTGAGGCGCTCGTCGAGGGGTGGGGCGGGGACGTGGCGCTGCGCGCCCGCGTCGCGCTCGTCGAGCGGAGCGGTTTCACCAAGGTATCGGCGCTGGGGGTCGAGGAACAGCGAGTGAAGGCGCGGATCGACTTCGTGGATCCTGTGCCCGCGGGGTATCGGCTCGGGGACCGTTTTCGCATTCAGGTGCGCATCATCCTACGTCGGAGCGACGATGTGCTGCAGGTACCGCTGGGCGCGCTCTTTCGGCGCGGCGGAGACTGGGTCGTCTTCGTCGTGGAGGCGGAGAAGGCGGTTGCGCGGACGGTGACGACGGGACAGAACGACGGTATCTACGCCGAAGTGCTCTCCGGCCTGTCGGCGGGGGACAGGGTGATACTGCACCCCTCGGAGCACGTATCGGAGGGTGTCGCCGTAATATGGGAGTGACGGGGGGGGGAGGCGCACCGCCCCGTGCGCTCGGAACAGGGAGAAAAACTGAAGAAGGAGCGTGAGCGTATGAAGATTCTTGTCCTGAACGGCAGCCCGAGAGGTGCGGCGGGAAACACGGAACGGATGGTGCAGCCGTTTCTGGAGGGAGCCCGCTCGGCGGGCGCGGAGACGGAGATTCTCTACGTCAAGGATTTGAAAATAGGCTTCTGCAAGGGCTGTTTCGCCTGCTGGACGGCGACTCCCGGCAGGTGCGTCCAGCGCGACGACATGGACATGGCGCTGGAGAAGATGGATGCCGCGGACACGCTCCTCTGGGCGACGCCGCTCTATCACTTCGGCATGACCGCCATGCTGAAGGCCGTCATGGAACGGACGCTCCCCCTGGCCGATCCGCATATCGTCAAGTCCGGCGATGTGTACACCCACCCCGGCCGCTCCGGGAGGCGCTTTCCGCAGTATCTCCTCTTTTCCAACTGCGGCTTCCCCGATCAGGGGCATTTCGACGGCCTCAGGGCTCATTTCCAATCGCTCGCAAAAGCGAGCGGGGAGCACGGGGCAATTCCGGCGGTTTTTCGCGCGGCGGGAGAGCTTTTAAGGCAGGAGGAACTCCGCCCGCACATCCAGTGGTACTTCGACGCGTTGCGCCAGGCGGGGAAAGAGTACGTCGAGCATGGAGGCATCTCCGGCGAAACAATGGAAGTATTGCACCGGGATCTCGTCCTGCGGGAAATGTACATCTCGCGGGCGAACGCGCACTGGGACTCGGTATTGAAGGGAAAATAAGAAGGCGACTGTGCTATTATTACCTTGCCGCAAGCGAGCGCGCCGGCTTTCGCTCGTCGGCCCTACACTCTTTTCTCGGGAGGTTGTACTGTGAACCCTTTAGGTATGATAATATCCTTCGCTCCCTGGCTCGTTCTCAAGATTTTGACCAGCGTCCCTTTTTCGGACCCTTTGACCAGGCTGAAAACGGCGCTTGTCATCGCGATTCTGATATGCCTTTATCAGTCGCGAAAAGCTGTAAAGGGCTTCATTTTCTGGGGAAGCATCTCGTTCTTCACCTTCAGTTTCGTCACCGTGGTGCTGATGACGAATATGTGGGTCATCGGTCACCTCGGACTACTGTCGCAACTGACGATGGCCGGCATCGTCTGGGGCTCGATTCTCTTCGGAAGACCCTTTACGCTCGATTACGCGAAACAGTACGTTCCGCGGGAGTTCTGGACACACCCCGTCTTTCTTCGCAAGAACTACATGATTACGGGCGTGTGGGGGTGCTATTTTCTGCTCGGTATCGCGATCAACCAGATACGCATCTACGAGCCGCAAGTAAGCCATCTGCTTCTCGAAGCGCTCGACAACGCCTCTATGCTCGCCATCATCTTCTTCACGTCGTACGCCTCGAAGCGTCGCAGCGCTTCCGCTCCGTCCGGCGAAGGGCAGGATGCGCAAGCCGCCGACTGATCGCGGGGTGGGTTCGCTCTTCAGCGCGAAGCGCTTTTTTCGGAGAGTTATTCTCAATTTGACGAACTTCTATATAAGGAGGAGGAACCGGTTTGGAAGAGCAGACTTGCTGTCCGCGATTCGACCCCGAACCGTGGGACGAAAAGACGCATGAATGGAGCGAGAAGCCGTTTCTTACGGCGTCGATGCCGGTGTTGTTTCACATGCCTTTTCCCTGGCTGATCAACAAGACGATGACCCGTCTATGGGAAACGGCGCAGAAGTACGGTATCGCCCCCGAGATGAAGGATTTTTTGCTGCTGTCGCAGGATCCTTCGCCGTGGACGTCGCTATATTATCTTGCCTTATCGGGAACGCACCCGGACCTGGAAAAGGAGACCGTTACGCTTTCCGGAACCTTCGTCAGCAAGGTTTTCGACGGACCGTATAAAAACGTTCCCAAGTTCATCGGAGAGATGGATACTTGGCTACGGGGAATGGGCAAGTCGCCGAAGGAACACTTCTTCTACTTCACAACCTGCCCGAAGTGCGCGCGAATCTACGGACGGAACTACATGGTCGACTTCGCCAGAGTGTAGCAGTTCTTCGCGGAGCCGGGCGTTCCTTATTCGCTCGGCTCTGCGGACTCCTCCTCGAATCTGAATCCCTTCTCCCGGAAGACCCGTCGGCAGGCGTCCACGACATCGGGATCGAAACCTCGCCCTCTTTGCGACGCCGCTTCGTTCAAGGCAGCCTCTATCCCCTTGCCCGCCCGGTACGGGCGATGCGACGACATGGCCTCCACCGTGTCCGCGACGGCGATGATCCGCGCCTCCGTCAGGATTTGGGCGCCCGAGAGCCCGCGAGGGTACCCGGAGCCGTCCATCCGTTCGTGATGTTGATGGATGATCTCGGCGAGCGCCCAGGGGACCTCGATCGCCTGAAGAATTCTATGCCCGGCGGCCGGGTGGGTCTGAACGAGTCGGTACTCGATATCGCTCAGCCTTCCGGGCTTCGAGAGGATCTCCGACGGAATTTCGATTTTGCCTATATCATGAATCATGGCGGCAAGCTCCACTTGGCGAACCTTCTTCTTGTCCAGCCCGAGGTCGTCCGCAATGGCCGCCGCCAGTCGGGCGACCCTGCGTTGATGCCCCGAGGTATAGGGATCGCGGACTTCGGATAAACCCGCCAGAACCATGATGGTTTGTTCCCACGACTTTTTCAGCGCCGCGACGGTCCTGTTCAGTTCGCGGATGATGGCGCCGATACGTTTTTCGTTCTCTATCTGGAGGGAGATATCCTGGAAAACCGTGTAGGTCCCAAGCGCCCGCCCCGTCGTCGTCAGAGGAAAAACGATGCAGGAGAGCGGGAGGGGCGCTCCGTTCTTCCTCATGCCCTCGGCATGGAAAGCCGAAGACGGTGTGTACGCTACGGCGTCAGCGACCTCTTCGTCTTTTCTCTTTTTCGGCGTTATGAGCGTCTCGACATTTTTACCGAGGACATCGCCCTGCACCATACCAAGCATCCGAAGAGCTTCCGCGTTGGCGCGCTCGATACGGCCGCTTCTTCCGGAGAACACGAGCCCCAACGGGGCGTTGTCGAAAAGACGCGTCAATTCCGCCGCTCGTGAATCGGCCTGCCGTTTGAAAGCGAAGGAGAGGGTTCCGCCGAGAAGGGCGAACAGCGCGAGCAGCATGGCCGTCGCTTTCAGCCAAGGAGGAATGACGGTCGTTACGTCGTAGGATGTCCATCGTTTCAAAGACCGAAAGTAGACCGAGCCGGGATCGTGTTTCATCTGCCGCAAGTACCTGTCTATCGTCGCAAGGACCGCGCGGTCGGAAGCGGAAGGCGCGGCGAAGAAGAGCCGGGTGGGGTTGAAGCTGATCGCGGTATCTTCGAGGTTGTAGACGTACATATGCTGCGCGCCGAAGAAACGGTTGGTGATCACGGCGTCCGCTTTCCCGTCGGCGACGGCCTGGAAGGCGCTTCCATAGTCGGAGAAGGCGACGAAGACGACGGAGAGGCCGAAATCGCGGACGATCCGGTCGAAGATCTCCTGCTGGATGGAGCGGTAGAGAACGGCGACACGCTTCCCCGCGAGATCGGGAATGGCCCGGATACCGCTTCCTCGGCGGGAGTAGAGCTGGAACCAGCTGTACAGTGCGGGCTCCGCGTGGAACGAGAATAGAATCCCCCGCGCTTCGGTGAAGGCGACGTCGGGCATCAGATCGATGTCGCCTCTCTCCAGTCGGTCAAGCCCCTGGCTCCATGTCCCGTGTACGAATTCAAGATTCCATCCTTCTTCTTCCGCGATGGCGCCGATGATGTCGGCGAAGATCCCGGAAGGGCGTCTCCCCGGCTCGGCGGTGAATATTTTCGGGCTGTTCTCGTAGACGCCTACTCGCAGTGTGCGCGAGGCCGCAAGCTCGGCGGGGAAAAAAAACGGATAAAGGATGCAGAGAAGAAAAACGAGCGATCGCTTACCTAGCGTTGAAGGATGCTGAAGTCTGTATGAAGCGTGCATGAGTTCGGCCCCCTCTCGTCGAGAATAGCATACAGCAATCGCGCGAAAAGACAACGGGGGCGCGCGAACGCTTCTTATTCAACCGGATCAGGTCAAAACGTCTGTCGCAAGAACTCCTTGACGAAATTTCCCGAGCATGCTACTATTTCCCGAAATTTCGCTCGGGAGGGTCTTATTAGATGATCCAAGAAAGTAATCTTCTGATGAACTGGTGGTGGCGGGCTTCCTAGCCTGCCGCCCGTGACCATGAAGACCGCGAAATAGAAGAAATCGCGCTTTACGGCCGTGGAGGCAGGTCTCCGAAAGGGGATCGCTTCACGGCCGTCGCGTATTATTCGCACCCTGAAGGGGGAGGACGCCGTGAAGACGTCTTCCCCCTTGCCTTTTGTGGGAGTGATATAAGGAGGAGAGGTTCATGATGCACATGGTTCGAAACGAAGCGGAGTTTTCCGTGTTGGGGATGGAGTACGAACTGGTTCCAGTCGTGACGGAGGTCCCGTCGGCGGGAAGAAGCGCCTCGTCGCTCTTCCGCGCGCTGAGGGAGGGGGAGCGATTTTCTTTCCTCATGGAGGGAGACGGGAGGGACGTGCATGGCGGACGGTACGCCGTCATGGGGTTCGACCCGCTGCAACGCTTCGTGCTGTACGGCGGAAACGCCGCCGAGGGGAGCGCCTTTCTCGGACGGCTGCGAGGGTATGTCGACGGTGCGGGCGCGTTCTCCGACCCGCTCCTGCCCCCCTTTTCCGGAGGGCTCTTCGGTTTTTTCGCTTACGAGGCGACGGCGTTCTTCGACGATCTCTTTCACTGCTCGCCGGAGAAACAGCTTCCGGGAAGCGCTCTCCCGCTTGCGCATTTTTTCGCTCCGGGCGTCGTAGCTGTTCTTGACCGCCGCGAAGGAAGAATTCTGCTGATCGACTACATCGAAACCGCGGAGAAAAACGATGAGCAACTCTCTCAAGCATATCGTTCCGCCGCAGCGCATCTCGGAGAGTATGCCGGACGTATCGAGGCGATCTCCATCGATGACGATCTTCCTCCCCTCGCTTTGAAGCCTTTCGCTCCGACGATTTGCCGCGAGACCTTCATGGAGCGGGTAACGGAGGCGAGAGAGGCTATTCGCGGCGGCGAGGCGTACCAGATAGTGCTCTCTCAGCGGTTCGAGACCGATGCCCCCGAGGATGCGCTTCTTCTCTACGACGCGTTGTGTCGTGAAAATCCGTCGCCGTACCACTTTTTTTTCGATTCACCGGATGTAACGCTCGTCGGCGCATCTCCGGAGATCCTCGTGCGGGTGCGGAACGGTCGAGTGATCTCCCGCCCGCTTGCAGGAACACGGCGGAGAGGAGCGACGCCGGAGGAGGACGTCGTGTTGGAGGCGGAGCTGAGGGCCGACGCCAAGGAGCGTGCCGAGCACGTGATGCTGGTCGATCTTGCGCGGAACGATACGGCCAGAACCTGTCGTCCGGAGAGCGTCGCCGTAACCGAGTTCATGGAGGTGGAGCGATTCGCCCGCGTCATGCATCTCGCTTCGCAGGTAGAGGGTGAGCTGCGTCCGGGCGAGACGCCGCTCGACGTCCTCCGGACCTCTTTCCCTGCGGGAACAGTCTCCGGAGCGCCGAAGATACGTGCGATGGAGATCATCGCCGAACTCGAAGGCGCGCCGCGGAACAGCTACGCCGGTGCGTTCTGCGCGCTCGACTACGGCGGAGACCTCGACTCGTGCATCTCCATACGCACATTCTCCATATCGGGAGGGAAGCTGCATCTTCAGGTCGGCGCGGGGGTTGTCTACGACTCCGACCCCGCCGCGGAGTACGAAGAGACGCTGCACAAAGCGAACGCGCTCTTCCGAGCGCTCGGTCCGACCGCATGACGCGAAAGGAAGGGTGAAATCATGATTCTGCTCATCGAAAACTACGATTCGTTTACACACATTTTGGCGGCGAAGCTCGCCGCGATCGACGAAGTTTTCGTCCTACGGAACGACAAGCCGACTCTTCGAGACGTAGAAGATATGAATCCGGAGCGCATCGTTCTCTCTCCGGGGCCGGGAGGCCCGCTCGACTCCGGAATATGTCTCGACGTCCTGCGCCGCTTCGCGCGCGAACTCCCCATCCTGGGCGTTTGTCTGGGGCATCAGTGCATCGCGCATGTCTTCGGCGGGGACGTGGTCCGCGCGGCTGTCCCATGCCACGGCAAGGCATCGGAGATCTTCCACGACGACAGTCCGCTCTTCAGCGGAGTGCGCAACGGTTTTCTCGCCGGGCGATACCATTCCCTGATCGCCTCCTGGGAGACGCTGCCTCCGGAGCTTGTCGTAACGGCCCGGACGGCGGAGGGAGAGATCATGGGACTCGCGCACGTCCGCTATCCGCTCTTCGGCGTACAGTTTCATCCGGAATCGGTGCTTACGGAACAGGGGGAGCGATTGTTGGAGAACTTCGGGAGAGTAGTTTCACGGAGGCCTGCGGAAATGGCGGGGGCGGCGTGAGGCGACAAGGTCGCCCCTCTACGCCGCCGGGGGCGGCCTTGCCCCGCTTCTCGAGTGTGAACGTCGTACTTCTTTTGACGGCTTCGTACGAGCCATCGGCTTTCATCGCGTCCAGCGTCTTCTGCATCGCCTCGATACGAGAAGTGCCTTCAAAAATCGCACGATGCGCTCCCTCTTCATTGTTTGATTTTTCACACTCCCTGCGGAAAGATCGTCTCCTTGTAAACAACTTCGCGTTTTGATAATCCAATATTAAGAATATAAAAATTTTAAATGAATTGCATTAAAATTCACCGAAGATTCAAGTATAAATTGATGCCGGTTCGCCTGCGAGGGCGGGAAAAAGGGGAAGTTTCGCTCCTCTTCAAGAATTAAAAATATGGTATCGTCATAGTCAACAAGACTCAGATGTGCTATTCTTAACAAGGATAAGTCCATTGTGAGAAATGTGATCGAGCCGATACGCTTGAAGTAGCTCGATTGCAAAAATCTTTTTTGGTTTTAGAATTTGCTTTGATTTATTGTTGAAATATATTTATTTATGTTTTATATCATGCTGAGAGAAGGTGTTGTGCATTATGATGAAGTTGATGCGCGCCATTTCCATTCGTTCCCGTCTCTTTCTCCTTACTGCGCTTCTCTGTGTTTTTACCGCAGCGACATCGTTCCTGGGGTATCGTTCTCTCGTCAAGAGCGGGGCCGATATGGACGCTTTGTACAGGGACGCTCTGCTGCCGGTCTACTGGATCAACGATACGCGGAACAACACGCAGGCGATCCGAGCCGACCTGTACGCGCTCATGCTCACCGAGGACGAGGCGGCGAACAAGGCGCTGCTTGAGGATATCCGCCGGAGGTCCAAAATGAACGACGAGAACCTCGCGAACTACCGCGCCGCGGATATCGATCCGTACGAGACGGAGCATCTGGCCCTCGCGGAGAGATACCTCGCCGAGGGGCGTCAAGCGCTGGCGCGCTCGATCGAACTCGCCAGGCAGAACAAGAACGCGGAGGCGTACGCGCATTGGCAGACCAACGGAATAGAAGCTCTAGAGAAGTATATAAACGAGCTGGGCCTTCTTTCGAAGTACAATATTGAGTGGTCAGAGAAGTCTAATGCGGCCAATCACGATAACAACGATGACGCCGTGCGTATGCTGCTCCTTCTGGCGCTCTCCTCCGTGGTTTTGGGCATTCTCTTCGGTATTCTGATCGCTTCGTCGATCACGAAATCTCTGGCGAACCTCCGCGGCGGAGTGGTCCGTTTCGCGGACGGCGATCTGACTGTGCCATTCGACCAGACCGGAAAGGATGAAATCACGCTTGTCGCCGGCGCGCTTGCGGACATGGCCTCGAAGCTGCGGAGCGCGATGCGGTCCATCGCCGGAGCGTCGGAGAAGCTGGGGAGCAACGCGGAGGAGTTTTCGGCGCTCGCGGAGGAGTCGAACGCGGGAGTGGAGGAGTCGCGAGCCGGGGTGGACGACGTTTCCGCCCAGATGGAGAGTCTGGCGGCGGCCAGCCAGGAGATCAACGCTTCCGTCGAGGAGGTGGCGAGCGGCGCCCAGTCGTCCGCGCAGAAGGGGACCGAGATGGCGAACGAGGTGGAACGGGCCAGACTCGCCGGAGAAGAGGGAACGAAGGCGGTCGAGAAGGTCGTGCGGAGCGTCGCGAAGGTCGCGGAGGACGCCGGTAAGTCGGCGAGGGAGGTCAAGAGTCTCGGAGACCGTGCGCGGGAGATTCAGAGCTTCGTGACGCAGATAGGCGGGATCGCGGACCAGACGAACCTGCTCGCGCTGAACGCGGCCATCGAGGCGGCGCGGGCCGGGGAGGCTGGAAGGGGCTTCGCGGTGGTGGCGGAAGAAGTGAGGAAGCTCGCCGAGGAGAGCAACGAGGCGGCGAAGAAGATCGCGGAGCTGGCGTCCGGGATCACGAAGGACTTGGACAGGGTGGTGTCCTCGTCGGAGGGGAACGCGAAGGACTCTGTGGAGTCGAGCAAGCTTGCCGAGGATACGCGGACGACGATCGACCGGATGATGGAGGGGCTGTCGCGAATTTCCATGGGGACGCAGGATTTGGCGGCGGTGTCGGAGGAGCAGGCGGCGTCGAGCGAGGAGATAGCGGGAGCGGTGCAGAACATCGCGTCGCGTGTGAGCGGGGCGGCCGCGTCGTCGGAGATGGTGCGAGGGCAGATGAAGGAGGTCGGGGCGTCGGCGGAGCGCGTGGCGCAGGGCTCCGAGCAGCTTGCGGTCCTTGCCGAAGAGCTGCGGAAGCTGGTGGGCGCGTTCAGGTTCGACGACGGCGGCGAGTCGAAGGGGCTGCTTCCACTGAGGGCAAGCGCACGAAAAGCATGAGTTTCGGAGAAACGGCGGCGCTTGCGTTCTCTTGAGAGAATATTCCCCGTCTCGAATGAAGTTCGATTAGCCTTTATTCAATATCTCGGAATGGCTCTCCCGCGCTTGAATCCCTTGGAGAGCCATTTTCTGGCTTATTGACGGTTCTCCCTTTGCGATGTGGGAACGTGCTGCTCCGTCTTTGCCGATAAAATAAGGACCGGGGTAGACTCGAATATGCAATCCGATAAATTATTGTTAATTCTCCTTGAGTAATCTTGCCGAAAGAGACGCTCTGTGGTAAAAAAATACGTGAAGAACGTATTCGGAGAGGAGCGTTCCATGAGCATCATCCCCGGCGTCGTGGACTATCGTCATGGCCAAAGCACACGGAATAGCGGCGTCATGCTCGGCGTACCGTTCTTGAACTTCTTGGTTGGCTCTTCATTTCGGGTTGCGAATCGGAGGTTGTGATGAGAGCGCACAAAATCGAAGTCGACGGAATCTCTCTCTACTCCGAATCGTTCGGTTTTCCTGGCGATCCGCCGATTCTGCTGATTATGGGAGCGACGGCCTCGGGCATATGGTGGCCGGAGAGCTTTTGTCGTCTCCTGGCGGATGCGGGGCGTTATGTTATTCGCTACGACCACCGCGATACCGGACGTTCCACATTCTACCCTCCGGGCACGAACAACTACTCGGTTGAAGACTTGGCGGACGATGCCGTCCGCATCCTCCGCAGCCACGGGATCGGGAGCGCTCATTTCGTCGGAATGTCGCTCGGCGGCTTCCTTGCGCAACTTGTTGCGTTGAAAAATGCCGACAATGTGCGAAGTTTGACCCTGATCGCATCGGAACGTCTTGCCGACGCCGACAATGGAATGCCGTCCATGGATCCGGCCATCCTCGATTATCACCGGCATGCGGGTGAGATGGAATGGACAGACCGCAAGGCGGCAGTCGCGTATCAAGTCGGCGCGCGGCGATTGCTCTCCGGCTCCGCCCATGAGTTCGATGAAGCGGCTACTCGCGAGCTTGCAGGCGTCGAATTCGACCGCGCGGCGAGCCCGGCGAGCATGTTCAATCATGCCTCTCTGGCGGGAGGAGAAGAATGGTTCGGTCGGCTCGATGAGATATCGACCCCGACGCTGATCATTCACGGCACGGATGATCCGGTGCTCCCCTATGCGCACGGACTCGCCCTGAAAGCGGCGATCCGCGATTCGACGCTACTGACTCTAAAGGGAACCGGGCATGAACTGCATAGCGAGGATTGGCCCGCGATCATTCAGGCGATCGAGAAGCATACTGCGTCCTGAAAACGAGAGAGATTGAATCGCCGCAAGAAAATAGACTATCAAGGGGTTATTTTATGAAAGCAACGCTTATGCGGGGGGAACTCGATCCGATGGTGGAGGGCGACGGCGAATACATCGGAAGTATTCTCGGCGTTCGGATTTCATAAGAAAAAAGAACGGAGAGCGACGTTTTCCCTGGATTTTGACCGCGCTCCCTTCGCGGGTCTTCGCTTTCATACGGAAGACGTGTCGTTTGCTCGTCTTGAGACGGGCCGCTCCTTCCGCCGCCGTCATCTCTCCTTTCACGACCCTGTCCAGAATCACCGCTTTCGTCGTTTCTTTCAGACTCAAGAAAACATCGCTCCTCATCATTCACTTAGAATGACAGATGACATTTCCCCT
>JAHDKT010000110.1 GCA_018436725.1 Synergistaceae bacterium | reverse complement strand
CGGATTATGCTTCTTCAGCGCCAGCGCGCACCCCGTGAAGGAGCCCCCCGTTCCGGCGAAGTCGACGAAGGCGTCCAGCTTCCCCTCCGTCTGCGTCCAGATCTCCTCCCCGGTGTGCAGCTCGTGCGCCCGCACGTTTCCTCTCAGGACGAACTGATCCGCGCGGAACGCCTTCCGCTCCGCGACGAGCGCCTTGGCTCGCTCCTCCACGCGCTCCAGATCCTCTCCGGAGACCTGCCCCGGAGGCGACCCCGGCGCCTGGTCCACCAGCACGACCTCCGCCCCGAGGGCGCGCATCATCCGGGCGCGCTCCATCGAATTCCCCTTCGACATCACCGCGCAGAACGGATACCCCTTCACGCCGCAGACGATGGCCAGCCCCGTCCCCGTATTGCCGCTCGTCAGCTCCACCACGGTCCGCCCCGGAACCAGCTCGCCGCGCTCTTCGGCCTCCTCGATGATCTGCAGCGCGATGCGGTCCTTCTTGCTGAACCCCGGATTCAGATACTCCAGCTTCGCGTAGAGCGTCCCCTCCAGATTCCACACCTTCGCGATGCGGTCCAGACGCACAAGCGGCGTCTTCCCTATGGCTCCCAGAACGCTCGGGAGCGCGTTTTCAAGCATGTCGTCTTCCTCCTTTTCGCTGTCCGGCCGCGGGGGCCTGAATACACGAAGCCCCCCGGATCGGTCATCACCGGGGGGCGGAACGTTACAGCTTTTCCTTCAACCGCGCAAGCATGTCCTCGGTCATCCGGTCGAGGTCGTACTCCGGGGCGAAGCCCCACTCTTCGCGGGCCGCCGAGCAGTCCAGCGAATCGGGCCACGACTCGGCGATCCCCTGCCGCAGCGGGTCCACGTCGTAGTCCATGACGAATTCCGGCATCAACTTCCGGATGGAGGCGGCGATCTGCTCCGGCTCGAAGCTCATCGCCGAGATGTTGAAGGCGTTCCGGTGCACAAGTCTCGCCGGGTCGGCCTCCATCAGGCGGACGATGGCGTTCAGCGCGTCCGGCATGTACATCATGTCCATGTACGTCCCCTTCGCGATGAAGCTGGTGTAGCTCCCCTTCCTGATCGCGTCGTAGTAGATGTGCACGGCGTAATCGGTCGTGCCGCCGCCGGGGAGCGCCTCGTAGCTGATCAGGCCGGGAAAGCGCAGCCCGCGCGTGTCCATCCCGAACTTCTTGTGGTAGTAGTCGCACAGCAGCTCCATGCTCACCTTCGCCACGCCGTAGACCGTCGAGGGCCGCTGGATGGTGTCCTGGGGCGTGTTCTTCGAGGGCGTCGACGGGCCGAACGCCGCGATCGAGCTGGGGAAGAAGAAGGCCGCGCCGTGTTCGCGGGCCGCCTCCAGCGCCGCGCACGTGCCGTTCACGTTCACGTCCCACGAGAACATCGGGTCCGCCTCCCCCCGCGCCGAAAGGATCCCCGCAAGGTGGAGCACCGTGTCCGCGCCGAACGAGCGCAGCGTCTCGGAGAACGCCTTCGGGTCGCGCACGTCGAGCGCCGCGAACGGGCCGCCCTCGGAGGCCGCGCCGGGCGTCTTCCGAAGGTCCGTCGCCAGCACGTTTTCGGTCCCGTAGAGCTTCCGCAGATGGACGACCAGCTCCACGCCGATCTGTCCGTTGGCCCCCGTCACAAGAATCTTCTTCATTTTATGATCCCCATCGCCTTGCCCACCGCGGCGAACTTCTCCACCGCGAAGCGCAGGTCGTCCTCGGAGTGCGCCGCCGAGACCATCGCCCGGATGCGCGCCGTGCCGCGCGGCACCGTCGGGAAGACGATCGCCGTGGCGAACACGCCCGCCTCGAAGAGCTTCGCG
>JAHDKT010000012.1 GCA_018436725.1 Synergistaceae bacterium | reverse complement strand
TTCGGGGACGGCACGCTCCACATCACCATCCGGCAGGGCTTCGAGATTCCGAACATCCCCTTCGAACGGATGCCCGAGGTGAACGCGGCGCTCGCGCCGATCATCGAACGCCTTGAGCTGCCGCACGGGGTGAAGATCGAGACCCCGTCGGAAGGCTACCCTGCGGCGGGGATGCGGAACATCTCCGCGTGCATCGGCGCGCGCGTCTGCCCCTTCGCCAACACCGACACGACCGCCCTCGCGCAGAAGCTCGAAGCGCTCGTCTACCCCAACGACTTCCATACAAAGATCGCCGTCACCGGCTGCCCCAACGACTGCATCAAGGCGCACATGCAGGACTTCGGCATCGTCGCCACGTGCAGGCCCGAATACGACTACGACCAGTGCATCGGCTGCGAAGCGTGCGTCGACGCGTGCAGGCAGAAGGTGACTGGAGCGCTCGGGATGCAGGACGGCAAGGTGGTCAAGGACGACCGCCGGTGCATCGGCTGCGGCGAGTGCGTCCTGGCCTGCCCCGTGGCCGCGTGGACGCGCGCCCCCGTCACGCTCTACCGGCTGCTCATCATGGGGCGCACCGGAAAGAAGAACCCGCGCCTCGCCATGCCCTTCCTCGACAGGGTGACGGAGGATGTCGTCCTCAAGGTGATCAAAAACACCCTCGACTACGTGGACAAACACATCCTGCGGAGCCTCGTCAAGGAACACATCGGCTACATCGTGGACAGGACGGGGTACCCCGTCTTCCGCGACGCGGTGCTCGAAGGAGTGCAACTGAACCCCGAGGCGCGGATCGCGAAGACGATGCACTGGCCGGGGTACTATACGCTGGACGACGGGAATATGAAGCAGGCGGAGTAGCGGTCGGACGTTTCCGTGCGGAATAGAGCGCCGTATCAGCGGAGGGGAGCGCCGGTCCAGGCCGGAACTCTCCTCCTTTTTTTATCCTCGCCGGAAGCCGGGCGTGCGGACAAGATCGGCGGCCTCTTCGCCGCCCAGCGCCCGCAGAGCGGCGAGAAAGCTCTCCTCCGGAGGGCAGAAGATGTCGAGACGCTCCCCTGTGAAGGGGTGCGGGAGAGCGAGCCGGACGGCGGCGAGCAGCAGGCGCGAACAGCCGAACTGCTCGCGGAAGAAGCGGTTGTGACGGCCTTCGCCGTAGGTGGTGTCCCCGACGAGCGGATGGAAGATGTGCTTGAAGTGGCGCCGTATCTGCCGCCGTCTTCCCGTGAGCGGACGCGCCTCCGCCAGCGAGTAGCGCGTCGTCGGATGCTTCGACACCGCGAAGGGCGTCTCGAACACGGCGAGGCGGCGGAACTCCGTCACGGCCTCGCGAACCTTCGGCGGCTGCGCGGACGCTCCGCCGAGCCCTCCCAGGTCGTCCGCAAGCGGATGATCGACGACGCCCGCCTCGGGAATCCATCCGCGCACGACCGCGAGGTAGGTCTTCTCGACGAGCCCGTTGCGGAAAAGCGAGAACCCCTCCTTTGCCGTCTCTCGGTCCGCGGCGAAGAGAAGCACCCCGGACGTCGGGCGGTCGAGCCTGTGGAGCGGATAGAGATACCTCCCCGTCAGCTCCCGCGCTTCCTGGAGCGCGAACCGCGTCTCATGTCGGTCGAGCGGCGAACGGTGCACCAGCAGCCCCTCCGGCTTGTGCACCGCGACGAACCGTTCATCCTCGTAGAGCAGGCGGAGTGGTTCCGTTGCCATGCGTGCTGTCGTCGATTCTTCGATCATCCTGTCCCCTCCTTCCACGACACGAATACCCGCTCTTGCCGGGCGATGTTCCCGTGCGCATGGAACATCGTACCACGCATACCGGCGACTGCCAAAGGCGAAGGAACCGGGCAATCCATTGTGTGAGTATCGGACTAACCGCAAATCCCGCCACTCATGCAGAGGGGTTTTTCGTACGCATGCTATAATTTCGTCGAAAGGAGGTGTTCGCGCATGTTGCTGGCTAGCACCGAAAAGCAGGAGCTTTTTCAGTTGATCGATCGCCTGCATGAAGACGACGTCGGAAAGGTCTTGAGCTATGCTTCCTACTTGCGATTTCTGGAAGAGAGAGAGGACGCCGAGGATATCGCCTGCGCCGAAGCTCGTGAAGACGAACCCGCCGTGCCCTTGAGCGACGTACTGAAAGACTACGAGGAGAAATATGGGCCACTTCGTCGAGTTTAAACGCTCGGCGCAGAAAGAACTCGCCAATCTTCCTCAGGATATCCACGCCCGCGTGCTTCGCGCCGTGATGGATCTCTCCGAAAATCCGAGGCCGGCAGGCTGCAAAAAACTCTGTACGGAAGATCTGTGGCGCATCCGTGTGGGTAACTATCGCGTCGTGTACGAAATCCTGGACGATGCGTTGGTTGTTCTGGTGATCACGATTGCGCATCGCCGCGAAGTCTATCGCGCCCTATAGCTCTTCCGCGTTTTCCCGCCACTCCGGTTTTGCTAATCGAAACAGGCATCTTATCGAGCGCAGGAGAGAAGTAATGGATATCGTCACCAAGATACGAAATCTCTGTTTATCCGAAGTCGACTGGGTGAAGGAAGCTGGAAGAGCGTTCGCGGATTCGGCGGACGATCTGTTCGATCTTTTCGCCGAACGAAAGGCGCCGTCTCCGGAGTTCAAGTCCCGATTGGCGCATACCTTCTCGGATGTGAACAGCGCGCTTGCTGCGTGCGGGATGGAAAAAATAGAGGGAGAATCGGAACGCGAGATCGCCGCCGCGTACTTCGCCTATTGCAAAGGCGTCATCGAGAGCGGAATGTAGGTCGCACATCTGGAAGAACCACCACAAAGTAATGCGAACGAAAAGGCATTTATGAATTTTTGACTTGTAACGCTTATGGCGTTATTATTCTCTATGGAGGAGGTGGTTTTATGGGTGCGCGCGTTACGAAAACCAAGCGTCCCGGATTCCGCAGCGTCAATGTTCGGCTTGTTGCCCGGGATAAGGAGCTGGCGGAGAATATCTTCAGGAAAGTCGGTTTGACTCCCACGGAGGCGATTCGTCTCTTTTACCGGCAGACCATCAACACGGGAGGCATCCCTTTCGGGCTCGTTTTA
>JAHDKT010000041.1 GCA_018436725.1 Synergistaceae bacterium | reverse complement strand
TCAGCAGGGGGCGCGGGAGGTAGCCGAACTGGTGTCGAAGATCCTCGACGGAACGCGTTCGGCGGTGTCGTCGATGCGGAAGAGCAGGGAGGGCGTCGAGGAGGGCGTGTCGATAGCGCACGTCGCCGGAGACGCGCTGGAACGTATTCGGAAAGCGATCGGCGGCTCGATCGAAGACATCCGGAAGATCATCCGGACGACCGACGAGGAGGTCGCCAAATCGGAGAAGGTCATTTCGATGATCGACGCGACGGCGAGCGTTATGGAGACGACGGACGACCACGTGCAGAACCTCGCGGCGTCGATGGAGGAGACGGCCGCGGCGATGGAGAACGTGGCGACGGGCTCGCAGGAGGTCAGCGAGACTTCGGAGGATCTCAGGCGGATGACGGAGCGCTTCAAGGTGGAGAGGGACGACGATTCGCCTTCGCTGACGCTCGCGCTTTCGTCCGGAAGACGCTCGTAAAAAGAAAAAAACGGCGAGTACGAAGAGAGGAGGGGCGGCCGCAACCGCCCCTCCTCTCTTCGCGTCGTATCCATGGAACGAACGGAAGGACCTCCTGCGAAGATCGAGGCCGCCGCGTCAGGCGGACGGAAGGCCTCTTTCCCGAAGATACGCCTCCAGCATCGACTTGGTCGCCAGCGCTTCGGCGGTATCGTCCAGCTCGACGGTCCACCAGCGGCACGACGACTCCAGCACGACCTCGACGATATGTTCCACGGACGCCATGCTCTCCAACGGGAAGTGCCGCCCCTCCTCCTTGCCGTAGAAGTGCACCTCCAGCAGGCGCGGCAGGAAGGCGCGGGCGACCTCCTCCCCCTTCAGCTCGCCGCCCTTCACCTGCGCCGAGGAGACGACGTGCCCCAGGTCCATGGTGATCGCGGCATCGGCGGAGGTGGCCCAGCGGAGAATGTTCTCCGGATCGCTCGCTGGACCGGCGCGCAGATTCTCCAGGCTGACGGCGATGCCGAGCGCCCTTCCGTGGTCGGCGAGACGCCGCAGATTCCGCGCGACCATGTCGGAGTTCAGCGTCACCCCTTTGGAGAGCCCGGCGTGGACGGTGAGCACCTCGCCGCCGACCTGCGCCATCGCGTCGAGCGTGCGACGGTGCGCGTCGAAGGCGGCTTCCGCGTACTCGGCGCGCGCGTCGCCGAACTCGAGGCCGAAGTAGCGCGTGTGGTAGCGCACCGGGACGTTCCGGCGGCGGAACTCGGCGGTATGGACGGGCAGAAGTTCCAGCTGCTCCGGGTCGGGCGTGTACTCCAGCGCGAAGCCGTGCTTCAGCGCCCAGGGGTAGCGGCTCTCGGGGTCCGCGGCCTTCGCGCAGAGGGCGAACGTGTGGTGCGGCGGAAATTTCATGGCGTAGCCTCCTTTTGGGTCGGGGCGGCTTCCGGGTACGTTTCCCCGAACAGCCGGAGATCCTCCGGGAAGAAGCGGAGCGAGACGCGCTCTCCGGGGGAAGCGGTGCGCGCGGATGCGGCGCTCTGTTCCACGACGAGCGGCCGCTCCGCCCCCGCGTCGATTATAAACCGGATCGCGGGGCCGAGAAAGGTCGACTTTTGTACGACGCCGCGCAGCCCCTCCTCCTCCGGGGGGGCGAGCGCGATCTTCTCGGGCCGCAGGGCGCAGAGAACCGGACCGTCGGGGAGCGCTGTTACTGGTCGGGGGAAGGAACGATTCAGCAGGGAGAGGGCGTCGGCGGAGAGCGTCGCCGGGATCAGGTTCACCCTCCCGAGGAAGTCCGCGACGAACGGGGTGGCGGGAAGATCGTAGAGTTCGCGCGGCGCGCCCGCCTGCTCCAGCCGTCCGTCGCGGACGACGGCCACGATGTCGGCGACGCTCATCGCCTCCTCCTGATCGTGGGTGACGAAGAGCGCGGTGATCCTCAGTTCGTCGACGATGCGGCGAAGGTCGTCCCGCAGATCGGCGCGCAGACGCGCGTCGAGGTTCGAGAGAGGCTCGTCCAGAAGCAGCATTTCCGGGTTGATCACCAGCGCCCTGGCCAGCGCGACGCGCTGCTGCTGCCCGCCGGAGAGTTCCGCGACGGCGCGTCGGTCGTACCCTTCGAGCCGCACCAGCTCCAGCGCCTTGCCGACCTCCTCGCGCACCCTCCGTTCGGAAAAGCGTCTGCGGCGCAGGCCGTAGGCGATGTTCTCGAAGACGTCCAGGTGCGGAAAGAGCGCGTAGTTCTGAAAGACCATCCCGAGGTTGCGCTCCTTCGAGGGGAGGTCCGTGATGTCGCGCCCATGGAGCACGACCCGCCCCTCGTCCGGCTCCAGCAGGCCGACGACGATGCGGAGCACGGTCGTCTTGCCGCACCCCGAAGGCCCGAGCAGCGAACAGAGCGTCCCGGAGGGCACGGAGAGCGAGAAGCGGGAGAGAACCTCCGTCGCGCCGTAGCTCTTCGAAACGCCCCGAAGTTCCAGCCCCGTCAGAGCGTCCGCCCCGAAGCCAACTCTCTTGGTATCCATGGTTCCGCTCCTTTCTTTTTCGTCAAGAGGAGAATGCCCGCCATGCCCGCCGCCGAGAGGGAGAGCATGAGGACCGAAAGCGCCGCAGCGGTCCCGATCTCCCCCTTGTAGACCGCCTCGAAGACGTCCACGGAGAGCAGCTTCGTCCCCGGCGAGACGATGAAGATCAGCGCGCCGACGGTCTGCACCGTGGCGACGAATGCGTGGAGCGCCGTAGCGATCATCGCCGGACGGGCGAGAGGGAGGACGATCCGGAAGAACGCCCCGAACGCGCCGTCGCCGAGTGTGGCGGCGGCGTCCTCCGCCGAACCGTCCTGGCGGCTCAGTACGCTTACACCGGAACGCAAGCCCAGCGGCAGCTCGCGGACGACTGTGAGGATGAGGACGAGCGCCCACGTCCCCGCGAGCATGATCGGCGGCCGATTGAACGCAAGAATGTACCCCACTCCCAGAAACGTCCCCGGAATGGCGAACGGCGCGGTCGCCAGAAGGTCGAGCGCGCGGGACGCGGCTCCCGGACGCCGGACGACGAACCAGGCCGCGGTCATGCCGCCGAGGCTCGCCAGCAGCGCGGCGGAGGAGGCGAAGAGCAGCGTGTTCAGCATCCCGCGCCATCCGCGTAGAAAGGCGTTCTGAAAGTGGAGCGCCGTGAGGTCGAAGTTCGCGCCCAGGTGGCGCGTGAAGGCGGCGAGCAGCACCGAGCCGAGGATCATGAGGACGAACGCCGAGAAGAGCGCGGAGGCGCCCCACAGAAGCGCCGCGAGGGGGCGCGGAAAGGCGAACGGCTCGGGAGGACGTTCGGCGGTCTGCCGCGTCCGCTCCCCCGCCGCCTGCGCCCTTCGAAAGAGGAGGAACGCGACCAGGCAGATCAGGAGCAGCAGCGTGTTCATCGCCGAGGCCATCTCCAGGTTGTACGAGCCGATGAGCTGCGAATAGGAGGCCGACGCCAGGGTGGCGAAACGTCCTCCCAGAAAGAGCGGCGTGCCGAAGTCCGCCATGGAGCGCATGAAGACGAGGATTCCCGAAGCGAGGAGACCGGGGCGCAGCAACGGGAGCGTGACGGTGCGGAAGACCTCCGTCTCGGAGGCGCCGAGCGTGCGGGCCGCGTCCTCCGGGCGTCCGTCCATGGTCAGAAGCGACGCTGAAATCAGCAGAAAGGCGATCGTGGCGAAGTCCATCACCTGTATCAGGAAGACGCTCTTCCACGTGTAGATCGCGAGGTCGAGCTTCAGCAGCTTGTAGGTGATCAGGCCGTTCCGTCCGAAGAGAAAGAGGAAGGAGAGCGAGGAGACGAACCCCGGGATGATCAGCGGGAGCACCGCCGCGGCCCTGAAGAGCCCGCGCAGCGGCAGCCTCGTCCTGAAGACCGTCACCGCGATGCACGCGCCCAGCGCGGTGGCGCAGAGCGCGACGCCCCCCGCGACGAGGATGCTTTGCCAAACGATCCGGAAGAGATGCGGCCGCTCCAGCAGCGCGCGAAGATTGCCGAGGCCCGGAACGCCCTTGACGAAGACGCTCCGGCTCAGCACCGTCCACGACGGATGGACGACAAAAAGCAGTAGAAAGAACAGAAAAAGAAACGGAAGGAGGGAGCCCCTCCTTCCGAAGCCGTGCGGTACGCTCACGGAGCGCCCCCTAGTTCAGATGGGGGTAGCGCGCCGAAAATTCCTCGAGGACGGCCTCCCGCTCCGCGCCCCATCGTACGTGGTCGTAGGGGACCAGGTCGAGCGCCTTCGGGTCGGGCACGCCCTCGATGGGCTCGACGTCGGTCACGGGAACGCGCGGGGTCGCCAGCATAAGGACCTTCTGCCCCTCGGGGGAGAGCGCCCAGTCGATGAACTTCTTCGCTCCCTCGGGGTTCTTCGTCCCCTTCACGATGGCCGCGGGCGCCGGCCAGGCGAGCGTGCCGTCCTTCGGGAAGACCGTGACCACCGGCGCGTCCGGGTTGTTTATCTTGATGCTGTGCGGGTCGGGGACGATCCCGACGGAAAACTCGCCCTGGACGGTTTTCGTCCCCGGCGTGGAACCGCTCTTCTCCAGGAAGGGGACGTTCGCGTAGAGCGCGTCGAGGTAGGCCCACCCCTTCTCCTCCCCCAGAAGCTGGAGCATTCCGGAGATGGAGGTGTAGGCCGTCCCCGAGGTTCTGGGGCTGGAGGCGATGACCTCGTTTTTGAACGCGGGGTCCGCCAGTTCGGCCCAGGTCTGCGGGACGGGAAGTCCCTTGGACGCCAGGCGCTCGGTGTTCGCCAGCAGGCCGACCACAACGACGGAGACCGCCGTCCAGTACCCCTCGGCGTCCTTGAACGCCTCTTTCACGCGCTCCGCGTTCGGCGAGACGTACGGAAGAAGAAGGCCGTCCTCCTTCGCCTGGATGAACGCGTCCGAGCCGCCGCCGAACCAGATGTCGGTCCGCGGATTGGCCTGCTCCGCCTTCAGGCGCGTCAGCACCTCGCCGGACGACATGGGAAGGAACTCGACCTTGATACCGGTCGCCTTCTCGAACTCCGAGGCGATGAGTTCCGGCTTGCCGTAGGCCACGTACATGCTCAGCGTGCCGCCCTCGGCGAAGGCCGGAACGGCGAGGACGAGCAGCAGGATGGCGAGAAGACATGAATACGCTGTTTTTCTCATGATGGAACACACTTCCTTTCCAGATATGCGGCGCGCGAAGAGCGCGCTCCGCTTCCCGGTTCCTATGAAAGGGGAATAAAAATTATTCTACTCCACGGAGAGGCGGTTCTCAAGAAGGGTATTCGTATCATATTGTATTGGAAAACAAAGCGTACCTCGGCAGAGTCGTTGTCGCGTCCCGATTCTTCGATTATCTTCCGAAATCGATTTTCCAGATGCCTGCGGCGACGTTGGCCAGTCGTCTCTGGCGAGCCTCGATCTTCTGTTCGTCCCAATCGCTGTAATATTCGGCGACAGCTCTCGTAATCTTAAATTCGCTCCGCTCGTAGATTGCTCGCTTGACGGCGTAGTCCGAGTTTCCCAAGTCGCGGTTGCGGGCGGTTTCAAGAAGCGTCATGTTCCCGATCCTGTAGATCAGACGGTCCTGTTTCGCTTCGTCGATGAAGGACCAAGATTCCGAGGGGTGCTCCGGAAGAATATGCTCAAGACTGTAGGCGGCGCTCTCGAAGTCGAATGCCTGGCCGGAACGTTGGCGCTCGATCTCGAAAAGGATGTAGCGGACGATCTTTTTATTGCGGCTGTTGGTGGTCCTCAGCTCTTTTTCTGCGAAGGCGGCGGTGAAACGGGCGTCGTCGGGGTAGACGTCGCGCAGAGCCGCGAGTACGTCGGAGGGGTTCGCGTACGCGCCGTTCGAAACTTTCCAAGCGATCTCGTTGTAGAGACGTTCCTGTTCGTGAGTCTGAAGGTTGCAAATGACGTTGTAGCGGAACGAAACGACGGCCACGCCCCTCATGATGCGGGTGAAAAAGTTTCTTTCCCGCTCGTAGAAAGCGGCATGGCTCGCCATGAGCATGGCCAGAGGCTGACGAACGTTGAACATCAGCAACTGCTCGAGGGCGAACTGCTCCTCGTCGTTCCATACCGCATCCTGCGGGTCGCGAAGAGCGGCGTATACGGCCGCCGACTGGTCGATATCCCGCAGCAATTCAAAGGTTGCGGCGCGGGTAACGACTTTTTTCCGTATGGTTTTGAAGAGTTCCGATTTTCGGACCAGTTTGTTGCGACTATTCCAGAATGTCCGCAAAAACTCCGGAAAGCTCTCGCTCCCCAGCAGGCCGACAATGCGCTCCCAGAGATCTTCCAACGTTCTCAGTTCCGTCTCGTGCGCCTCTTGAGCGCCGATGATCGAAAAGAGATAGTTTTTCAGAAGATCCGTCGCGGAGAGGCGTACGCCGCGGGCGTTGAACGTTTCGAAGACTTTGAAGGCGTTCAGTTCGTCGGTGACGGTAATGACGGTGAAAAAAAGTTTGTCGACCAGCTCGTCGAAAAACGCGGCCAACTCTCTGCCGCTGGAAGGGGTCAGGCCGCACCTCGCTTTGATGCGCTCCTTGAACCAGTAGAAGACTTTCCGCAACTGGTGTTCGGAGGCGTTCAGGCCTCTTTGAGGCAGATGCTGCAGCGGCGCCAGATAGTTTTGGTAGAAACGGTTGTTGTGACGATTCAGCTCCAGCTTGGAGCGCGGGATCAGGCTCACGGGGTCGAGGTAGCCGATGTAGCTGTTTTGAAGCTGTTCCTTCCGTTTGGCGTTGTTCTCCGCGTCCATACCGGCTTCGGTCAGATCCTGGAGATGCGAAAGCCCCGCCAGAACCATCGCGCTGATGGTCGTCAGGCGTTGTTGGCCGTCGATGATGTCGAACCGTTTGCTGTCGGACGATTGCAGGACCAGATAGCCCATGTAGTGCGCAGGCTCCCCGTCGACCTCGAAGAGCGCCTGGATATCCTGCCAGAGATTGTCCCACTCGTCTTCCGTCCACGAGTAATCGCGCTGAAACGGCGGGACGCGATAGCTCAAGCCGTTCGCCAGCAACTGTCGAAACGTCGAGTTCGCCGTGTTGAAATTCATCGTCGCCATACTCGGGCCTCCATCGTTTCGGAAATCGTCGGTCGCCGCAGGATATCTCCGTTAAACGAACGGAACGACGTTGGAATTTGCCCTTATTTGATTATAGCATTGTTCCACCATGCCTGTGTCGTCGTGATTTATCCGCTGAAAAGCTCATTGGGCGCGATGCATCGGCCTTGACGTTTATTTGATATCAAACTATAATCCATCCCATGGACATCCACGGCATAGCGGCGCTTATCGGGGACATACGTGCGAATATCGACCGTTTCCTCGTGCGGGAGCTGAAGCGAAGAGGAATCGAGGGCATGGCGCCTTCGCACGGCGCGATTCTCTTCCATCTTTTCGCCCGCGAGGACGCGTCGATGACGGAACTGGCGAAGGCGGTCCGCAGGGACAAGTCCACCGTCACGGCTCTTGTCGCCAAGCTGATCGCTTCGGGGTATGTCGAGAAAATCGAACCCCTCTGTGATCGGCGGAGCGTCAGAATCCGCTTGACCTCCGCAGGGAGAGCGTTCGAACCGATTTTTCGCGAGATTTCGGAGCGGTTGCTCGAAAAAGTGACGGCGGGCGTGGGCGATGCGGAACAGAGAGAGGTGATGCGGATTCTTTTGAAGATCAGATCGAACACCGAGTGATTTTTTTGCGCACATGGTTTGACATCAAACCATAATCCGCCGAAACCGCGCGGAATCATGCCGCCGGAACGAACTCCGGCGTACGCACGACAGGAGTGTATGCGATGAGAGAGATTGTCGATTTTCTGGAGAAGAGCGGCGTTCACTATTTCGCCACAATAGGGCTGGACGGGAAGCCGAAAGTCCGCCCCTTCCAGTTCATGATGGAGCGCGAAGGGAAGCTCTACTTCTGCACGTCGAATCGAAAGACGGTCTACGGGGAGATGGAGCGCACGCCGTGGGTGGAAGTCTGCGCTGCCAAAGAGAACTTCTCCTGGCTCCGTTTGAGCGGTCGAGCGGTCTTCTCGGACGATACGTCCGTCAAGGCGGCGATTCAGGAGAAGAACGCCCTTGTGAAGTCGATCTACCGGACGCCGGATAATCCGGAGTTCGAGATATTCTACCTGGAGGACGCGACGGCGACCATCTCGGACTTCAGCGCTCCCCCTCGTTCGTTTTCTCTCTGAGAAACGCGTACTCGCGAGGATTCGAATTTCGGAAAGCGGCCGTTTTTCGCGATCGCCGGATGTCGCCGGGCACGCTCACCCGAAAAATTCGAGCGCTCTCCGTCTGCAGAAGTCGAGGAAGACGCCGTACGGACGCCCCGCCAGGGAGAAGACCAACGACATCGAGAGCGAGGAGACGGCGATCTGGCTCCACGTGGCTCCTGCGGAGAGCAGGACGACGACATAGAGCGGAACCTGAAAGACGACGAACGCCAGTGTGTCGCCGAAGACGAGCTTCCACGGATTGGCCCTGTCGATACCGAGCGCCAGGAAGAGCCTGTCCCGGAACCATCCGTACGGCCTTCCGGTGACGAGGTTCACCGGAACGGCCGCCGCTCTCGCCATAACGGACTGAACGAACGAGAGCCCCGCGACGAAGATCTCTATGACCATGCAGAGCGATGTCGAAAAAACGATCATGGCGGCGATATCGGCGATCAGAAAGCAGATTCGCCTTCTCTCGCCGCCGCGACTTCCGTTCATACCCCTCACCTCTTCGAACCCGTGACGACGCACGATGTGCGCTCCCCTGCAAGCCGCGCATTTCCCGAAACCCGCTCAATTGTAGCACGCCGAATGCCGGTGGCTCCCGAAGATCGCCCGCAACACTTCGCTCCCGTTCCGCGTCCGCTCCACGGACGCTTTCGTGTGCGCTCCGCTTCGTCGCGACGTTTCGCAAGGAAATCTATGAATCAGACTAAAGCAGATAATCAGTTTGACAATATCAATTACACCTGGTATGCTGTATTCTATTGCGAGGAGGGGGAAAAGATGAAAAATACCGCAAAAAAGACAGTCGGCCTCATACGCGAGTTCAACCGCTATTATACGAATGTCTTGGGATTGCTCGACCAGTATATTTTAAAAAGCGATTTTTCGCTCTCGGAAGTGCGCGTGCTGAAAGAGATCGAGAAAACGGAAAACTGCACGCCCAAGCTCCTCGCGGAGACGCTGTGCATGGACTCGGGATACCTGAGCCGCATTCTTAAAAATTTCGAGGACTGCGGATTTCTGAGCAGAACTCCGTCGCCCGACGACGGACGATCCCACTTCCTTTTCCTGACCGAAAAAGGAAAGAAGGAAATGGTCGAGTTGAATGCGCGCGCCGACGAGCAGATATACGATTTGATCCGGCATCTGCCCGAAGCGGATCAAATAGGCCTTGCGCAGAAGATGAAGTCGATAGAAAATCTGCTCACAGGTCATCGGAACATCAAGTTCGAAGATTTCGTCATACGCCATACCATCAAGCAGGGCGACGTGGGGTACCTCACCTATATGCACGGCTGGATTTATGCGCAGGAATATAATTACGGCGCCGCTTTTGAAGGGTACGTGGCAAAATCCTTTTATGAGTTTCTGACGAACTACGACCCCGAAAGGGACAGATTGTGGATCGCCGAGCATAACGGAGAGATTGTCGGTTCGATAGGGATCGTGGGGCGCGGCGACAGAGCGCAGTTGCGGTGGTTCCTGCTTCGCCCGGGATACAGGGGCGTCGGCCTCGGGAAATATCTGCTGAACGACTCCATCGAGTATTGCCGCCGAAAAGGCTTCAGGACAATCTATCTTGGCACGACCGGCGATCTGGAAACGGCCATCTCCATGTATACCAGGGCGGGTTTCGTCAAGGTGGCGGAGAAAGAGAACAACTCCTGGGCGAACAATATCGTCGAGCTGGAATTCGAGCTGGACCTGGAAAAGGCGAAGTAATCCCGGCCCTAGACGCCTTGGGCGGAACGCCGCGCGCTCCGCGCCGATTCGCGGCGGCGAAGAGGCTTTTCGAAAGACGGCTATCTCGATACGCCTCGACGCCGCGCCTCCTCGCGGTAAGCGCATTTTCCGCTCCGTTTTCAGCCTTCGGAGAGGGTGCTTGAAAGGAACGTTGTTCAAAAAGGAGGGATTCTTTTGATCTCGGCAAAGAAGGCTGTTTTTTTTCTGTGCGTCGATCCGATCGATCATGTGGCGGGGGCGGTGTTCCGCGCGGTCAAGGACGTGTTCTCGCCCGAGGAGACCGATATCGTCGTCGACGGGAATCGCGCGCTCCGCTCCGCGGACGGGAACGGGAACCTCGTGTACTTCGTCCCCACCCGCAAGGTCGTCAGCCACGACTACGTCCGCTACCTTCCGGAGATGCGGCGCGCTTTCGCCGACTGCGACATCGCGGGCATCGTCACATGGCATGCGGGAGAGAACGCTCCGGACAGGATTTTCACCGCGCACACCACGGGCGACGTCGCCTCGGGAAATTTCGGGCCGGCGGCTCCCGAGTATATGCGCAACGTCCTCCTCGCGATGGAGAGCGGCAGGCGCGAAGAGGGGCTGGACGAGTTCAGAGTCACGACGGAGGCCACGCACTGGTCGGGAATGGTGTACGGCGGAGGTAGCCCCGGGATGATCCCGGAGTTCTCCGTTCCCATGATCGACGTCGAGATCGGCAGCGCCCCCGAGAGCTGGAGCGACGAACGCGCGGCACGGGTGCTCGCGAAGTCGCTGGGCTCAGTCTTCGCGAGTGACGGGCGGAGAGTGCGCAATCTGCTGTGCGCCGGCGGCGTGCACTTCGACCCCAACTTTGCGGGCGCGGTTTTCCAGACGTGGGACGACTGCGCTTTCGGCGTCTCCCACATACTGGCGAACCAGTGGCTCGTGAGCGGCTGTTACGAGGATGCGACCGGAGAGGAGCGGCTGGAGCGCTGCGTCGGGAGCATCGCCGGAGGGATCGAAGGCATCGCGTTTCACGACAATCTGAAAGGCGTCTACAAAGACCGCTTCCGGGCGCTGGGCGAGAAGTACGGCGTACCCGTCTTCAAGCACCAGGCGCTGCGGCGTCCGGAGGCGATCGCCTGGGCGGACTGAGCGGGAAAACGCGCGCGGTCGTTTTCGGACATCTTCCGGCGGAGCCTTCGGAGCGTCGGCATCCCGGAGATTTCCTACGCTTGCGGAAACTCCACAGTGAAGCGGCTTCCCCTGCCCGGCTCGCTCTCCGCGGAGATCGTCCACCCGTGCGCCTTGACGATCTTGTGTACGATGGCGAGGCCGATGCCCGCGCCCCCCGAACTGCGGCTGCGCGATCTGTCGACCCGGTAGAAGCGCTCGAAAATTCGCGGCAGCTCCTCCTTCGCCATCCCGATGCCCGTGTCCGAGACGCTCAGGAGGATTCTCCCGCCCTCGCGCCCCGCAGTCACGAGGACGGCGCCGCCGGAGGGCGTGTACTCGACGGCGTTGGCGAGCAGATTGACGAGCACCTGCCGCAGCTTGTCCCCGTCGGCGGAGACGACGATCCCCTCCTCGGCGCGGACGTCGAGCGTCACGCCCTTGCGCATGCAGAGCGGCTCGAAGGAGCGGGCCGCCGAGCGCGCGGCGTCCGCGAGGTCCAGCCGTTCCGCGGAGAGGGCGAGGACGTCCCCTTCGAGGTCGCTCAACCGTTCGAGATCCTTCGCGAGGGCGGCGAGGCGGACGATCTCCTCCCGGCAGTCCTCGAGGCGTTCGGTCGTCGGCTCCATGACGCCGTCGATGCAGGCTTCCACAAGGGCGTTCAACGCGTTCAGCGGCGTCCGCAGCTCGTGGGAGACGTCGCGCGTAAGCTGTCTCCTCAGTTTTTCCTGCTCCTCAAGGGACTGGGCGAGGAAGTTCAGCGCGTCCGCGAGGCTGTCCAGCTCGCTCGTGCCGAAACGCTCGGAAATCCGGACCGAGAGTTCGCCTCTGCGGAGGCGCTCCGCCAGCTCCTTCGTCCTGAGGAGCGGGCGGGCGAGCCGGCGCGAGAGGACGAACGACAGGACGACCGCGGCGAGAATTCCCACGGAGGAGGCGGCCAGCACTCCTCTGTGCAGGTTCTCGCGGAAGGCGGCGTCCTCCGGCGAGAGGTGGAGGACGGTGAAGTTCCCCACACGGACGCTTCCGACACGCTCGCCGCCGAAGAGGATGGGGTACTCCCGCTCTTCGTACGCCGAGTCCGGATGCCCCATCATCCGGTAGTGCAGCTCCACCATCTCTCTGTCCATGCCCCAGAGAAGCCCGCCGTTCCGGTCGAACAGCGCCACTACGTTGCCGTCCATCATGGCCTGTCCGGCGATCTCCGTTCCCGAGTCCTCGCTCCACGCCCGCTCCTTGGCGTACACCAGCTCGAAGTAGCGCACGATCTCCCCGTGTTTTTTCATGCGGACCTCGTCCACGTAGCTGCGGAACTGCCGGTCGATCAACAGTTCGAGGACGGCGGCGAGGGTGACGGAAAAGAGCGCGGCGACGAACAGGAAGGCGATCGTCAGTCGCGCGGCGAGCGGGAGCGGACGTTTCACGACGGTTCCCCTTCGAAGCGGTAGCCCGTGCCGTAGACGGTCTGGATGTAGACGGGGCGGCGGGGATTAGGCTCGATCTTCTGCCGTATATTCTTGATATGGACGTCGACGACGCGGTCGTATCCGTCGTAGGAGTCGCCGAAGGCGCGGACGATGAGCTGATCGCGGGTGAAGGCTTCGAACGGTCTGCGGGCGAGGGCGAGCAGTATTCTGTACTCCGCCGGAGTGAGGGAGACGAGCCCTTCGTTCAGAAAAACACGCTGTTCGGCGACGTGGATGGAGAGCCCCCCCGAGAAGCGGAGCGTCTGTGCGGATTCCAGAGGGCGCACGCGCCGCATGATCGCGTTGACGCGCGCGACGAGTTCGCGCGGGCTGAACGGCTTGACGAGATAGTCGTCCGCGCCGCTGCCGAGTCCGTTCAGTCTGTCGGCCTCGGAGGCCTTCGCGGTGAGCATGATGATCGGGACCTGCGAGGAGGAGCGGATTTTCAGGCAGATCTCCTCGCCGCTTCTGTCGGGCAGCATCAGGTCGAGGACCACGAAGTCGATGTCGAACGCGCCGAAGAGGGAGAGCGCCCGCTCCCCGTCCATGGCCTCGAAAACCGTGTGCCCCTCCCGTTCGAGATAGGCCCGCACCACGCTCAACGCCTTCGGTTCGTCCTCCACAACCAGCACGTTCATCGTATCGCCTCCTCGCATCGTTCGCTACGGGCAATCATAAAGGGAGCGGGTCTTTTCAGTCAAATACCGCTGAAAAGACCCGCTCCGGAGAAACAGCCGCGCGCGTTCGCGGTCAGTGGCAGATATCCTCCTTGGGGGCTGCCGGAGATGCGGCCGCCGCACCGTGGACATGGGCGCTTCCCTTTGATTCGGCAGGCGCCGCCTCCGCCGCGTCCGGCGTCTTCGCCGCACCGCCCTTCATCGGGCACGCCACGCCGGAGGACTTCATGGCGCACTTCTTTCCCTCCCCGCCGGCGCCCTTCATCGGGCACGCCTTCGCCGGAGCGTCTTCGCCCTTCGCACTCTTCATGGAGCACTTCTTGCCGGAAGCCCCCTTCGCGGAACGCTCGCCGCCGCACTGCATCCGAGGGGCCTCGCCGCGTCCGTCTTTCCCGCTCCGCGACAGGGCTTCGGCGAACCGCTTCCCGCTCTCCTCCATCAGGACGCTCACCTGTCCGTCCTTCACCACGAGCACGCCCAAGGGAACGCTTCCGCCGTGCACCGACGCCACCACCGGAATGATGACAGTCCCCTGCACCTCGACCGGCTGTCCGAGGACGCCGCCCGCAACGAAGAGGGACGCGGCCTCCGCGGGCGGCACAACGGCGACGCTCCCGGCGATCTCCGCCGCTCCTGCCGAAAGCCCTCCAAGACCCAACGCCGCCACCAACGCAAAAAGTACATACCGCTTCATACAACGACTCCTCCTCTTGTCTCTTCATTTTTTCCCGTTGCCGTATCGTTCGCTTCGAGGCCCATGATAGCGAAAAAATATGAAGAGATTATGTAGATGCCGCATCGGAAAATCGCAAAGAGATGTCGTTCTACCGTGTGCAGTCGCTGCGCGGCCTCGTCTTCGCGGACACCTCGATAAATCGGGGCGTATCCCGCTCCGACCGCCTTCCCTCCTTTTTACGCGCCTTCATCGCGCCCAGCACCGCCGCGCCGAGCGCTCCGGCCGTCTGGGAGTGTTCGGACGAACGGAATTCGAGCCCTGTCTTCCGTTCGAGCATCCGCAGCAGCGGCGCGCACCGGGCGAGCCCTCCCGTGAACAGCGCCGGCCCGCGCGCGCCGACGCGTTGCAGCATCCCCGCCGCCCGCGACGCGATGGAGTCCAGCACGCCCCGCGCCAGCGCCTCCTTCTCCACGCCGGAGGCCAGCAGCCCGACCATCTCCGACTCCGCGAAGACGGCGCACATGCTCGAAATAGGGTGCGTCTCGCCCTCGCCGAGGGCGTCGAACCAGCGGAGGTCGACCTCCAGCAGATTCGCGGTCATCGAGAGGAACCGCCCCGTCCCGGCGGCGCACTTGTCGTTCATCAGAAAGTCGGCGACGCTTCCGTCGTCGCTCAGCGCGATCGCCTTGCTGTCCTGCCCGCCGAGGTCGAGCACCGACCGGACCTCCGGCTCCAGAAAGAAGGCGCCCGCCGCGTGGCACGTGATCTCGGTGATTCTGTCGTCCGCCTCGCGGAACACCTTTCTGCCGTACCCCGTCGCCGTGACGCGCACGAGGTCGGTCCGCAGCAGCCCGCGCTCCGAGAGGAGGCCGGCGAGCGCCCGCTCCCCCGTCTCGGCGGGGCTCCAGCCCGTTGGATGAACGGAGCGCGCCAGGATGGAGCCGTCGAAGAGGACGGCCTTCACGCCCGTCGAACCGATGTCCACACCCGCCGTGATCGTCTTCATGTCATATCATCTCCAGAAAGGCGTTCAGCCGGGTCGAGAGCTGCCCCTCGTCCCCCTGCGAATAGTCGGTTTCCACCGCGATATAAGGAATTCCGAGCCCCTTCAGATGCTCGCGCACGGAGAAGCTCTCCACCGCGTAGGTGTGGCACGCCTGCAGAATCACGTCGACCACGCCGTCGACGGCGTACTCTTCGCGGAAGCGGGAGAGGAACTCCAGCCGCCGGGGGTTCGGGCTCATGCACGAACAGGGGATGTGCAGGTAGCGGTCGGCGATCGCCTCCATCGGCGGGCGGGACTCGTCCACAAGATCGGTGCTGCTCTTCAGGTTGCCGCAGTTTTCGAAGGCGACGACTGCGCCGCCCCCCTGCTCCTCCACCGCGCGGATCACCTTGTGCAGGCTCTTCCCCAGCGGGCAGCCGGTGATCAGAATACGCTTGCGTCCTTCCGCTTCGCGCCCCTTTCCTCGCCGCCGCTCCTCTTCGAGCGCCTCCGTCAGCTCCTCCACGACGCCGAGCGCCTCCTCCGACGCCATGGAGCACTTCAGATAGTCCGAGACGGCGAGGATTTCGAGCCCCGTCAGCGGGGACGGATCGAGCCGCGCGACCGCGAAGAAGCGGTTGAGAACGCGCCGTTCGCGGTTCTTGAGGCGGATCGCCTCGCGGAGCGCGTCGTCGGTGATCGCCCTTCCGTAGAACGATTCGATAACCTCTTTCAGGCGCTCCGTCTCCGCCCGCCAGAGCGCGCGCGCCGACTCCCCCTCCGTCGTCTGGGGGAGCTGCATCACGTGGACGGGGCGGAGGCGGTTCAGGTACTCGTACATCTTCTTCTTGCCGTCGCAGGTGGTCTCGCCGATCACGATGTCGCAGAAGTGGAAGTACGGGCAGGTGTCGGTGAGGGCGAAGCCGTAGCTCGCCTTGATCAGCGGACAGAGGTTGCGCGGCAGGTGCGCCTCGGCTGCGGCGATCGGCTTTTCGCTGGTGCTGCACAGCGAGACGGAGATTCCCCCTATGGCGCGGACAAGCTCCCAGGGGGTGAAGACGCAGAAGGTTCCCACCACTGGAGCGCCCCGCTCCTTCGCCTCCTTCACGCGCACGGGCGCGGCGAGCGACTCGTCGGCGATATGGTCGAGCAGGGCACGGGATGAACGAAGCGTTGCCATGAAACGGAAACCCCTTTCAGGAAGCAGGCGGCGAGAGGAGACGCCGCATTTGCCCTTATTATAATAAAAATTATAACCGAAAGAAGTATGTTCGGCAATGGAGAATCTACCGGTCGCATTTCTTTCGCTACCTCGCCCTCCTGCGCGCGAGCAGCGCGTAGATCGAGACCGAGAGAAGGATGACGAGGCCGTGGACGAGACGTGTCCAGAAGCCGACCAGCCCCGCGCTCACGATTCCCGCCTCGATGATGCCGATGATGATCGCGCCGATGAAGGAGCCGTAGATTGTTCCCTCGCCGCCGTAGGCCGAGGTGCCGCCGACGAAGACGGAGGCGAAGACCATCAGCATGTACCCCTCCCCCTGCGTGGGCCACCAGTTGTTCAGCTCGAAGGTGGCGAGGATTCCGGCGAACGCGGCGAGCAGTCCCATCAGGGCGAAGACCGCGATACGGACCCGTCCGACCGGAATGCCCATCATCTCGGCGGTGTTGCGGTTGTCGCCGATGAAGAGGATCGCGTCGCCGAACGGACGCCTGTTGAGCAGAAACGCGAGCAGAAGAGCGAGCGCGACGGCCCACAGGGCCTGCGCCGGGACTCCCCACTCGCCGATCCTTCCCGCGAGCAGAAAGTGCAGCGTTTCTCCCCTCAGCTCGGGGAGCGCGATCGCCAGACCGTCCGCCGCGAGCAGTACCAGCCCTCTCCAGAAAAACTGCGTTCCGATGGTGGCGATGATGGAGGGGATGCCGACGACGACGACGAGCATGCCGTTGATCCAGCCGATGAGCGCCCCGGCGCAAAGGGCGACGAGCGCCGCGACGGGCGCGGATACTCCGAAGCCGCTGTAGAGCGACGCGAAGACGTAGGCGGCCGCCGCCGTGACGGAGGGAAAACAGAGGTCCATTTCGCCCAGAGTGACTACCATGGTCATCCCGAGCGCGAGAATGAGCGTCACGGGGATGGTGGACAGGAACGAGCGGTAGATCCGGGCGCCGGCGAAGGTCGTCGGGCTTGCGGCGGCGAAGACGCCCCAGAGGAGGAGCAGGGCGAAGGTGATGAGCATCTGCAGTCGGTAGTGTGCGGCGAGGCGTTTCATACATCCTCCCCCTTTTGCTCCGTCGGGGGCACGGCGCCGCCGAGCAGGACGAGCCTCGCGAGCTCGTCGAGCGATGTGTCGCTTCGGTCGCGAACAGCGGCGATCCGTCCGTGCTCCATGACGGCGAACCGGTCGGCTATCTCGTGGACGTGGTGCAGCTCGTGACTGATGAAGACGCAGCAACGCCCTTCGCTCCGGATTCTGTCCACGAACGAGAGTACCTTTCGGACCTCCCCCGCTCCGAGGGCCGTGGTCGGCTCGTCGAGGACGATGATCGAGGCGTCGAAATACATCGCTCGGGCGATGGCCAGCCCCTGCCGCTCTCCTCCCGAGAGAGTGCGCACCTGCGACTCCGCGTTCAACCCCGCCCCGCGGAGACCGAGAAAGCCGGAGAGCAGTTCCATCGTGGCGGCCTTCTCCCGTTCGACGTCGATACGCCGGAAGAAGCCTTTGAGTACATGCCGCCCGACGAAGACGTTGCGCCACAGAGGCTGCTTCTCCCCGAGCGAGCGCTCCTGGTAGACGGTCTCCACCCCCGACGCGCGGGCGACGGCGACCGTGTAGCGCTTCCAGTCCACCAGACGCCCCTCGATCTCCATCTCCCCCGAGTCGGGGGAGTGCAGCCCGGAGAGAATTTTAATCAGGGTGGATTTCCCCGCGCCGTTATCTCCGAGGAGGGCGAGCACCTCTCCTCCGTAGAGATCCAGATCGACCCCTTGCAGCGCGCGGACCGAACCGAAGGTTTTCACGATGTTGCGCATACGGACTACCGGTTCCATGCGATTTCTCCTTGACGAAAAAAAGGGGGGAGAGAGCGTCTCTCCCCCGAACCGAACGCCGCGATTCTAGCGAATACCCTTCTTCGCGAGCGGCGCTATCGTTCCGATGTTCTCGTTCGACACGTAGCCGCCGCCGGTATCCACGACCAGCCCGCCGAAGCCGTACTTCGCGGTCTGCACGATCTGGAGGACGCCGAGGTACCCCATCAGGTAAGGCTGCGCCTCGGAGACCAGGTTCAGGTAGCCGCTCTCGATGGAGGCCGCCGTCGCCGGGTTCAGGCTGAAGCCGGTCGCGTAGACGTCGCCCGGTCGAAGCCCCGCTCCCCTGAGGAAATTCGCGGTCTGTCCGGTCAGCGCGCCGTGATCCAGCACGATCAGCTTGCAGTCGGGGTTGGCCGCGAGGTACCCAGCGAGCACCGGAGCGCCCAGCGCGGCGTCCTTGTTGACTTCGTCGGATATTTCCAGATAGTCCACCGTCAGGCCCGCCTTTTCGAAGACCTCCAGCATCGCCCGCGCCCTGCGGCCTCTGCTTTCGAGGCGCTTCAGACCCCAGACGAACGCCCTGTCTCCCTGCTTGAACTCCTTGCGCCGGAGGATCTCCTTCGCCATCTCCTCGCCCTGCTTCCAGCCGTCGGGGCCGATGTAGCCGAAGCCTCTGGACTGATACTTCGCCTGAAGGCGGGGAAGTTCCGTATCCACCGCCGTGACGATCATGCCGTCGGCGAACGCCTCGTCGACCAAGGGGCCGTATCCGTCGTCTCCCGGAACGCCTATTACGACATACCCCGTCGGTTTGGCGGCCAATCCGTTCTTGAAGTTCTCCAGCATCTTCTCCGCGTTCCAATCGGAATAGACGATCGTCAGTTCGACTCCGAGGTCGGCCGCCGCCTGCTTCGCGCCGTTGATTAAAATAGTGGAGTACGGCTCGCCCGCCGAACCGCCCGCGTCGAACCAGACCCGCATCCCCTTGCCGCTCGGTTCGAGGTCGGACGCGAACGCCGCCCCCACCATAAGAAAGACCGCAAGCGCCATGATTCCCAGTTTTTTCAACATCTCTCTTCTCCTTCCGTTTATCCCGCGTCCGCGGGGGTTACATCATCTCGACGAAGGCGTCCATCCGCGTGGCGATCTGCTCCTTGTCGCCCTCCGAATAGTCCGTCTCCACGAGAAGATACTTCTTCCCGAGGGACTGCACAAGATTCCGCACTGAATACGACTCCACCGCGTACGTATGGCAGGCGGTGAGCAGCACCTCGACCACGCCGTCGATCTTGTAGCGCTCCGCGAGCGCACGCAGGGAATCCATGCGGTTCGTGTCGGGGCTCATGATGGAGCAGCCTATGGCGAGGTACTTCTCCGCAAGGGCCTCCATCGGATCTTTGGTTTCGTCCACGAGGTAGCCGAGCTCCTTCTGTCCGCCGCAATTCTCATAACAGACCACGACGGCGCCGGCGTTCTCCACGGCCTCGATCACCTTCACGACGCCGCCCGTGGGGCATCCTGTGATCATGATTCTCGGCTTTTTTCCGAGATTTCGGCGCTCGCCGCTCTCCCACGCGCTCCGGATGCGCTTCACCTGCTCCTCGAGCCAGGGAACGTCCTTCCGCTTGTCGAAGCGATACTGCATGTACTCGCCGAACTGGTGCACCTCAAGGCCGGAAAGAGGGGGTTCGTCCAGCGCGCTCAGCTCCCAGAGGGACCGCAGCGCCTCCCGCTCCCTGTTTCTGAGGGCGATGGACTCGCGAAGGGCGTCGTCGGTGATCGCGCGTCCGGCGACCTTCTCGAGATACTCTCTCGTCTTCCAAAATTCGCTCTTCATCTGCTCCAGATCCTCGGGGCGGCTCGAACTGTGCGGAATACGGATCATATGCAGCGGTTTCAACGCGCTCATCAGCTCGAACATCTTCTTTTTCCCGTCGCAGGTGGTTTCGGCGACGACGGCGTCGCAGAAGTGAAAGTACGGGCACGTGTCGAGCAGCGCGTGTCCGTAACTGGCCTTGATGAGCGGACAGAGATTGCGGGGGAGGTGTTCCTCCGCCGCCGCGATCGGTTTGTCGCTTTTCGCGCAGAGCACCGCCGTTATGGCTCCGGCGGCGTCCGCAAGCTCCCAGGGCATGTAGGTGCAGTACGTTCCTATCACCTTCGTTCCGGCCTCATGCGCCTCTTTCACCGCGACCGGTCCGTCGGCCATATGCTCCCGGACGTGCTGCACGATCTGATCGATTGTTCCCATGAAAAATCCTCTCCTTTGTAGTGTCGTTCGTTTGTAGTGCGGTTCGTTGCGCTCCGAGGCGTCGACGCTTCCCGCGCCCATGCCCCGGAGCGCGCCTTCATCGCGTTTCTTCGTCCTCGGAAAGCCCGCCGTCCGTCGTCGCTTCGTCGAGCAGGGCGAGAATGCGGGCCGCCAGGACGCCCCAGCGGGGGTCGTCGCGGCGTCGCGGACGCGCCATCTCCACCTCGATCTCCTCGACGATTCTCCCCGGCCGGGCGGACATGACGACGATCCGGTCGGCCAGGTAGACCGCCTCGTCCACGCTGTGGGTGACGAAGACCACCGTCTTGCGCGAGGCGCTCCAAATTCGCAGCAGCTCCTTCTGCAGCAGGATGCGCGTGTGGGCGTCCAGAGCGCCGAACGGCTCGTCCATCAGCAGAATGTGCGGGTCGGCGGCCAGGGCGCGGGCGATCGCCGCCCGCTGGCGCATGCCGCCCGAAAGCTCGTGCGGGAGCGCGCGCGCGAACCCCGAAAGCCCGACGAGCTCCAGATGGCGAAGGCTCCGTTCCCTGCGCTCGTCCGCCGGGACGCCGGCGAACTCAAGCCCCGCCGCCACGTTCTCCTCGATGTTCCGCCACGGGAAGAGCGAGTACTCCTGAAAGACCATGCCCCGCTTGCGGCTCGGCCCCGCGACCTTCTCTCCGTCGGCGAAGACGCTTCCCTCGAAGTGCGTCTCCAGCCCCGCGAGGATGCGCAGCAGGGTGGACTTGCCGCAGCCGGAGGGGCCCAGAAGGCAGACGAACTCCCCCTCGGTCACGGCGAGAGAGATGTCGTCGAGCGCGACCAGCTCCTTTCCCGAGCGGGAGGCGAAGGTCTTGCCGATATGCGCCGCCCGAATCACCGCGTCGTCGCGCATCGCCGTCACCTCGTGAGGCGCTGCCACTGGAAAGCGCGCTCCTCGACGAAGAGGAATCCGCGGTCCATCGCGGCGCCGAGCAGTCCGATGGCGATCATGCCGACGATAACGATGTCGGTGCGGGCGACGGTGTAGGCGTGCGTGATCAGGTAGCCCACCCCGGAGATGCTTCCGGGGAGCATCTCCGCCGAGACGAGGCACATCCACGCCACGCCCAGCCCGATGCGAAGCCCGTTCACGATGGAGGGAAGAGACGCCGGCAGCAGCACCTTGAGGAAGATGTCGCGGTCGGAGGCTCCCAGCACCCGCGCGGAGTCGACGAGGATGGAGCGCACGCCGGAGACGCCGTGCATCGTCCCGGAGAGGATGGGGTAGAATGCGCCGATGAAGATGATGAAGACCATCGAGAACTTCAGGTTGTTCAGGAAGACGTACCACTCCCCCTCCTCCACGCCGAAGAGCGTGGCGAAGCTGGCGATGCCGAACCACGCGAGCACGAGCGGAACCCAGGCGAGGGGCGGTATCGGGCGGAAGAGTCCGAGAAAGGGGGTGAAGAG
>JAHDKT010000077.1 GCA_018436725.1 Synergistaceae bacterium | reverse complement strand
TCGGAGACGCTGCTCTACAGCGGCTTCGCGCACCTCGACCTGACGCGCATCTTCCTGGGTGGCATCTTTCTGGCCTCTTCGGGGGCGGTGATGGACCTGGCGATGGACGTGGCGAGCGCGATGCGGGAGATAGCGGAGAAGCGCCCGGACATATCGAGAAGGGCGCTGATCATGTCGGGGTTCACCGTGGGCCGTGCGGTCGTGGGGACGATGACGACGACGCTGCTGCTGGCGTATACCGGGAGCTACACGAGCCTGCTGCTGGTCTTCGTCGCGCAGGGGATTCCGTTGGCGAACATATTGAACATGCAGTACGTCTCGGCGGAGATACTGCACACGCTTGTGGGGAGCTTCGGCCTGGTGACGGTCGCCCCCTTCACCGCGCTCGCGAGCGGCTTTCTGTTCGTAAGAAAGGGGTAAGGTTCGAGGGGGCCTTCCTGCGGACTTGTTCAATGCCGCCCCGCGATATCCCGGACATCGACGCGCGGAACTCCGCCGATGTTATACTATTCGTACCGCGAACCGGGAAAGGAGATGGGCTCGATGAAGACTCTACCACCTGTCGAAGACAAGCGCTCCATTATCGAACGTCTGCGGAGGGAGCGAACCGCTCTTGCAGCCCTGGGCGTTTTGGAGATCGGGCTGTTCGGCTCCTTCGCGCGGGGCGAACAGACTCCGGAGAGCGACGTCGACCTTCTTGTCGAATTCACCCCCCAACAGCATACGTTCGATTCGTTCATGGATCTCTCTTTCTTTCTGGAGGCTCTTCTCGGAAGAAAAGTGGAGTTGCTGACCCGTGAATCGCTCAGTCCATACATCGGCGAACGCATTCTCGCGGAGGTCGAAAAAATACATGGCGCAGCGTGAGTACCCGATAGTCCGGGATGTCGCCGTCAATAAGCTCCCCGGACTGAGAGAACAGCTTCGCCGTCTTGTGAACACGTGAGATTTCGACAGGAGGTCTGTAATCGCATGCATTCATCGAGCAATCGTCGCTCTTCGCTCCCCTTCTCCGCCCTCGCGCCTTTTTTGCTGATCGCGTTCGGGCTGGCGTGGGGGCTGTTCGTCCTCTTCGCGCTCTTTCCGGAGCGGATCGTCGCGATCTTCGGCGAGCTGAGCGGCAACCATCCGCTCTTCATTCTCGCCATCTACGCCCCGGCGATAGCGGCGTTTTTCGTCGTCCTTCGGTATGCCGGCCCCGGAGGGTTTCGGCGGTATCTCGGACGCCTGCTGCTCGTGCGCTGTTCGGCGTGGGGGTGGTTCTTCCTTCTCTTCGGCATTCCGCTGGTCTACTTCAGCGCATCGGCGCTGCGGGGAGAGCTGTCCATGTGGTCGTTTCCGTTCGACTCGCTCGGCTCGCTGCTTCCGGCGCTGCTGCTCACGCTGATCAAGGGGCCCGTGGAGGAGTTCGGCTGGCGGGGGATGGCGCTCCCGATGCTGCAGCGAAAGTTTTCTCCTCTGTGGGCGGGGCTGATCTTGGGCGTGATATGGGGAGTCTGGCATCTGCCCGCGTTTCTGCTGAGCGGCCTGCCGCAGAGCGCGTGGTCGTTCGCGCCGTTCTTCATCGGCTCCGTGGCGGTCAGCGTGATCCTCGCCTCCATTTTCAACGCCTCCGGTGGAAGCATTCTGCTCGCGGCGCTCTTCCACTTCCAGCTCAACAACCCGATATGGCCCGACGCCCAGCCGCACGACATGTACCTCTTCGCGCTCTGCGCGCTGGCGGTCGTCCGGTTCGACCGGAAGGCGATGCTCTCGCGAGAAGGCTGCGTCAACGAGGTCGTTCCGGGGAAAGGTGCTGAATGAACCGATTGCAACCCACCAACATCGTTACCCCGCTCTTCTTTTATTTGACGACCGTTCTGCGACGATTCGCCTAGTCCTCCCCTTATTGCCGCAGGATCGAAAAGGGTATTACTTGGCCGCATCATGCTTCTGGTCGAAAAACAGTCCCGTCGCAGGAATGAAATTGGAATATTGACAAAGCCATCCTGTTTGTAGTAGGTTACTCGATGTACGAGTGGACGTGTTTGAATGAGAGATTGTTGGAAACCAAGCGACTGACGGTCATCGAAGAAAGCGGCGCGATTGGAAGAATACCCGAACCGGCGAGGAAGAGGGCATCACGTTTACAAAACGATCATCTAAAAGGCGCTCAACGGCGCGGTAAGGAAGGCGAGACCGGCCAAACGGGCTGTTGATCATACATTACGGCATTTCTTCGTCACACAACTCCTCGAAAGTGGCTCCAAAATCAGGACGATGCAAGAGCTTCTTGGTCGCAAGAACATAAAAGCTCCCAGATTTACACCCGCGTTTTGAACCGGGGCGGCAAGAGTCCGACGATCTGTAGAGGAAGGTGGCGGTGTCTTGTATAGAAACCACACATCCCCACGTGACTTGCGCGGAGGGTAACCGGAGGCTCTATGGATACGGCGCTCTATGCGAGAATGCTTGGCGGTGTTTCGCGTCCCGAAGATGTAATGAAGAAACCATATAGCCATTATTCTGCCGACTCGTGTTGACCGCACGATCTAGTAAGTTGAAAGGAGACAGTTCGATGATTTTTGGTTATGCAGTGCTTGATGATTATCCATTGTTAAAAGAAATACGATATAGCACACATAAAATGCATTATGAGAATGAACCGAAATATTTTAAAGAAGAAGATAATTTTTTTACAATAAATTATTATAAGGATAAATTAGATAAAAACCAGATATATAAGCTAGAAGTAGAAAATGAGATAATTGGATATGTTATGATTAAAGACATTGAATATAAAAACGATGCAATGATTAGAGACCAAAGGATACTAATGATAGAAGAAATAGCGATTGTAAATAAGTATCAGAATAAAGGTTTTGGAAAGGAAGCAATGAAAAAAATTGAAGTCTATGCTCAGAAAAACGGATACACTTCAATCGAGTTAAATGTATGGGGATTTAACAAGATCGCTATGGATTTTTATCAACGACTAGGAATGAAAATATCAAGAATAAGGATGGAAAAGAGATTATAAGAAGAAGAGAAAGAGAAGAAGACGAATTCGCAGAACAAGCACTTCAACCTGACTCCCCTATGTTGCGATTCTTGCTGTTTGCTACGCTCGTTCACGTAAGAACCGCGCCATTACGGCTTGCAGGTTAAGCGAATGTTCTGTGGATTTATATTCATTCCTGGTCATCCTGCAACCCGATAGGCTATGCTATCCACCTAGGAAGGACTAGTACTCATGCCCGTAAAAGCGCAAAGATCTGATCGCGTCGAACGTCAAGGCGTTGGCTTGGTTATAGCACGTGGCGAGGCTGCGGGTTTTGCCGTGCGAGAGCAGACTGGCAACGACTACGGAATCGATGCGATCGCCGAATTGATTGACGATGAAACGGTCACCGGGCAGTTGCTCGCGATACAGATCAAGTCCGGCAGCAGCTACCTTGGGGAAACGAAGGATGGTTGCTACATTTACCGCCCGGATGCGCAACATGTCGACTACTGGCTAGGACATACGCTTCCAGTCATCGTATGCCTCTGCGATCCTGAGAGCGAAATTGTATATTGGGAGCGAGTCGCCAAGGACACTATCGAATCGACAGGGAAGGGCTACAAGCTAGCCGTTCCCCAGGCGCGACAACTTGGCAAGGAAATGCGCGAGGCTCTGATGGATCTTGTGACGCCTCGCGTCGCGTCCAGCGACTACACGCTCTTTTCGATTGAGGACGTCAGCCATGGTATGGCCAAACGTTACTTAATCAAAGTCGTCCTTAATCGTCCCATGACTAAACCGGAACTGGCGGCGGTTATCAGGGACATGACGGCTAAGACTGCAAAACGCCGATACTCCAGGAACGCGATGGTAAAAGGCAGGTGGGGCGAAGCCGACGCGCATGTCGTTTGGGCCTTTATTTATGCCAGCGCGGCTGATGAAAAGAAGGCCAACTACACGTGTCGAAGCCTCTGGATTGATCCAAGTCTTGATAGCAAGTACGCGCCGAGCCCGCTGACCGGAGAAGACGTGGGTGATGGCATCATCGTGGACTGGGAGCAAAGCCCCATGGCCGGACTCATCGAAAATTGCCACGGCGACTTCGATAAGGAGCACTATTTAGACCTGGTGGATCCAATCGTAGCGATTGTAACCGGGTGTTTGGCGGAAATCAGGCAAGCCCTTCAGAAGTGGCTGTCGGGCGCGAGCATAGAGGCAAATTTCCTGTCGGAAACGAAATCTGCGCGCCAACAGATTTTTGATGCGTATGATGCCCTCGCCAACTCCCTGGAAGCAACGTACGAGTGCCATGATTTGGATGCTCCGGTTGAGAGAATGTTAGCGTACGCGCATAATATTGTTCTCTACCACAATGAGTGCGGCATCGAACTTTGGACCGCCCAAGTCCGTCGCCGGATGACTGCCTCGGCGCTGGACAACGCGAACAAATGCCTCAAGCGCATCGAGTACGAACGCGAAAAGATCTTGTAGAAAATCCGTAAGACGAGTCGCTCAAGCTGACCCGCCTGCGGCTCGCGGTATAGCCCAATCATGAGGCAACCCTTCGGGTGAATGAAAACAGATGGGTCAAAGGCGTTGTTGTGAATATAATCGTTTATTTGAGATCAGGCAAAAGAAAAATGTTGAGGGAAGATGGTCAAGAATAATGAATCTGCATTAAAGAACAGTAAATATTGCTTGATCGCTTCTTCAATAGATCTACTAAGAAAGCGCTTATCAGTGTTCAAATAGCATTGTTTATTGAATAATAGAAATGGCCGAAGGAGGTGCGTATCATTTTTGGGGGATTTCCCTCTTGCAGAACACATTTCCTCGAAAAAATCGAGGACGTCTGCGACCTCGAAGCGTACACCGCCTGGCTGAAGGGACCGCGAGAAACGGTTCGCTTCGAGGATCTGGTGAAAGAGTGCGGTTTTTCCGAGGAGGAGCTTTGAATGAATAGAATACTACGCGCCATCGGCGCAGCGCTGCTCGCGCTGGTGCTCTTCGTCCTCGCGGCTTTCGGAGGCGCGGAGCGGGCGAAGTACGTCTTTCTCTTCATCGGCGACGGAATAGGAGAGGCGCAGGTGATCGCCGCCGAGCTGTACAGCGTCTACGGCGGGGGCGAGCCGCTCGCCTTCCACGGGCTGCCCGTGCGGGGGACGATGACCACGGCCTCGTCGAAAGCCGCCGGGACCGCCTGCGACGGGACGAGCCCCGTTACTACCGCAGGATTATCGAGATGATTCGACTCGTCTTTCCCTTATTATTGTAGCAGGAGCGAGAAGAGTGCTACTCGACCTCATCATGCTTCTGGTTGAAAAACAGTCCCTCCATAGGAGAGAAATCGGAATATTGACAAAGCCACCCTGTTTGTTGTAGGTTGCTCGACGTACGAGTGGGCGTGTTTGAAAGAGAGCTTGATGGAAACCAAGCGACTGACGGTCATTGAAGCGGAGCCGTTTGGAAGAACACCTGGGCCGGTTCGGCGCAAATAATAAGAAATCATTCTTTTTCAGTTGATATTACAATGCGCTTCTTTTGTAATATGCTCATTTTTAAAGGGGAACACTATGAATAATGGAATTTCGGAAGAAGTTATTTCTCAATTTAATAAAATATCGGAACTGCCAGATTGCTGGGATCATAATAGACAATATCAAAAGTATTTGTTGTCAAAAATAAATACAACACAAGGGGTAGCATTGGATATCGGTTGCGGTACGGGAGAATTTACAAAAAAGCTCTCATCATTGTTCTCAAAAGTTATAGGTATTGACGTGTCCCCGAAGATGATTAATGAAGCGAAAAAAAGAAATAATCATTTAAATGTGGATTTTATAAATATAGATGTTGAAACATACTTGAAAACCACTGAGGAGAAATATGATCTGATAATATCCATAGCAACTTTTCATCATTTAGATTATGCATCTGTATTAGAGCACATTTTTGGTAAGTTGAAGAGCAACGGCATGTTAATAATTCTTGATTTATATAAAAAAGATACAATATATGAATATTTTTTATCATTTATTGCAAAGATGCTTAATCCATTTTTATATTTAATCCATAGAGGGACTTTTTCTGTGACACGTGAAGAAAAGGAATTGTGGAAAAATCATTTAGAATATGATAAATATTCAACAATAAAAGAATTAGAGCAGACAAGTATTAGCGTTTTGGGAAATATAAAAGTAAAACGTCACTTATTCTGGAGATATTCTTTAATATATCGCAAAGAGTGACAATTTAATAGCTGCGTCAACACGGCATTTTCGAAAAATAATGCGATTCAAGGCTTTGCTTAGAGAGTGCGTTTTTTGGAGGAAGATTTATGAACGCTCTTATGCATCATTGGAGGAATACGAAATGAACCGTTTATTGCGCTATGTCGCACTGACTCTGCTTATACTGCTCCTCTTCGCCGCCGCGGCCTTCGGGGGCGCGAACGAGCGGGCGAAGTACGTCTTTCTCTTCATCGGCGACGGAATGGGGGAGGCGCAGGTCGAGGCCGCCGAACTGTACAGCGTCGCGTCCGGAAACGGGCCGCTTGCGCTGCGCGGACTTGCCGTGCGCGGGAAGATCTCCACGCGGTCGGCGAACGCCGCCGTAACGGACTCCGCCGCCGCCGGGACGGCGCTGGCTACGGGGTTCAAGACGAACAACGGCGTTCTCGGCATGGACCCGTCGGGGGCGAAAAAGCTGCCCACCGTCGCGGAAGTCGCCCGCGATCGGGGGATGAAGGTCGGCGTCGTCACGTCGGTCTTTCTGAACGACGCCACTCCTGCGGCCTTCTACGCCGCGCGTCCCTCCCGGACCGACTTTTACGAGATCGGCGTCCAGATGGTCGAGAGCGGCTTCGATTACTTCGCGGGGGGCGGCGTCAACCGGCGCGCGGGGCGGAAGGGCGATCTGAAGGACGTGTACGACCTCGCCCGCGAGAAGGGGTACCGCGTGCTCCGGACCCGCGCGGAGCTTGCCGCGGCCAGGCCGGGGACGAAAATCATCGCGGCCGCGTCGGTCGGCGGGGCGCTGCCGTACGAGACGGACCGCCCTACGGGGAGCCCCTCCCTTGCGGAGTTCACGAAGCGGGGAATCGAGCTGCTCGACAACCCGGACGGCTTCTTCATGATGGTCGAGGGGGGGAGGATCGACTGGGCCTGCCACCGCAACGACGCGGCGGCGGCCGTGCGCGACGTGCTGGCCTTCGACGCGGCGGTGAAGGAGGCGCTCGCCTTCGCCCGCGCCCGCCCGAACGATACGCTGATCGTCGTCCTCGCCGATCACGAGACGGGCGGCATGCGCGTCGACGCGGAGCGCGCGGCGGCGAACTTCTTCCCGGCGCTCTCGGCGCAGAGGGAGTCTTCGGAGTCTTTCGACGAGAAGCTCGAGCGCTTTCGCAAGGGGACGGCGCGGACGTTCGAGCGGATGGCGCCGCTGCTCGCGGAGTGCTTCGGCCTGCGCGCCCCCTCCCCCGCCGAGCGCGCCGCGCTGGAAGCGAGGGCGAAGAAGGGCGACGGGGCCGCGCGGACGGCGCTTCTGCTCGCCCTCTCGGAGGAAGAGCTGGACGAGCTGCGGACGGCCTTTGCGCAGAGCATGCGGGCCAAGGAGCAGCGGAAGAGGGACAGGGACTATCTGCGCCGCTACGGTCCCTACGAGCCGCTCTCGACGACGGCCACGCGCATTCTGAACCGCAAGGCGGGGATCGAGTGGTCCTCCTTCGCCCACACCGGGGTCGACGTCCCCGTCTTCGCGCAGGGCGCGGGCGCGCCCCTCTTCGCCGGGGAGTACGACAATACCGACGTCGCCGGGAAGCTGTTCTCCCTGATCGCGCCATCGCAGGGCGCGGGTACGGCGGGCGCTCGCTGATCGAAGTATCGGAGGAGAGAGAGTATACGGCGTCTTTTCCTGATGCTTCGCCGTCCCCGGCTTTGCCCGCCTTAGGTCGAACAGGTTCGTGAAGTGGGAAATGCGGGGTATGGAGTTCGCGCCGCCCTTTAAGAAAGAGGCGTTTTTTCTATTTATCCATAAGACTCGGCAATATTTGTGAAATAATAGGAATATATGTAACAAAAGCCAAAACTATTAAAGACGCTAATAGAAAGGGTACTATTTTCTTTACAACATCTTTAAATGGAAGACCCGTGATGCCGCATGCGACGTAAATGTTTACTCCAACCGGCGGAGTGACCATTCCTATCGCCAGGTTCATCACCATGAGAACCCCGAGGACAAGAGGATCGTATCCAAGTTTTGTTGCAATGGGTAAAATGATGGGAGACAAGATATAGAGAGCGGAGGTGCCATCAAGAACACAGCCGGCGAGCAATAAGAGAATATTTACTATAGCAAGAAATAAATATAAATTTCCTCCCGCCAGCTTGAGCAACATATCGCCTATTTCGGCGGCCAAACCTTCGATAGTAATCACCCATCCGAAAAAATTCGCCATTCCTACGATAAACATAACTACGGCGGTTTGAGTAACCGAAGTAAGGACGATCTCTTTCAAGTGGTGTAGTTCAAGCGATTTGTAGATAAAAAAACCTATGAACAAGCCGTATACGGCAGCTACAGCAGCCGCTTCCGTCGGGGTGAAAATCCCGCCGTAAATCCCGCCGAGAATGATCACCGGCATCATCAAACCCCATAACGCGTCTTTAAATGCGAACCAACGCTCTTTGAACGTGGTTTTAGGCAGCTTGTCGAGTTTTGTTTTTCTTGTTATGAAGAACGTCGCCAAGATAAGGCTGATTCCCATTAAAATCCCGGGAACGATACCCGCTATGAATAATTTTCCGATAGAAACGCCGGTTACCGAACCATAAATGACAAACGATATCGATGGAGGGATAATCACTCCGATTCCGCCCGCGGTGGCCATGAGCGCCGCGGCTGTCGCCGGTGGATAGCCTACTTTGATCATCGCGGGAATGATGATTACCCCGAGAGCCGCTACCGTCGCAGGACCCGAACCGGATATCGCCGCGAAGAAACATGTTACGCCGACACATACGATGGCCAGCCCTCCGCGTATGTGACCGACAAAGGATTGAGCAAAGGCGATGAGTTTTTGCGATATGCCGGCTCTTTCCATGATGTTTCCACCCAAAATGAAAAAAGGGATGGCGAGCAGCACAAAAGGGCTGGTGGCGGCGAAAAAGATGTTCGGGAAAATATTGAAATTCATGTCCATTTGAATCAATGCCAACAACCCCGCCCCGGCCAGCGATACCCCTATCGGGATATTGAGAAGAACGAGTATGGCAAAAGATGCGAAGAGCACAATACCAACCATTTCGACCAATTCCTTCCGTAGAGTCTTAAAAATTCAAGCGTCGGTATTAAGAACAAGACGCTTCTTCTCGTCGCGACCAGCTCGTAGAGGCAGTTTGAAGAGATTCAATATTATTGTATTCAAGGACAATTATTATTCATCGCTTCGAATGTGCACGGGGTTTTTTCCACTAAATAACGATAAGTACGCTACTTTGCCGAAATGGTATGTCATGGAAGCGGCGCCGATAGGAATGAACATGCAATAGATCCACGTAGGTACTTGCAAGCCGATCGAAATCTGCCCGAGCGCGTACTCATTGGCCGCCATGGTGATACCTGTGCAAAAGAGAATAACGCTTATTAGAGCCCCTAAAACATTCGCATAAAAATCGACAAATTTTCTGTACTTTTGTGGCAGGAGATCGGTCAACGCGCTTAAACCAAGATGCGCTTTTCTTTTTGCGGCAATGCCCGAACCTAAAGTACTCACCAAAATCAAGAGCATAGTCGTTATCTCTTCAGTAGAGGAAATGGATGCTCTGAATACATACCTCGCTATTACGTTAATAAAAGCAAGGGAGAGCATAAATAACAAAACGATTACCGTTATATTTTCATCAAGATTTGCATAGAATTTTTTCATTTCAAATCTCGATCCTTTCCTATTCTAATTTTATAAACAAGTTCAAACAAGTACAACCTAACGGCATGAAAATCCATCAGGTTGTACTTGTTTTAAACGGGCATCGTTCCAGTTACTTCTCAAGCCCCCAGGCTGCAGCGGCTTCTATACCGAATTTATCGATAAAATATTCCTGGATTGGTTTGATGAACGTACGGAATGCCTGCAACTCTTCGTTGCTGAGTTCGGTTATCGTTACGCCATTTTCAACAAATTTCTTCTTCAGCGCGAGTTCCCCGTCTTCGAGGTACTTTCTTCCCCAAAGAGCGGCTTCGACGGCTTTTTCCTTGATCAATTCTTTCGTTGGTTCATTGAGTTTATCCCAGTCCTTTTTATTCATAAGAAAGAAGTAGCCATCATAACAGTAATTCCATTGCGTCAAAAATTTCTGCACTTCATAGAGCTTGCCCGCGTCGATCGTTTGATAACTGTTTTCCTGACCATCCACCGTCCCTTGCTGAAGAGCCGTAAACAATTCCGTCCAACTCATCGCCACGGGATCGGCCCCGAAAGCCTTGAACGTTCTAATTCCAACCTCGCCTCCGGGGATACGAATTTTCAATCCCTGAAGATCGTTGGGAGTCCGAATCTCGCGCTTGCCGTTCGTGAGCTGCTTCAAACCATTGTGCATCGCGCTCAGGTACACGATACCCCTTGGTTCAAGCATCTCGGTCAGCCATTTCCCGCCGGTTCCGTCGAGACGTTTGTTCACTTCCTCATAATTCGCGAAGGTGAAGGGAACTCCGACGGTCAGAAACTTTTCGTCGAGATTTCCCAGCACGCTCGCCGAAAGAACGGCCATTTCGAACTGCCCGCCTTGAGCGAGCAGCGCAATGTTTTTGGGCATGCTTCCGCCCGCAAGCTGCGCGTTCGGGAAGACTCTCACTTTTATCTTCCCATCGCTCGCCTTGTCCAAGAGTTCGCCGAACATCTTCGCCGCTAAAGCGTCGACGCCGAGATCCGATGCGGAAGTGCTCAACTTGAGCGTTAATTTTTGATACTCGTCGGCTGCTGCGGCGAACGCAACATTTTTTTGAAAAGCCACAACTAGGAACAACACGGCGCACAGTGTTAAAAGAAATATCTTTCTCATAATATTCCCATATCCTCCTTCATTACAGTTCATATACTTCCGGACGTCTATTTACCCAAGTTGCGACTCTGTCTCGTACCTGCTGCTGATAGTCCATATCGAGCGCGGCATACACTATATCCTCCCTTCCGCTTGCCGCCGCGATTATCGTTCCCCAAGGGTCGACTATCGACGACCGTCCGAACGGGTTGTCTTTATGAAGAGGTCCGTATTGATTCGACGCTACGACATACGTGAGATTGAATAGAGCGGTGCTTCTTACGAGAAGATCCCAGTGATCCGTTCTTGGGGGCAAGGGGTTGCCCGAGGGAAACTCCGACGGGACGAACAAGATATCCGCGCCTTTTAAAACCATGCTCCGCGCCAGTTCGGGGAAGCGCAAATCGTAACAAACCATCATTCCTATCCGGCCTATATCCGAATCGAAAACGCACATTTCCGTTCCTGCTTCCACGTACTCCGATTCTTTGTAGCCGATCGCATCCATCAGATGGATCTTTCGATACGTCGCCAAAATCTTCCCCTTGCGGTCGATGAAGACGGTGGCGTTATGGACCTTGCCGCTCGGGGCATTTTCGATGAAAGTTCCCGGGATGATGTTGACATTATGTTTCTTCGCAAGAGATGCCATGGCGTCCGTAAAAAACCCCGGAATTTCCTCGGCGACTTTTTTTGATTCTTCCATAGTGGTAGGGGCGAAGTAACAATATTCGGGGAACACGATGACATCGAGATGCGGAAAACTCTTAACGGCCTCCTCCACCAAACGGCTCATCTCTCTTAAGTTTTCATCCGTCGTTCCTGCGCCGCTTCGTTGGACGATCGCCACATTCACTTTCTTCGTCACGATGCAACACCTCCTTGTATTGATCATGAGGCTTATCGCGTGCAAAGGAGCTTGTTTTCTCTCAAGGACCGGGAAGAGCAAGAGGAGAGCGTGCATGACTCTTCCCGGTCGTCGGCTTGTATTCCAAGGGAAAAGGGCTATTTCTCCATTGCTTTGGCAACTATCTGATTCGCGCGAGTAAGGTCGGCCATGCGGGCGCCGGCGTCGAGCTTGGCCCGTATTCCCGGTTCCCCGTTTTGATGTTTTTCGACGGCTTCGGTGCACAGCGCCTTCGCCTCATCGGGAGGCATGACGACGAAGCCGTTCTCGTCCGCGAGAACGATATCGCCGGGATTCACTACTACCCCGCCGCAGCTGATCGTCGTATTGATCTCGCCGTCCGTACCGGCAAGGCGCGTAGTGATGGCGGAGAGCCGCCGATAAAAGACCAACAGCCCCATTTCTCTTATTTCGTCGATGTCGGTGGCCGCCCCGTCGATGATAACCGCTTCGACCTTGCGGACTTTCAGCGCGTAGGAGACCAGGCCGCCCAAAGCCGCGTACTGCTGATCTCCCGCTCTGTCTATCATCAGAATGTCTCCGGGACCGACCATCTCGGTTACTTTATGGAGAACCGTGGAGTCCAGAGATGGGATTTTTACCGTTATGGCGCGTCCGATAACCCTTTTCTTCGGTATGGAGGTGAAGAATGGGACTGTGTTAAAGCCGAAATTATGAAAATGTCCGATCGTGGCAGGCTCCGCATCGAGGCAAACCGCCAACTCTTCGTTTGAAAGGGTCATAACATTCTTATTGATAATCATCGTTTTCTCTCCTTAAGTTGTTATATGTTACGGTTCGACTCGATAGATCTCTTTGTTGCTTACGGGATTCCACTGTTCAAGGAATTCCACCATTCGGTCAAGCGTCGCTTCGACGAGATCTTTCCCTTTTTCGACGGATGCGCATGTTGCGTCGCCGAGCATGTACTGGTCGCCGTAGCATGCGAAAGGGGTAAATTGCTGAAACTCGGGGAAATCGTTCGTTATCGCAGGGGTTACTTTTTGAAGCCGATCGGTCTTGACCAGATCCGGCCTGGTGTACAGAAAACACGAGGTGCCCGCTTCGCTGGCATGTCCATGGGCCATCACGCCGTCGTTATCCAGAATTTTCTTTTCTCTTGCGACGGGCTGCACGATGCGCCACCAGTCGAAGATACAGCAATCCACATCGTGTTCGAGCTTCAACTTCCATGCCACTTGGGAAATGATGGGCATGTTGGCTACGTGGGGACTGACGAAGCAAAAGCGGCGCGCTCCGTGCTTAACGAGGCATTCGCAAATGTCCTCAAGGTACATTTTGAAACTCTCGGGGCGGACCGTAATCGTTCCGGGCCCCCATACCATGGTGGAATCGCCGACGGGAAGCGTCGGGCCGACGATCCATCCCATTCGTTCGGCGAGGCGATTCGCTATTTCTTCAGCCATGATCGCGTCGGCTCCGAGGGGAAGATGAGGCCCCCATACTTCGCACGCTCCGGCGGGAATGATTACGGTCTTCGGTTCCTTGAACTCGGCCTGAAAGTCCGTCATATTCATCTCAAGCAGTTTCATAAAGCCACCTCCAAAGAGTTTGATGATACCGGCATCGCTACATGAGGCCCAAGTAACGGGGCAAAACAAGCGTAATGGAAGGGAACAACGTCAGAAAGGCGAGCGCGCAAAGCGTGGCGACAAGCAGAGGAAGTACGGGGGGCGTGAGTTCCTCTATGGTTAAACCGCTTATGCGACATCCTACATAGAGATTCATAGCTACGGGGGGGGTGATGGTCCCCACCGCGACCATCGTCGTGACCATGACTCCGAACCATACCGGATCCCATCCGAACCGTTTCATCAGAGGCATCAGGATGGGCATGAAGACGTAGAGCATGGAAACTCCGTCCAGCAGCATTCCTCCGATGAAAAGGATAAAATAAATCATGAAGAGAAGGACGTACTGGTTGGAAGATACTCCGAGAAGCAGCGCGGAGGCTTTTTCGATAACTCCGACGGTCGAGCCGATCCAGGAATAGAGTCCGGCGGTGGCTACGACTATCATTACCGTGGCCGTTGCGTTGAGGGTCTCGACGAGAATCTGATACAGTTCGATCCACCCGATCCTGCGATAGATCACCGTGCCTACGAAGAGGCCGTAAAAACACGCGACGGCGGCCGCTTCGGTCGGCGTGAACACTCCGCCGTAAATTCCTCCAAGGATGATAACGGGCGTCATCAGAGCCCAGAAGGCGTTTTTTGCCGCAATGAACACGCCTTTGAGACCGTTTTTGCGTTCTTCTCCTCTGTAGCCTCGTTTTTTACTTGTAAGATACGCGCTCACCATCAAAAAAGCCGCGATAACGAATCCCGGCAGGAAACCGGCGGCGAAAATCGCGCCTACGGAAACGCCGGTAATCACCGCATACAGGATGAAGGTGATGCTTGGCGGAATAATAATGGCAAGGCCCGAGGACACCGAAACCACCGCGGTGGCAAAAGGCTTGTCGTATCCGGCGTCGACCATTCCGGGAATAAGGATCACCCCGATGGCTGCAACCGTCGCAGCCGTCGAACCGCTGACGGCGCCCCAAAAGACGGCGACGCCGATCGCCGCGATGGCGAGCCCTCCCGTAAGCTTGCCGACAAGCTCTTTAATAAAAATTATTATTTTATCCGCGATACTTGCCTTATCCATTATATTTCCTGCGAGTATAAAAAATGGCACAGCAAGAAGTGGATATTTTACGATATTTGCAAAAAAGTTGTAGCTGAGCATGTCAATGCCAAGGTTCCAAAAATAAGCGATAATTATCGACGAAAAACCCAAAGAGATGGCGATAGGTACTCTCAGAAGGAGCGGCGCCAAAAAAAGGACGACGGCCCACAATGCTGGATCATGGAATAGGGAAGCCATACCGTATCCTCCTTCATTCGATTGGCGAAGCGGAAAGCGTTTTGCGGATACGTGAAGCGATCCTGCACAGAATAAAGGCCGAGGCGATCGGCATAGCGCCTGTGAACCACCACATGGGAAGCTCTATCGCCTCCGTCATGGCGTTCATTTCTATTTCGTCCATCACTTCAAGAACGCTGAAATACATAAGCACGGCGAAGAAGAACAGCCCGAGTACGCCCGCAAGAAGATCGAGAATTCTGCGACTTTTCAGGTTGAATTTATCGTATAAAAAGGTCACCGCCATGTTGGAACCTTCGCGAAAGGCTATGGAAGTCCCCATCATCACCGCCCAGACGAAGAGATAGAGCGTGAGTTCTTCGGTAAACGCCATGGAATATCTGAAAAAATACCTGGTAAGCACATTGATGAAAGCGATTGTTGTCATTATTGAAAGGCTTACCGTACCAATAACTTCTTCAATGCGGTTCACAAGAAACTTCACTACTAACGCCTCCTTGTATGCCGTGGTGGAAGCGAAATTCGGGAACGCGCCGCTTCCACCACTGGACGAGGATTAGTACCGTGCGTTCGCCATGTCCTCCTCGGCGGCGGCTACCAGTTCTTTTCCGATCTTGTCGACCCATTTGTCGAAGACGGGATTCATTTTGGCCCGGAATGCGGCGATTTCTTCCGAACCCAGAACTGTAACTTCTACGCCGTAATCCTGAACAAACTTGCGCGGGTTGATTTCCTGGGGCTCCGTCGGATACAGGTTATGCTCCCTGAGCCATTTTTCCGCCGTTCCGTCGTCGAGCCCGAGCCGGGCCAGATGCTTGTTGTACCAGCCGCATTCTTCCGCGGCGTCCGCGATTGTTTTTTTAACGTCGTCCGGAAACTCGTTCCACACATTTTCATGGACAACATAGATCAACGGATCCATGTTGTAGCTCCACTCCGTCAGATACTTCTGGAACTCGTAAATTTTATTGGGAAGGTAAACGGAATAGGGGTTTTCCTGTCCGTCGACGGTTCCCTGCTGGAGAGCGGTCAACGCTTCGGCCCAACTGATGCTCATGGGATTCGCGCCGAGCTGATTGAAAATGTCGATGAAGAGGGGGCTTCCGACAACTCTGAACTTTATATCCTTCATATCTTCCGGCGTGCGAATCGGTCGAACCCTGTTCGTGAGTTCGCGCGCTCCTTGCTCTCCCCAGGCGAGTATCTTCAGCCCCATCTTGGCGATATCGGCTTCGATCATCTTTCCGGCCTTCCCGGCCTCGATGGCGTCAAGGGCTTTATACTTGTCCGGTCTGCTGGAGATAAACCAGGGAAGGAGGAAAAGATTGCCGGGCGTATATTGAGGAGCCCAGTTGATGAAGGAGGACAAAGAAAAGTCTCCGACGTTTTTCTTCATCAGCAGCAGCTCGTTCGTGGCTTTCCCGGCCATGAGCTGTCCGCTCCAGTAGATCTTTATATTGACCTTTCCTCCGGTGCCTTCCTTTACAAGGCGAGCGAACCGCGCAACGGCTTTGCCCTGAGGAGTTGTTTCGGCGACATTGCAGCTGAGCTTGTATTCATCCTTATACGTAACATTCGCCATCGAAGGAGAAAGAATTCCCAATCCCAAAAGGCAAATGAACGCCGAAGCAAGGATTTTTTTCACTGTAGACACCTCCTATAATTTAAGAAGAACCAATCGCCAAGGATATTTCCGGATGAAGCGAAGCTACCACTTGTAGGTTTCGGGACGACGGTTTTTGACGCAAGGCACCTGCTCTCTCATATGATCGACGTAGTCCATGTCGATCTCGGCCATGACGATGCACTCCCTGTCGCTTGCTTTGGCGACGACGTTTCCCCAAGGGTCGACGACGATCGAACGACCGTAGGTGTGGAAGGTCTTTTTCGGTCCGAACTGCCCCGGAGCGACCATATAGCAGACATTTTCGATCGCTCTGGCTCTGACCAGGTTTTCCCAGTGATCTTTTCCGGTGAAGATGTTGAATTCCGCAGGGTTGAAAATAAGTTTCGCTCCTCGAAGGGTCAACAGGCGATAGAGTTCGGGAAAGCGTATGTCGTAGCAGATCGCCAATCCCATGGGACCGAAATCGGAGTCGAAGTTCACTATGTCGTCGCCCGGTTTGATGGTGTCCGATTCTCTGAACGAGATACCGTTTTTTACGTCGATGTCGTACAGGTGGATTTTCCTGTACTTCGCGGCTATCTCTCCCTTGGGGTTCATCACGACCGTGGTGTTATAAACCCTTTTTTCATCGTGTATTCTTTCGCAGATGCTGCCTCCGTGAATCCATACTCCGTGCTCTTTCGCCTTTTCGCTGAAAAGAGCGCAGGTTTTCCCCCCGGGGATATCCTCGGCGTTGTTGAATGGGCCGTCTCCGATGCCGATATAGTTGGCCATCTCGGGCATGCATATGAAACGGGCCCGTTTCGACGCCGCTTCGTCGATCATCTCCGAGATACGCCGTAGGTTCGTTTCTTTTTCATCCTGTGTGTCGAGTTGTAATAGCGCCATGTTGAAAACGGCCAAAATGCTCATCTCCTTCGATTTGCGACGGTATCGGGATGGTGCGTGCTCCGTTTATGACGTTGCTTTGAAAGACTCCGGATATCTTTCGCCTGCATCGTCAAAAAATGAGATTCCATCCGTTGGTCAGATGTATGCGCATAGCTTCGGCGGCCATTTGCGGATCCCTTTGTTCGAGCGCTTTCAGAATGGCCTTGTGTTCCTGCACGGTCGTAATCATGCGCCCTTCGCGGCGCACAACGATTTTGTAGCCTACCGTGAAAATTCGATCGCGAAGGTTTTTCATGATATCTATCATGTACGCGTTCTCGCAAAGATCGTAGAGATACGTGTGCATTTCATGATCCAGCACGATAAAGTCGTAATATTTTTCCTCTTCCGCGCATTTTTCCATTTCTTTTATACATTTTTCGAGTTCGCGCGCGTCCTCGGCGCTGAAAGACGGGGCAATCTGTCCCATGATGTATGTTTCCAAGACAAAACGGGTCTCGTTGATCTGCCGCATCTCCTGGACGGTCATCTCCCGGATCATGATTCCCTGGTGAGGAAGAATGCTTAAGAATCCTTCGGATTCCAGTCTTTTCACGGCGTCGACTACGGGAGCCCTCCCCATGTTGATCAAGTCGGCCAAGGCGGAGGTGGAGTGCAGCTTTCCGGAGTCTATTTTTTCCTGCAATATAAGATTTTTAAGAGTGTCGTATGCGTTCGCATTTTTAGTTTTTCTCATAGTTTTGTCCTCGCGGGCCTGATATGTTGATTAACATGTTTCATAACATAACACGTAACATGTTGCTCGTCAAGTGGAACGGCTTGATTCGTGGAACGACTTGATTGCGATGTGTTTTCGCGACGAGATCGATTGATCGCGTTCGGGAGGAACATGGCTGGAAAAGCTCGACGACCGCTGGCGCGCCGGCGCGCCCCGAGCGAGTTTTACCCTCCCGATACACTTCCGCGCTTCTTTCGTAACCCTTCCCGAAGATAATGACCTCAAATTCTTCGAGGAGGGAAAACGATATGAAGCGTTCATTGTGGAACAAGATCGGATTGGCGTTGCTCGCTCTGCTGGTTCTGGCCGGGGCGGCCTGTGCTGCGGGGGTCGACAACGACTGGGGCGGCGCGAAGGCGAAGTACGTGTTCATGTTCATCGGCGACGGCATGGGGTTGCAGCAGGTCAACGCGGCGGAGGTCTACAACGGCTCCATCAACAGGACGGGCGGCGAGCCCGCGATCAAGAAGCTGGCCCTGAGCGGCCTTCCGGTGCAGGGGATGATCACCACGTACTCCACCAACTCCTTCATCACCGACTCGGCCCCGGCGGCGACTTCGCTGGCCTCCGGCTTCAAGACGGACAACGGCGTCATCGGCATGGACCCGGCCAAGAAGCGGAAGTTCACCACCGTGGCCCAGATGGTCCGCGCCAAGGGGATGAAGGTCGGCGTGCTCACCTCCGTGTCGCTGAACCACGCGACCCCGGCGTCCTACTACGCCTCCGTTCCTTCACGCAACGACTACTACGGCATCGGCGAACAGCTGATCGACAGCGGCTTCGACTACTTCGCGGGCGGCGGCATCCACCAGCACACCGGCAAGGACAAGGACCGCAAGGACCTCTACGAGGTCGCGAAGGAGAAGGGGTACCAGGTGCTCCGCACCCGCGAGGAGATTCTCGCGGCGAAGCCGGGAACGAAGATCATCGCGGTGAACCCCGTGCTCGACGGCAGCAACGCCATGCCCTACGACATGGACAAGACGGAGAAGGAACTCTCCCTCGCCGAGTTCACACGCAAGGGCATCGAACTGCTCGACAACCCGAACGGCTTCTTCATGATGGTCGAGGGCGGCAAGATCGACTGGGCCTGTCACGCGAACGACGCGGCGGCGGCCATTCTGGACACCTTCGCCTTCGACGCGGCGGTGATGGAGGCCATCGCCTTCGCGGAGAAGCATCCGGACGAGACGCTGATCGTCGTCGTGGGCGACCACGAGACGGGCGGCATGAGCATCGGCTTCGCCGGGACGCAGTACGAGACCTTCTTCGAGAAGATCGCGCACCAGAAGGAGTCGTACGAGTCGTTCGACAAGAAGATCACCGAGTTCCGCAAGGGCGCCGAGAAGACGTTCGAGAAGATGGCGCCGATGATCGAAGAGTCCTTCGGGCTCCGCACGGCGACCGCCGAGGAGCGCAAGGCGCTCGAAGAGAAGGCGAAGGCCGGCGACGACGCGGCCAGGATCGCCCTCTCGATGACCCTCTCCGACCTTGAACTGGGCGAGCTGCGCCATGCATTCGAGGACAGCATGCTGGAGAAGAAGGAGCGCGCCCGGGATGAAGCGACCTTCCTGCTCTACGGCGGGTACGAGCCCTTGTCGGTGAAGATCACGCACATCCTCAACCGGAAGGCCGGCATCGGCTGGACCTCCTACGCCCACACGGGCATCCCCGTGCCCATCTTCGCGAAGGGGCTCGGCTCGGAGCTGTTCGCCGGGTACTACGACAACACGGACGTCGCCTGGAAGACCATGTCCATCCTCGGCGTGCGGTAGACGAACCGGGTAATCGAAACGACCGAAGGCCGGGGGGACGCGAATCCTTCCGGCCTTCATCATTGGAAGGCGGCCGGCAGCATCCGCACGCGCCCTACGGGGCCGGGAGGCTTCGCACTGCCGCCTAAGCGACCATAACGATTCGCAAAAAAACGCGAATCGGATGTCTGCTTAAGGGAGGCTTTATATTATGGAATCGACACGGCGGGATCACATTTTGACGTTCGTTTTTCTGCTGCTCACTCTTGCTCTCTTCTTCGTCCCGTCCTGGAGGGAGACGCCGGATTCGGCCGAGCGCGTCAAGGTCCGCGTTCTCTCGACGGACGACGCGAACATGCGCCAGTTCGGCATCGTGCGCACCGGCGACCAGGGGCTGCGCATCGAAATTCTCGAAGGCCGCTTCAGGGGAGTTCGAACCGACGCGGTGAACCACCTCATGGGGCGTCTGGAGCTG
>JAHDKT010000078.1 GCA_018436725.1 Synergistaceae bacterium | reverse complement strand
TTGCGCGAGTTGTCGATGATGTTCCGGACTGCTTCGGCCGTGCCGCCGATCATGTCGTTGACGGCGGAGGCGACGTCCTTGATCTCCTCGATGGAGGTCTTGACGGAGAGCGTCTTCGTAAGGTCGCCAGTTTCGGCGACGCTCCGCGCGCCTGCGGCCACGGCCTGGAGGGGCTTGGCGAGGCTGCGTGAGAAGACGATCACGACGACGACGGCGACGAGGAGCACCGCGGCGATGCCTATGAAGACGGCCCGCTCCATCGCGCCGACCGCGGCGAGCGACTCGGCGATGCTTGCGGAAACGAAGAGGATGTAGCCGTTCTCCATGGTGTAGTACGACATCGTCTTCTGGTCGCTCTCCCACGGATAGTCGATCCGCCCTTTGCCCTTATTGAGGATGTCGTCGGCGTACTTGGCGAAGTAACCGTTCGATACTTCCCGGAAGCCGGGGCCGTCGAACGAGAGCGTCGGGTGGTAGAGGTACTTGAGGTTGCGGTTCATCAGGAAGGGGTAGCCGCTGTCGTAGATCTTTACGGCTTTGAGCGTCTCGCGGACAAAGGAGAAATCGAAGGTCATCCCCGCGACGGCGACGATATCTTCCCCGATTAAGACCGGCATTGCGTACGTGACGATCTCCCCTCCGTCTTCAGTACGGCTGACGTCCGCCCAGTAGGGGCGTTTTGTGTCCAAGGGGGTCCAGAACCATGAAGTCGAGGGATTTTTCCGGTCGACAAGCTCCGCGGCGGGGATAGTCTTTTCGTCGATGTACATGAAGAGGGTATTCGCGTCCTTGCGCTGGAAACCGACCATGTGCGTCTTCGCCGTGCCGAAGACGTCCGGGTTGAAGATGATGAAGAGGCTGCGCGCTTCGGGGGACTGGACGCCGAGGTCGTTCATGAACCTGCCGTTCTGCGCCCCGAACTGCGGGATCACGATGTCGGCGACCTCGGGGTTCGGCATACTGGTGAATCGGGTCGTTACAAGTGCGGAGAGGGCCTGAAGCATGCCGTCGAAGCGGTTGAACGTGGAGTTGAGCTTGTAGGCGAGGTTCTCCGAGAGCGTCGTTTCGTACTGCCGCGCCGCATCCTGGAGTCCGCGGCCTCCGACCTGCATCGCATAAAAGCCGATGCCTCCTACTGAAACAACCAGCAGGACAATGACTACTGCAAGTATTCGTGCGCCGAGCCTGTTCAGTTTCAGATTGAATTTCAACGCAATTCCTCCTTTTAAAAAAGTAGACTAGGTCTTACTTGCTCTAAAAACAGCAGCCTCCGGTTTTCGGTTCGGAGGCTGCGATGAAATACTTCCTCCGGCGGCTCGGCGGTCGTTGCCCGAAGGCGGTAGACCCGTAGCTTTGCGTCCCCGTCTTTCGAAGGGTTTGCCCTTGTTCGGTTCAGTGAGACAGCGTATCCGGCGTTCCTTGGCGGAAGGCGCCGGGCGCCTCTTGCTTACAGCTTTTCGCGCAGCGCCTTCAGCTGTTGCGCGCGTTCCGTTCCTCGCTCCTCAAGGCCGATACGGTTGACAACGACTCTTTCGTTGACGCCCTTGAAAATAACGCCGAGAGCGTCGGAGCCAAGGATGTCGAAGATAAGGCGGTTCCCGCGGATCTCCCGGAGCGTTGCCTTTACAATGACGGTCGTTCCGGTCATGGCGGGCGCATCGTGCTCAAGATCGAGCCTGCGTCCTACGGAGAGGTACCCTTCAGGCAGACGTCCTTCGGTCGCCGCCATGGATGCATGCACCGCGAGCGCCGCGCATGCGGAAGTTGAAAGATACTGTCCGAGATACGGAGAAGAGGTTCCCGTCGTATCGTCGAGGTCCACCGTCTTTTTCACTTCGCCGGCCAGGCCGGGCTGCAGAATAGCGGAAAGATCGAGCATGATGAACTCCCTCCTTGCTGATTAAGATGCCGCAAACAACGGCTTCAGACCTATTCTACCCTATTTTCTGCGTTCGGGAAGAGTTTCCGGAGATTCATCCGTCAAAAACTTTTCCGCATGTTCTGCGAAGAGATCGACAAGCCGCGGGTCGAATTGCAGCCCGGCGAGCCTCTCCAGCTCTTCCAGGGCTTCCTCGGGAGAAACGGCGTCCTTGTAGGCAGTTCCTCTGGTCATGACATCGAACGCGTCGGCAATGGAAATGATCCGGGAGAGCAGGGGAATATCCTCTCCGGCAATCCCCGAGGGGTAGCCTGTGCCGTCCCATCGTTCATGGTGCGCTCGAATAACGGGCGCCGACTTCGCCGTCTCGGACGTCGCCGCCTCCGCGATTTTCCCCCCGATCTCCGCATGCCTGCGGAGCGTTTCGCGGTCTTCGTCGGTGATCGGGGCGATTTTATTCAGCAGATACACGGGAATCGAGGCTTTGCCGATGTCGTGGAAACGGACGGCCAGGTCAAGCAACTCCCGCTCTTCCGGGGGGAGCTGCAGAAGGTCGCTCATGATTCGGGTAATCCGGCGCATGGAACTGATATGCTCCTCGGTTTCCGGCGTATGCTCGTCGAGCGACTTCTGGAGCGAGGAGAGAAGCTTCGTCCGGATCTTCCTGCTCTCCGACAGCTGTTTCTCGCGCATGTCCTCCTCGGCGTCTTTGAGGACGTTGCCGAAGTCCTGCCATCGGTGCACTTTGGCGGAGTACCCCATGGAAATACTCGGAGGAACCGGGATCTCTCTGATTTTTGTCTTTTTGAACGCGTCCTCTATGCGCTCGACGATTGTTGCAGCGTCATCTTCCTTCGTCCTCGGGAGCAGAAGCAAAAATTCGTCGCCCTCCCAGCGGACGAGGATATCGCTGTTTCTCGAATGTTTCCGGAGAACCCTGGCCGCAGCCTTGAGGAGCTTGTCCCCCGCAATGTGCCCGAATACGCTGTTGATCAGCTTCATACCGTTCAGGTCTCCGCGGATGACGCTCAGCGGCAGATAGCGTTCAGAGTCCATCTGTTGCAGCTCCTCGAAGAAAAAGGCGCGAGTGGAGAGCCCCGTTACCGGATCGCGTAGCGCGACTTTCTGTCCGGTGTCGCGGGGGGGCTTTTCTTCTTCGGGCTTTTTCGCCGAACAAAGAAAGAGCGCTTCTCTTCCCTCGCCCGGGCGGAAGACCGTGAGCTGCACTGCGCAGCCGCTTCCGTCGCGCCGCCGGACTGTTCCTGCGAGGGTAACATCCTGCCCGTCGAGGAGGGATTTACAGAGTTGTTCCATTTTTACCGGAGAGGGAACGGCGAGAAGATCGGCGAAAAAATTCAGCGAGAGCGCGTCCTCTTCGGGGTATCCCAACTCGTCGCTTGCCGATCGGCTGATCTCGCGCAGCTTCCCTTCGAGGGTGAAGAGGAATAACAGGTCGGTTGTCTCCGCGAAAAGATGCCGCGTAATCTCACGCAGGAGTTTCACGTTGGCGATCCCGTTGAAATGCCGCCGGCGCGGGGAACGGGAGCCGCTCGCTGTCGTCATAAGTGCCGCCTCCTTTTAGATGGCGAAGAATCGCATGTAGTTGACCAATTATACTCTACACTGCGAAAAAAGACGTCTTTTCGCAACAGCCGTTTCTTGCTATGCTATATTGCGAGGTTATGTTATATACTCGACTGGATGCTTTGATCGCACATTTGTCCGGGGGGATTCTTCATGAAAATCGTCGGTTTTTGCAATCTCAAAGGCGGTGTCGGCAAGACCACCGCGTGCCAGAACCTTGCGGTGGCTCTTGTCCGCAGAGGACTGAAAGTAGCCGCGCTCGACCTCGATCCGCAGAGCAATCTCACCGCCGGCTTCGGCATCTCTATCCCGGAGGACCGTCCGTATATCTACGACTTCCTTATGGGAGACGTTTCTTTCGGGGACCTGAAAACTGTCCGCGAAGGAGTGGATGTGGCGCCGAGCACGCTGGACCTCGCTGTGGTGGAGATGCAGCTCGAAAGCCAGCCGGGACGCGATACGCTGCTGAAGGACGCCCTCGCCTCGTCCGACCTTTCGGAGTACGACGTCGTCTTCTGCGACAGCCCCCCGCAACTCGGCATTTTCACACGGAACGTCCTTGCCGCCTGCGGGGAGATACTTGTCCCGCTTGAGAGCGAGTTTTACAGCCTCGCAGGACTCCGTCTTCTCTCGCAGACGGTGGAACTCTACAAAAAGCGCCTGAACCGGGGGCTTCAAATCAGCGGAATACTTCTGACGAGGCACAACCCGAAAATCATCATGAACCGCGAAGTGGAAAAAGAAGTCCGCAGTCATTTCGGCGACACGGTCTTCCGGCGTTACATCCGGCAGAACATCAGTCTCGTGGAGGCCAGCGGAGCGGGGCTCTCCGTCTTCGGATACGACGAGGAGAGCAACGGCGCCAGAGACTACGGCGTACTGGCCGACGAGCTTCTGGAGAGGTGGAAGAAAAATGGCTAAGAAAAAGAGACCGAGCTTGAAGGACTACCTGTCGACCGGGCAGGTGATTGCCGAGGAGGTACAGGAACAGTCTGTTTCGCTCGAAGAGGCGCCTGCGGCTCCTCCGGCCGGCGAGCCGTCCGCGCCGGAAAAGAAACCCGCCAAGGCGCGAAAACCGCGGAGCAGCGCGGCGAAGATCGGCGCGGCGAAGAAAAAATCTCCCGTTCCGGATGAAAGCGCCGGCCCGTCCACCGGAGAAAGTTCGTCTCCCGATGAGGGAAGCGTTGTACTGCAAGAGCCAAGCGGCGAGCTTCGCTCGTTCGTCGACATGCTCTGCGGCGAGGACCGAAAAACGTGGGAGAAGATCTTTGCGGTTACTGGAGCGGAGTTCCTGCCGCTTGATTTCGTCGAACGCAGGGAGGATTTTCGTACGATGGACAGGAGCCGTTTTACGCTCTTCAAGCTGGAAGAGGCAGGGAAGCCGCTCTTCCACGTCCGCACCAGCGTGCAGATCCGCGAACCGCTGATCGCGCTGCTGAAGTGGGACGAAACGGGAAAGGCGACCATTTATAGGCTGTAAACAGGCGGCGCCCTGTGAAAGGCGTTATAGGCGTTCGGGAGGCAGAGAGAACGCTCTGTTCTGCGGCGTACTGCAACCAACGGTGCGACGAAGGAAAAGCATCTGTCGCGTGCGGCTGAGAATGGAGCTGCCGCACGCCATTGATCGCGTTTCAAGAATCGGCTCTGTGAAAATAAAAAAAACCGGCCTTCGACATCTTGTGCATATGGAGAAGGTCTTTTTTTATGAAGAAAGGTATGATGTTTCGTGTCGTTCGTTGAAATGCTTCTTTCCGCCGCGTCGCTGTCAATGGACGCTTTTGCAGCTTCCCTCGGTATCGGCGCTTGCTTGGGTGTACACTCGTTTGCAGCTGCATTCCGCGTCGGTGCGGCGTGCGGAACCTTTCAGTTCGTTATGCCGCTCGCCGGCTGGTGGCTGGGGAGCCGTTTTCTGGAGTCGATCTCCGAATACGACCACTGGCTGGCTTTTGCCCTCCTTCTTCTTGTAGGGGGCGGGATGATACGGGAGTCCTTCTCCGAAGAGGATCCTACCTGCTCTCCTTCGGACCCATCCTGCGGAATCGCTCTTTTCGTCGTGGCGCTCGCCACCTCGATCGACGCTCTCGCTGTGGGGATCGGTTTCGCGGCTATCGGCGAGCCCGTGATGCCGCTCTCCTCTTCGGCGGGTATTATCACGGCGTTGCTCTGTTTCGCCGGTGTGCTTGCCGGTTTTCGCACGGCCCTCTTCCTCGGCCGCAAGGCGGAGTTCGCGGGCGGTGTGGTTCTCTGCATCATCGGCGCCAATATCCTGAGGATGCACCTGGCGGCGTAACCGTGGAGGCGTGGGTCTACATCCTCCGCTGCGCCGACGGGACGCTCTACACCGGCTGGACCTTCGATACGGAAGCTCGGCTCTGCGTCCATAACAGCGGCAAGGGCGCGCGGTACACCGCATCGCGCCTTCCGGTCGAAATGGTGTACAGGGAACGCGTGGCCTCAAAGAGCGATGCGCTGCGCAGAGAGCGGCGGATCAAGAGGATGCGCCGCAGCGCGAAAGAGCGGCTTATTGCCGGCGCCTGCTCGGGGAGTCTCCCGGAATAGCCCTTGTTATTCTTCTTCGCAAAATATCCAGCGGTTCGAACCCTCTTCTTGCCCTTCCCGAGAAAAAAGAGTATTCTGAAGATGGGTATGCTCTTGTGTTGTGGAAAATGAGAGGGGGTCTTCCGTATGAGCGATATGCGAATGGCCAACATCGACAAACTGACCTTGGAAATCGAGAAGCTTCTCGCCGACGCGGAGGTAACAGGAGCTCTCCCTCAGGTGGAGGACAGGGATGCGTCGTGGGAGGTGCGTATTTCTGACGATGGCTTGACAGCGTATCTCGACATGTACCCCGCAGTCGGGAACGGCGTTTCCCCCGATCCGCTCGGAATCTGCACGGAGCTTGAAGAGATGGGAATACGCCGAGTCGACCGCGACAGAGTGATGGCGCTGGTTACTCTGTGCGATTCCGGATACCCGGCCTCAGGGGAGGACGCCGTCGTCGCGAGAGGTGTTCCGCCGGAGTCTCCGAGCCCGGGCCGGGTCGAGTTTCTGGTCCTCATGGAAAGGGCGAAGCGCTCCGAGGACGACGAGGCGTCCGTCGACTGGAAAAATCTCTGGCTCACCCCCTCCGTGCACGAAGGAGACGTCATCGCGAAGATTTATCCTCCGAAAGAGGGAACCGACGGGGTGGATGTCTACGGGAATGCTCTTCCTGCTGCTTCACACACGTTTTTCCGCATTCGTTACGGCGACGGTGTGAACGTCTCGGAGGGTGAAGACGGCACGGTTGAAATCGCATCGGCGCGGACGGTGGGGCAGCCCGTCTTCCGCGACAATGTACTGGATGTTGACCCTCTGCTGGTCATCAACGGCGACGTAAACATCTCCACCGGCAGCATTGATTTTACCGGCTCCGTCCTTGTCTCCGGTTCGGTGCTCGAAGGTTTTTCCGTCAAGGCGGAGAGAGACGTCAATGTGCAGGGGTGGGTGTATAACGCGCGAGTGCAGGCGGGGGGCTCGTGCAGTGTAAAAGGGGGCGTGACGGGAGAACGCTCGTTGCTTCTCGCAGGCGAAGACGTGCGCGTCGGCGTTGTTGAATACGCGGAAATAAGCGCCTCACGGAAGGTCGAAGTCTTCGTCTACGCGCTCTTTGCGATGCTTGAGGCGGGCGAATCGATCTACGTCCAGGGGAGGAACCGCAGGGGCGTCGTGGGCGGAACCTGTATCGCCGGCGCCTGCATCGAGGCGCTCTCCGCAGGCTCTCCGATGGAGTCGTCCACGCAGCTTGAGGCGGGACGAGACCCGTTCCAGGCCAGAATACTCCAGGAGCTTGACCGGAAGAAAGAGGCGCTCCTTGCGATGCAGAAGAAGATAGAGCAAGCGATTCTTTCAATTAAAGGAACAGGCCCGAATTTTGATATGGACACTCTTACCGAGGAGGAAAAGGGCAAGCTTTTTCTCCTCGTTCAATACCACGGCAAGATGAAGAGTTCCGTAGCGGAGCTGGCCGCAAGGATCGACGATGAAAAACGCGCGTCCATAGCGGAAAAGCGCATCATGCCCCGCATCCGCATCCGCGACAGAGTCTACCCCAACGTCACCCTGAAAATTTGGGGACAAACGCTGGTGGTCAAGCAGCAGGAATTCCATGTGTCTTTCTTCATGGACAAAGACCGCGGCGTGATCGCAAGAGGCGGTTTCTGAGAGCGGGAACAGCCGGAAGGAGGAGTGCGTGATGGAGAAGTGGAACGAGGAGCTGCTGAAGAGCATCGAGTCGATAGCCTCCGAAGCCGGAGTGCGTCCCGACGGGAAAGACTCAGGAACTATGGAGGGTTTGAAGCCTGAAGAGTTGCATTCAAACGATATCGTTTTCCGTTCTACCTCACGCGCAGTGGTTGTCTGCCGTATGCTCTTCAATGCGCGGGGGATACCGGTAGATTTTCTGCTGGAGAGCGTCAACCCCGCTTTTTGCAGGATTTTCGGCATAGCCCCGGAGAGCGCGGCGGGCAGGAGCGGAAAGGAGTTCTTCATGCCCGATGGCAAGGAGATTCCCGCCCTGGACCTTTTTGACAATGCTCTCAAAGAACAACAGGCCTTTTCTTTCATGTTTTCCTCAGAAAAATTGAGCAAGGTTTTTGACGTTCTTGCGTTCTCTCTCGAAAACGGCACGTTTTGTATGGCCATAACGGATGCGACCAGTCAGGTTGCCGCGGAAAGGGAGCGGCGGGAGAACGAACGGTTTACGGAAAAAGTCTTCGGAAGCGTGGATGTCTGGATCGTGCTGCTCGACGAACGGGGAAGAGTCGTCTTCTGGAACGCCGCCGCGGAGCGCTTGTCCGGCATCTCGGCCGACGAAGCGCTCTCGGGGAGCTTTGATTTCCGGAGCGTTTTTTGTCCCGGAGAAGAGGATCGTGAAGATGCCATCGGGAAGATGGATGCCTGCCGAAGGGACGGTGCGACGGAGGTCCGGCTGGAAACCTGCGTGTGCGCGGCTGAGGGAAGATCGCTTCGTGTGGAGTGGACGGTTCGGCCGTGGCATTTCGAGGATGTCTCCTCCGACGGTCTTCTGCTCCTTGGGCGCGATGTGACGCAGGATCGCCACACCGAGGAGCAGCTTTTGGAAAGCGAGCGCCGGTATGCCGCCGCCTTCAAGGAGACCATGGCCCCTATGCTCCTCGTCGACCCGGAAACGGGCGCCGTATGCGACTGTAACGCCGCCGCCCTTGCCCTCTACGGTTATTCCAGAGAAGAGATGCTCGCCTTGACGAACCGAGATTTTAATCTGCTTCCGGCGGAAGATCTGCGCAAGAACATGGAAGAGGCGACGGCGCGGCTCAGGAACCGGTTCGTTTTCCAGCATCGTCTCAAGAACGGCGACATCCGCACAGTGGAGGTCTTTGCTTCGCCGACTCCGTTTCAGGGGAAGACCTTTCTCTTTTCTATTCTTCACGATATCACCGAGAAACAGCGTCTCGAGGAACAGCTCCATCTGGTCACCTTCGACTGCGCCCTGCAGGCGAAGATTCTCGGCGGTATTCTGGAGAGCTCGCCCGACTACCTCTACGTGTTTGATCGCATGAGAAAATTCTGTTTTTCCGGAAAGAAAGGGGCGGCGCTCTTTGAAAGAACACCGGAGGAGATGACCGGTCGTTCATGGGAGGCGCTCGGCATTCCGGAGGAGCGAATTGCCGCGTTCGATGAACATTTGGCGCAGACGTTCGCAGCCGGGAAATCGAAGCGCGGCGTTCTTGTTTTTCCGGCGCCGCACGGCGACATGCCGCTGGAGTACGCGCTCTACCCCATTTGCAGTGAAAACGGCGTCGTCGACATGGTCTTTTGCTCGATGCATGCCGTTCCGTAGGTCGGAGCGCCGGAGCGGGAAGGAGAAAACGCATGGACGAACTGCGGATAGCCAACCTGGAGAGACTGGTGACGGAGATCGACCATTTTCTCTCCGGGACGAAGGAGACAGGCGCGTTGCCCGCGGCGGAGAGCCGCGACGCGTCATGGGAGCTCCGGGTCTCCGATGATCGTCTGTCCGCATGGCTCGAAACCTATCCCCAGGTCGGCGCCGGGATTCCTCTGGACGCTGCGGAGATTATCGAAGCTCTGGAGGAGGCGGGGCTTTGTTTGCTCGATCCGGGAAAAATCCGTACGATCATTGAAAAATGCAACAAAGGCGAAGAAGTGAGGGGGACGGAGGCCTTGGTCGCCTCCGGAACAGCAACGGTCGATCCCGTGGAAGGGAAGATCGAGTTCCTCGTGCCCTTCGAAAAGGTCAAACTGGTCGACGAAGCCGACGAGCGCGCCATCGACTGGAAAAACTTGTGGAGTATTCCGATCGTCCATACCGGCGACATCATCGCCCGGGTTCACCCCCCGCAGGAAGGCGTTGAAGGGGCGGACATCTACGGTCAACCGCTTCCTCCCCGCCGCCCCGCGCCCTTCCGGGTGAAGTTCGGGGAGGGAGTGGTCGTTTCGGAGGAAGACGGCATGACCGAAGTGCTTACTGCCCGGGACGTGGGGCAGCCCGTCTTCCGCGGCGGCGAGCTGGATGTGCTCCCCGTGCTTGAGGTACCCGGCGACGTCGACATACTTTCCGGCGATATCGACTTCATCGGCTCGGTGGTCGTCCGCGGTTCGGTGACGGAGGGGTTTTCCGTGAAGGCGGGGCGCGATGTCGCCGTATCGGGTTCCGCCTTCAACGCACGTATCGAGGCTTCGGGGAGCTGCATCGTCGAGGGTGGAATCGTCGGTGAACATTGTGAAATCAGGGCGGGCGAGGATATACGTGCGGGGTTCGTGGAGTACGGTCTGCTTATTTCCGGGGTGAACATCGAGATTTTGGGCTATACCCTCTTCGCCACACTCGAAGCGAGGCAGTCCGTTCTGGTGCAGGGGAAGAACCGGCGCGGCATTATCGGGGGCCTTACGACCGCCGGAACGACGATCAAGGCGCTCTCCGCAGGTTCCGCCATGGAACCGAGGACTCTGCTCGAAGCGGGGCGCGATGCGGTCAGAAACAGAAATTTAGCAGCATTGACGGCGAAGATGGCGGAGCTTGAAGCAATGAAAACGAAGATCGAACAGGCCATGCTCTCGATAAAGCGCCCGGGTCTCGGCTTCGACCTGGAGCATCTTTCCGAGGAGGAGAAGGGGAAGCTTTTTCTCCTGGCGCGCTACCATAAGAAGGTCGGCGAGAATATGGCCGAGCTTGCGGGCAAGATCGAGGATGAAAAGCGGGCGATACTCGCGGAACGAAAAGGAACGCCGCTCATAAAAATCCGGGACAAGATTTACGCCAACGTTACGCTGAAGATATGGGAATCGCAGCTGACGGTCTCTTCGGCGGAATTTTGCGCGGGTTACTATTTCGACCGGAAGAACGGAAGCATACAGAAGGGGCTGTACTGAGCCGGGTTTCGGCGGAGAGGGGTTGGATAGGGTGGAAAATTGGGACGACAGCCTTTTGGACCAGTTGGAAGAGCTGAACGAGATCGTCCGGAAAGCTGAAGAAGAAAGCGCCGCCGCCGAGCAATTTACTGAGAACGGTGAACACGCTCTCTGTAAAGCGGTCCTCTGGAGCATGGAACAAGCGGTTTCCGTGTATCGCCTTCTCTACGACGATTCCGGCAAAGCGGAAGATTTCCTCTGCGAAAAGGTCAACCCTGCCTTCGAAACTGTTTCCGGAATTTCCGCGGAACGAGCCGTAGGAAGAAAGGGGAGCGAGATCTTCGGAGAGAAGATCCCGTATTTCGACATCTTTGTCCGCGTTGCCGAGACTAAAAGCAAGGTACGGTTCAAAGCGCACTACCCGAAGATCGGCAAGTACTTCGACATGTGGGTTTTCTCCCCCGAGTGGGGGCGGATCGCGCTCGTCTTCAGCGACGTGACGGATTTGGTGCTGGCGGAGCGAGAGCAGCAGCTCGACCGGCGTTTCCTCGACGAGATACTGGACAGCATGAACGTCTGGTTGATGATCTTCGACAATCGCTGGAATCCCATCCTCTGGAACAAGGCGGCCGAACGGCTGAGCGGCTACTGCAGCGAAGAGGCCCTGTCTCCCGATTCTCGCGTTCTGGAAAAGCTCTTCCCGGAGGAGCTGTACCGTGAGTACGTGATTGAGGAGATGCGGAGGGGCGCTCACCGGCCGGAGGGGGCTTCCGGGGAGCTGGAGACGGAGGTTTCAGTGAACGGCGGGCGGACCCGCACGATTTCCTGGACGTGCAGCCGGTGGAAGAGTCGCGATGAGAATGAAGAAGGCATCATCGCCGCCGGGAGGGATTCGACGGAGATGCGCGCGTTGGAGGGAGCTCTCAGGGAGAGCGAGCGCCGCTATTCCTCGATCTTCCTCAACTCGAACATGGTGATGCTCATCGTCGACCCGGAGGAGTGCAGAATTCTGGATTGCAACGACGCCGCCTGCCGTTTCTACGGCTACACCAGAGAGGAGCTGACAGGCATGAGCTCGTTCGATATCAACATGACCCCGCCGGAGGAGTTCAAACGGCATTTGTTGCGGATACGCAACGGCGAGCGGAGCAGCTTCGTCTTCCACCACCGGCGCAAGGACGGGGCGCTGCGGAAGGTTGACGTACAGGCTTCCCCGGTGCTCTACGACGGCAAAGCGCTTGTTTTTTCTCTTGTGCGGGAGATGGCCGAGGGCGAACAGAAGCATGAAGATGGTTTCTCGCGGTAGCGGACGGAGCGCGCTTCCTCCCCCTCTCTTGAGATCCGGCTGAACGACGTCGTTCTTCGACCGAGATACCGAAAAAGCAACTCTCCGCCGGGCAGTTTTGCGAGCGGCGACAGTCCAGATGTTTGTATCCGCTCTCCGGCGGAGGCCGGCGAGTTGAACGAAGAGTATCCAACAGCCTTTGATGAGACGTTACAGCGTCCTCCTTTCTTGTTCTTAGCATTTTCGTACCCGTTTTCCCTTTTCTCTTTCAGAACTGCCTAGCGAACCGTTTCGGACGCGTGTCCGAGGCGGTTCGTTTGCTCTCTGTTAATTTGTAGCGGCAGTTTTTCTGCTGAAGCGTACGTGGGGCGAGTGCGCCGGGAAAGAGCGGAAGAAAAGATTTTTTGACAAATCACTGAGTAGCTGATATAGTGCAGTAAATTCTTCTATGGGAAACTTCATTTCCTGTAAGGAAACGAGGTGTACGCGTGAGCAGTCTGGAAAAAGCCTTGCTTCTTCTGAAACGTCTCGGCGAACCGCCCTACGAGCTCGGTCTTTCCGAGATCGCCGTCCATGCCGGCATCGGCAAGAGCGGCGCCTATAAGCTGCTCCGGACGATGCAGGAGCAGAACTTCGTCATTCAGGATCACTCCTCCAAAAAATACCATCTCAGCCCCATCATGCTTCGCCTCGGGAACGTGTACGGTCACTTCAAGGGAATCGGCGAGACGGCCCCGCCGATACTTGCGCATACGTCCAGAGCCGTCGGCGAGACAACCTATATCACGATCTGGGAGGGCGACCGCGCCTTCCCCGCCTACAAACACAGGGTACCCGGAGGCGTGTACGACGTGAACGATTTCATCGGCAAGAGTATTCCGCTGAACTCCGGAGGGTCCGCGATGCTGCTGTGCGCCTACCAGGATCCGGAGCATATCCGCAGCCTTCTCGACGCTTCGGAGCTGGAGCGCCGCACACCGTACACGCTTGTCGACAGAGACGTTTTGATGGAGGAGTACCGGAAGATTCGCGATCAGGGGTATGCCCTGGAGGACGAGGTCTTCAATATCGGGGTGCTTTCACTCGCAGTTCCGGTTTTCGACAGGGAGAGAGCGGTTCGCATCTCTCTCGCCATGGCTGCGCCGAAGAAGCACGCGACGGAGGGGAAAATCGTCGAATGGCTTCATCTTCTGAAAGACGGCGCCGAGGAACTTTCGTACAAGCTCCAGTTCAGGCGTTGACGCCGTGAAAGGAGGAGTTGCGGGGAAAAATGACTGCGCGGAAAAGGTCTGTACAAGGCACTAAAGAATCTGAAAGGAGCGATGTCATAATGATAAGGAAAAGTACTGCGTGCGGAGTTCTGGGAGCGTTTGTTCTCGGGTTGCTGCTGACGGGGGTTTTCGCGCTGCCGTCCGCCGCGGCGGACAATCTTGTGCTGAAGGTGGCTGGGATCTCCTCTCCGGAGTACCGCGGAAGCAAGTCGCTCGAAGCCATCAAGGAGATTGTCGAGAAGGGGACGGAGGGACGGGTGGTTCTGGACGTCTTCCCCGCGAACCAGCTCGGCGACTATACGCAGGTTTTCGAGGAGATCCGGCGCGGCACGATCGAGATGGGGCTCATCTTCCTCCCCAGCCAGTTCGACCCCATGCTCGAAGTCGGCTCGCTCCCCTTCCTTGCCTCCACGGGCGAGGGGATGCAGAAGCAGCTCTCTCCGGGGTCCTTCGTGTATTCGATCATCGAGGAATCGCTTGAAAAGCTGGGCGTGCGTCTCCTCCGGATCTATGGCGACGGGTTCGTCGGCGTCGGTCTTGCCAAGCAGCCGAAAAACCACGCGAAGGCAGGTGTGGACAAGGACGCCATGATCCGCGTGGCGCCGCTTGCCGTCTACAAGGAGACGGCCGAGGACCTCGGCTTCCGGACGACCTCCATCCCCTACGCGGACACGTACAGCGGCATCCAGACGGGCGTTTGCGACGGCTGGATCGGCGGTTCCTCACAGATCAACTACCTGAGCTTCCGCGACGTCATCAAATACTACATTCCCTATAACTGCCTCTTCGACCAGACGGCGTACATCGTCGGCAAGCAGGTTTGGGAGAAGATCTCCCCCGAGGACCGCAAGGTGATCGTCGACGCCGTGAACGAGCAGGCCGACAAGAGCTTTGCGGACAGCAACGCGGAGGACATCGAGTACCAGAAGAAGCTTGAGGAGGCCGGAGTGGAGATTCTGCCGATCACTCCCGAGGAGATGGCGGCGATTGCCGAGCATGTTCGCGCGACGACGTGGCCCAAGCTTGAGGAGACCTACGGCAAGGAAACCATTGAGAAGATCCGGGAATCGTTGAAGTAGAAAGACTCTGCGTGCGGGGCGGCGACGCCCCGCACAGTACTGGAGGGGGTTGCCGTGAGTTTCGTCGAGACCGTCAGATCGTCTTTGGTCTGGAAGTTTCTCCTCAAACTGCAAAAAGCGCTTCTCGTCCTGAGCAGCTGCTTCGTGGTACTGATCATGTGCGTTGCGGTGCTGCTGCGGTACGTATTCAAGACCGATCTGTTCGGGATAGAGGAGATCGTGGTGATTGCGGCCTTCTGGCTGTATTTCATAGGAAGTTCATACGGCGTGTACGACAAGAGCCACGTCAAGGCGGACATCATTCCGCAGATGCTCTCTGCGCGTGCCCAAGCCTTTTTAAGCGTGATGGTCAACCTGACGATCGCCGCGCTCTGTATTCTCTTCACTGTGTGGGCCGTCGACATGGTGTGGTACAGCTATGTCTGGATGCCGCGCACGACCGGTTTGAGAATACCTGTCTTTATCTCGCAGACATCGGTGCTCGTAGGGTATGCGCTTATGTCTCTCTATTCCGTCGTCTATTTTTTCGACGATCTATTCTCCTTCATTTCGATGAAGAAGGAGGGAGTCTCCCGCTAGGGAGTCCATCTTACTGCCGGTCCACGCATTTCCCCGAGAGCGCGCCGCGTTCCGGCGGAGCGGACGGCCGGCGCACTGGAGGAAACACGAATGGCGATAACCATTGCGCTTCTGCTCATAATCGTGACGCTTCTTCTCGGACTGCCCGTCCCCTTCTGCTTCATGCTCTCCACGACCTTCATGGTCATTACCCATGCGTACGATCCGTCCTTCTTGCTCCCGTACGCCTTCAGCCAGATGAGCTCCATCGTGCTGCTGGCCATTCCGCTCTTCATCATGGTGGGCGGGATGATGGACAGGGGAGGTATAGGAACGTCGCTTGTCAACTTCGTCGACGTCTTCGTCGGCCGCGTCAAGGGGGGGCTCGGCGTAGTGGCGGTGGTCTCCTGCGCCGTCTTCGGATCCATTTCGGGGAGCTGCGCCGCGACGCTCTCGTGCATCGGCTCGATCATGTTTCCCCGTCTCAGGGAAAACGGCTACCCGATGGGGCACAGCGCAGCGCTTGTTTCATGCGCCGCTCCGCTCGGCCTGCTGATCCCGCCGAGTTCGCAGATGATTCTCTTCGCCTGGGTGGGCCAGCAGTCGGTGCTCGCGTGCTTTCTTGCCACTGTGGGACCCGGCATCGTTCTCATGATTCTTCTCAGCCTTTTGAATATCATCATGCTCCGAAACGACCCGAACGTGAAAGTAACTCCCCGTTTACCCTTCCCAGAGACGATGCAGCTTCTGGGGAACCGCGGAAAGAAGGCGCTCCCCGCGCTCTTCATGCCGTTCATCGTCCTCGGAGGAATCTACGGAGGCATCATGACGCCGACGGAGGCTGCCGCGGTTGCCGTGCTCTACTCCGTGCCTGTGGGGTTCTGGATCTACAAGGGGCTCAACCGGAACAACTTCATGGAGGTGATCATCGAGACGGCGACGACCACCGGCGTCGTGATGCTGATGATGTACTGCATCATGATGCTCAGCCGCATCTATGTCCAGGAACGGCTTCCGGCCATGATTATTTCCTCTCTTACCTCCCTGTCGAGCAACAAGTACGTGTTGATGCTGATGATCAACCTCTTCATGATCATCATCGGCATGATCATGGACGATGTGAGCGCGATGCTGCTCTGCACTCCGATACTGCTTCCGGTCGTGGTCTCCCTGGGGATTCACCCCATCCATTTCGCCGCGATCATCGGGACGAATCTCGGCCTGGGAAACGTGACGCCGCCGACTGCGCCGACGCTCTACTTCGGCGGGCGCATGGCGAAGACGCCCGTTTCGCAGATGATGAAACCGGCCATGATCTTTATTCTTTTCGCATGGCTGCCGACGCTTCTGGCGGTGACCTTCCTGCCGGAACTTGCACTCTGGCTGCCCCGCCTTGTGCTCGGCGGCCGGCTCTAGGAGGCGTCCGATATGAATATGGAGTATTTGAAAGACAAACCGGTAGCGGTTCTCGGCGGCGGGGCGACGGCGCGCGGTCATGCCGCCTGTACGGCGCTCGCCGGGCGGGAGGTCCGCCTTTACGAACTGCCCGAGTTCTTCGAGGGGCTGGGGTGTATCGCGAGCAAACGCGAAATACGAGTCAGCGGAAGGCAGGAGAGCCTGTACGGATTCAAGCGTGAGGGACTCGCGAAGATCGACGTGGTCACCGACGATATGGCGAAGGCCGTCCGCGGCGCGGGGATTATCGTCGTCAGCTTCCCCGCCGTGGGGTACGCAGCCTTTCTTGAGCGTTTGATTCCGCACCTTGAGGACGGAATGGTCGTGCATTTCACGACGGCGAACTTCGGCTCGCTGCTCTTCCGGAAGATGCTCCGCGAAACCGGGTGCACGAAGAAGATCGTTGTCGGCGAGTGGAGCAGTCAGCCCTACGGCATTCGGATCAAGAACATGGGAGGCCAGCAGATGCCCGAGGTGAGCGTCAACTACTGGGCGATCACGCTGCGCGGGGCGGCGCTGCCGATGACGGACCAGGATGCCTTCTTCGAATCGAAGCGCTACCTCCCGTCGCTCGACTCCGTGGAGCACCCCGTTCATGGAGATACCGTCGCGGACGTCGGTTTCAGCAATGTCAACCCTATCCTGCACTGCCCGGGGTCCATACTCGGCGTCGGCGCGATGGAGAACTGGGGCGTCGTCTACGGTGAGAACAAGTACGATTTCTCCATTTACTCGCACGCATACTGCCCTTCGATCTCGAAGGTGCAGCTCGCCCTCTACCGCGAAGAGTGCGCCATCGCCGAAGCGATGGGTGTCGGCATTCAGGACTTCCCGGAGAAGGCCTTCTTTTCGAGGTCGAACATTCTGGGGTCGGAACACATGGGGGAGAAGTTCGTCGTCCCCTTCGAGGAGCAGTACACGCTGGCGATGGGAACGGGGCCGTTCTCCATCTACAACCGCTACATCACCGAGGATATTCCCGTCGGCTGTCACATCTATCTGGAGCTGGCGAAAAAGTTCGGAATCGAGGTTCCCGTCATCGAGTCCATGATCACGCTCGCCTCCGTCATGACCGGGACGGACTTCCGGGCCGCCGGCGTGACGCTGGAGGACCTGGGAATCGCCCACATGAACAAAGAAGCGCTGAACGCCTGGCTTCGGGAGGGAATCTATGCCTGAGGAGAGGGGGAGCGTTCTGAAAAAATACGCCGAGAGCGGGCTCTGCCGTCTGCTGCTCGACATGCTGCGGATTCCGAGCGTCTCCCCCTCGCCGGAGCATGAAAACCGCGTGACGCGCTTGCTGTACGACACGCTCGCCGTGCTTCCGTACTTTCGGGAGCACCCTGAGGATCTCCGCCTCCTTCCGCTTGAGGACGACCCGTTCGGACGAAATTTCCTTTTCGCATTCGTACGCAGGCCGGGGCCGACGGCGGAGACGGTCATTCTGGCGGGGCACGCGGATGTGGTGAGCGCAGAGGCGTGCGGCGAGCTTGCCCCCTTCGCGTTCGACCCGGAGGAGTACACGCGGCGTCTGGAGGACGTTGCGCTTCCCGAGGACGCCCGTCGCGACCTCGAAAGCGGGGAGTGGCTCTTCGGGCGGGGCGTCGCCGATATGAAGAGCGGACTTGCGGCGGGTATCGAACTCCTGGCGGAGGCGGCGTCGGATCCCGGAAGTCTCGGCGCGAATCTGCTCGCGCTCGCGGTTCCCGACGAGGAGAACAACTCCGCAGGAATGCTCGCCGCATCGGCGCAGCTGGCGCGCAGGCAAAAGGAAGAGGGGCTGCGCTACCGCGCGTGCATCGAACTCGAACCCACTTTCGCAGGGGGGGAGCGGGCGCTTCCGTCCATCTACCTTGGCAGCATCGGGAAGATCAACACCTTTTTCTTCTGCGCCGGAAAGGAGACGCACGTCGGGGAGTACTACGAGGGGTTCGGCGCCGCGCCGGTGATCTCCCGGATCAACCTGGAGCTTGAAGGCAACCCGGACTATGCGGATTCGCTCGACGGGAGAGCGTACCCCCCGTTCGGCTGTATGCGCCAGACGGACCTTCGGAGGGAGTACTCGGCGACGATTATGACGCGCGCCTTCTCCTTCTACAGCTACCTCACGGCGACGAAGCTGCCGGGGCGCATCCTCGGCGAAATGCGCGCCATTGCGGAGAAAGCGCTGCGGGAAGCGATAGAGGCGCACGAGCGCAACGCCGAATCGTTCGCGAAGATGAACGGGGCGGGACGCTCCGACGCAAAGTGGAATTCCATGGCCCTCTCCTACGAAGAGCTGCGCCGCATGGCGGAGGCAAAACTGGGCGCGGGGTTCCCCGGCTTCGTCGAAGAGGTTCTTTCCCGGACGCCTTCCGGGGCCGACGAACGGACGAAGGCCGTCGCGCTCGTCGAAAGCATGGTCGAGGCGTGCGCGCTGCCTGGGCCGCTTGTCGTCTTCGGCTTCCTGCCGCCGTGGTACCCTCACCGCGCGAACCTCGGCCTTTCAGAAGGGGAGCGCAGGGTAGAGCGTGCGGCGCGCGAAACGGTGCGGGAGGCCAGCGAGCGGTTCGGGCTGACGGTGGAAACGCGCCCGTTCTTCGAGGGGGTTTCCGACCTCAGCTACTGCGCTTTTCAGGGCGAGGCGGGGGAGATGGCGACGTTTGCGGCCAACATGCCCGGCTGGAAACGGCTCTACAGCCTGCCGACGGAGGCGCTTGCGGAGCTGGACATCCCGATCTTGAACTTCGGCCCGCTCGGGAAGGACGCCCATAAGAATACGGAGCGTCTGCACCTTCCGTACTTCATGGAGGTCTTTCCGAAGCTCCTGCGTTCTCTCGTCAGGAGAGTTGCGGAAGATGGAGAAAGGTAACTTTCTTCCTCGATTTTTTCTCTGCAACCGCTTGCATAGATTATGAGAGTGTGGTATCATTCCCCCAGCTTGAAGAGAGGGGGGAGGCGCCATGTGGAGTACTATCTGTCGGCCGCGTGTTCGCAGCGCTTCTCTTCCTGTTCTCGGACACAATGTCGGAGCCTTTCTCCCGTCGGGAGAGGGGCTCTTTTTTTACGGAAGGGAGATGGGATCGTGGTGAAAGCGCAGTCCGGAAATGTGTGGACGGAAAAAGCGACGGTCATGACGGAGAGGGATATGGAGCGGGTGCTCCGGCGCATCGCCGTCGAGATCGTCGAGCGGAACAAGGGACTCGACGACGTGGTGCTTCTGGGAATTCAGCGGCGCGGCGTGCACCTTGCGGCCCGCCTGAGGGAGATCTTCAAGGCCGAAGAGAAGGTGAAAGTCCCCGCCGGCGAGCTGGACATCACGCTCTACCGTGACGACATCTCGACGCTTGCGGACCAGCCGGTGGTGCACAGCACATCGCTCCCGGGCGACATCACGGGAAAGCGCGTGGTGCTGGTGGACGACGTCCTCTTCACGGGGCGGACCATCCGGGCGGCGCTCGATGCGATCACCGACCTGGGGCGTCCGGAGCGCGTGCAGCTCGCCGTGCTGGTGGACCGGGGGCACAGGGAGCTGCCCATAGCCGCGGACTACGTCGGAAAGACGATCCCCACGTCGCGCTCGGAGAACGTCGAGGTGCGGGTGAAGGAGCTCGACGGCACGGACGGCGTCGTCATCTGCGAACGGAACGGAGGTGCGGAGCATGGAGTGGAGGCATAAGGACCTCATCAGCCTCGAAGGCTGGACGAGGGAGGAGCTGCACTTCTTCCTGGAGCAGGCGGACTACATGGAAGAGCTGATGAACCGTCCGATCAAGAAGGTCCCCGCGCTGCGGGGAAAGATGGTGGTGAACTGCTTCTTCGAGAACTCGACGCGGACCAGGGTCTCCTTCGAGCTGGCGGAGAAGATGCTCTCCGCGGACGTGGTGAACTGGTCCGCCTCCGGATCGAGCACGAGCAAGGGCGAGACGCTGCGCGACACTGTCTGGACGCTCGAAGCGATGGGCGCGGACGCTGTGGTGGTGCGCCACGGAGCGGTGGGCGTTCCCGACTACCTCTCGAAGAAGCTGCACAGGGCCTCGGTCTTCAACGCGGGGGACGGGACGAACGGCCATCCGACCCAGGCGCTGCTCGACCTGCACAGCGCCCGGAAGAAGCTCGGCAACCTCGACGGCGCGAAGATGGCCATGATCGGCGACGTGCTCCACAGCAGAGTGGCGCGCTCCGACATCCAGGCCTTCCGGAAGATGGGCGTCACGGTGACGCTCAGCGGTCCTGCGACGCTGATGCCCGAAGATACCGGTTCGCGCGGCGTCGAGTATGTGTCCGACGCGCGCGAAGCGGCCAGGGGCGCCGACATCCTCTACTTCCTGCGGATACAGCGCGAGCGGCAGGAGGACGGGCTCATCCCCTCCATCGACGAGTACCACCGGCGCTGGGGCGCGACGGACTCGCTTGTCGCCCTCGCCTCGCCGAAGGCCGCGGTGATGCATCCGGGGCCGATGAACCGCGGCGTGGAGATCGCCTCTTCCGTGGCCGACGGCCCGAACAGCGTGATTCTGGGGCAGGTCCGGAGCGGCGTCGCCGTCCGGATGGCCCTGCTCTACCTTTGCCTTGGAGGTGCGCGATGAGCATACTGCTGAAAAATGCGAAAATTTTCGACGGAAGAAGCCTCGGCAGCGAGTGCGAGGATATCCTCGTCAAGGACGGCGTGATCGCCCGCAGAGGCTCCGGACTCCCCGAGGACGGCGCGGAGGTCTACGACCTCGGCGGGAAGCTGCTCTGCCCCGGCTTCATAGATATTCATGTTCACTTCCGCGACCCGGGGTACGAGTGGCGTGAGGATACGGAGAGCGGCGCGCGCGCTGCGGCGGCGGGAGGGTACTCCACCGTCGTGACCATGCCGAACACGGAGCCCGCAGTGGACAATCCGGTGACTGTCGAATATCTGCTCGCCCGCGGGAAACGGGCCGGAGGCGCACGGGTGCTGCCCTCCGGGTGCGTGAGCAAGGGGCGGCAGGGCAAACAGCTCGCCGAACTCGGCCTGATGGCGGAGTCGGGAGCGGTGATGTTCACCGACGACGGCTCCCCGGTATGGGATGCGAAGCTGCTGAAGACGGCGCTGCTGTACAGCAAGGACCTCGACGTGCGGATCATGGAGCACCCCGAGGAGCCCACGCTGACCGCGAAGGCGCACGTGAACGAGGGCGTGGTCTCCGCCTCCAGCGGTATGAAAGGGTGGCCCGCCTCGGCGGAGGTCATCGACATCCAGCGGGGCATCGCGCTGAGCCGCGAGACGGACGCACCCATCCACTTCACCCACGTGAGCACGGAGCTGGGGGTGGACGCGGTACGGCAGGCGAAAAAAGAGGGACTTCCGGTGACGTGCGACGTGACGCCGCACCACCTCTCGCTCGACGAGAACTGCATCCTCGTCAGCCGCTTCTCCTCGACGTACAAGGTGAACCCGCCGCTTCGGACGCGCAAGGATGTCAAGGCGCTCTGGGAGGCCATCGCGGACGGCACTGTTGACGCGATCGTCACGGATCACGCCCCCTACCACATGGACGAGAAGGACGTTCCGTTTCAGGAGGCGCCCTCGGGTATCGCCTCGATAGAGTGCTCTGTCGCGGTGGTGCTGGATACCTGGCTCAAGCTGGGCGAGCCGGTCGCGCTGGAACACCTGCTCTCTCTCTTCACATCGGGCCCCGCCGCGCTGCTTCCCCGACCGTGGCGCACGCTCGGAGCGATCAAAGAGGGCGCGACGGCGGACATCACGGTGCTCGACCTCGACGCGGTGAAGCGGGTGGATGTGAACGAGTGGAAGAGCAAGGCGCGACTCTGCCCCTGGGACGGCGAGATGCTGCAGGGGTGGCCGGTGATGACGCTGGTGGAGGGAAACGTGCGGATGAATCGGCTGGAGGACGGCGAATGAGCTGCGGAGGGAGCGCGCCACGGGACTATGAAGCGAAGGTCGCCGGCAGCCGCGCCCTGGGCGACGGCTCCGGCCTGATCGCGGTGGAGTGCGAGGCGATCGCCTCTGCGGCGGAGCCGGGGCAGTTCGTGATGGTGCGGCCCGGAAGCTGCGGCGACCCATTTCTGGGGCGTCCGCTGGCCGTGGCGGCTGCCTCCGGCGGGATCTTCAAGATGCTCTACAGGGTCGTCGGAAGAGGGACGGAGCTGCTGGCCTCGAAGCGCCAGGGTGATTCTCTCGTCGTTCGCGGCCCGATAGGGAGAGGGTTCTTCTCCTCTCGCGGCGATACGCCTCTGCCGAAGAAAGTCCTCCTCGCGGGTGGCTCGGTCGGCGCGGCGCCGCTGCTCTTCGCGGCACGGCGGCTCGGAATGGCCAAGGTCGCGGGCGTTTCGATGGGCGTCGCCGGAAGAGGGTGGGAGGGGTTCGCCGAATGGCTGAAGGAGTCCTTCCCCGGAGTCGCGCTCTTCTCCGACGACGGAAGCGTCGGGACGAAGGGAACGGCGCTCGACGGGCTCCCCTCGGAGCTTCCGGCCGATACGGAGGTATGGGCTTGCGGTCCGCAGGGGATGCTCAGGGCGCTCGCGGCGAAATACCCGTCGGACGGCGCGCGGGTCAGGGTGGCGTTGGAGTCCAGGATGGCGTGCGGCATGGGCGGATGCCTCGGATGCGTCATCCCGACCGCGCGCGGCAACAGGAGGGTCTGCGTGGACGGCCCGGTCTTCACTGCGGAGGAGGTGCTGTGGAATGAGTTCGCGGACTGAGATGCACGTTTCGCTCGGCGGACTGAACCTCGAATCGCCGGTGATCATCGCGTCCGGAGTCTGGCCGTACGATGCGGAACTCTGGTCTCCCGAGCGCCTGGAAGGCGTCGGCGCGCTCTGCACCAAGGCCGTCAGCCTGAACGGGAGGGCGGGGAACAAGGGCGTCCGCGTCTGGGAGACGCCCTGCGGCATGCTGAACAGCATCGGCCTGCAGAACGGCGGGGTGCGTTCCTTCCTCGACGACTACCTCCCCTTCGTCCGGGGCGCGAACCGCCCCTTCCTCGTGAACCTCGTCATGGAGTCCGAGCGCGAGGTGCGGGAGAGCATCGCCGCGCTTGCGGAAGTTCCCGGCATCCCCGCCATAGAGCTGAATATCTCCTGCCCCAACGTGGACGGCGACGGCATGGCGTGGGGCATCTCGGCCGAAAGCGCCGCGAAGGCGGTGCGCATCGCGCGGAGCGAGTGGAAGGGCGCGCTGTGGGTGAAGCTCACCCCGCAGTCGCCGGACCTCGCCGGAGTGGCGAAGGCGGCCGAGGCGGAGGGCGCGGACGCGCTCGTCTGCGGGAATACGTGGCTCGGTATGGCGATGGACATCAAGAAAAAACGCCCCGCCTTCCAGAGGGTGGTCGCCGGGCTCTCCGGCCCTGCGGTCTTCCCGCTCGCGCTGCGCACGGTCTGGCAGGTCTGCGGCGCGGTGAAGATTCCCGTGGTGGGGTGCGGCGGCGTGGCCTCGTGGGAAGACGCGGCGGCGATGCTCCTCGCCGGGGCTGCGGCGGTGGAGGTCGGCGCCGCGCTCTTCACCGACTTCGAACTGCCGCGGAAGATCGTCGCCGGGCTTTCGGCCTACCTTATAAAACAGAAGATAGAGAACGTCTCCGGGCTGACCGGCCTGGGGCGTCATGAATAACAGGAGGATCGTGAAGATGAACAACGGACTGGACCGGCTCATTCTGGCGCTCGACGTCGAACGTGTGGAGGAGGGGCGCGAGCTTCTCGCCTCGCTCAAGGGAGAGCTGAAGTATGTAAAGATAGGCCATCAGCTCTACGCCCGCGGAGGATTTCCCTTCCTTCGCGAGATCGGCGCGATGGGGTTCTCGATCTTCCTCGACCTCAAGCTGCACGATATTCCCAACACCGTCTTCCAGGCGACGGAGGCGCTCGCTTCTGAGAACCTGTGGGCGCTCACGCTGCACTGCGGCGGCGGCCGGAAGATGCTGGAAGAGGCCCGCCGGGGAAAAGAGAAGGCGGGGTCGCGGACGAACCTGCTCGGCGTGACCGTCCTCACGAGCTTCGACGACGCCTCGTGGGCGGAGGTGGCCCCCGGGTGTTCGCTTTCCGACGCGCTCGAAAAACGCGCCGCGCTCTGCCGGGAGACCGGAATCGACGGCATCGTCTGCTCGCCGCTCGACCTTCCGGTGGTCCGCGCCGCCGGAGAGGGGCTCTTCACGGTCGTCCCGGGAGTGAGGCCTGCGAGCGCCGACGACGACCAGGCGCGCGTCGCCACGCCGCAAAAGACGATCGCGAACGGCGCGGACTACATCGTCGTGGGGCGTCCGATACTGAACGCTCCGGACAGAATCGCGGCGGTGAGAAGCATCGCCGCGTCGATAGAGGAGGGGCTGAAATGCAGGAGTCTGTAATGCTGGCGAAGTTGCAGGAGATGATGAAGGAGAGCGGCGCGCACCTTGAAGGCCACTTTCTGCTGACTTCGGGGAACCACAGCAGCGACTATATGCAGTGCGCCCTGCTGCTTCGCTTTCCGCGCTACGCCGCCTTCGCCGGAGAGGCGCTTGCGGAGAAGGTGCGCCGCTACTCGCCCGACCTTATCGCCTCGCCCGCTCTCGGCGGCCTCATCATCGGGCACGAGGTTGCGCGCGCGCTCGACGTTCCCTTCATCTTCTGCGAGCGAAGAGAGGGCGAGATGGTCCTCAGCCGCTTCCCCTTCCCCGAGGGGAAGCGCGTCGTGGTGATCGAGGACGTGGTCACTACCGGCGTCTCCTCCGGCGAGGTAGGAAGCGTTCTCGAACGCGGCGGCGCGACATGGGTCGGGACGGGGGCCGTCATCGACAGGAGCGGCGGGAAGTCCTCGCTCCCTCATGTTCCGGAGTCGCTTTGGAAGGTGGCGTTTCCGTTGTGGAAGCCTGAAGAGTGTCCTCTCTGCGCGAAGGGTATTCCGCTGGTGAAGCCGGGAAGCAGGACGAAGACCGCTCCCTGAACCACAGCGGAAGGGGCTGATTTACTGTCGCCCCGAACTTCCGGCAGTCAGCATCGGAGCTTCCTCTGACGCGATTCGGATGGTTTTTCAAGAAACACGCCCCCTTGATGTGCCGGGGGCTTTTTTCTTTGCCGTATTCAGTGCTACAATACACGGTAGTAAGTAATTTTACGTACCGGAGCCGTCGCAGATTTCAGGGCGGCCGGCTGTGTTGCGAGTACGTTGTTCTGGAGGAAGATCGCGTGAAAAACACAACTCGTCTGCTCCTGGTGTCAGGACTGCTCTGCCTGCTCGTTCTCCTTGCGTACCTTTTTCTCTTCTCCGGACAAGAAGCCCCGGAGCCTCTCGACGGCGACCCGTTGAGGGAGCGGGGGATGCGCGCGGCGGCGATCGGCGGCGAACTCGTTTCAGTCGCCAAAGAGCAGCTCGGCGCGCTTCAGGAAGAGCACAGGGCGGATGTAGGGGAGCTGCTCGGCGAACTGGAGCGGAAGACCGCCGCAGTGAAGGAGCTCCTTTCCCGAAAGGACGCCGATGAAGAAGACCTGGCCGCGGCGGTGTCCGCACTCGAAAAAACGCTCGACGGCGTGCTGGTCGTCCCCGACAACGAAACAGGAAACAAGGAAAGGAGGACGGATTCATGACATCCGTAAACGAAACAGCCGTTCTTGCGCGGCGCGTTAACGAGATGCTCCGAAGGTACATGAAGGTGCAGGAGGATCTATTCAAACCGTCTCTGCGCAAGATACTGCGTATACCGGGGATCTACAGGCCGATCGACTACGCGGAGAACCTTCGGGTGCTCGAAGAGCTGTTGCGGGAGCTCGCCGACGTCAAGGCCGCCATACGGCGCGAGGAGCCCGATTCGGCGTCTCCGGAGGGAAAGTTTCTGGGAGTGCTTCGGGGGTATGTTTCTTTGATGACCTCGGCCGTCGAGAAGCTGGAGTATATCTGTTCCCGCCTGAAGGAACGAAGCAAGGGCGGCGCGTACGGCAAGGACGACTACAAGAGCGACATGGCGTCGCTGCGCGAGATTCAGAAAAAACACCTTGAATCCGGCGTCGCGCTGAACGAAATGATGAAGACGCTTTCACGCAACGACCCGCCCAAAGAAACGCAGGACGACGAATCGAAGAGCTGAAAACAAAGCCCCCGGAGAAACGCTCCGAGGGCTTTTTCATTGCCTTCCTTCCCTCTGCCCTGAAAGCGGCGCATCTGTTTTCTCCCTTCGTTTCTGCGGGCACTTTTTTTAAACTTTAATTTATCCTTGAGACCCTCTTGACATTTCCGTTACACAAAGGGTATCCTATCAAATGTATGAAGCTTGTATTTTGCTTGTATACAGGAAAGCGTTTCGAGGGGGAGAGCGCCGTGCGGGAGAAGAAGAAAGACCAAGCCTACGAAACAATTCGGACGCTGGTGCTCCAGCGCAGATCCTCCGATTCCTTCGTCATCTCCGAGAACTCCCTGGCCGCCGAGCTGAACATGAGCAGAACGCCGATACGGGAAGCGTTGCAGCGTCTCCAGATGGAGGGGTTCATCGAGATCCACCCGCATCGCGGCATCGTCATTCCCGAGGTTTCGGTAATCGAAGTGAACGAGACGTTCGCTCTCCGGATGGCGATCGAGGAGTTCGTGATCAAAGAGATCATCCCCTTTATGACGGAGCAGCGGACGGCGGAGATGGACCGCAATCTCGCGCTTCAGAAAGAGGCCGTCGACAAGGGAGACGTCTCGGAGTATCTCCGCCACGACAAAGAGTTTCACGATCATTTCCTCCGTATCTATTCCAACGCTCTTATCTTCAAGACAGTACAGCGTGTCAGGGACCGTTTCATCTCCATGGGGGCCAACGTCCTCCGCGAGCCGGGGAGTGTCGAACGATCCTTCGCGGAGCATTGCAGTATCGCCGACGCCGTTCGCAGGAGCGATAGGGGCGGCGCTGCGGACGCTATGCACCGTCATCTGATTACAGGCAGAAACAATGTTCTCTCTATGCCGGGAAATCTCGGCGCGGGGATTTGAGAGCTCTACGCGGCCGCCCCGTTCTTCGTGACCGGGAGAGGCCGCGGCGGATTCGAGGAAGGGGGGGCGCTTTTTCGAAGAACCGCGCATGAACAAGAAGAAGAGGGCCGCGTAAAGGGCCGTATTCGGAAAAAGACCAGACTTTCAACGAGGTGATTTGTATGTATGCGCAGCCTGTGCGGAAAGAGGCGACTCTTTCTCCCGCAAAATATGAAAAGGATCTGTTGGGCTATTTCTACAAGACAATGGTGACGATCAGGAGTTTCGAGCAGATGATCGAGAAGTTCTTTCTTGAAGGCGAGATTCCGGGATTCGTCCACCTGTATATCGGCGAGGAGGCAATCGCGACAGGCGTCATGGCCAACTTGCGAAAGACCGATTATATCCAGAGCACGCACCGCGGGCACGGCCACACCATCGCCAAGGGAGCGGATCTCAAACGGATGATGGCGGAGCTCTTCGGCAAGAGCACCGGAAGCTGCAAGGGAAAGGGCGGTTCGATGCACATCGCCGATTTCAGCGTGGGGATGCTCGGCGCGAACGGCATCGTCGGCGGCGGATTCACAATGGCGACAGGCGCCGCGTTGGCGCACAAAATGCAGAAGACTGACGGCGTCGCGGTCACTTTCTTCGGCGACGGCGCATCCAACCGGGGAACCTTCCACGAGGCGGCGAATATGGCTGCGGCGTGGAATTTGCCGGTGATCTTCGTCTGCGAGAACAACCAGTGGGCTTCAACGACTCCGTATCGCACCACGACTTCTGTGGACGACATCGCCGACCGGGCCGTCGCTTATGGAATGCCGGGCGTTATTGTGGACGGGAACGATGTTTTCTCTGTCTGCGAGGCGGCGAAGGAGCTCGTCGAAAGAGCGCGCCGGGGGGAGGGGCCTTCTATTCTGGAGTGCAAATCGTACCGTATCAAGGGGCACTTCGTCGGCGACCCCGAGAAGTACCGAACGAAGGAAGAGGTGCAGAAGGTCTTCGGCGAGACCGATCCCATCCCCCGCTTCGAGAGCAAAGTGCTCAAGGCGAAGGCGATGACGAAAAAAGAACTTGAAACCATCAGGAATACGGTTGAAGAAGAACTGAAAGAAGCCCTGGAGTTTGCCCGCACTTCTCCTGTACCGGAGGAGTCGGCGCTCTTTGAAGGGCTCTACGTGTAAGGCGGTGGACAAGATGAGAACAATCAGTTTTTCGCAGGCGACGCTGGAAGCGATGCAGGAGGAGATGGCCCGGGACGAGAAGGTCTTCGTCATGGGTGAGGATATCGTACGCCAGGGCGGCATATTCGGTCAGTTCAAAGGGCTCCCTGAAAAGTTCGGTACTGAACGGGTGATGGATACCCCCATCAGCGAGACGGCGATAGTGGGCGCCTGCGTGGGCGCGGCGCTTGCCGGGATGCGTCCGGTCGCGGACATGCACTTTGCGGATTTCGCCGGGGTCTGCTTCGACGAGATCTACAACCAGATGGCGAAAATCTACTACATGTTCGGTGCGCAGAAGCCCGTCTCCATGGTATTGCGCGCGCCGGACGGCCTTGTGAATCAGGCGGCTGCGCAGCACTCGCAGTCTCTTGAGGCGTTCTTCATGCACATTCCTGGACTGAAGGTCGTCATCCCCTCGAACCCGGCGGATGCGAAAGGGTTGCTGAAGGCGGCGATCCGAGAGGACAACCCGATCATCTACTTCGAGCACAAGGCGCTCTTCTCCATGAAGGGAGAGGTTCCGGAGGAAGAGTACCTGACGCCCATCGGCAAGGCGAAGGTCGTAAAAGAGGGAAGCGACGTGACGCTCGTTTCGTACTCGATGACCATGAATCTCTGCGTCAAAGCGGCGGAGTTGCTGGCGAAGGACAGCATCAGCGCCGAGCTGATCGACCTCCGGACGATTTCGCCTCTGGACAAGGAGACGATCCTCGAGTCGGTGGCGAAGACCACCCGCCTCGCCATCGCGCATGAAGCTGTCAAGCAGGGCGGCGTGGGCGCGGAGATCGCGGCTCTCGTCGCCGAGGAGGCGATCGACTGCCTTGACGCCCCCATCGTCCGCGTCGGCGCTCCGTTCACCCCGGTTCCCTTCGCGCGCCCGCTGGAGCAGGCGTACCGGATTACTCCGGAGAAGATCGCCGCCGCCGTCAGGGCGATGTTCTAGGAAGAGGCCATGGAGACGGAACGGGTTTCGTCGGCGGCTGCGGAAATTGGACGGACGATTCTCGTTCGTCTCGCTCCGGGAGAGGACGTCTTCGAGGGGCTGCGCACCGTATGCGAACGCCATGGACTCCGGTCCGGGCGAATCGCAACGATGATAGGGAGTCTGCGCACCGCGAGCCTCGTCTGCGTGACTCCTGATCCGGACGCTCCGGGGCGGGTGGTCTATCTCGAACCCCGGACTATCGAGGGCCCGCTTGAACTGATCGCGGTACAGGGAGTTTTCGGCTGGGACGATGACAAAGATGAACTTTCGATCCATCTGCACGCGCAGGTGGCCGGGGAGGATCTTCGTCCGTTCGCGGGGCATCTGGCCGATACGGGGAAGAACCGGATTCTCGCCACGGCGGAGATAGTTCTCGACGTTTTTGAAGGCGCCGAACTCAGGCGCTCGTTCGACGAGGAGACAGGGTTCACGCTTTTCAAGATTTTTCCGAAACTGTAATCATACGTTACAATACAAGGACAATGTCGCTGGAACGAGGAGGTGATCGCTCCGCTACCGAAGGAAGTGTGGAAGGAAAGGCGCTATTCCGAACATGGGAAGTTGTAAAACCACATTCAGGAGGTAAAGAAGAAGATGAAAAAACTCGTTGCGCTGCTCATACTTGTAACAGCTCTGTGCGCGTTCTCCGTTCCGGCCTTTGCGGCCTACAAAGCCGAGTACAAACTCGATATCGTCCCCAGCCTCACCACATCCTGGGGTATGGGCGCCGTCTATTTCACCGAACTTGTGAAGGAGAGAAGCGGCGGCAAGATCAACATCAAGGTGTATCCCGGCTCCCAGCTTACCGTAGGAGCGCAGACGAACGCGTTCATGCTCGTCCGGAACGGGACGATCGACTTCGCGGTGCAGTCCTCCATCAACTACTCTCCGCAGATCATCGAGCTGAACCTCTTCGCCCTTCCGTTCTTCATCGCGAATCAGCCCGACAAGTACGCCGCGCTTGACGCGGTCAAGGCGGGGAAGTCCGGAGAGATGGTCGTCAAGGCCGTCGAGGACAAGGGTGTGAAGTTCCTCGCATGGGGAGAGAACGGCTTCCGGGAGATGACAAACTCCAAGAAGGAGATTCGCACTCCTCAGGATATGGAAGGGATGAAGATCCGCGTGGTCGGCAGCCCGATCTTCCTCGACGCCTTCAAGGCGATCGGCGCCAACCCCATCACCATGAACTGGAGCGACACCATGGCGGCAATTCAGCAGGGCGTCGTGGACGGCCAGGAGAACCCCATCAGCACCTTCTACCCTGTGAAGATGCACGAGTACCACAAGTTTGTCACCGATTGGCATTATGTCGTCGACCCCACGCTCTACGTCGTGAACCCCGGCGTGTGGAAGTCCTTCTCCGAAGAGGATCAGAAGATGATTCAGGAAGCCGCCGTGGAGGCAGGCAAGTACATGATCGCGCTTGCCCGTATCAGCCTGGACGACGGGACCGCGCACAAGTACCTGGAGAGCATCGGCAAGCTGCCCGAGATCACCGACTGGTACAAAGAGCTCTCCAATGTCGGCATGACCGTGAGCATCCTGTCGGCTGAAGAGACGAAGGCGTTCGCCGATAAGACGGCGCCCGTCGTCAAAGAGTGGCGTTCCAAAATCGGCGACGCCATCGTCGACGCCGCCGAGGCGGATATGGCGGCTGTGGCGAAGTAGACGTCTTTTGTTTGCGACCTCGGGGGGACGGGGCTCCCCCCGAGCCCTCGGCTCGTTTGCCCGGGGGCCTTCTCTTCCTTCCTCCCCGCACGCTTCTTCGTTTGTCTTCGAGGAGGGCGTCTGCGGGACGCGTGGGGGAGGAAATCACAGAGTCTTTTTTCTTCAGAAGGGATTGGCCTAAATGGTAAAAAAACTATTCGATAACTTCGAGGAACTTCTCGGCTCTCTCATTCTTATTGTGATGGCGGTGGTCACGTTCGCCAACGTTATTACCCGCTACTTCATCTTTTATGCGCTTTCATTCACAGAAGAGATCACCATCTACCTTTTTGTCTGGCTGGTAATGCTGGGAACAGCGATCGCCTTCAAAAAGGGCGCCAACCTGAGCATGACCTTTCTCTACGACAAGCTCCCCCGTAAGGGAAAGAAGTTCTGTTTCTACGTTTCCGCCGGCATGTCGCTCGTGTTCTTCGGTCTTCTGGCGTACCTGGGGTATGTTCAGGTGATGGACGAGATCGACCTCGCCGTCACCTCGCCGTCGCTCGCCATACCGATCTACTACTATACGATCGCTCTGCCCGTCTTCTCCGCGCTCATCTTCATCCGCGTTCTGCAGGCGACTATGGAAAAAAAAAAAAAAAACGAGTTTTAGGAGGGACGAGAGATGGAGTCTTTGCTTCGTGAACCAGCATTTTGGACGATCGTTCTCTTTCTGGTCCCTCTCCTGTTGAGGGTCCCCATCGCCGTAGCCCTCGGTTCGGCCGCCATCTTCGTGGTCTGGAACTGGGATCTCGGGTATCAGATGCTTTCGTACAGCTTCTTCTCCGGCATCGCGAAGTTTCCTCTTCTTGCGATTCCTTTCTTCATTCTTGCCGGAGTCATCATGGAAAAAGTCGGCATCGCCGAGCGGATTATCGCCCTCATCAAGCAGCTCGTTGGCGATATGACCGGCGGCCTTGCCGTTGCGACGGTCATCGTGGCCGCGTTCTGGGGCGCCGTAAGCGGCTCCGGTCCGGCGACGGTGGCGGCTCTCGGCCTCATCCTCATTCCCGGCATGGCGGAGGCCGGGTATGACAAGGCGTTCGCCACCGCGGTCGTCTCCGTGTCCGCGGGGCTTGCGATCATCATTCCGCCGAGCATCTCCTTCATCGTGTACGGCGATATCATGCAGCAGTCGGTGGGCACGCTCTTCGCCGCCGGAGTCGTACCGGGCATCGTCGTCGCCAGCTTTCTCTGCGTCGCGGTGTGGCTGATCAGTAAAAAGCATGGCTACAGGGGCGCTCCGAGGGGTACTTCCAAGGAAATCCTTTTTGCGCTGAAAGACGCTTTCTGGGGGCTCTTCACACCGGTGATCATCCTCGGAGGCATTTACGGAGGGGTCTTCACGCCCACGGAGGCCGCGGCGGTTGCGGTGTTCTACGGTCTGTTCGTCGGCGTCTTCATCTACCGCAGTCTCACACTCCGCATTCTCTACGACATACTCCGGGAGACGGTCGCCGGGACTTCCGTGGTGATGATCGTGGTCACCTGCGCAGGGCTTTACTCCTGGCTCGGCGCTACGGTGGGACTCATCGACAAGATCGCGGCGCTTCTTCTGGGCATCTCCGAGAATCCGCTGGTCATTCTGCTCATGATCAACATCATCCTGCTCTTCGCAGGGATGCTGCTTGACGCGATCTCGATCGCCTACGTCTTCCTCCCGATCCTGGCGCCGGTTATCGTCACCTTCGGTTGGGATCCCATCTGGTTCGGCGTGATGATGACCGTCAACATGGCCATAGGCCAGGTCACCCCGCCGGTGGCGGTGAACCTCTATGTCGGCGCGAGAATCAGCGGACTCACGATGGAGCAGATCACCCGACCGGTCATACCGCTCCTCGTGGCGTCGATCATTGCGCTTGCCGTCATTACCGTATTCCCGGGGATCACGCTCTACCTGCCCCGACTTCTGGGCATGATGTAGCGCGGACAGCGTATCTGCCTGTCGTTGTACAGCGTATGTTCTTTCGTTCCTCAAAAGGAGGGGTTTTTGAATGGCTTCACCCGTAACAATGCCCAAGCTCGGGCTGACAATGAACACAGGGGTTGTCTCCCAGTGGAAGAAGAAGGAGGGAGAGCCCGTCCGGAAAGGCGAGATTCTGATGGTCGTCGCCACGGATAAGCTGACGTTCGACGTGGAATCGCCCTCCGAAGGCGTTCTGCTGAAAGTCCTCGTCCCTGAAGGAAAGGATGTTCCCGTAGGCGAGGTGCTCGCCTACGTCGGCGCCGCCGGCGAAACAGTTGCGGGCGCAGCTCCGGAAACGCCCGCAGCGGCGCCCGCGGCGGAGGAGAAGAAGGCCGCCGCTCCTTCCGAGGTTCGCAGCGCTCCGGCGGGCGGAATCCGCGCCACCCCGCTCGCCCGCAAGACGGCGCGTGAGGTGGGGATAGACCTCGCGCTCGTCGCCGGTTCGGGACCGTCGGGCCGGATCGTCCGCAAGGATGTGGACGCCGCCGCCGCTTCGGGCGGGGCGTCTGTCAAGGCAAGTCCCGTGGCAGCCAAAATGGCTGCGGAGCTGGGCGTTGACATGGCTTCAATGCGCAAGGACGGCCGTGTGATGAAGGACGACGTCCTCCGGGCCGCCGCCGTTCCGGAGGCGGAGGATGTCCGCATTCCGCTGACGCCGATGCGGAAGGTCATCGCCGAGCGGATGAGCCTGAGCAACGCCACTGTTCCCTCGGTGACGTACACCCTCGAAGCGGACTTCTCGGCGCTTGTCGCCTTCAGAAACAAGGTGAAGGACGAAGCGTCGAAGAAGGGCGTCAAGATCTCCTACAATCATATCCTGATGAAGATCTGCGCCGCAGCGCTCAAGGAGAATCCGCTTGCGAACGCCTCCTTCGAAGGGGACGCCATCGTGATGCACGGCAATGTGAACATCGGGCTCGCCGTCTCGGTCGAGGGAGGGCTGCTCGTTCCCAACGTGAAGGCGGTGCAGTCGAAGAGCCTCCTCCGCATCGCGGAAGAGACGGAACAGCTCGTCGAACAGGCGCGAAACGGTTCGCTCACCCTCGACGCGATGCAGGGCGGCACGTTCACAATTACAAATCTCGGTATGTTCGGCATGCAGAGCTTCACACCGATCGTGAACCCTCCGGAGGCGTGTATCCTCGGAGTGAACGCCATCGTGGAAAAACCGGTCGTCGTGAACGGCGAGATTGTCGTCCGCCCGATGTCGGCGCTCTGCCTGGTGGCTGACCACCGGATTCTCGACGGCGCGGAGGCCGCGCGTTTCTTCGCCCGTATCAAGGAGCTCGTCGAGAACCCCTGGCTCCTTCTTTTATAGAGAGGACGGGGAGTGTCCATGGAAGCGCGAAAAAAAGTCGCAATAATCGGCGCGGGGCCCGGCGGGTACGTCGCGGCCATCAGGGCGGCGCAGCTCGGCGCCGAGGCGACCGTCATCGAAAAGAACGCCCTCGGCGGCGTCTGTCTCAACGTCGGCTGCATTCCGACGAAGGTGCTGTTGCATACCGCCGAGGTCTTCACCGCGGCGAAGGAGGGCGCGATGATCGGCCTGAAGGCCGACAACGTGGCCGTCGACTGGGACGGGCTGATGGCCCGGAAGAAGGCAGTCGTGGATACCCTCGTCGGCGGCGTCGGGACGCTGTTGCGAAGCAACGCCGTCCGCATCGTCGAGGGCGAGGCGTCGTTCGTCACGCCGAAGGAAATCGCCGTGACGAAGAAGGACGGCTCGAAGGAGTCGGTTTCCGCCGACGCAGTCATCGTGGCGACAGGTTCGGAGCCTGTGGTTCCGCCTGTTCCCGGATTCGACCTCGACGGCGTGATGACGAGCACCGGAGCGCTCTCTCTGGAGCGCCTTCCGAAGTCGGTCGTCCTCGTGGGCGGCGGCGTCATCGGCATGGAGTTCGCCTCGATTTTTTCATCTTTCGGCGCGAAGGTGACGGTGGTCGAGATGCTCCCGGAGATTCTTCCGATGCTCGACGAGGAGATAGTTCAGATTCTCAAGGGGGTTCTTCTGAGAAAGGGTGTTTCCTTTCATACCAACTCCAAGGTCGTCGGTGTGGAGAAGAAGGGGAAAGAGCTTGCCGTGAGGGTGGAGACGCCTGCGGGCCCGCTCGTCCTCGACGCGGAGAAGGTGCTCGTCTCCGTCGGCCGCCGTCCCGTTACGAAGGGGTTGGGGCTCGACCGCCTCGGGATTGCCTTCGACAGGGCCAGAGTGAAGGTGAACTCACGGATGGAGACGTCCGTGAAGGGAATTTACGCCATCGGGGACTGCGCGTCGCATATCATGCTCGCGCACGTCGCCTCCCGAGAGGGCGAGGTCGCGGCGGAGAATATCATGGGGCACGCGGTCGACATGGACTACAAGACCGTTCCCAGCGCGGTGTACACCGCTCCCGAGATAGCCTCCGTCGGCTTGAGCGAGAGTGAGGCGAAGGGCAGAGGGCATCGCGTCAAGGTCGGCCGCTTCCCGCTGATGGCCAACGGAAAGAGCCTGATCATGAACGAGAGCGACGGCATGGTGAAGTACGTCGTCGACGAGAAGTACGACGAGATTCTCGGCGTCCACATCATCGGCCCGCGAGCCACCGACCTCATCGCGCAGGGCGGGCTGGCGCTCCGGCTGGAGGCGACGGTGGACGAGATCATCACGACCATCCATGCGCACCCGACGGTCGGCGAAGCGCTGCTTGAGGGGGCGATGGCAGTCCAGGGACGGGCCATATCGCTGCCCAAGAAGGCGTAGTATCCCAGAACAATCTGCTGATGAAAGCGGCGTTACCGGTTGATCCGGAACGCCGCTTTCTGCGTTTCCTGGGAAAAGTTCGTTCATGAGAAAACATGAGAAAAAAAGAGCGACGGAGGAAGCGAGGTATGCTATCCTTAGTGGTGTTTGGAAATTATGAAGCCGTTTTCCCTGGTTTCGCGGGAGGAAAATATATGTTCTCAATGGCCGCCGGTCCTCTTTCAGTTTTTGTTTTTTCTGCGCTGCTTTTTACCTGTGTCTTTTTGCTGTATGAAAGACGTCGTCTGCGGAAGATCGTCAACGAAGAGGCACTCGCGAAGAGCGCTCTCGGAGAGAGTATCGTCCGTTTCCACATGATCGTCGAGAGTTCCGCCGCCGCGACGTATGTTTTTCGCGGAGGGCGTTTTGTCATGGTGAACGCCGCGATGGAGGCAATCACCGGCTACTCCCGCGAGGAGCTGTTGAGGATGAATTCTCTTGAACACATCCACCCCGATCATCGTCCTTCGGCGCTGGAGCGGGACGCTGCCCGGGAGCGCGGGGAAGCTGTTCCCACACGCTACGAACTGAAGCTGCTCACGAAGACAGGTGAAGTGCGGTGGGTCGATTTCACCGCGAGAACAGTTCTCTTCGACGGTGTTCTCTGCACCGTAGGAAGCGCCTTCGACATTACGGGACGCAAGAGGGTGGAGGATGCGCTCAGGGAGAGCGAGGCGAAATACAGATTTCTCACGGAGAGCATGAAGGATGTCATCTGGACGCTCGACGCGGAGACGCTTATGTTTGTGTATGTCAGCCCCTCCGTTGAGCGGCTTCGAGGATATACGCCCGAGGAGATCATGGCCGAACCTCTCGACGCCGCTCTGACGCCGGAGTCGGCGGCCTTGGTCCACAGGCTCATCGATCAAGAAACGGAGAAGTTCAAAATGAGGGAAGAACGCGGAGACGCGGTGTTTCATACCGAGGAGGTCGAACAGCCCCGCAAGGACGGAACGACTGTGTGGACAGAGGTCGTGACCGTCTACTGGCGCAACCCGCAGAACGGGCGAATCGAGATTCACGGCGTGACCCGCGATATCTCCGAGCGTAAGGAGGTCGAGGCGAAGATGGCCCATATGGCGCAGCATGACCCGCTCACCGGTCTCCCCAACCGGGCGCTCTTTTCCGACCGGCTGGAGCGTGCGCTGGCCGCGTCCAGAAGAAGCGGAATCCCGACGGCGCTGATGTTCCTCGACCTTGACAAGTTCAAGCCGGTGAACGATACGTACGGGCACGCGATCGGCGATGTGCTGCTTCAACAGGCGGCCGAACGCATGAAATCGGCGTTGCGCGAATCCGACACGGTGGGGCGGATCGGCGGCGACGAGTTCGTCGTGCTGCTCCCTGCGGTGGAGCGGGTGGAGGATGCGCTCCACGTGGCGGAGAAGCTCTTGGAAGCCCTTCGCAAACCATTCTTCATCGAAGGGCGTTCCGTCGACGTCTCGTGCAGCATCGGCATTGCCATTCATCCGGAGGACGGCCGCGACGAGATCGAACTCGCAAAGAACGCCGACACGGCCATGTACTGGGCGAAGAGGGACGGAGGTGACTGCGTCCGCATGTTCCGGACCGCTTCCCACGTTTCGGCTGCGGTCCTCTGACGATACGATGCTCAGGACATCAAAAAAGTCAGGAACTCTTCCGTGCCCGCTCCCTTGAAAGAGCGCTCCAGCGGGAACCCTTCCAGCGCCTCGCGGAGCGCATCTTCCCTGTAGAAGCGCCCTTCGAGCAGCCTTTCGATCTCCTCCCGGTTCTCCGCGCCGAAGTAGTCGCCGTAGAATCGCGCTTGCCGGATGACGCCCTCCTTTATGTTCAGCAACGCCTCCACCTTCCCCCAGGGGAAGCGGTGAACCTTGCGCTCTGTGAACTCGGGGGACGCCCCCCAGTTCCACTCCCACGTCGCGTACTTCTCGTCCCGAAGACGGCGGATTTCCGAAAGCTGTGTCTCGTCGAGCGAATATGTTTCGGTCCCGGAGAGAGCGCCCCGAAGCGCGTCGATGAACTCCTCCACGGAGATGGGCTCCGTCAGCATGGGGAGGATGTTGGTCACTCGGCTCCGGACCGACTTGAACCCCTTGGAGGTGAACTTTTCCTCGTCCACGCTGAGGGCCTGTTCAAGGATCGAGAGGTCCGAATCGAAGAGCAGCGTCCCGTGATGGAGCAGTCTGCGCCGGTCCATGTGCTGGGCGCTTCCGGAGAACTTTCGCCCGTCGATTAAAAGATCATTCCTGCCGCCGCTCTCAGCTTCGACGCCGAGTTTTGCGAGCGCGTCGATTACTGGCCGGGCATGGCGCGCAAAGTCGAAGGGGGTTCCCTCGTCGTTGGGGACGATGAACGAGTAGTTCACGTTCCCGAGGTCGTGATAGACCGCGCCTCCTCCGGATATCCGTCTGACGACGTGAATGCCGCGCTCCTCGACGAAGGGGCGGTTCACCTCCTGAGCCGTGTTCTGGAAGCGCCCCACGATGATCGAGGGAGCGTTTTGCCACAGCAGGAAGTAGCCGGGGTGTCCTTCGTTGACGCTCCTGTAGAGATGCTCCTCGAGCGCGAGGTTGTACGCGGGGTCGTGCGATTGTCCTTCGATAAAGTACATTTCGATTTCTCTCCTCTCGTTCCGGCGCCTCTTGCAAAGTCGGCGGTTTCAGTTCATTATACAAAATATCCTGTATCCGGAGGTGGAGCGATATGCTCGATTCACTTGAGATTATCACATTGATGGAAGACTCAGTGCCTATGAACGGTCACCTTGTCGCCGAGCACGGCCTTTCGTTCTTTATTAAGGGGACGAAAGACGGAAAGGAGGTCCGAGGTCTCCTCGACGTGGGGCAGACTGCGGAGTTCCTGGCGCACAACATGAAAGAGCTTGGGGTTTGCCCGCAGTCGGTCGACTTTGTTGTTCTCTCACACTGTCACTACGACCACACCGGAGGTATCGCGAAGTTCGTTGAGTCCACAGGGAAGCATGACTTCCCGGTGATCGCGAATCCTGCGCTCTTTCGTCCGCACTTTGTAATGGAACCGGTTGTGGCGGCGAAGGGCGTCCGTACCGGCGACGAGCGCGAAGCTATCGAGAGGGCCGGCGGAATACTGTTGCTCTCAGGCGCGCCGTTTCCTCTTGCCGACGGACTGTCGACCACTGGAGAGATTCCGCGCGAGACCGATTTCGAGGGGCCGGGGAAGCGTTTCTTCACGGTACGCGACGGCGAGGTGGTCCAGGACTCCCTCCCCGACGACATGGGGATTGTCGCCCGCGTCAAAGGGAAGGGGCTCGTCGTCCTCGCCGGGTGCAGCCATTCCGGGATTGTGAACATCCTGAAGCGGGTCCGCGCGCTCTACCCCGGCGAGCCGATCGAAGGCGTCGTCGGCGGACTGCACCTCGTGAACGGCACTGAAGAAAAGATGGAGAAGACGCTCGCAGGGTTGAAAGAGTTCGATCCGGCATGGATCGCCTGCGGGCACTGCACCGGTTTTCCCATGCAGGCGAAGCTCTTCCAGGCGTTCGGGAAACGCTTTATTCCGCTCACGGTGGGGAAGCGCTTCATCGTCGGCGCGTAAGCGGCGAGCAGCTCCCGGACGACAGAGGGGACGGGGCGCCAGCTTCCCTGCATCCGTAGAGAATACGACGCCCTGTCCTCTTATGGAGCGGCCTCTCAGTCGCCTGCAAGCGAGCGGAGTTTTCGGCTCCGTTCGGCATCTCCCGCCGCTTCGGCGATGCGCGCCGAATAGTCGAGACGCTCTCTGACGAACGGGTCTCGAACGGCCGAAGGCAGAGGGTAGAGCTCACGCCGGGGGGAGAGCTGCAACGCGGAGGCAGCGCGAAAGCGCACCCGTTCCGGCGCTTGGTTCAGGACTCTGACGAAGAGCCCGTACAGCTCGAAGCAGTCGCTGAGGCCGTAGTGTCCGAGGGCCGGTCCCACGAATTCTTCCGCCTCCGCCAGCGGAAGCGGTTCGAGCAGGCGCTCCCGGGCGATGCGGACCGCCTCTCCGAGGCGGGGCCACTTCCATTCGCCCTCCCGGTCCGTATTCTTGGGGATTTTGCAGAAGTCGGTGAGTCCTCTCATCGAACACCACCACTTTCTTCCCCGCACCGCTTCGCGGGGGAGGAAGGAGAGATCGAAAGAGAGGTTGTGGACGACGATTCCCTCCGGGTTCCATCGCTCCCAGAACGCGGCGAGGCTCGGCCAGTCCTCCAGGAAATAGGAAGGATAGCGTTCTTCCTCGCGAAAGTGCGCGATCCGCTCCGATGTGAGTCCGTGGACTCGCTCGGTCCGATGATCGGGGCGCTCTTCCGAGTGATAGAAACGGTTGAAAAAGTCCACGATCCTCCCCTCCGCGGTGAAGACGATCGACGAGGCGGAGACGGTCGACGCTCCCTTGAAGCCGTTCGTCTCCAGGTCGAAGACGGCGAAGACGCTGTTGTTTCCCATGCAATACCCTCCCTGCACACGTTTCGGACCCCTCCGGGGCGCTCGCTTTTGAACGCTCCGGAGACGCTGCTATTATGACAGAACAGCTCCCGTAAGGGAAAGCGACGAAAGGACGAAAAGAATGAACGACGCGCCATTCAACGCATTGAGAAACGAGGTCGTAGCCTGCGAACGCTGTCCCCTCGCCGAGACGCGGACACACGCCGTTTTTGGGGAAGGCCCGGAAAGAACGCCGGTCGTCCTTGTGGGGGAGGCCCCCGGAGCGAAGGAGGACGAATCCGGACGGCCGTTCGTCGGCCTCTCGGGACGTTTGCTGGGCGAACTGCTGGAGGAGGCCGGGCTTCCCAGGGAGAAGCTGTTCATCACGAACACCGTGAAGTGCCGCCCTCCCGAAAACCGCCTTCCTTCAAAAGCGGAGACGGCCGCCTGCCGCCCGTTTCTCGCTGCGCAGCTGCGGCACATCAGGCCGCGCCTCGTCATCACCGCGGGCAACGCGCCTACCCGCGCGCTGCTGGGGACGAAAGAGGGGATAACGACGCTGCGCGGACGTCTTCACACCTGCGTCTGGGAGGGTATGGAGCTCTCCGTTCTGCCGCTCTTCCACCCGAGCTACCTCCTTCGGAACCGGGGACGCGCCGAAGGAAGCCCGATTATGCTCACGCTGGCCGACATCCGTGAAGCGCTCCGCCTGGCGCGGGAGTTCACGCCCGGATTTTGACCTCTCCAACGAAGGGGAGAAGCGCGGTTCGGAACTCCTCCAGAAACTCCATGGAGAAGGGGGAGAGCGATGAGAAGCCGGGATCGAGCGTGTTCCCCGGACGGAAATTCTGAAGGACGAAGAGCGGCGCTCCTTGGGCCATGCGGCCGAGAAGGGGCGCATCCTCGATACGGTGGAGCCCCGGAACGAGCGTCGTCCGGAACTCGAAAGGGACGGCCCCGCGCAGCAGAAGGGCGATGCTCTTCCGCACGAGCGGAAGGAGCGTCGCATCGCCGTCCCGGCCGCAGGCCAGGGAATACGTTTCCTCCGGAGCCTTGAGGTCCATCGCCGCGTAGTCGGCCAGCTTCTCCGCGAGGATCCGCTCGAGGACGTCCGGGCGCGCTCCGTTGGTGTCGAGCTTCACCTTGAGCCCGAGCGATCGTATCTCCCTCAGAAAGGGGAGAAGCCCGGGCTGAAGCGTCGGCTCTCCGCCCGTGACGCAGACGCCGTCGAGGAAGGGGGCTCGTTTCTTCAAGTCCGCGAGGATGTGCTCCGTGCCGATTCGTTCGATCTCCGCGCCCGGAAAGACAAGCTCCGGGTTGTGGCAGAAAGGACACCGGAACTGGCAGCCGGCGAAGAAGACCACGGCCGCCGTATTACCGGGGTAGTCCAGAAAGCTTGTGGGTATGTAGCCGCCAATATGCAGTTGCATCGTGCGCGTCCCTCCGTGGTAAAAAATGTCTTCTCGGTGAAATAGCCGTGTCCCTCGAAGAAAACTCCTCTATAATACTCCTTGAGGTTCAGTGATGTGTGTCCCTGATCGGAACCCTGAATGTCCGTGTATACGGTAACGCGCATTTGCGCAGGAGGTTGCTCATGTTTCTGTTTCGACTGCTTCTGAAGGCGGCTCCGTTGCTGCTCTTCTTTCTCTTTTCCAAAATACTGAAGGATATGCTCCGCGGGGCGCAAGGCTCGCCGGGGCCGTCCGGGGGCGCGAGGGGCAGGTCTTCCTCCGGAGGAGGCGCCGCGTATACGCCCCCTCCCGGCGGGAAGCGCGACCCCTATACCGTGCTCGGCTGTTCGCCTTCCTCCTCCAACGAGGAGATCAAGAAGCGCTACCGGGAGCTGCTCGCGAAGTACCACCCCGACAAGTTCATCGGGCAGAATCTCGACGAGGACTTTGTTGCCCTCGCCTCAAGGAAGTTTCAGGAGATTCAGGAGGCGTACGGCCGGATTCGCTCCGCACGGGGGATATAGTTTTTATCTTTCTTTTCTTCGGAGCGCGGAACCCGACGGCATCTTTCTTGCGCGACTGCGGCGGGTTCTTCGGAGCGCGGCATGCGTGGCGACGGTTTCACACTGCGGTATGGAGTGTGATACAATGACGCCGCCAGAGCTCCCCTTTCGAGGGGAAAAACGTTCCCGCATGCGGGAGAAAGAGGCGAACCTCCATGTCAACTCTGGAACTTTTTACCGGACCCGAGAGCTTCTCTCGTATCAAGTCACAGGCGCGGACGACTATTGAATCCGCTTTTTTCGGCAACAACGTGGTTCCTGTCTCGAACCTCAAGGAGGCCTACGAGCTGGCGAGAGTCTCCCCCGGCACGGTCGAGCTTACCGGGATGCCGGTCTACCGTCCCGAAGGGCAGGGATTGCCCCCGCGCAGCAATGTGCTCCTGATGAACGACGGCGCTGTGGTCGGCCGTTGCGCCGCCGCGCGGAGGATCGTCGGCGAACCCGGCGTAAATATGGGAGATTTTGCAGCGGTGCTCCGGGAAGCGGTATACAACTCCCGTTTCCGTACCTTTTACTCCGCCGAGGCGTATATCGGTCTCGAAGGTGATTTCATGGTGAAGGCGCATCTTCTCGCGCCGAAGAATCATGAAAATCTCGTCTACAACTGGCTGCTGAACTTCCAGTATCTCAACAGGACCTATCTCGACATGTACGCGGCATCCAGGCCGCTGCCGGACGGCGATATCTTCATGTTCGCCGATCCCGACTGGACCTCTCCCGACTACCCCTTGGGGCTGGCATTCTTCGATCCGCTCCATAACTGCGCGGCGGTGCTGGGTATGCGCTACTTCGGCGAGCTCAAGAAGGGAACGCTGACGCTCGCGTGGGGAACAGCCGTGCGGAACGGCTTCGCCTCATGCCACGGGGGCCTGAAACGGTACAACCTGAAGGGGGGACGCTCGTTCGTCGCCGCGGTCTTCGGCCTCTCCGGTTCAGGGAAGTCGACGATTACCCACGCGCGGCACGGAAACAAGTACGATATCACCGTCCTTCACGACGACGCCTTCGTGATCAACGTCAAGGAGAAGTACGCCATCGCGCTCGAGCCCTCCTACTTCGACAAGGTGCAGGACTACCCGATGGGGTGCGAGGACAACAAGTTCATCATCACAATCCAGAACTGCGGCGTTACCCGCGGGGAGGACGGCCTGCTCTACGCGGTGACCGAGGACCTGCGCAACGGCAACGGGCGCGCCATTAAGTCAAAGCTCTGGTCGCCCGAGCGGGTGGACCGGATCGACGAGCCGATCGACGCCGTTTTCTGGCTGATGAAGGACTCGTCGCTGCCGCCGGTGCTCCGCCTGAAGGGGTCCGACCTGGCCGCGGTGCTCGGCGCCACCCTCGCAACAAAACGGACGACGGCCGAGCGACTCGCCCCCGGAGTGGACCCGAATGCGCTCGTCATCGAATCCTACGCAAATCCATTCCGTACGTATCCGCTTGCCACTGACTACGAGCGCTTCAAGACGCTCTTCGACGACGGGGTGGCGTGCTACATCCTGAATACAGGCGAGTTCATGGGGAAGAAAGTCAAGCCCGCCGACACGCTCGGCATTCTCGAGGCGCTTGTCGAGGGGAAGGCGGAGTTCGTGCCGTTCGGCCCCTTCAGCGATATGGAGACGATGGCGCTGGATCGCTTCCCGATCGACTTCACGGATGAGCAGTACCGAAGGGAGCTCTTCTCGCGGATGAGGGACAGGCTTGCGTTCGTCACGTCCCGAGAGACGGAGAAGGGCGGCATGGACCGCCTGCCTCCCGAAGCGGTGGCCGCGCTGCGGAAGGCGCTCGACGAGATGGGGTATCCCGTCCAGGAGTAACGTTTCGGAGCCGGGGCCCGTCCCCGGCTCATCGTTTTCTGTATGAGGGAGAATAGTACTCGGTCGTCACCTCCTCGCCGCGAAGAAGCCGCGCGCGGGAGATGATCCTCCGTCTGCAGACCCATTCGAATCCTTCACGTGCGCTCCGTTCGTCCGTCCTGTCCTTCTCCATCCCCTCGGGGTCTTTCGCCGCTCCCGGCCACGACCGCCACTCCCCCAGGAGAGGCTCCTGGTAGAGCACCAGCCATGAAAAATCATTCCAGAGACCAAGGATTCTGAAGCGCTTTCCCCCCTCTCCGTCGACGTGGATGAGAATACTCAGCTCGTCGCGGAAGCGCGTGGCCGTTCCCGAGTACTTTTTGTCCGCGCTCTTCCCGGAGAAGGACGCCGTCTGTCCGTTGCGGACGACCCCCTGCGAGGCGCACCATTCGCGCAGCGTTGCCATCAGCGCGTCGAAGTCCAGAGGAATGCCGTTCGACGCGGCGAATGCCTGCGCGAATTTCCGTTCGAGCAGATATTCGCCACGCCGGTGCGAGGGGGCGCAGAGCAGATGGAGACGCAGCGGGAAAAGAAACGCTTCCGTCATGAATCCTCCCCGGAGATATTCTCGCCCCTTTATTGCGGGGCGCTCTCTGCTATAATCATACCTCAAACAAATTTGTACGCGGAGGAAGGCTCTTATGGAAAAAAATCTGAACAACTCGCACGCGATGGGGACTGATTCGATCACTCGTCTCATGTGGCGATTTTCGCTTCCCGCCATCGTCGGTATGCTCGCCAACGCGCTCTACAACATCGTCGACCGGCTCTTCGTCGGACAGACGGTGGGCGCCGCGGGCATCGGCGCGATCAGCGTGGTCTTCCCCTTTATGATACTTGTGATCTCCTTCGATTTGCTGGTGGGCGTCGGCGCAGGCTCGCTCATCTCCATCTCCCTCGGCGAGAAGCGGCGTGCCAGAGCGGAACGGGCGATGGGGAACGCGATCATGCTCCTTGTAGGCGGCGGAATCCTTCTGGTTCTTTTGGGCGTCACGTTCACAGAGTCTATTCTCGAACTTTCGGGCGCCAGCGCTACCTTGATGCCCCTCTGTCTGGAGTACATGAACATTGCCGTATGGGGCGTCTTCTTCTCCACGCTTGCCTTCGGGCTAAACTTCTTCATCAGGGCCGAGGGAAACCCGCGCTACGCAATGTTCACGCTCATCATCGGCGCGGGAGCGAACGTCCTTCTCGACGCGCTCTTCATCCTGGTATTCGACATGGGCGTCGGAGGGGCCGCTCTCGCGACGCTGTTTTCACAGATGATCTCCGCCCTGTGGGCTGCGCTGTACTACATCCGCAGAATGGGGACGCTCCGGTTCAGGATGAAGAACCTTGCCCCCGACTGGGTGATCACCCGCAGGATTCTTGCAATCGGTTCGGCGCCTGCGCTCACCGAGGTCAGTTTTACGTACGTGCTCGCCCTCTTCAACCGACTCCTGAGCTTTTACGGAGGCGATCTGGCAATCTCGGCGATGGGCATCTTCTTCAGCCTTGACAGTCTCTTTTTTCTGCCGGTCCTCGGCCTCGCGGGCGGCGTTCAGCCGATCATCAGCTACAACTATGGCGCAAAGGACTACGACCGGGTCATCCGCTCCGTCCTGGCTGCGATCAAGGTCGGAGCCCTCTTCTTCACGGTGAGCTTCACGCTCGTCATGCTCTTTCCCGCGCCGCTCATCCGCATTTTCAACTCGGACGACCCCGAACTTCTGGCCCTTGGCGTGCGCGGAATGCGACTTGCCTACAGCGGCGTCATCTTTGCCTCGGTGAGCCTCATAGCGTCGCATACCTTTCAGGCGATCGGCAAGGCGAAGACGGGGCTCTTTCTGACGCTCTCAAGGCACTTTATCTTCATTCTCGCCCCGCTGTACTTTCTGCCGCCGATTCTCGGAATGGACGGCATCTGGCTGTCGCTGCCGCTCTCCGACCTCGGCGGCGCACTCACCGGAGCGTGGTTCCTGCGGCGGGAGTTCCGTATCATGAGGAATGCAGAACGTCTGCAGCAGATTTCCGCTCCCGGCGAGTGCAGCGTCTCCCCGGATTGAGTATAATACCGGTGGAGCTTTATTTCACAAATGAGTGAGGAGTGAAGGGAGTGCGCGCATCCGTCACATCGTACCCCGAAGGGGCTCGCGAGGTCTATAAAGAAGAGGGATCCGCCCTCTTTCTTCTTGACCTTCCGATTGCTCTTCCGGGATTTGATCATCATCTGTCGTCGTGGCTGCTTCGTGATTTCAAGAGAGGGCGCAACATCCTCATCGACACTGGGCCGTCGGCTTCGGTCCCTTTCTTGGAGCGTTCTTTGCGCTCTCTCGGTGTGGAACGACTCGATCTCGTGCTGCTAACCCATATTCATGCGGATCACGCGGGAGGGGCGGGACGTCTCCTTGAGCGCTTCCCGGAGGCGAGGGTGCTGGCGCCCGAGAGGGGAAGAACGCACCTCGTCCACCCCTCGAGGCTTGCCGAGGGAACGCGCGCGACGCTGGGCGCGGCGATGGCGGACGCCTTCGGTCCGATTCTTCCCGTTCAGAAGGAGCGCCTGATCGACTCCTCTGACCCTTTGTTGGAAGGGTTTACGGTGCTCGAGACTCCGGGGCACGCGTCGCACCACTCGTCGTACGTCTTCCACGCGGATTTCGGGAAGATCCTCTTTCCCGGGGAGGCGGCGGGCGTGGGGCTTGGCGAGGCGGTCCGCTCCCTCTGGACGGCGCCCGGCATGCCGAATGTCTCCGCGCCCTATCGTTTTCCCGCAACCCCGCCGCGCCTGGACGGGGAAGCGCTGGAGCGTTCCATGGAACTTCTTTCGGCGGAGAGCGGGGCGAAGTATCTCTGCTTCAGTCACTACGGCTGGACCACGGAGGTTGCCGAAACACTGAATCTGGCCGCCGTGCAGTTCCGCGACTGGTGTGAGAGGGCGCGACGGTGTGCTGCGGCGGACGAAGAGGATGCGGTGGCGCTGCTCTTCGACGAGACGCAACGGGAGGACCCGCTGCTCGGACTTCTTTCCTCTTTGAGGACGGAGCAGCGTCAAAAGGAGGAGTTCTTCATCAAAAACAGCCTGAGGGGGATTGTCCGATGGGTACGATCATAACATTCCGGCCCGGCAAGCGCGGCCGTACATTCCCAGGAGGGTATCGCCGCATACTTTGGGAAGAGGGGGGATCGTAGTGACGGAACAGTCCGGGAAGCTTGGATTCGACCGCTATCTGGTCGGAGAGGGGGGCAAACGGCTCTTTCTCTTCCTTTTCGGAGGACTTCTTTGTACAGTAGGCCTGCACTCCAGCCCGTTCGCTGAAATCCTGCCGGGGTTGAAGCTTATTATCTTCGAACCCGATTATCTCGTCTCCGATTACTTCCATGTAGGGGGACGCGGAGCTTCGTTTCTCAACAGCGGAATTCTCACGCTGCTCTTCACGGCAATCCTTGTGTACTACAAAATCCACATACGCGGTATTTCCATCGCGGCGGTCTTCACCGTAGCAGGGTTTGCCTTCTTCGGAAAAAATCTGCTCAACGTCTGGTTTATCCTCGGAGGCGTGTGGCTCTACGCATGGTATCGGAAGGAGTCTTTCCTGAAGTTCATCTACATCGCTTTTTTCGGCACAGCCCTCGCGCCGCTTGTGAGCCAGCTGATGTTCGGTCTGTACCTCCCCGCGCCTTTTCGAATAGCCGCCGGCGCGATCGCGGGGCTTTCAGCCGGGTTCATTCTTCCTTCATTGGCGGCGTCCTTCCTTTCCGTGCACAAGGGGTACAACCTGTACAACGTCGGATTCACGGCAGGGATGGTGGGAACGCTCTATGTCTCGCTCTTTCGCTCGCACGGTTTCGTACCGGAGGCGAGGGTGCTCTGGTCCACCGGGAACAACGGGCTGCTCCTCCCCATGCTTCTCGGGATGTTTCTGACGATGATCCTCGCCGGGTATTTATTAAACGGTAGATCCTTCAAAGGCGTTTCGTCGATTTGGGCGCATCCGGGACGACTGCTTGCCGACTTCGTCGATATCTTCGATTTCCCGCCGACGCTGATCAACATGGGGGTGAACGGCCTGCTCGTGACCGGCTATCTGTTGGCTGTAGGCGGCGATTTCAACGGTCCCACGCTCGGAGGCATCTTTACCGTCGTCGGTTTCAGCGCGATGGGGAAAACGCCGAGGAACATCGCGCCTATTATCGCGGGAGTCGTCCTCGGAAGTCTGACGAAGCACTGGAGTCTTTCCGACCCGGCAATACAGCTTGCGGCGCTCTTCGGAACGACGCTCGCGCCTATTGCGGGCGAATTCGGCTGGAAAGCGGGAATACTGGCCGGGTACGTCCACTCGTCCGTGGTGCTGTATGTCGGCGTACTGCACGCCGGCTTCAACTTGTACAACAACGGCTTCGCCGGGGGACTCGTCGCGGCTATCCTCGTCCCCCTCATCGAAACCTTCAGAGGGAGAGAAACGGAATGAAATACGAACGTCATGTCGTCTCGCGCATCGTGAGCGAGTTAATGAACTTCTTCTTCTCGATGGGAGCGCACGACTTTTCGTCGCATGTCATCCGGAACGAAGACAGATTTGAAATATGCGTTGAATCGGACTACGCGGGCAACCCGACGACAAAGATCCGGGAGATGACCCGGCTGCTCAGAATGCCGCGCGCCCGCGAAATGGAGGAGTACTCGTGGTCGCTCTCCGGAGACATCAGCACGGGACAGGAGATCTATCTCGTGGGGATCATGACTGATGACGTGACCGTGGAACACGACGAAGAGGCGGGGCGGGTCCGCATCTGTCTCACCCGTCTTCTGGAGTGACCTGAAAGGGGGAGGAAAGTATGCCGAAGCTTGAATTGACCATGGATCTGCTCGAGGAGGCGCTTCTGGGCGGATCGGTTCTCGGAGGGGGAGAGGGCGCCTCGATCGAGGAAGCGATGATGCTCGGCGAGTTGGCGCTCAAGATCAACAGCCCGGCGTTGTTGGATATCCAGGATATCGATCCGAACGGGATCGTGGTTACGTGCGCCGGCGTGACGTGTCCCCATCGGATGAAGGCCCCTTTCGTGAGCCCGAGGGCGCACGTCCGGAGCATCGAATTGCTGCTGGAAAGCGGATTGCCGCGACCCGCCGCCCTCATCGCCAGCGAGTGCGGCAGCGGTGGAATCGTGAACGGCTGGTTGCAGGCCGCTATTCTCGGATTGCCCCTCGTCGACGCTCCATGCAACGGCAGGGCGCACCCGACGCCCGAAATGGGCTCCATGGGGTTGCATCTCGCGCCGGACTATCAGGCCGTACAGGCCTTCGCCGGAGGCGATCCAACCCAGGGAACATATATAGAAGGCGTTCTTCGCGGGAACGTCAAAACCGTCTCGGCGATGGTGCGTCAGGACGCCTGTATTGTGGGCGGGCTTCTCGCAGTCGCGCGCAACCCGGTGAAGGCCGGGTATCTGCAAGAGAACGCCGCGCCGGGGGCGATCAAACTCGCCATCGGACTAGGTAAAGCGGTTAAGGCGGTTAGAAGCGGAGGAGGCGACGCCGTGACCGAAGCAATACTCTCCGTGCTTCCGGGCGAGGTCCTCTGCAGGGGCAGAGTCGACGCGGTCGATCGTTTCACGGCGGGAGGCATGGACTCCGGAACCGCGTATGTCGGAGAGTATTCTGTCTCCTTCTGGAGGGAGTACATGACGGTGGAACACGGCGAAGAAGAGCGCCTTGCCACCTTTCCGGACCTCATCACGGTCGTCGACGCCGAGACGGGGATGACCATCGGCAGCTCGGAGATCGCCTCGGACATGGATGTGATCGTCATCGCGGTTTCCAGGAGACGGCTTCTTCTTGGAGCGGGGATGCGCTCTCCGGATCTCTTCGAGCCCGTGGAGAAGGTCATCGGGAAAAAAATGTTGCAGTATCTCGACCTGTAGCTCCGAAAGCGCTTGCGCTGGTCGTCGAGCCCTCCCTGACGGGAGGGTTTTTTTCAGCGAGCAGAAGAAAATATATTTGACATTCCATTTTTTGCATGATAATCTCGTGTACATGATACATTCTGCCCCCGCTGTGCGCGGGCATACACAATGGAGGTGTATGAATGGGACTTGAGAGCCGAGTTCACTCCGGCGTCCATTTCATGCAGGGGAACTACGCTGCAGTGGAAGGGGCCGTTGCCGCCGGGTGCGATTTTTTCGCAGGCTATCCCATTACCCCTGCGAACGAAGTCTCCGAGGGAATGGCAAGACGACTTCCCGCCGTGGGAGGCGCTTTTTTCCAGGGTGAGGACGAACTGTGTTCGATTTACGCAATCACCGCCGCGTCCCTTGCCGGGGCCAAGGCGATGACGGCGACCGCGAGCGCGGGGTACGACTATATGCAGGAGGGGATCGAGTACGCCGTCGCGGTGGAGGCGCCCATAGTGGTGCTCGACGTGATGCGCTGCCGGGGCGAGAACTTCGCCACGCAGGCCGACATCATGCAGGTGCGGTGGGCTGCGGCCGGGGATCACGAGATGATCGTTCTCGCGCCGTCGACCGTCCAGGAGATGTTCGACTTCACGGTCCGTGCGTTCAACCTCGCCGAGGAGTACCGGACGCCGGTCATTGTAATCTCGGAGATGTCGCTGGCGCTGATGCGCGAACGGCTTGAGATTCCGGATGCTTCGACTATCCCGGTCGTGAACCGCAAACGGACGACGAAACACCCCTCCCAGTATCTGCCCTTCAAGGCGGAGAGCGAGTTCGGCGTGCCCGACTTCGCCGAGCTGGGGACGGGGTACCGGGTCATTCACTCGATCAACCCGCACGACGAGCGCGGGGATATCGAATGGGAGCCGCACGCCTTCGAACGCCTCTATAAAAGAATTACCGGGAAGATCCGGGAGAACAGAAAGAAGATCTCAACCACGCAGCGTTTCATGCTCGAGGACGCGGAGATTGCTCTCATCGCCTTCGGCAGCGAGGTTCGCCCCTGTCTCGACGCTGTTCATGCTGCGCGCGAGAAAGGGATCAAGGCCGGAGTTCTGAAGCTCGATGCGCCGTGGCCGATCCCCGAGGAAGCGATCGCCGAGACGGCGGCCGGCGCAAACGCTGTTGTGACGGTCGAAATGAACATCGGCAGGTACGCCGGAGAGGTGGAGCGCATCGTGTGCGGAAAGTGCCGCACCGCGCGGGCGACCAAGAACCTCGGAACGCCGCACACTCCGGATGAAATTCTCTCCGTCATCGAGGAGGTGCGGTCATGAGCGCTCCCGAAATGCATACACACGGCAACCCGCTGCTCAAGTACATGCGGCAGGACAAACTGCCCCATTTCTTCTGCCCCGGCTGCGGTTGCGGGCAGGTCGTCAGCGCCTTTCTCCGCGCATGCGAGTCGCTCGAACTGGACCTCGGGACGATGGTCGGCATCGGCGGCGTCGGCTGCACGGCGCGCATCCCGGTGTACATCAACATGGACTGCCTCCACGGCGTCCACGGCAGGACGCTTGCCTGGGCCACCGGAATCAAGCTGCACAAGCCGGATACCAAAGTCGTCGTGTTCGCCGGAGACGGCGACGCCCTCTCCATCGGCGGCAACCACTTCATCCACGCGGCGCGCCGGAATCTCGACGTGACGTTCGTCGTGGTGAACAACTTCAACTTCGCGATGACCGGCGGACAGGTCGCACCGATGACGCCCGACGGCGCCGTGACCATGACCACCCCCTACGGAAGCAGCGAGCCGCCTTTCGATCTCTGCAAGCTGGCCGTCACGGCAGGAGCGACCTACGTCGCCCGTACGCTGACCTCCAGTCCGCCGCAGATGACGGCGTTCCTGAAGAACGCGCTCTCGCACAAGGGATTCTCCGTTGTGGAGATCCTCTCCCAGTGCCCGACGCACTTCGGCAGGTACGCCCTCGGAAGCGGCAGCCCGAAGAATCTCGTCGAGTGGATCAAGAGCCATACCGTCCCCGTATCCGCCGCGGACAAGATGAAGCCCGAAGAGGTCGCCGGAAAGTATCTGCTCGGCGAGTTCGTCAAGACCGAACGCCCCGTCTTCAGGGGGAGCACCGTCTATACGGCTCCGTGCCAGGGGTGCTCGAAGAGCAAGGAGGCGAAAGCATGAGCCGGACGAGCATCCGATTTTGCGGTTTCGGCGGCCAGGGGATCATTCTTTCTTCGGTGATTCTCGGAGAAGCCGCCGTCACGAAGGAAGGTATCTACGCGGCCCAGTCTCAGTCCTACGGCTCCGAGGCCAGGGGCGGGCAGTGCCAGTCGGAGGTCGTGCTCTCCAAGACGCCCATCGGGACCCCGACAAGCGAACGGAACGACATCATCGTCGCCATGTTCCAGGCCGCGTACGACAGCCACAAGCACGAGATCGAAAACGGCGGCGCCTTCTTCGTCGACGGGGGTCTCGTCCCGAACGTCGGCGACGTCGATCCTTCCGTCACCGTGTGGAAGGTCCCCGCGACCGAGACGGCGATCCGCCTCGGGAGCAAGATGGCCGGAAACATGGTCATGCTCGGCTTTCTCCAGGAGAAAACGAAGGTGGTTTCAAAGGAGAGCCTGATGGAGGCCATCCGCGAGTCGGTGAAGGAGAAGTACGTCGCCATGAACCTCGCCGCATTCGAGGAGGGGGCGAGGCTCGCACGGGAGGCGGCCGCCCCATGAAGCTCTACGAATTTCAGGGGAAGGCGCTCTTCCGGGAGGCCGGAATCCCGGTACCCAAAGGAGCGGTTGTGACCGCCTCCAACCGGGAGGGGCTTTTCGCCCCGTCGGCCGTGAAGGCGCAGGTGCTCTCCGGGGGAAGAGGGAAGGCGGGCGGCGTCGTCCTTGCGGACACGCCCGACGACGCGGCGAAGGCTGCCGACTCGATTCTCTCCATGGAGCTGAAGGGAGAGCCGGTGAAGGCGCTCCTCGTCGAGGAGAAGGCGAACATCAGGGCGGAGTACTACCTCGCCGTCACCTTCGACGGCGAGTCGAGAACCCCGCTTTTCATGGCGAGCGCCGCCGGCGGCATGGATATCGAGTCCGTCGCGGAGCATAGCCCCGAGAAAATTCTGAAGCTCCCCGTCGATCCTCTCTGGGGGCTCACCGACTACAAGATCCGGGAGATGGCCGACTTCCTCGGGTACGAAGACCGCAGGGAGTTCGACGGATTCGTCCGCAAGGTATGGAAGCTCTTCCGCGAAAAGGACGCCGTCCTCGTGGAGATCAATCCTCTGGTGGTCACCGATAAAGGACTCCTGGCGCTCGATGCGAAGGTCGAGATCGACGACGACGCCAAACCCCGCCGGAAGCAGCTCTTCGAGACGATGCTCTCCGAGCAGCGGGCTCTTGCGGGCGCCGCAGCGGAGGCCGACCACGGCACCATCACGTACGTTCCGCTCGACGGAAGCGTCGGGCTTATCTCCGACGGCGCCGGGACGGGCATGCTCACGCTCGACCTGATCCGCGACATGGGCGGTGACGCGGCGGACTTCTGCGAGATGGGCGGCCTGACCAGCCCCGAAGTGATGTACGACGCCATGAAACAGGTATTCGCCGACAAGCCCGGCATCAAGAGCCTGCTCGTCGTGCTCATCGGCGGCTTCAACCGCATGGACGAGATGGCGGAGGGCATCGTGCGTTATCTCGGGGAGCATCCGGTCTCCGTTCCTTTGGTGGTGCGGCTCTGCGGCACCATGGAGGAGGAGGGGAAGGCCATCATGAAAGAGGCGGGGCTGCCCGTCTACGACGATCTTCGAACCGCCGTGGCCGACGCGGTGCGGTTCGCCGCGGGAGGCGAGTAAAATGGCCGTTCTGGTGGATAGAAGTACGCGGGTCATCGTCCAGGGGATCACCGGAAAGTCCGGAATTCTTCAGACGAAGTCGCTTCTCGACTACGGAACATCCGTAGTCGCCGGAGTGACGCCCGGCAAGGGCGGCGCTGTCGTCGAGGGCGTTCCGGTCTTCGATTCCGTCGCGGATGCGATGAAGGGCGTCGCTCCGAACGCCGCCATCAGCTTCGTGCCGCCGATGTTCGCGAAGGACGCGGCGATCGAGGCGATGGAGGCGGGCATCGAACTGCTCGTTCTCACGATGGAGGGGATACCCAAGCACGATGTGCTCGACATCCTCTCCTATGCTCGGGGAAGGGGCGTCCGCGTGCTCGGCCCCGGTACGGCGGGCGTCATCTCCCCCGGCAAGTGCAAGCTCGGGGCGCATCCCGCCCGTATGTTCATGGAGGGGAAGGTCGGCGTGGTCTCCAAGAGCGGGGCCCTCTCCTACGAAGTGGGAAAGACGCTCACCGACGCCGGGATCGGCCAGTCCACGGTCGTCGCGCTGGGAGGCGGACCGATTTGGGGGACGAACCAGCGCGAGGTGGTCGAGCTGTTCAACGCGGACCCCGAGACGGAGATCATCGTCGTGCTCGGAGAGATCGGCGGCGCGACGGAGATAGCCGCAGCGGAGTTTATCGCCGAGCACGTACGGAAGCCCGTCGTCTCGCTGATCGTCGGCAGAGCGGCGCCCGAGGGGAAGTCGCTCGGCCACGCCGGAGCGATCATCCGGGGGAACAAGGGGACCGCCGCGTCGAAAATGGAAGCCCTGGAGAAAGCGGGGGCGCGTCTGGCGACCTCGCCCGCCCAGGTGGTCGAAATTATCCGGAAGCTGGGGTGAGTGTGGATGGCCGTTCATGTGAACAAGCGTCTCTGCAAGGGGTGTGGACTGTGCATCTCCGTCTGCCCGAAGAACGTCTACGAGATTTCGAACGAGACGAACCAGAAGGGATTCACCGTCGTGGCGGCGGTTCGCGAGGGCGACTGCATCAAGTGCAAACGGTGCGAGATTACCTGTCCCGACATGGCGTTGTGGATAGAGGAATAGAATAGCGGTACGAGGACGGGGCGGCGCGGGGAATGTCCCCGGCCGCCTCGGGGCTTTTTATGGAACGCATTTCGCCCCTCGGGGCGCAAGGAGGCGGTAACGAACGATGGTACGTATTATCGGTCTTGACGACATCAAAACAGCTGCGGGGCGGATCTCGGGGAGAGTCCGACGCACGCCCGTTCTGCGCGGAGACAAGCTCGACGCGCTTTTCGGCGCGGAGGTCTATTTCAAGCCGGAGAATCTGCAGCTTACAGGCTCCTTCAAGATCAGGGGCGCCACGAACAAGATCCTCTCCCTTTCCGACGATGAGCGTGCCAAGGGCATTATCGCCTCGTCGTCGGGGAACCACGCGCAGGGGGTCGCCTATGCGGCGAAGATGCTCGGCATCAAGGCGACGCTCGTGCTCCCGGAGAACGCTCCGAAGTCGAAGATCGAGGGGACGAGAACCCTGGGGGCCGAAGTGGTGCTCCACGGTTTCGATTCCATCCAGAGATACAAGAAGCTCTACGAGATCAAGGCTGAAAAGGGGTACACGCTGGTCCACTCCTACAACGACCCCGAACTGATCGCGGGGCAGGGGACCTCGGGACTTGAAATCATAGAAGATCTGCCGGATGTCGACACCGTGGTCGTGCCGCTCGGCGGCGGAGGACTTCTCGCCGGCGTCGCGGCGGCCATCAAGGAGACCCGTCCCTCCGTTCGGATCGTGGCCGTGGAGCCGGAGAACATTCAGCGGTACGCCGAAAGCCGGAAGGCCGGGAAACCCGTGGAGGTCCCGATGGGGGAGACGCTCGCCGACGGTCTGATGATCACGATGACCGGAGAGCACAACTATCCGCTGATCGACAAATACGTGGACGAGATCGTCCCCGCCGCGGACGAGTTCATACGGAAGGCGCTCATTGAGATCGTCTTCAAGAGCAAGCTTCTGGTAGAGCCCTCGGCGTCGGTCGGCGTGGCGGCGGCGCTTCAGGGCTCCTTCAAGGTCGAACCCGGCGAGAAGATCTGCTTCTTCCTCTCCGGAGGCAACATCGATCCGGAGAAGCTTGCGTCGTTCATCGCACCCGAGACGGCGTAAGAACAATACGGTACAATACCGAACGGCTCGTTCCTCCGGGCCGTATTTTTCGTAAGGAGGCGGCATGCGTGTTTTTTGACCTTGTCTTTCGGAACGGGAATATAACGACGGGAAACGGCGTCTTTCGCGGTTCCATCGGCGTGAGCGGCGGGAAGATCGCCGCCGTGGCGGGCGCGGGCACGGAACTCGACGGGAGGGAGGTCGTCGACGCGAAAGGGAGGATGCTCCTTCCGGGCTTGATCGACGCGCACTCCCACGCGGGACACGGCGACCCGGACAGGGAAAACTTCGCCGACTACAGCCGGGCGTGCGCCGCAGGCGGTATCACCACCTTCATCGACATGCCCCTCTCGAACCCCTCGACGCTCACCGTGGAGCGTCTTCAGGAGAAGATCGACACCTCCGGGAGCGAGAGTTTCGTCGATTACGCGCTCTACGGCGGCGTGGTCCCGGGGTACCTTGAACACATCGAACCCATGACGAAGGCGGGGGCGGGCGCTTTCAAGGCCTTCACCTGCAGATGTTCGAACTACCCGATGACCGACGACGGGACGCTGCTTGCAGGGATGAAGATCCTCGAGCGGACCGGGGGCATCCTTTCGGTCCACGCGGAGAACGACACCCTGATCCAACACTTGGTGGACGAGCTTCGCGCGGCGGGGAAGAACGGCCCGCGCGCGTTCCTCGACTCCCACCCTCCCTACTCGGAACTCGAGGCGATCCAGCGCGTCTTTTTCCTGGCGAAATACGCTCCGAAGTGCAGGGTACATATCGCGCACATGAGCATCCCCGAAGGAATGGAGCTGCTTCGGAGGCTTCGCGGCGAAGGCGTGCCGAATATCTCCGCGGAGACGTGCCCTCAGTACCTCGGCATGTGCGAGGAGGATTTGGAGCACATCGGCGCGCTCGCCAAATGCGATCCCCCCGTACGCTCGCGCGAGGCGGTGGAGAAGGTCTGGGAGCATGTTCTCGACGGCACGGTGGACATCGTCGCAAGCGACCATTCGCCGCACCCGTTCTCCCGGAAGACCGGGAGGGAGGATGATTTCTGGACCGTGGCGGAGGGGTGCACCGGTATCCAGACCATGCTGCCCGTCGTTCTTACCGAAGGGCGCAAGCGCGGCCTCTCATGGGAGCGGCTCGTCCGGCTCATGGCGGAGCGCCCCGCGGAACTCTTCGGACTGAAGGGGCGGAAGGGACTGCTGGCTCCCGGCTGCGACGCCGATATTCTTCTTCTTGATCCGGAGAAGGAATGGACGCTGCGGAGCGAGGACCTGCTGCATCTGGTCAAACAGAGTCCGTTCGCGGGCAGGACGTTCAAGGGTCGCGTGGAGCGCGTCTATGTACGCGGACGTCTCGTCTACGACGACGGCGCGCCGGAAAAGATCGTCGGCGAGAAGGGGTGGGGGCGCTTCACCCCGATGGAGGACGCGCGATGAAGCTCCTCGTCATCAACCCCAATTCGGACGACTCCTTTACCGCGCTCATCGGGGAGGCGGCGCGGAAGGCCGCGGCGCCGGGGACGGAGGTGCTCTGCGAGAGCGCTCCCGGCGCTCCCCGGTTCATCGAGACCCACGAGGACGATATTCTCTGCGCTCCCGGTATGCTCGAACTGCTGAAGCGCCACACGGACGCCGACGCCTTCGTGGTCGCCTGCACCTGCGATCCCAACATCGACGCGCTCCGCGAGAAGACGGACAAACCCGTCGTGGGGGCGGGAGAGGCTTCGATGCTCTTCGCGCTGCCGCTTGGCGCGACGTTCTCGGTGATTCAGACCACGGAAGGGTCGGTGCAGAAAAAACGCGAACTCGTCAGGAAGTACGGTCTGCAGGACCGGTGCGCCTCGGTGCGCGCGATCGACGAAAAAAGCGACGCTCCCCGCGAGGAGAAGCTCGCCGCGGCGGCGATGCGTGCGCGCGACGACGACGGAGCGGAGGTTGTGACCCTCGGGTGCGCAGGGCTCGCCGGACTGGACAAACGGCTTGAACGGACGCTCGGCATCCCCGTGATCGACGGCATCGTCGCCGCCGTGAAGCTCGCCGAGGCGCTTGCCGCTCGGGGGAGTTTCACCAGCCGCCGCGGAAAGTACAGCGGCCTGTAGGCGGGAAGCGGAGGGGAAAGAAATGCTGGATACACTCATTCGCGGCGCTCTGGTCGTCGACGGAACGGGGAGCGAACCGTTCTCCGCCGACGTCGGGCTGAAGGACGGAAAGATCGTCCGCGTCGGTGAAACATCCGGTGAGGCGGCAACGGTCGTCGACGCGGCCGGGCTCGCGCTCTGCCCCGGATTCATCGATATGCACACCCACATGGACCTGGAGCTGCTCAGGGAGAAGAAGCCCGCGGCGAAGATTCTGCAGGGGGTTACGACGGATCTTCTCGGGCAGGACGGACTGGGAGCCGCGCCCGTCTCGGCGAAGAACAGGAAGCCGCTCGCCGACATCCTCTCGGGGCTCAACGGTATCCTCGGGGACGAACGGTGGACCTGGGGCTCCTTCGGCGACTATCTGAACGCTCTCGACGGATGCGGTTTGCCGAACAACGCCGCCATCCTCGTCAGTCAGGGGCCGGTGCGCATAGAGGCTATGGGGATGGAGGAGCGGCGGCCGACCGACGCCGAGCTGGACATGCAGCGGGCGCTCCTCCGCGAGGCGATGGAGGAAGGGGCGTTCGGCCTGTCCTCCGGCCTGATCTACCCTCCGTGCCCGTATGCCGACACGGAGGAGCTTATCGAACTGAACCGGGAAGTGGCGGCGTTCGACGGTATCTTCGTCGTCCACCAGCGGGACGAGGGGTACCATCTCTCCCGCTCGTTCGACGAGGTGTGCTCCATTTCGAGGCGGTCGGGCGCGCGCCTGCACGTTTCGCACCTCCAGGCCTACGGGAAGGTCAACTGGCCGATTATGGACGAGGTGCTCGAAAAAGCCGAGCGATTTCTCGAAGAGGGGGGCGAGGTCACCTGGGACCGCTACCCCTATCTCGCCGGGTGCACGACGCTCACGGCGGTGTTGCCTACGTGGACCTTCAACGAAGGGACAGAGGCGCTGATAGAGAACCTCGTGAACCCCGCATATCGGAAAAAAATCCACGACGAGTTCACGAAGGGGCTCGACGTCTGGCACAACCGCCAGATATCGGTCGGTTGGGAGAATATCGTCGTCACTGCGGTGCATCTGGAGAAAAACCGGTGGATGGAGGGGCTCTCGTGCCGCGCTCTCGCCGAGCGTCAGGGAAAGAACCCGATAGACGCGGTCTGCGATCTCCTCTCCGAAGAAAAGCTCGCCGTCACGATGATCAGCTTCTACGGCTCCGAAGACGTGCTGCGAAAGGTGCTCTCGCATCGCCGCGCTACGGTCGGGAGCGACGGTATCTACGGGGGCCGTCCCCATCCGAGGCTTTACGGTTCGTACCCCCGCTTCCTTCGCCAGTATGTCCGGGAAGAGCGGGTGTTCTCACTGCAGGAGGGAGTGCGGAAGCTCACATCCTTCCCCGCGAGGATTCTCGGTATCTCGGACAGAGGACGGATCGCCGAGGGGTGCTGGGGCGACCTCGTGCTCTTCGACCCTGCGCGTATCGCCGACAGGGCGACGTACGAGGAACCGGAACTTCCGCCCGAGGGAATCTCCGGCGTCTTTGTGAACGGCGTGCGCGTAGTCGATGAGCACGGCGCGACCGGCGCGCTCCCCGGGCGAGTGCTCCGCAAAAAGAAATAATACGCCCTTTTGCACCATGCACTGTATATCGTATACTTGGTTGACGAAAAGCGTGAAACAATTTAGGATGTATATGTGCCTGTGCGCACACTATTTTGAAGGAGGGGATTCGATGAAAAAGATTTCGAAGGTAGTGGTATTGTTCGTGTTGGCGGCGCTTCTTTCCGTATCCGCAGCGTGGGCTGCCACGCATCAGCTGACCATGGGAACGGGCGGCACTGCGGGGACGTATTATCCGTTCGGAGGAGCGATGTCGCAGATCGTCAGCGATCACTCCGCCGGTCTGGTGAATATCACCGCGCAGTCCACAGGGGCTTCCATCGAGAACATCAACCTTCTCGCCGCGGGCGACGTCGATCTCATTCTCGTCCAGAACGATCTCTCCGATTACGCGGTGAACGGCACGGAGTTTTTCAAGGACCGGAAGATCGGCAACCTGACCGCCATCGCGCGCCTCTATCCGGAGACGATCCATGTGGTCGCTTCCGCGCAGAGCGGCGTCAAGACATTCGCGGATTTCAAAGGCAAGAACATCTCCGTGGGCGCTCCCGGCAGCGGCAACGAAGCCAACGCCCGCCAGATATTCGACGTGTACGGTCTCTCCTACCAGGATATGAAGCCGCACTTCATCTCCTACGCCGAGACCACCGACCACTTCAAGGACCGTCTTGTCGACGCGTTCCTCTATACCACCGGAACGCCGAATCCTTCCATCCAGGACATCAGCACGCTCCAGGAGATCGTCTTCGTCCCTATCGACGGAGAGATGAGAGACAAGCTCATGGCGAAGTATCCGTTCTTCGCGAAGGACGTTCTTCCCGCGAAGACCTACCGCGGACAGGACGAGCCGGTCGAGACAGTCGCGGTCCAGGCGATCCTCGCCGCCCGCGCCGAGTTGCCCGAGGATGTCGTGTACGCGATCACAAAGGGAATTTTCGAAAATCTGGAAGCCCTTGGGAACGCGCATCACAAGGGGAAGAGCGTCTCTCTCGAAAAGGCGCTCGACGGAATTTCCGTTCCCGTGCATCCGGGTGCGGTGAAGTACTACAAAGAAGTCGGGGTTATGAAATAGGCTGCACCGCCGTTCTTTGAAGCGCGGGGAGGTCTCTGCGTATCCGCGGAGGCCTCCCCTTTCGCCTTTCTCTCATGATATGAAGGGACTGAGCAGCATTTCGAAACGACATGTCGTACGTCTTTTTGCCATTGTGTTCATCCTGTCGGCCGCGATATGCATGACGCTCCCCGTCCGCTTTCTCGTCATACGGAGAGGCGATTCGTCCCGCGCCGCCGCCTATCCTCTGCGGGTGGGCGAGACGTTCTCCGTCCGATACATTCACTCCGTTCAGAAGACGCCGGTGGATGAGGTCTTCCGCATCGCCGCAGGAGACAGAATAGAGCTTCTGGAGACCGTGTATGAAGACTTCGGGGCGGGGCTGCCCTTTCTGGTGGAGGAGGGGAAGCTGTTTTCCTCCGGGGGGGGGAAGTTCCGGATTACGGGGTACGGGACGTTTTTCAACGAGATCGTCTTCAGGGTCGGACGTTTTGCGGAGTATCGGCTTTTGCTCGGCGGCCGGGAGATTCCCTTCGCCCGCTTCGAAGCGCCCGGTCGGCCTTTGCGATTCAACGCGGAAACGCGCGCTTTTTTTCATTCATTCATCGGACCGTAGCTCTCCAAAGGAGGAACTGTTATGGCGGATCTTGAAAAGAAAGAGAATATGCCGCAGGAGGAGCCCGGTATCATCGACTCCGCTGCGGCGGAAAAAGCAAATGAAACGATCGATGTTGAGAAGATTTTAGAGAAATACGATAGAGAGTCGGCAACCCGCTCTCTGAGTTCTTTCTGGAATCTCGTCGTGAAGATCGTCTGCGTCGCATTCTCCCTCTTCCAGCTCTACACGGCGGCGTTCGGCGTCTTCGAGGCGCAGATACAGCGGGCGATTCACCTGGGCTTCGCGCTCGTGCTGGTCTACCTGCTGTACCCCGCCAGGCTGAGCAAGCGCAAGGAAGGGGTGAAAATAGTCGACGTCGTTCTGGCCGTTCTCGGAATGCTCGTCGGCGCCTACGTGGTCTTCGAGTACCACGCTCTGATGATGCGCGCAGGACTGCCCACGACGGGAGATATCGTCTTCGGGGCGATCTGCATACTCCTCGTGCTCGAAGCATCGCGGCGGGTCGTGGGTATCCCGATCACGATCGTCGCGCTCTTCTTCCTCGCCTACGCCTACTGGGGCCCGTACTTCCCAGGCATGTTCGCGCACCGCGGGTTTTCCTACACCCGAATCATCACGCATATGTACGTCACGACCGAAGGCATTCTCGGCATGCCCGTCGGCGTGGCGGCCACCTTCGTCTACATGTTCATCCTCTTCGGTGCGTTTCTTCATAAGACGGGGCTCGGCAAGTTCTTCATCGACCTCGCGCTCGCCGCGACCGGACACCAGGTCGGCGGACCGGCGAAGGTCGCCGTGCTCGCAAGCGGCTTCTTCGGGACCATCTCCGGCAGTTCCGTAGCCAATACCGTCACTACGGGGACATTCACCATTCCGCTGATGAAGAGCATCGGCTACAAGGCGGAGTTCGCGGGCGCGGTCGAGGCGGCCGCCTCCACGGGCGGTCAGCTCATGCCCCCGATCATGGGCGCCGCGGCTTTCGTCATGTCCCAGTTCATAGGCATCGCGTACATCGAGATCGCCATCGCCGCGGCGCTTCCGGCGCTGCTCTACTATCTGGCGGTCGGCATGATGGTTCACATGGAGGCGAAGCGTCTGGGGCTTCAGGGCATCCCGAAGTCGAAGCTCCCCAACCTGAAAAAGGTCCTCGCCGACGGCTGGCATCTTCTGATCCCGCTCTTCGTGATAGTCTACCTCCTTGTGAAAGGATATACGCCCCTTCGCGCGGCCCTCGTCTGTATCATCGTCACGGTCGCCATCGCCATGCTCAAGAGGAGCACCCGCCTGAACCTGAAGGATATCGTCGACGCCCTTGAGAGCGGCGCCCGGTCGGCCATCGGCGTCTCGGCAGCATGCGCCTGCGCCGGAATCATCATCGGCGTCGTCACGCTCACCGGCGTCGGGCTCAAGATCGCCAACGGCATCGTCGTTCTCTCGGGCGGCAGCTTCTTCTTCACGCTCTTCCTCACCATGGTCGCCTCGATCATCCTTGGAATGGGCCTCCCCACGACCGCGAAGTACATCGTCCTTGCCTCCATGGCGGCGCCCGCGATCATGAAGTTCGGCGTTCCCGTCCTCGCGGCGCATCTCTTCATCTTCTACTTCGGCATCGTGGCCGACCTCACGCCTCCGGTCGCGCTCGTCTCCTACGCCGCCGCCGGGATCTCCGGGGCAAATCCGATAAAAACAGGTTTTATAGGGTTGCGACTGGCTATGGCGGGATTCCTGATTCCGTACATTTTCGTCTACAGCCCGGATATTCTGCTGATCAACACTACCCCGGTCCAGGTGGCGCTCATCTCGCTGACCTCGATTCTCGGCGCTTTTTCGCTCGCTCTGGCGGGTTCCGGTTTCTGGATGACACCTCTGAATCCTTTGGAACGGTTCGTACTTTTCGGAGGGGCTATCACGTTGATCTTCCCCGGAATGCTCACGGACACGATAGGCGTCGGCATTCTCGCGTGCGTTTGGTTCCTCCAGAAACAGGCGATGAGGAAACGCGCTCCCCTGAACGTGTAAAACCCAGCCGCGAAGCCCCTTCGGAATACTCCGGGGGGCTTTTTGATTGCCATATTTTCCCTCTTCGGGGGGGGGGGACGAGCGTGTTCTTCTTCTTTCGCGTTGTTCCTCTCGCCTCTTTTCTCAACTCCTTGGAACATAAGAATACTGTATCCACTTTGCATTGACTGTTCTCTTCATATACAATATATCATGCATCAGGTATGAGCGAGCAAGTATATCAGGAGTGGAGGGAAATGTATGGCGCGAGAAATCGGTGTCACCGAGTGCGACGTCCCGATGCAGGGGGAGGCCGTTCTGCGGAAAGCCACGAAGGAGTGCGCGTACAGAACGGAGATGGATCCCTTGTGGACACGGGCGATCGTCGTTCTGTCGTGCGTCTTCATCCTGTACCATCTCGTAACATCCAGATTCGGAATGCCCCCGATGTTCAAGCACAGGGCGATTCATCTCGGATTCATTCTCTGTCTGGTGTGGATGTACTACCCGGCCACGAGCCGCTCCATTCAGAGGCGGCCGAGTTTTCTCGACATGGGGTTGATGGTTGTCTCGATAGCGGTCTGCGGGTATACGGTGCTCAATGTCGACGCCTTCGCTCTCAGGGGCGGCGTGGCGCTTCCGAGGGACTATTACTTCGGCGCGGTGGCCATTCTGCTTGTTCTGGAAGCATGCCGCCGTGTCGCGGGCAAGGGGCTGCTCATACTGGCCGTCGTCTTCCTTCTCTACGCATGGCTTGGCCGGTACGTGCCCGGCGTTCTCTCTCACCGGGGGTACTCTATCCAACGCATCATCTATCAGATGTACCTGACCACGGAGGGAATCTACGGCCTCCCCATCGGCATCGCGGCCACCTATCTCGTCCTCTTCATCGTCTTCTCCTCCTTCCTTGAGAAAAGCGGCCTCGGAACGCTCTTCAACGACGTCTCGCTCGCGCTCGGAGGGCGTCTTGTCGGCGGCCCCGCCAAGGTCGCCGTCATCGGCAGCGCCCTCGTCGGCATGATCAGCGGAAGCGCGGCGACCAACGTCGCCACTTCCGGCGCCTTTACGATCCCCCTGATGAAGAAGATCGGTTACAAGCCCTATTTCGCCGGAGCCATCGAGGCGGCGGCGTCGACCGGAGGACAGATCATGCCTCCCATCATGGGAACCGGGGCGTTTATCATGGCCGAATTCCTCGGCATCCCCTACATCTCGATAGCGGCGGCGGCGATCATCCCTGCGGTCCTCTACTTCGCGGCGGTCTTCTTCCAGGTGGACCTCCGCGCTCGCAAGATCGGACTCGTCGGTCTCTCGAAGGAAGAACTGCCCGATGTCAAACAGACGATCATCCGCTACGGCCACATGTTCCTCCCGATCATCGTCCTCGTCGTGCTGCTGATGCAGCACTTCACCCCGCTCTACGCGGCCTTCTACTCGATTCTGGTCACGTGGTTGCTCTCGTTCCTGCGGAAGGAGACGCGCATGGGAGTAGGCAAGCTCGTCCCGATGGCCGTCGCCTCGGCCCGTTCCTGTCTGAGCCTCAGCGTCGCCATGGCGAACGCGGGCTTCGTCGTCGCCGTCCTTTCGATGACGGGCATCGGCATCATTCTTGCCGACAATATCGTCGCCCTTTCGCAGGGCAGTCTCTTCATCACTCTCGTCCTCTGCATGGTCGTTTCGATCGTGCTCGGGATGGGCCTTCCCACGAGTGCGTGCTACATCATCGCGGCGACTATCGCCGTTCCTATTCTCCACCAAATGAAGGTACCCGGGTTGCAGGCGCATTTCTTCGTCTTCTACTTCGCCTGCCTGTCGACGGTGACGCCGCCGGTGGCGCTCGCCTCGTACGTCGCCGCAGGGATGTCGGGCGCGGGGACGAACGAGGTCGGCTGGGCAGCCTTCAAACTTGCGCTTGCCGGGTTCATCGTTCCCTTCTTCTTCATCTACGCTCCGGCAATTTTGCTCCAGGCGGACAGCTCTCTCGTCATCGCCTGGGCGGCCGTATCCGGGCTCATGGGAGCCGCGCTTCTTTCCGTGGCCGTCGAGGGGTACCTTCTCGTCGAACTTCCCTGGCCGCTGAGGGTGCTCTTTTTCGGAGCGGCCTTGACGCTCATAGCGCCGGGGGCGTTTTCCGACGCCGCCGGATTCGCGCTTGCAGCTGCTGGACTATTATGTGTATTTTATCTTCATAGGAGAGAGGGGGGCTCCGTCGCCAAACAGTGATGCGGGAACGAGCAAACGAAAGCGTATCGCGTGAAGTCGTATCCTAAATCATGGGCAGAAAGCCCGCAAGGAGGAGGAAACATGATGGGAAATCGGAAAATGATCGTGACGGCAATAGCGTTGGTCTCGCTGTTCATCTTCTCTGGAACCGCGCTGGCGGTAACGCACATCACCATGGGCACGGCGGGTGTCGGTGGAATGAACTATCCTGTAGGAATGGCGATGGCGAAGATTTGGAACGCCAATATCAAAGACATGAAAGCCGTGGCCATAGCCACCGCGGGAGCGGTGCAGAACATCGACATGATCCGCACCCAGGATATCGAAGTCGCGGTGTGCAGGGCCAACGAGGCCTACCGCGCGCACAACGGCATCGAGAAGTACAAGGAGCCGCATACGTGGCTGCGTGCGCTCACCGGCGGCGTGATGTTCGACGCCAAGCAGGTTCTTGCGCTCAAGGACAAAGGGATCGACTCGATTTCCGACTTCCGCGGCAAGAGGGTCGCCGTCGGTCCCGTAGGCAGCGGCGGCGAGCTTGACGCACGCGAGATACTCGCGGCGTACGGCCTGACCTACAACGACCTGACGCCCGAATATGTGGAGGCGAGCCAGGCCGTCGACATGATGCAGGACGGCCTCATTCAGGGCGCGATCCTCGGTTTCACCCCCGGCGCTTCGGCCATCAGCGAGCTGATGCTCACCGACAAGGTCGTCATCCTTCCGATCGACGACGCGGGCTACCAGAACCTGAAGAAGATCAATCCATTCATCTCGAAGAGAGTGCTTCCGGCGGGAACCTACCCGAATCAGTTCTACGACGTCGAGACCTGCGGCGACCCGGCCGACCTCATCATCACACGGATAGAGATTCCCGAAGACCTTGTCTATCAGATGACCAAGGCCCTCTATGAGAACGTGGAGGAAGTCCGCGCCGTGGCGGCGGCAGTCCGGCAGTTCGGCCCCAACCTCGTGGCTCCTCCCGAAGAGATGCTCATCCCCTATCACCCCGGCGCGCTGCGCTACTTCAAAGAGGCCGGTATTCTGAAGTAAGTCGATTTTACGGCGAACACGATAAAGGAAAACTCCCTGGCGAGAAAGAGAAACTCCCCGACGGCGGAATGCGTCCGGGGAGTTTCTCTTTCTCCTCTACGCCAAGAAGCTACAGCCGGAGACGCGGCGAGATCCCGTTCGCATACGAGAAGCCCGAGAAGAAGAGGAGCCTCCGTTATGCGCTCGGGGGCTCCTCTTCTTCTCGGGGGAATTCCGCGGAACTGCGGTTTCGGGAGTTTCTGTCGGAACGGGTCCGGAGCCGGTGTTACTTCGTTTCCTTAAAGAGGCCTACCTGCTGGAGCAGCGTCTTGAACTGTTCGTCCTGTTCGGTGAGGAACTTCGTTGATTTTTCCTGATCCCAGTCGAGGATCATCGAGCCGGATTCGTTCATGAACTTCTTGAATGTTTCGCTCTCGGTCGCGGCTTTGAACGCCCGGTAGAGCGTATCGACCACTTCTTTGGGAGTGCCCTTGGGGGCGAGTATCTGTCGCGTGTTGTGCATCACGACGTCGTACCCCTGCTCCATGAAGGTGGGGATCTCCGGGAACGCCTCGACGCGGACTTCGCTCTGCACGCCCAGGGGGCGGATCTCCCCCGCTTCGTAGAGCGACTTCGCCGTTACGGGAGCCGCCTGACAGGCGTCCACGTGACCTCCTGCGACCAGCGACGGACCGCGCGCTTCGCCTCCGGCCTGGCTCGCGATGCGGAACTTGATGCTCTCCTTGACTTCGAGAAGCTGAAGCCCAAGGCGGGTGATGGAGCCGGGGTTCGATGCGGCGACGGTGATTTCGTCGGGACGTTTGCGGGCGTCTTCGATGAACTCTTCGAGCGTCTTCCACGGAGCGTCCTTCTTCACCCAAAGCCCGCCGGGATCCGAGTTGAAAGTGATGACGACCTCGAACGCCTCATGCCCGATGGGGATGACTCCCATGAACTTGTGCGTGGAGATTGTTCCCGTCGTGTTTCCGACGGTGTAGCCGTCGGGGCGTGCCTGGGAAATCTCCACATAGGCCTTTGCGCCGGAGCCGCCCGGCCTGTTGACGATGACGATAGGCTGTCCGAGATGTTTCTCGGCTTCCGCGCAGAGAACCCGGCTCACCAGGTCCGAGCCGCCGCCCGTCTCCCACCCGATGATGTACGTGACCGGACGGTCGGGGTAGGCCGCGTATCCGGCCGTCGGGGCGGCGAACACCGCCGCGCACAGTACCAACAAAAGCACGCATGATCTTCTGAATTTCATAGAACGCACCTTCCTTTCTATTCGCTTTCGCATTTTTTAAGCCTGAGCATCCTGCAAAGAGGATACAGAATCATGATCGCGGTCAAAACCCAGAGCACGATGCATATCGGCGACGTGAACACGGGGAGTATGCCGGATATTTCGATCGTGCTGCGCAAATTGTTCTCGAACATGGGTCCCAGGATGAGGCCGAGGATGATCGTCCCCGGTTTCACCCCGAGTTTGTTGAGAAAGAACCCCGCTACGCCGGAGACAAGCATGATCCCGACGTCGAAGAAGCTGTTCTTGAGCGCGAACGACCCCACGACGCAGAGTAGCGCTATCGCCGGAAGCATGACCTCCCTCCGGACTGCGAGGATCCGCGGTGCTATCTTCGCAGTGGCGAACCCCCAGAGCAACAAGGAGAACTGAGCGACTAATAGACCGGCGAAAATGGTGTTGATCAGCGCGGGCTGCGTCGTGAAAAGGATGGGGCCGGGGCGGAGGTTATGGATGAGCAGCGCGCCGAGGAGAATTGCCGCCGGAGAGCTGCCGGGGACTCCGAGTGTGAGGAGAGGTACCATGGCGCCTCCCACCGAGGCGTTGTTCGCGGTCTCCGAGGCGATGATCCCCTCGGGCGCGCCCGTGCCGAATTTCTCCGGTTCCTTCGAGGACTGCACCGCCTGATTGTAGCTGATGATGGAAGCGATGGTGCCGCCCGCGCCGGGGAGAACCCCGATCACGATACCGATGAGACTTGCGGGAAGGAACCCTTTTATGACCTTCACGAGGTCGCTTTTCGACAGAAAGAAGTGGCGAACAGCTTTGTAGATGACACCTTCTTTGGCGGTTTCCAGAATTTGCGCAATCACTTCGGCGAGACCGAACAGGCCGATGACCACCGGGATGAAATTGATTCCCGACATCAGCTCTATGGAGCCGAAGGTGAAGCGGGAGACGTTGGTGAAGTGGTCCATGCCGACGGTGGAGAGCAGAACGCCGAGGGTGACCCCGGCGAATCCTCGCGCGAGCGACTTCCCCGAGACGGCGACGATCGCGCTCAGTCCGAAGACGGCGAGCACCGTGTACTCCGCGGGGCCGAAACGGAGGGCGAAGCGCGCGAGAATCGGGGCGATGATGATAAGCGCGATCACTCCGGCGATTCCCCCAAGCGTCGAACCCACCGTGGCAAGGCTGATGGCCCGGCCGGCTTCTCCTCTCTGCGCCATCGGGTAGCCGTCGAGCGACGTCATGACGGACGGAGGAGCTCCGGGGATGTTGAGCAGGATCGCCGAGTAGGCCCCCCCGAAGACCGCGCCCGTATACAGTCCGAGGAGCATTAAAATGCCTTCCGAGGGCGGCATATAAAACGTCACCGGGAGCATGAGCGCCATACCCATCGTAGCCGAGAGACCGGGGAGCGCGCCGACGATTATGCCGAGAGCGCTGCCTCCGAAGATAAGCGAGATCATCCTCAGAGTGAAGACCGTCTCGAATGCGGCGAAGAGCGTCATTTTTTGTCACCCTTTCGAGCGCTGCGCTTCATGGGAAACATGATCAAAACCCCCAGGGGCCCCTCGGAAGAGGGACGCGCAGCATTGTGGAGAAGAGGTAGTGCGTCGCGAAGACGAGGAGCCCGGTCCGGAGGAGCGTGATGAAGAGGCGCCGTTCTCCCAGAAGCAACTGGGAGGACGCCATGAAAAGGACGGACGCGGCGAGAAAGCCTATCTTCGGGAGAAGCGCGAGATGGCCCCCCGTGAGCAGAATAAACGCAACGGCCCGAAGAACCGCTCCGCTCGAGGGGAGCGGGTCGAACAGCGGAGCAGGGGCGCTTCGCACCCCCTGCAAGAAGATCACGGCGCCCAGGAAGAGCAGCGCGTAGCCCATGAATTCCGGAAAGACCTTCGGTGAAAGCGCACGGAACGATTCCGCGGCGTCGGAGAATCCGGAGACGAGAAAAAGAACTCCGACGCTGAAGAGAATGGTCGCCGAACCCAGCGCAGTGGACGGATTTTTCGTCAACATGACGTCGGACCGGGGAACCGGATCAAAACGTATCCTTGACTTCCGACTCGGGAACCCCTTTTTCCGGTTCTCTTCGTGTGCCGTCGCACATCTGGAGCCGCCAACCGTCCGGGTCTCGGAGCCGTACGTTGCCGCGACCCGTATGGCGGTTCCTGTACGGTTCGTTGCTGAATTCTATTCCTTTTTCCTTAAGGTTGTCGTATGTCTTCATCAGATCGTCGGTTTTGAAGGCGATATGGTTGACTCCGATATTCTCCTCGTCGATGACCGAATGCAGTTCGAGTATCGGCTGATTGGGGCCGGGAAGTTGCAACTCGGCGGAACCGCCGTGGTGGTCGGTCCATCCGAGCAGTTTGAACCCGAGCTTCTGATAAAATTCCACGTGCTCATGCACATCCCGTACGATGATTTCGATATGGTCTATCTGGGTGATCACGGAATTCCCCCCTTGTGATGACGGTCGCTGCCGCCTTCGGGACCGTAGAACCGTCCTTTATTATCAGCATAGCAGAGAGGATGGTTTTGTCAAGTATAAAATATATGATACATGGTATGTATTCAGTATTCATCCTCGATGAACTAGGACGTTCAAAGCGACGAGTGAATTCGGGAGAAATGAAAAAATAAAATTTTTCCAACCTTTCCCATTCGCGGGGTTTTCTGGTACAATGCTTTACGATACGTAGTTTTACTGACCGGGGAGGATGTTCGAATCCTCCCGACAGCAGCTTGCAGAAAGGAGCAACGGTCGTGGAGCGCACGAGACGCATTTTCTGGAACTGGTTTCTGATCGCGATTTTCATCCTGCCTCTGTCCGGGTGCTCCCTTTCCGGCAGGACGAACAGCTACGAAGAAGCGCGCGCCATCGCTGAAGAAGCGTACATATTCGCGTACCCGATGCTTGAGAACTACAGGATGATGCAGGTGCATGCCATCACCTCGGGGAGCTTCAACAAATTCATCCATGCGGAGAACCTTCTCGGCCCGGAGGATGTCGATGTGCTTCGGCCCCATAACGATACGCTCTCCTCGACGGCGTGGCTCGATCTCCGGGCCGAGCCGATGGTGCTCACGGTGCCGCCCGTTTCCGATCGTTATTTTTCTTTCCAGTTCGTCGACATGTACACGAGCAACTTCGCCTATGTCGGCACGCGCTCGGTCGGTTCTTCCGGAGGAGTGTTCCTGATCGCCGGTCCAGAGTGGAACGGAAAGAAGCCCGGGGGCGTCGATTCCGTCTTTCAGTCGGAGGGTAATTTCGTCTTCTGTATCGGCCGGACCGCGCTCGACGGTCCTGAGGACCTGGAGAGGGTAAGGGCGCTCCAGCGGAGGTACTCGCTTCAGCCGCTGAGCGGATACCTTGGTACTCCGGCTCCCGAGACGCCCCCTTCCGAGACGTTTCCGCTGTACATGAAGATCGCTGCGGATTCCGTGCATTTTATCTCCTATCTTAACTTCCTGATGGGACAGACGAAAACGCACCCTTCCGAGGAATCCATGTTCGATCGTTTCGGCCTTGTGGGAATCGGTCCCTCCTTCCATTTCAACGCGAACGATTTCAACCGGAGGATCCGCGATGCTGTCGACGACGGCGTCGTGTCTGCCCTCGAGCAGATCGGGGAATCGCTGACTCTGCTCCACGAGGAGCGGAACGGCTGGACGCTCTTCAGACGCGTCTTCGGCAACAGAGAGCGGATGCAGGGGCTGTATCTCGTCCGAGCCGGAGCGGCAAAGGAAATGCTCTACGGCGCCGACCCGGAAGAAGTTTCGTATCTTACGGCGAATCTGGATGCGGACGGAGATCCTCTCGATGCGTCCAGACACTCCTATGCCCTCGTCTTCGGGAAGGACGAACTGCCGCCGGTCGACGCCTTCTGGTCCATCACAATGTATGCCCTGCCGGGGCAGAATCTGGTCCCCAATCCGTTGAACCGTTACGCGCTGGGAAGCAGAAGCTCTTCTCTTGTTTTTCGCGGCGACGGGGCGCTGACGATTCATATCCGGAAGGACTCGCCGGGAGGGGGCGCGGAGGGAAACTGGCTTCCCGCGCCGGACGGTCTCTTCTCCCTGACGCTGAGGATGTACCTGCCGAAGGAGGGGGCGGTTCCACCGCACTACGTGCCGCCCGCACTGAGAAAAGTCCGCTGAATGCAGAAAAAACGAAAAGAGAGCATCCCTATTCGGAGGCTCTCTTTTCGTTTTTTCCAGTTTACGGTTGCTGCGGATCCAGGAGCGGAATGAAGTTGATCACAGGGACTTCGTAAGGATGGATCGACCGGACGATCCGTTCGACGTCCCCGATGTCCCCCCTTCGGCAGCGGAACTCGGCTTTGACCTCCTCGGAGGTGCACAGCTCCCCGATTCTGCCTTCGAAGGGGCGAGCCCCTTCCAAAGGCCGCCAGCTCCCTGTGACCTTATGGACCGCCATCACGCTGTCGTACGCGCCCTCCCTCAAACAGCCTCCTTCGTTCAGGCTCTCCCGCAGGTCGGGAACATACTCCTCGGGAATATAGACCTCGACCTTGACGTACGATGTCGTCATTCGTCGTTCTCCGCAGGCAGGGCCTTCGTCAGCTCGGGGATGAACGAAACGGAGACAGGTTCTCCCTCCGCGAAGATGCGCCGGGCATCGGGGTTGTCCACTTGCACGAGGATCTCTCCCATCTCGGTGGCGACGAACGACTCGATGCTGTGACCGAGATAGACGTTGGTGACGATGCGGCCGTCGAGAATGCCCTCGCCCGGGGGCAGCAGCGTCAGCGACTCGGGGCGGCACATGACGAGGGCGCGCAGCGCGCCTTTCAGCTCTTCCGAGAAGCGCGGAAGTCGGAACGTCTTTCCCCTGACGTCGACCGTGCAGACTTCGTCGATGCCCCGCACCTCGGCGGGGAAGAAGGCCACCTTGCCGATGAACCCGGCGACGAAGGCGTCCACCGGGTCGCGGTAGACCTGGGGCGGGGTGCCGATCTGCACGATCTTCCCCTTGTTCATGACGATGATCCTGTCGGAGAGGCTCATCGCCTCCACACGGTCGTGAGTGACGTAGGCCGCAGTGATCCCGAGCGACTTCTGAATGCGGCGGATCTCCACGCGCATCTGCTCGCGGAGCAGCGCGTCGAGGTTGGAGAGCGGCTCGTCGAGCAGCAGGACGGCGGGCTCCACGATGAGGGAACGCGCAAGGGCCACGCGCTGCTGCTGCCCTCCGGAGAGGCGGGAGGGAGGACGCTTCGCGAGCGCGTCGAGCCCCACCATGCCGAGAAAGCGCATGACCTTCTCCGAAATCTCTTTCTCGGGCATCTTTCGCAGACGCAGCCCGTAGGCCACGTTGTCGAAGACGTTCATGTGCGGGAAGAGTCCGTAGCTCTGGAAGACCATCGCCGTATCCCGTTTATTCGGAGGAAGGAAAGTGATGTCTTCCGCGCCGATGCGAATCTTCCCCGTCGTCGGCAGTTCAAAGCCCGCGATCATGCGGAGCGTCGTCGTCTTGCCGCACCCCGACGGGCCGAGCAGCGTCACCAGCTCTCCGGGGGCGATGACGAAGTCCGCGCCGTCGACCGCATGCACGTCCTTTCCCGACTGCGGGTCCTTGAATATCTTGCGCACGTGTTCGAGGGTGACCGATTTCGATTGGATGCTCATAACAATCCCACCTTAGAGACTCATGGTCTTCGCGAGGTTTTCGTTCTTCCGAACCAGAAGACGAAGGAGGCCGAACGTCAGCAGCACGATGACGATGAGCGTGCTCGCCAGGACGCTGGCCAGGCCGAAGCGCAGGTTTTCCGAGAAGTTGTAGATCAGGACGGTGAGATGGTACCATCTGGCGGAGATCAGGAAGATGACCGCGCTGACCGCCGTCATGGAGCGGACGAAGGTGTACGAGAGGCTGGAAATGAACGCGGGCCTGATGAGCGGGAGGACGATGGTGCGGAAGATCGTGGGCGTGTCGGCCCCGAGGTCCGCTGCGGCCTCCTCGATCGACGGGTCGATCTGTTTCAGCGAGGCGATGCCCGCCTCGACGCCGACGGGAAGCTCCCGTATGACGTAGTTGACGACGATGATGGCGCCGGTCCCCACGAGGATGAGCGGCGCCTTGTTGAAGGCGAGGATGTAGCTGATGCCGACCAGAGTTCCGGGGAGGGCGAAGGGCGTCAGGATCAGCATGTCGAGCAGGCGCTTGCCCGGGAATCTCTTTCTGGCGAGCACGAGGGCGGCGATCATGGCGAGAAGGCCCGCGATGGGCGTAGCCGCCCCGGCGAGCGTCAGGGTGTCGAGCAGGACGCTCCATCCGCGCTGGAAGGCCTCGCGGATGTTCTCAAGGCTGAAGGAGTAGTCTATGCCCCAGTTCTTCACGAAGCACCCGGCGATGATCGTGCCGTAGAGGCTCAGCAGGAAGAGGACGATGAGGCACATCAGCGCGACGAGGATTCTTTTCAGTCCCGGGGAGACGAGATCGGTCATCCTCCCGGACGGTTTGCCCGTGACGGTGACGTACGACTTCCTGCTCACCCAGTAGCGCTGAACGAGGAACGCCGAGAGGGTCGGCAGCAGAAGGAGCAGCGAGAGCGCCGCGCCGTGGCCGAGCCGGTTCATCCCGGTGACCTCCATGTACGACTCCACCGAAAGCACGCGGAAGCTCCCCGCGAGGATCAGCGGGTTGGCGAAATCGGCGAGCGAGTTCGTGAAGACGAGCAGCCACGCGCTCAGAAGGCCGGGCACCGCGAGCGGGAAGGTGACGGTTCTGAAGGTCTCCCACCGGGTGGCGCGGAGGTTCATCGCCGCGTCCTCCAGCGTGGAGTCGATCGCCTCCAGAACGCCGATCATCGTGAGGAAGGCGATGGGGAACATTCCCATGGTCTGCACCAGCGTCAGCCCGCCGAGGCCGTAGATGCTGAACCCTTCGAGCGCGAGAATCCTCTTTGTGATAAGGCCGTTGTTGCCGAAGAGGAGGATGATAGAGAGCGTCAGGGAGAAGGGGGGGGAGATGATCGGGAGCGTCGCCATGGCGGAGAAAAACTTCTTCCCGCCGACCCCGGTCCTGGAGATGACGAAGGCGAAGAGGAATCCGACGATGGTAGAGGCCGTTGCGGTGAAGACGCCGAGCGTGATGCTTCCCTGCAGGGCGGTGAGGTACTGCCGTGCGGTCAGAATGGACTTCCACGTGTCGAGCGTGAACTTGCCGTCCTGTATGAATGTGAGGCGGACGGCCTCGAAGAGCGGGTAGGCGACGAAAACGCCGACGATGGTGAAGAGCCCCAGAATGACGTACCCGAGAACGGGGTCGCGGCTGTAGCTTGCCACGGCGAAGACGGCGGTGAAGATGACGAGGGCGAGAAAGAAAAGCCCTCTCATGAGGACGAGAAACTTGTCGAAGCCAGCGGGCTCGAAGAGAAAGATCGCCGTCCCGGTCACGTCGCCCGTTTCGCCGTCGTGGGCCGGAGCGAAGAGAATGCGCCGCTCATCTCCGGCGAACACGAGACGCTCCGCAGGCTGGAAGATCTCGTCGTACATGCTGCTCTCGATCCCCCTGCGGAAGGCGTCGCTTTCCCGGTGCATTTCAAAGAATGCTTCGAGTTCGGGGGCGCCGGCGAAGATCTTCATTTCCTCCTCGTCCTCGGGAAAACCTTTAAGAAAGATCAGGGCGAAGTCGCCCGAAGGGGGCGCGATTCGACGGAGCCATCCCGAGACGGCTTCGTCGCTCGAAGGTACGGACCCCATCGCGGCGACGGCGGATTTCCGGTAGTGGTTCTCCGCAAGCGACTGGAAGGAGCCTGTGAGCGCGTTGTTCATCCAGAAAAGAAGCGTTGCGAAAAGAAGAACGGACAGGGAAAAAGAGATACGCCTTTTTGAAGGAATGATCCTCTCCTCCTTTCCATTTGTGTGTGAAGAAAAGTCGAAGGAGCCCCCGGGGGAGCCCCTTCGTATTTTCATAAGCGAGGCGGGTGCTATCTGGCGGAGCCGATCTCCTTGTTCCACCGTTCCAGCAGGCGGGCCTTGTTCGCGGCGTCCCAGACGTCGTTCTGGTCGACGAGCGTCATCTTCTCAAAGGAGTAGCCGGTGTCGACGGGAGAGGCCTTCGAGCTGAGCGGGATGACGTACCACTTCGCGATGATGTCCATTGCGGTCTGTCCCAGAATCCAGTCGTAGAGCTTCTTCGCGTTGACGGGATCGGGCCCGTCCTTCACAAGCGAGAGAGCCGCGGTCTCGAAGCCGGTGCCGTCCGAGGGGAGGGCGATCTCGATGGGCGCGTTCTCGACCTTGAGCTTGATCAGATCGTGCAGGTAGCCGATGGCGACGGGGATCTCGCCGATCGCGCAGCTCTTGCCGGGGGCCGAGCCGGAGCGGGTGTACTGGTCGATGCTCTTGTCG
>JAHDKT010000056.1 GCA_018436725.1 Synergistaceae bacterium | reverse complement strand
CCATCCCGTGACTACTCCGTCGGTGTAGTACTTCGTCTTCTCAAGTCCGAAATTGGTGCACCGGTGTCGGACGTATTCGTCCAGCTCCACAAAGGTTCCAGGGTCCAGCAGCTTCTCAAGACGCTCCCGCGCCGTTCCCTTACCCTTCTCCTTCTGCTTCCCGACCGCCTTCGCCCCTCCGCCTCCCTGCGCTTCCTCGTGCTTCTTCAGAAGCTCCTCGCACAACTCCTCAATTGTCCGGTGTGACATGTACCGCACCTACCTTTCACTGATTTCCAACAGAATGCCTCCGGTGGACTTGGGGTGCACAAACGCGATCTTCGCACCTCCGGCTCCGTACCGGGGCGTTTCGTCAATAAGCCTGATGCCCTTTTCCTTCAGTTCAGCAAGAGCGGCCTCCAGGTTTTCCACCCTGATGGCGAGATGGTGGATTCCCTCTCCTTTTTTCTCGATGAACTTGGCCACGGGGCTTTCGTCTGAAGTGGCCTCAAGAAGTTCCACTTCCGTATCGCCAATGGGGAGAAAGGCAGTCTTGACCTTCTGTTCCTCCACTTCCTCAACGCCGGTGCACTTCACGCCGAGGGCCGACTGCCAGAAGGCGAGAGCGTCGTCAATGGATTTGACGGCAATTCCAATATGATCTACTACTGTAGGCTTCATTTATAATTCCCCTTTCTATTCGATAATTTTCACTTGATGAAACGATGAAAGAAAGTCAGACGGGCAATATCTTATCAGAAAAGCGTAAGGAAGGACTTTCAAAAAGCATAGAATACTGTATACACCAATCGTACCCTCCTGTATCTCCTTCCTGTTCTTTCGTGCCGTCTTTATCAGCCTGGGGAAAAATGATATAGTTATCCGGATAGGGAGGGAGGATGACGCAGTGAACCTGGTAACCTGTAAGCTGTGCGGGCGGCTTTTCAGCGCGACCCGCGGGAAAATATGCGTAACGTGCCTCGATGAAATCGACGACCTTTACCCCAAGGTCCGGGAGTTCCTCAGGGATCATTCAAAAGAAAGTTTTAACGTGGAACAGATAGCAGATGGCATGGATCTGGACATCCGCTATGTTCAGGCCCTTGTCGAATTGGGTTACCTGGACAGGGGCGTCAAGGCGGATCCCGAAGAGGAAGAGGAAAAGAGACGGAAAGAAGCCCTGGCGCGGCAGCTCCAGGCCTCCCTGGAAAATTCGGCCTCCGCGAAAGCGTCGGAAAATGCGGGGAAGATGTACGGTCAGCAGCGCTACGGCACAGGCAAGAAAAAATGAAATCAGCCGGGGGGAGAAGGGTGCACCCCTTCCCCCCCCACTTCTTTTTCAGATTATCTGCCGTCCCGGTCTGTAGATAAGCACGGAGCAGTGGGCGTACCGGGCAACGTTGGAGGCGGTGCTTCCGACGACGAGACGTTCGATGGTGCTTTGTCCCCTGTAGCCTATGACGATGAGGTTAAAATCGTTCTCCCTGGCGTAGCTCATAATGATATCCGAGGGATTGCCTTCCTTGACCACCATTTTGTACTCCACGTTTTCAAGCTCCGGAAGATCCTCTTTCGTCTTCCTGAAGTAGTAGTCCAGCTTCTTCCTGGCGATTTCCGCCACTTCGGCGTCGATTTCAGGAGGCAGCCAGGGTTCGTATCCCCGCCAGAGGGTCGGGTGAGGCAGCACGTGAATAAACTCCGCCTCGGCCTTGAGTCGGAGCGCCAGAGAACACCCGTAGGCGAACACCTCCTCGGACATCTTGCTCATATCGACCGCTACAAGAATCTTTCCGGACATGGGTCTCCCTCCTTACGATTGTATTCCATTTCTTTCGTCGCGATCCTCATCATGGATAATTATACGATATTTGCAGGCACCTGTTTATTTTTTTCCTGAGAAACCTGTCGAAGTATGCTATAAATAATGCCATATACGGTTGCCGCACTGGAGGAGGAAATAGCGTGGATTCCTGGTGTGTCATCTTTTTTTTCACCTTTCTCGGGGCCTCCCTGGGCTCTTTCCTGAATGTTGTGGCCGGCCGGAGCGTGGCAGGTACTTCCTGGTGGGGAGGAAGCCGGTCTCATTGCCCGAAATGCGGCACGGTGCTCCGCTGGAAGGATCTTGTTCCCATTGTGTCCTGGATGTTCCTCAGGGGACGCTGCCGCTACTGCGGCAGCAGGATCGCCGTCCGGTACGTTGCGGCTGAAGTGTGGGGGGCTGCCACAGGAGGCCTGCTGGCCTGGCGGTGGGGGCTCTCCCCCGCCCTGTTTCCCGCTCTAGCCGCGGCTTTCGGCCTCTTTCTCAACGCCCTGACCGACCTCGAGGAGGGGTATGTTTTCGACATTTTCCCCCTGGCCATGGGCATCTGCGGCATCGCATCCAGGGTGCTGCCCGGCGGCGGCTCCCTTCTCGACGGGTTTCTCGGGGCCCTGGCCGGATGCGCCGTCATCTCCCTTATCATTCTTCTTTCACGGGGAGGCATGGGCTGGGGTGATGCCACACTGGCAGCGGGAACGGGAATGATTTTGGGATGGAAATTCACTCTGCTGACACTTTATCTCGGCTTCATGTCCGGTGGAGTGTTCTCCCTCGCCCTGCTTACGGCAGGAAAACTGCGCCGAAAGGATGCTGTGCCCCTGGTTCCCTTTCTGGCCGTCGGGGGAATGCTCACCCTTCTGTTCGGCCCACGGATTCTTTCCTTCCTGAATATCGATCCAGGGCTCCCCTGGAGATAAGAAGCATTTCTTCAAGGGGTTCCCGGGTGGGAACTCCTTCTTTTTTCCGGAATGAATGGTCCGCTCCCTGTATGAAGCAAAACCTCTTTCTCGATTCCGGGAGGGGAAGTCTGTCGAAAATTCTCCTGGATGACTCTTCGCTGAAGGTTTCGTCGAGGCTTCCGTAAAAAAAGAGAGCAAAGGCAGGTGAGGCTTCCGACGCTGCCCGGAGAACCTCCGATCTGTCGCCGAGGCTGTCCAGGACAGGAAGATTGAGGCTTCCGGAGGCTTCAGGGCGGATTTCGTCTCCGCTGCCGGAGACGATAAGTCCCTCCACTTCTCCCTCCCCGGGAGAGACCAGGCCGGTTTCCGCTATATAGCCCGCGGTCCTCTTCCCGGCGATGAGGACTGAAATAAGCCCCCCCAGTGAAAACCCCCAGAGCACGGGAACAGAGGCGCAAAACTTCCGGCGGAAGCACCCGAAGGCGGAGCAGGCGTCGTAGACTTCCATGGGAAACGTCTTTCCCCGGAAGGCTGCCTTTGCCCAGGAGACCCTGTCATCGCCGAAAGTTTCCCTGTCCCTCCTCAACCGGGAGCTTTCGGCGATGCAGGCGGAAATGCCATTGGCCGCGAGTTCCCTGGCCAGGAAGCCGTACTTGTTTCCCTCCACGGGAGAAGCCCATCCGTGAACGCCGTGCAGCAGCAGCACCGCCGGGCAGTCCCCAGCTGATCCTGCCTTGAAAAAATGCAGCACAACCTGCCGGTCCCCGAAACTCCCGGGAGCTGATTCCGAAACATAGTCCATTTCTCCGGCCTCCTCTTGATCGTGTCTGGGCAAAATTATCTCCGTTTTTGTCCCTCTTTTCAACTTGTCATCCCCTTGAGGAAACGCAGCCTGCTGAATACGCAGGTTTTTCAGGCAGAGAAAGTGTCGCCGTGCCCAGTGCCCGGGGGAAAACGACATGGATTCCGGCGTAAGGTGCAGGTGTCATGAACGACAATCTGCACCGGCGGCCCAAGCGAGCACCGGTGACGCTCCCCGCTACCTGCTGATTTGGGTGGTGCAGGGGAAATTGACAAATCCACCGGGAGGGAGTATCGTACCCGTGACAGCAACTGGGGGAGTCGGCGTAAACCGGCTGAGAGGGAGCTTTTCGGCTCCGACCCCTGGAACCTGATCCGGGTCATGCCGGCGAAGGGAAGTGCGTGTGCAGCAAAAAGCAAATGCATGAAAACTTCCGCTCCCGGCGTTCCCAGCCGGGAGTTTTTTTCTATGCTTATTATCCATGCATTTTCCAAAAGCTTCAACGGCCTTCCTGTGTTTTCGGACATCTCCCTTTCCGCCGAACAGGGAAGCTTTACCGTGCTCCTGGGGCCTTCAGGCTGCGGCAAGAGCACCCTCTTCGACCTGCTGATGGGAGTCCTCCCCCCGGACGGCGGCCGGATCTCCCTTAATGGACGGGAACTTCCCGACCTGAGAGGCGCGGCAGCCTACATGGCCCAGAAAGATCTTCTGCTGCCGTGGAAAACGTTGAGGGAAAACGCCCTTCTGCCCGTGACAGTGAGGCGAAGGCCCACGGAAGAAGATCTCCGCAGGGTGGAGGACCTCTTTTCCCTGCTGGGGCTCTCAGGCCGGGAAGACTTTTTCCCCGGCCAGGTATCCGGAGGGATGGCCCAGCGGTGCGCCCTGGCACGAACGATACTGTTCGACGCCCCGGTGGCCCTTCTGGACGAGCCTCTTTCCGCCCTCGACGCCATAACCAGGCAGACTCTCAGGGAACTGCTTCTCCTCTTGCAGTCCCGCTTCGGGAAAACCATCCTCATGGTGACCCACGATGTGGAAGAAGCCCTTCTGCTTGCCGACACCATCCTGGTGCTCTCTTCCCCTCCGATGAGAATCCTCGAGGTTTTCCGGCCGGAAGGAACAAAGAACTCGAGAGAAGAATCCCCCTCCTTCCCGGGAATGAAGCGGCGCATACTGAAACTCCTCCGGGGGGGCTCCCGATGAGGCAGGCGGCTCTTCCCCTGTTGTTTTTCTGCATATTCCTGGCTGTCTGGGAGACTCTCTGCCGCCTGTTCGCCCTTCCGCCCTTTCTTCTGCCCGCTCCTTCGAGAGTGGTTCATGTTCTTGCGGCGGAAGCTCCTCTCCTGTTCCGGCACGGACTGACCACAACCCTGGAAATTCTTCTCGGAATCCTTCTTTCCCTGGCTGTGGGCGTGCCCCTGTCCATTGCCATGTTTTTCTCTCCAGCTCTTGAAAAAGCGATTTCTCCCCTGCTGATCGCCTCGCAGGCCATCCCGGTCTTCGCCGCCGCTCCCCTTCTGGTGGTGTGGTTCGGTTACGGCATGGGGAGCAAGGTGGCCATGGCGGCTGTGATCATCTTTTTTCCGGTAACGGTGACCCTGCTCCAGGGATTCAAGAGCTGCGATCCCGACATGAAAACCCTTTTTTCCGTCATGGGGGCAGGCTTCCTGACAACCCTACGCCATCTCTACTGGCCCTGGGCCCTTCCCTATTTTTTCGCCGGCCTCAAGGTTGCCGTCTCGGTGGCGGCAATCGGAGCGGTCATCGGCGAATGGGTGGGAAGCACGGACGGCCTCGGATTCCTTATGATGCAGGCGAACGCCAGGCTGAGGGTTGACCTGGTTTTTGCTTCTATCGTCGTCCTTTCGGCGGTCAGCCTTTCACTGTGGGGAACCGTCTGCATCTTCGAGAAAAACACCGTCCGGTGGACGGAAAGGAAACGGTGACGGGGCACCGCACCGTTACAAAATCTATGATCGGAGGAAATGCTATGAAACACGACCGCTTCTGCCTGCTGCTCCTTGTCCTGCTGCTTCTTGTTTCTCCCGCCGGGGGAGAAGAAAAGCTCAGCCTGATGCTCGACTGGTTCCCCAACGTGGACCATGTTCCCCTCTTCGTCGCCCGCCAGGGTGGATTCTTCTCGAAACACGGACTTTCGGTGGAGCTGCAGAGTCCCTCCGACAGCGCCGATCCCCTGAAGCTCGCCGCCGCCGGACATGTGGACATCGCTCTTTCCTACCAGCCCCAGGCGATCATCGCGGCGTCAGCGGGAATTCCTCTGAAAGCCGTGGGGCGCCTCGTGGGGAGCCCCCTCTCGACTCTCCTCTTTCTCGACGGGAAGGGAATAACGTCTCCCGCCGACCTTGAGGGGAAAACCATCGGTTATACCGTTCCCGGCATGATGGATCACCTTCTCCATGCCTTTGCCGCCGTCAACGGAATCAGAAAGTACACGCCGGTAAACGTGGGCTTCGTTATTCTGCAGTCCCTGGCGGCGGGCAAAGTCGATGCCGTCATGGGCCCCTTCAAGAACTACGAGCCTGTCGCCATGGAGATGGAAGGATACCCCGCATCCTTCTTCGAACTCGAAAAATTCGGCATCCCCGCCTATGACGAACTGGTGTTCGTAGCCGGAACCATGACATGGAACAGGAAATCGGAAACGATACGGCGGTTCCTCGACGCGGTGGAGGAAGCCATCGCCTTCACGGCGGCCAGTCCGGAGGAGGCTCTCGCTCTCTATTTCGAGGCCGTTCCGGAAGCCCCGAGGGAGATGGAAAGGAAAGCCTTTGAAAAAACGAGGCCCTGGTTCGGCCCGGACACCAGGCTCGACGCCGCCCGCTGGAAAACCTTCACGGATTTCGCTCTTCAGTGGGGAATGATCGAAAAGGAAGTGAACGTCCATGAAATCGTTGCTGAAAGGTAACGGGAAAGCCCGGATTCGAAAGCTTACCTTCGCGGGGCTGCTTGTGGCAGCCGGGATTCTTCTGTCAGGGGTTTCCTTTCCCATGGGGCCCACACGGTGCTACCCCTTCCAGCACACGGTAAACGTTCTCGCCGGAGCCGCCCTGGGTCCGTGGTGGGCCGCCGGGGCAGCCTTCGTCACCAGCCTCGTCCGGAACATGACGGGAACGGGCACTCTCTTCGCCTTCCCGGGGAGCATCCCCGGCGCCCTGGCGGCAGGACTGGCCTTCAGGTATTTTCATTCATCATGGGCAGCCCTTGCGGAACCTCTCGGAACGGGATTTCTCGGAGCGGCCGTTTCAGCCTGGATTCTCGGCCCTGCCGTCGGAAAGACCGCAGGACTGTCAGTGCTTATGACTGCCTTTCTCGCGAGCAGCGTTCCCGGGGCGGTCCTTGGCATGGTGCTGGTCCACGTGCTGGGGAAGACATCCCTCTCCCCGTTTTTCCAGGGAGGAAAATAACCCGGCGGAAATTACCCTTCACCGGGAGAACAAACTCCTTTATAATCCTTGTACTACGCACCATGAAGAGGAGATTTTCCAGGTGACCGCTGTACAGCAAATCATACCGTTGAATATTCTGAAGTGCTATCTTTCCATCAGGAGATCCAAGACGGAAAAGATCACGGCTTTTTTCTACGAAATCCTCTCCCCGGCCGGAGTCTGCACTTCTAGCATAGGATTTGCAGGCTCAGGGGAAGATGACGAGACGGCCGTTTCTGTAGAATCAGAGATCAGGGACTTTATCGCCCATACAGAAACTCTGTCGGGCCGCCGGAAGGAAACGGGGAAAAAACTTCCGGCGACCCTCCTTGCATCTCTTGAGGGAATTCTCGGGGAAGTGCTCACTCCCGAAGCGGTGAGGGAAAGCCTCGACAAGGGGGAGGGGGGAAACAGGACCCTGGAGGAGCGGATCAGGGAAGAGATGGCCGCCCGCCTCGGCTACAGGGCAACGGCATACATCAAGACCGAAAGAAAAAGCTCCTCGGAACTTGAGGACCTGCTCGGCCCGGATTTCCTTGCCGGTGGAACGGCTGCGGCAGAACAGGACGAATCCGGCGGGGCTATCAGCTTCCTGATTCCCTGTACTCCCGGTATCGACCCCGTACGAGGCGTGCCGGCGGGAGCCCTGGAAAAGGGAGATTATATTGTCGTCACTCTCCCCTCCGGGGAGTCACCCCTCAGGGAAAGACTGCGCGCCGCAGACCCCGGCTTCGACGGTACTGTACGGGCTGAAGTCCTTTCCGTTCACAGGGACCGCCAGGGTAATTTCACCATCCTCACACGCCTTTCCGACGAGTTCAGCGGTGTGGTAACCCTTGAGGGAAACGCCAGGCTCCGGAAGGCCGGCCGGGATGTTCCCTCCGGAAGCGAGACGCCGGTTTCCGCCGGACCGAAAGGTGAACGGGACGAAGAGAACGGACCTCCCCTGACTCCACCTGTTGTTCTTCTGCTTGCGGGCAGCGGAGCAATTCTGCTGACCCTCCTGCTCATGTTCAGGGTTTTCCGCTGAACACGGTTTCCGCAAGCCTCCGGGCGGCCCCGGCGATATCCGGTCTTCCCACGACGGCAGACACTACCGCGATTCCGTCCACCCCGGCGGAAAGGACTTCGGCGGCGTTCCCCTCGCTGATCCCCCCGATGGCCACCGACGGAAGAGAAAGGGCTTTCCGGATCGCCCTGATACCATCGACCCCGATCACAGAGACCACATTTTTCGTGCCTGTGGGAAAGACGGCGCCTATCCCGACGTAATCCGCCCCCTGTTCCTCCGCTGCCCGTCCTTCCTCTATGGAATGGGCGGTCGCCCCGATGAGAAACCCCACAGGTACGATTTTCCTGGCGACAGACACCGGAAGGTCTTCCTTTCCGAGGTGAACGCCGTGGGCTCGGGATGCAAGGGCAATGTCGAGGCGGTCGTTCACCACAAAGACCGCTCCCCTGCTTCTGCAAAGAGAGGAAAGCCTGCAGGCGGTTTCGTACAGTTCCCTGCCGTTCATTTCCTTCTCCCTGAGCTGGATCAAGGTCGCTCCGCCGTCGATGGCAAGGGCCGCCTGCTCTTCGATGGACCGGGGAGCCCCGATCCTGCGGTCAGGAATAACATACAGCTTCAAAGCGTCTCTGATATTCATGCTCCGGTTCCTCCTTCCGGCGGCTCGCACATCCGCCATTCCTGGGACATCAGGTCTTCCGGAGCAAGGGATGCAAGCTCATCCAGCAGCGCCGCCCGGAAGGCCCCCGGCCCCTTCGCCCTTTCTTCAGCCCGCTCCGCCGCGAGGCGGAGCATCACAACGGCCGCAGAAGCTCCTGCGGCGATTCCTCCGGAAATGAGCACCCCCATGAGGGATCCGAGAAGGCAGCCTCCTCCGGAAATCCTGGCCATGAGAGCGCTCCCTCCGGAAAAGGCCCGGGCAGACGCTCCATCGGCAATGATATCCACGGGGCCGGTGGCGCAGATGAGGGCTCCGGTCCGCCCCGCGAGGGACTGCATGACCGGAACAAGGGGGGCCGTCGCACATTCTGAATCCACTCCCCTCATCTCCCCGGCCTGACCGGCGAGCAGCCGGATCTCTCCGTAGTTTCCCTTGATGACGGAAGGGCGGCAGGCCGAAAGAAGACTGTTGACGGCTGCTGTTCTGAAGGCGGTCGCTCCGTAGCCCACCGGGTCGAACACGATTTTTTTCCCTGTCTTCACGGCCCGGTTCATGGCCAGGAGGGCGCTCTCGTCAGGGGTTCCCGTGTTGATCACGATGGAGTCCGCCGACGCCGCCAGCTCCGCCGCCTCCCGGGGACAGCGGGACATTACCGGGGAGCCTCCTGCGGCAATGGTTCCGTCCGCCTGGAAAGATGCCGAAACGAAGCTGGTGATGGTGTAAACCAGGGGGCGCTGCCGCCGCACCTGTTCCAGGGCGTCTGTCCAGCACCTTGGGGAAAGCTCTGCGAGTCCTATTTTTCTGTCCACGGAGGGATCACCGCGTGTCCGAGAGGCCCCCACCCCGTGCCGGGGCGAAAGCCGGATTTCAGGGCAAGGCGGAGATACTGCCGTCCCCGGCGGACCGCTTCTTCGAGGGAGGAACCGGAAGCCAGCTCCGCAGCTATAGCTGCGCTCAGGGTGCATCCCGTACCGTGGGTGTTTTCCGTATGGATTCGGGAGTCGGTGAACCGCTGCAGGTGTCCGCGGCAATAGAAGACATCCGTGACTGAATCGGCCTGCATCCTGTGGCCTCCCTTCACGAGAACCGCACCGGGACCTGATCTCCCGATGGCTTCCGCCGCCTTTTCCATATCCTCCACCGACTCTATGGTCATGCCCGAAAGCCGTTCCGCCTCGGGAACATTGGGGGTCACAAGAAGCGCCAGGGGAAGAAGCTCCTGCCGCAGGACATCCACCGCTTCACCGGCAATCAGGGAAGCCCCGCTCTGGGCGATCATCACCGGGTCTACCACGAGATTGCCGACGTTCCACCTCCGTATGCCTTCCGCCACTTCCAGGATGGTTTCCGGAAGGGCAAGCATCCCCGTCTTTGCCGCACCGACGGGGAAGTCGGACCAGAGAGCGTCCATCTGGGCCCGGATCATCTCCCGCGGAACATTCCAGACCGCGCTTACCTCCCGGCTGTTCTGGGCCGTCAGGGCCGTAATGACGGTCATGCCGAACACCCGGAGGGCGGCACAGGTTTTCAGGTCCGCCTGTATTCCCGCCCCTCCGCCGGAATCGCTCCCGGCGATGGAGACGGTGATTCCCCTGTAGATTTCCATGATTCCACCTCCAAATAAATCAGGAGCCCCTTCATTCCGCGGGGCTCCTGTCTTTTTTCGTCCTCCCGGAATCCCGTTCCGGTGATGACACTCCCTCCGCCGGCATTACCCGGATCAGGTTAGGGGTCGAAGGCCCAATCAGCCTTCCTCTCAGCCCGCAGCAGCTCCCCCCGGCATTCAGTTGTCAGGCGGTGCAGGACCTCAGGCTTTCTTTTCCGCCCTTTCGCCCTCCCCGGTTTCCCGGGAAAGCCACTTTTCCCAGTCGAACCGGATCAGTCCGCTGACCACGTAGACGGCCATGACCGCCAGGGGCGCAGCGGACTGGAGGGAGACAAAGGTCAGCGCCAGGATTCCGGCGAGAAGAAGGAATTTTTTCCTGTTCCCCTGACCCTTTCTCAGTCCTTTCAGGCTGCCGTAGGGCACACTGGAGATCATGAGGGCTCCGGTTCCGAAGCACAGAAATGCGGCCGCTGCAGGGTGCAGGGATACAGGGGCGAGAATAAAGGATGCGAGAAAGAGTCCCCCCGCCGGGATGGGAAGTCCCTGGAAAGGACCGGGCATGTGAACCACGTTGAACCTGGCCAGCCGCAGGGCACCGCACAGGGCGAAGAACGACGCCGCAAGAACGCCCCACAGGCCGAGAGCATCGGCGTAGGAAACGTACATGAGCATGGCGGGAACCACGCCGAAGCTGACCACGTCCGCCAGGCTGTCGAACTCAAGTCCGAACTGCGTTCCGCCGCCGAGGCTCCTGGCTACCTTCCCGTCCATACAGTCAAAAAAAACGGCCATGAAGACAAGCCACGCAGCGGGAACAAACCGCCCGTGAAACAGAAGAAATAGTGCCATCATGCCGCACAGCAGGTTCCCGCTGGTCACCATATTGGGCGCGATCTTCCGGAAAGGAAGACTACCCCGCTTTCTACGATTTCTCACCGGCCATCCCTCCAAGAACGGTTCTGCCTGCGAAAACCTTCTTTCCCACAGAGGTCTTCATCCGTACTCCGGCAGGCAGGTACACGTCGACTTTCGACCCCATCTTGATCATGCCGAACCGATCGCCCCGGACAAGCCGGTCGCCTTTCCGGAGCCTGCACACAATGCGGCGGGCAAGGAATCCCGCTACCTGGACGAGCAGCACCGGTCCATAACCGGTGGAAAGGCCCACGCACATTCTCTCGTTAAGCTCCGAGGCCTTGGGTTCAAAGGCCATCCATTTCCTCCCGGGAATGTACTCCATCCATTCCACCGTTCCATCGCAGGGAACACGGTTGACGTGAACGTCGAGAGGGTTCATGAAAATGCCCACCTTGACCGCCTTTCCGGTAAAGGGATGGTCCGTTTCCATCACCTCCACCACTTTGCCGTCGGCGGGAGAGAGAAAGCCGGGCCCGTCGGGAACCCTTTCCGGATCCCGGAAAAACCAGACCACCAGCCCGAGCAGGGGGGCCAGGAACAGGCCTACCATGGGGGCGAAGTACAGGCTGCCGAGCAGCATGAAGGCGACAAAAGCTATCAGGGGATATCCGTCCCGTACGATTTTCACGATCTGTTCTCCTCCACGCATTCATCTCCGCAGACCACGCTCACGTCCGCCACGGAATCACCGTCGTCAAGCCGCACGGTGATCGTTCCCATGGCAGTTCTGCTCAGCCGCGGTATCTCCGCCACGGCGACCCGGATCATCCTGCCCCTCGAGGTGATGACCATGATCTCGTCTTCCTCTGCGACAGCCCAGCTCCCGACGAGCGGACCGGTCTTCCTGCCCAGGTTCATGGCCTTGACGCCCTTGCCGCCGCGGTGATGGATGGAAAATTCCTCGAAGCTCGTCCTCTTGGCGACACCCCGCTCGCTGATCACCATGGCGAGACGGTCGGATGTGACGACTTCACAGCTGATGACAGAATCCCCTTCCTCAAGGCGGATACCCTTCACGCCCCGGGCAGAACGGCCCATGGGGCGGAATTCTTCCTCGGAGACGCGGAGGCCCTGGCCGTTCGCCGTCATGAAGAGAAGTTCGTCCTTTCCGGTAGTCAGCCTGACCTGAGCGATTGCATCTCCATCATCAAGGGTCAGGACCCTTTTCCCTGCACGGTTGAGCCTGGCTATTTCCGAAAGGGGAAGCCGCTTGGAGATGCCTTTCCTCGTGGCAAAGAAAATGAAGCTTTTTCCTTCGAGGCTCCTGCCGTACATGGAGACCACCGTCTCTCCCTCGTCGAGGGGAACCAGCTTTCCGATGAGCTTTCCCTTTCCGGTCCTGGACTCGGGGATCATGTGGCCCCGGATGGCGAGGGCCCGCCCGGAGGAGGTAAAGAGGTAGATATCCTTGTGGGTGTTGGTGACCGCCACGAGAGCGATCTCGTCCTCGTCCTGCAGCCCGCTTCCTTTTTTGCCCTTGCCTCCCCTGGCCTGGAGGGAATATTCCTCGAGGGCCTTCCGGCGGAGGTAGCCGTCCTTGGAGAGGATGACAACGATGTCGTTCTCAGGGATGAGGTCTTCCATGGACACTTCCTCGTAATTGTCCATGATCTCAGTCCTCCGGGGGCCGCCGAATTTCCGCTTCAGCTCAGCGAGTTCCGACTTGATGACACCGTCGAGGGCGGAACGGTTTCCGAGAATGGTCCGGTACCCCTCGATGTCGGCGAAGAGCGCCGCAAGTTCCGCCTCGAGCTTTTCCCGCTCGAGCCCGGTGAGCCGCTGGAGCCTCATGTCAAGGATAGCCTGGGCCTGGGTCTCCGAAAATCCGAGCTGGGAAATCAGGCCGTCCTTCGCCTCCTGAACGGTCCGGGCACCCCGGATAAGCGCGATGACCCGGTCGATCATGTCCAGGGCCTTCACAAGTCCTTCCACGATGTGGGCCCGGGCGAGGGCTTTGTCCAGCCTGAACTGGGTTCTCCTCCGGACCACGTCTCTCCGGTGTTCGAGGAAGTGGGAGAGCATATCCGCAATGGGAAGCTCTTCAGGATGCTGGTTCACCAGGGCGAGGTTGATGACGCCGAAAGTGGTCTGGAGCTGGGTTCTCCTGTAGAGCTGCCGGAGAACGAGATCGGCGTCGCCGTCCCGTTGGAGTTCCAGAACGATGCGAAGTCCGTCGCGGTCGGACTCGTCCCGGATGTCCGCCACGCCGTCGATATGTTTTTCCTGGACGCAGGAGGCGATGGTTTCGATGAGGGACGTCTTGTTCACCATGAAGGGAATTTCCGTGATTATCACGGACGTCTTGCCCCGCTTCCCGTCCTCCACGACGGTCTTTCCCCGAAGGATGACCTTTCCCCTGCCCGTCCGGTATGCATCAATGATCCCGTCCCTGCCGAGAATGATGCCTCCCGTCGGGAAGTCAGGCCCGGGAAGCCGGGCGTAGATTTCGCCGAATTCCCAGTTTCCGTCTGAGTCGATCATATATTCAAGGGCATCGACAACCTCGGAAAGATTGTGAGGGGGAATGTTCGTGGCCATTCCCACCGCAATTCCCGAGCTTCCGTTCACGAGGAGGTTGGGGACGAGGGAGGGAAGGTAGAGGGGTTCCTTCAGGGATTCGTCGAAGTTGGGTCCCCACTCCACCGTATCCTCTTCGATGTCGGCAAGCATGAGCTCTCCCATTTCGTAGAGCTTCGCCTCGGTGTACCTCATGGCCGCCGCGGGATCTCCGTCGATGGAGCCGAAGTTTCCCTGGCCGTTCACCAGGGGGTATCTCATGCTGAAATCCTGGGCCATGCGGACCATGGTTTCGTAAATGGCGGAGTCGCCGTGGGGATGGTACTTGCCCATGGTTTCTCCCACAACCCTGGCCGACTTCTTGTAGGAGGAGCCGGCCCGGAGGCCCAGTTCCATCATGGCGTACAGAATACGCCGCTGCACGGGTTTGAGGCCGTCACGGACGTCGGGGAGAGCCCTCCCCACGATGACGCTCATGGCGTAATCGAGATAGCTGTGCTTGATCTCCTCCACAAGGGGAAGAGAGATCACCTTGCCGAAAAGCAGTTCACCTTTTTTTTCTTCCATCTGTCTTCTTCAACCTCCAAAGCCGATCGCCGTCAGAAAAAGCATGCTCTCGGCACAACCCTGTTATTTTACCATGTTCGTCCCTGCAGATCCGGTATTTTCGTCGGGCCAGAATCCTCAGGCAGGGGAAAGCGTCAACCTGTGTCCGGCGACACTCACTCGGCCGGGAAAAACTGCGGATTCAGGCCGAGTCCGGATGTTCACCAGCGGTTGAAGCGGACCTTCGAAGGGTCGAAACCTTCGTACGGCGGTTTCCTTTCCGCCCCGAAGCCGAGGGCGGCAATGCCCGCAATTTCCACCGAATCAGGCACAGCGAGGATAGGACGGATTCTTTCGTTCCTTGGGTGTCTGTCCATGACCTTAAGCCAGACCCCCTCCAGTCCCAGTCCCCTTGCGGCGAGAAGAATGTTCTCCAGGGCGGCGGCGCAGTCCTCCACCCAGGCCCGGTCGCCTTCGGGATAACCGGCAGTCTCTGCACATACGGCTATGGCCAGGGGAGCCTGCCGGAGCATTTTTCCCGAGTCGTGGGCCTCCGCTAGATCGTCCAGGACCTTCCGGTCCTCTATGACAACGAAGACGCAGGGCCTGCGGTTGTGGGCCGAGGGCGCGGCACATCCGCATTCGAGGAGCCGGTCACGGATCTCCGGAGAAACCGGATCCGCCGTAAATTTCCTGATGCTCCGCCGTCCCAGGATCGTTTTGATGATGTGGTTTTCCCCTATTGTCATGATATACCCCTCCGGGTTTATTTTTTGTCATTCTATGCTAGACTTGCTTCAGGCACCTCTTTGGAAGAACCCAGAAAAAGCGAAAGGAGTGAGCTCAATGTCGAAAAAAGTCGCAGTTCTCGTGGAGGAGAACGTTCACGATCTCGAGTACTGGTATCCCTTTTACCGCCTGGCCGAGGCAGGTTTTGAACCTGTCGCCGTGGGACCCGCCGCAGGAAAAGTGTACACCGGCAAGCTTGGAACGTCTATCGAGGCGGCCGCTTCACCAGCGGACCTTTCCCCCTCGGACGTGGCCGGGGTTGTGGTTCCCGGCGGATGGGCTCCGGACCGTCTCCGCACCCACAAGTCCATCGTGGACTTTGTCCGGGAAGTCAGTGCTTCCGGCGGTGTCGTGGCGGCCATCTGCCATGGCGGGAGCGTCCTTGTCTCGGCGGGCATTCTCAAGGGCAAAAAGGCAACGTCCTACAAGAGCATCCGGGACGATATGGTCCTCGCGGGAGCGGAATGGGTGGATGAACCGGTAGTTATCTCAGGAAAGCTGGTTACGAGCAGAACACCGTCCGACCTTCCCGATTTCGGGAAAGCCCTCGTGGAAGCCCTTGAGTCAAAATAGCCGGCTCCTCCGGCCTTTCAGCCCCGTCCCTCCCCGGGCGGGGCTTTTCTTTTTTCGTAAAAAAGCTCCACAAGCAGGTGGATTGTTTTTTCCAGCCGCTCCCATGTCTCCTCCTTTGACAGGTCAAGGCCGAGGTACCGCCGGGAAACGTCCCGTCTCAGGAGAAGAAAAGTGAATCCGGCGGTGAGGAGAGCGGCCATTTCGGTCACTCCTTCGGCGTCGCCGCTGTGGTCACGCAGAAGGCCGAGCAGTTCCATACCCTGGCGGTAGCGTTCATCCGCGGTCCACGTGGAAACATCCTCCCGGCCTGCAATCTCGCCCCGGAGTATCTGCCGTGCGGCATCCGATTTCTTCAGCTCTCTCAGGTATCCTCTCAGGATGGCATAGGCCCGGGTCGCTGGGTCGGCCCCTCCTTCGCCGCCGGTCTGGAGTATCTCCTCCGTAGAGGGCCAGTATTTCCTCCCGGAAAAAAAAGCGTTCAGAAGCTGGGGCATGCCTCCGAAATAGCGGTAAATAAGCACCTTGTCCACTCCGGCCTGCCGGGCTACCTCGTTTACGCCGAGATAGCCGTATCCCTTGCCGGAAAGGACGGCCCCGACAGCGTCAAGAATGCGGGCTTCCGTTCTCTCCCTTTCTCCCACAACGCTCCCTCCCCTGAAAAAGAAGGGGCCCGGAATCGGGGCCCCTTCGGCAGCAGACAGATTCTAGCCGAAAACAGCCCCCCTGGAGCCCGAGGTGACAACGCTCCGGTATCTTTCAAGGAACAGGCTGTCCGTAACGCTTTCAGCGGGTTTCCATGCGGCCCGTCTCTTCCCGAGCTCTTCGTCGGACACCGCGAGATGCATCGACCGGGCTGGGATATCGATTTCGATGGTATCGCCCTCCTGCACGAGGGCGATGTTTCCGCCGGCAGCGGCTTCAGGGGATACGTGACCGATGGAGGCTCCCCTCGACGCCCCCGAAAAACGGCCGTCGGTGATCAGGGCTACGGTCTTGTCCATTCCCATCCCCGCCAGGGAGGAAGTGGGCCCGAGCATCTCCCGCATTCCCGGTCCGCCCTTCGGTCCCTCGTACCGTATAACCACCACGTCTCCGTGGTTGATTTTCTTAGCAAGGATGGCCTCGCTTGCCGCTTCCTCGCTGTCGAATACCCGGGCAGGGCCTGAGTGCTTCAGCATGGAGGGATCCACGGCGGACTGCTTCACTACGCTGCCTTCGGGAGCGAGGTTGCCCTTCAGGATGGCCAGGCCTCCCTGGGCATGATAGGGGTTCTCGAGGGGGCGGATGACATCGTCGTCAAGTACCCGGACTCCCCGGAGGTTTTCCTCGACGGTCCGTCCGGTGACGGTAAGAGGCGAACCATCAATCAGGTCTCCTCCAAGGAGCCGGGCCATGACAGCCTGGACTCCGCCCGCTGAGAAAAGATCCTGGATGTGGTGGTTCCCCCCCGGACTCATGCTGCAGATATGGGGCGTCTTCCTGCTCGCTTCCTCGAAATGGTCGAGGGTGAGCGATATCCCTGCCGAATGGGCGAGGGCCGGAAGGTGAAGGGCCGTGTTGGTGGACCCCCCGAGGGCCATGTCCACGGCCACGGCGTTTTTGAAAGCCTTTTCGGTGAGGATGTCCCTCGGCCGTATATTCTTCTCCACCAGCATCATGATGTGCCGTCCCGCTTCCTTGGCGAGCCGGTCCCGTGCCGAATAAACGGCCGGGATCGTGCCGTTGCCCGGCAGAGCCAGGCCGAGGGCCTCGACCATGCAGTTCATGGTGTTCGCGGTAAACATGCCCGCACAGGAGCCGCAGGTGGGGCAGGTGGTATCCTCAATGGCCCGCAGCTCGTCATCGGTCATCAGTCCGGCGACCCTTTTGCCTACCGCCTCGAAGATGTTGCTGAGGTCAACGTCACGTCCGCCGCTGGTCCCTGCGAGCATGGGACCTCCGCTGATCATGACGGCGGGGATGTTCAGGGAAAGGGCTGCCATAGCCATACCGGGGATGATCTTGTCGCAGTTGGTGACGAGAACCAGACCATCGAGGGCGTGCGCCCTGACCATGACTTCGATGGAATCCATGATGAGTTCCCTGCTGGGAAGGGAAAACTTCATGCCCTCGTGGTTCATGGCGATGCCGTCACAGACCCCGATCACGGGAAACTCGAGCGGGAGGCCCCCGAAGGCGTAGACAGCCGACTTCACTCCCTCGGTGATCCTGTTCAGGTGAACGTGGCCGGGGATAATGGCGTTGTAGGGATTGACCACACCAATCCATGGACGGCTGATTTCCCAGTCGGTATATCCCGAAGCCTTCAGCAGGGACCGGTGAGGAGCCCTTTCCGGACCCGCTTTCGCTTTGTCGCTCCGCATAATGCATTACCTCCTGTCGATTATTGAGTTGTTTGTCAGATTCCGGCCGGTCCCCAGACGAGCAGCGGCAGTGACAGGATGATGGAGGGAACGTAGGTCACAAGGACCAGGACTCCAATAAGCACCGCCACCATGGGAACGATGGGTTTGCTGATCTGCTCGATGGGCAGGCCGGTGATGGCGCTGGCGACATAAATATCGATGGCCACCGGCGGAGTGGCCATCCCGATGGCAAGGCCGATGGAGATGAGCACGCCGAAATGGACGAGGTTGCCCCCGACCTGAATGATGGTGGGAAGAAAGATGGGCGTCAGGATGATGAGCGCCGAGGCGGTTTCCATGAACATGCCCGCCAGGAGGATGATCACGGTGATCATGAGGTAAATGAGGATTGTATTGCCCCCCGCGAACCCGAGGAACACCCGGGCGACGGCCTCTGGAATCTCATAAAAGGCAAGGCCCCAGCCGAAAAGCTTCGACGTGGCGATGATGAACATGATGAGGGAGGATGTAACACCGGCCCCCACCACGAGATTGTAGAATTTTTTGAAGTCCATGGATTTGTAGATGAAAAAGGCCACGATGAGAGAATAGTCCACCGCGACGGCGGCGGCTTCCGACGGGGTGAAAAAGCCCGAGAAGATACCTCCCAGGATGATCACGGGAGTGAGAAGCCCCCAGGACGCCTCGAGAAAAAGTTTCCATTTCTGCCTTCCCGTGGTGGCTTCGGCTGCTGGATATCCCCTCTTCCTCGCCACATACATGGAGTACACGATAAGACCGATTCCCATGAGAAATCCGGGCACGAACCCCGCCATGAAGAGCTTGGCCACAGATATGCCCGCGATGACGGCATAAAGCACCATGGGAACGCTGGGGGGGATGACCACTCCGATGGTTCCGGACGCGGCTATAAGTGCCGCGGAGAAGTCCACGTCGTACCCCTTTTTCTTGAGCTGGGGGAGAAGAGCGGAGCCCACGGCTGCCGTCGTCGCCGCCCCGGATCCCGAGATGGCCGCTATGAACATGGATGCCACAGTGGAGACGATGGAAAGCCCTCCCCGGAATCTGCCGAGGGTGGCTTCGGCAAAGGCGACGATCCGTTCGGAGATGCCCCCCCTGGCAAGAATGTCTCCTGCAAGGACGAAAAAGGGAACGGCCACGAGGGCAAAAGACTCGTTGCCCGAAAACATGGTCTGGGGAATCATGGCAAGGGGAAAGCCGCTCAGCAGCACGACGAGCAGTCCTGCCGCCCCGATGGCGAGCCCCACCGGAACGCCCAGTACCATGAAGAGGATAAAGCTGCCTGCAAGAACGAGTCCCATGGTCAGCGCCTCCCCAGGATGTCGCCGAACCCGGCGAGAAGATGAAGCAGAATGATGCCCCCGATCACGGGGTACATGACGTAAATCCACGTCATTGATATTCCCATGGCCGGCGTGGTCTGCATGGCCTCGCTTTTCATGAGATCCGCCCCGTAATAGGCCACCACGGCAAAGAAAAACACGCCGAGGCCCTGGACAAATACAGAGACGGCTTTTCTGGGAGCTTCAGGGAGCTTATTCACGAGAAAGGTAACGGCGATGTGGGATCCTCTTTTGAATCCCACCGCGGCGCCCAGAAGGGATGACGCGACGAGAAGGTAGGTGGTGAGCTCTTCCGACCAGATAAGGGCATCGAAAAAGATGCGGCAGACTATCTGGAGGGTAGTCACGGCAATCATGGCAAGAATCATTCCGAAAAGGACGACCTCGCTGACCGTATTCACTGCATCGCTTAATTGGAGAAGAGGCGAGCGCTTCGTCTCGCCTCTTGCTTCGCTCCTATTCCGTTCCATTCCTGCCGGTGCCTACTTCACGGCAAGGATAGCCTCGACAAGCTCTTTGCCGAACTGCTCTTCGTATTTTTCGTACACGGGCCTGACCGCTTCCCTGAACAGGGAGAGGTCAGGTTCGGTGACTTCCATGCCCTTGTCCTTCAGGAACTGGAGCCACTCGGCTTCCTTTTCGTTGTCATAGGCCCTGTTATGCTCCGCTGCAGCCTGGGCGGATTCCTGGACGAGCTTCTGGTGCTCGGGAGAAAGCTTGTCCCATGTTCTCTTGCTCATCATGATCACGTTGGGGGCATAGGCATGCCGCGTCAGGGCAAGGTGCTTCTGGGACTCGAAAAGGTTGAAGGATACGATGACGTTGAGGGGGTTCTCCTGGCCGTCGATGGTCCCCTGCTGGAGGGCGGTGAGGGCTTCGGTCCAGGCCATGGGAACGGCATTCGCCCCGAGGGCCTTGAAGGAGTCCACATAGACGGGGTTCTGCATGAGCCGGATCTTCAGCCCCTTCATGTCGTCAGGGACAGTTACGGGTTTTTTGCTGTTCGTCAGGTTGCGGAATCCCCTCTCGCCGTATGCGAGACCCTTCCAGCCGAGGGCGTCCATGTCGGCAAGCATGCCCCTGCCGATTTCCCCGTCCAGAACTTTGTAGGCCTGCTCCGGGGTTGTGAAAAGGAAGGGAAGGTCGAACACGCCGAACTTGGGCATGAAGTTGATGATGGGGCCGCCGGTGATGATCGCCGAGTCCACCACGCCCATGCGCATGCTCTCGAGAAGGTTCCTTTCGTCGCCGAGCTTCGCGTTGGGGTAGATGGTGACCGTCAGTTCACCCTTGCTCCCGCCCTCCACGAGTTCCTTGAATTTGAGGGCACATACGTGGAAGGCGTCGTTTTCGTTCACCACGTGGGCCAGCTTGATGTCGGAGGCCGGTGCGGACGATGCCGCAAGAACCAGGAAAAGAAAAACTACCGATAAAACCGCTGCGATTTTCTTCATGCTTCTTTCCTCCCATTCCTGATGCAGAATATATGAAACTGACGTTCCATTGTGATAAAGCATTATAGACAATGGGGTGAGAATTGCAAGTTTTTGTTTCTCCCGGCTCCTCTGCCGCCTGTCGTTCTGGACAGGGACACCCCCCGATGGTACCATTCTGCTTGCTTCCTTTCCCGACCGGGAGAAGGGAAGAAATCCAATGTACCCAGGGAGCGTGAATTTCATGACGTGTTCCAAATGCAACGCCGGAAAGCTGAGAGATATCCCCAGGGCCGACGATGCCGTCCAGCCGGCCGGAATCGAGCGGAGGATCGTTTTCGCCCCGGGAAAATTCTGGGACGATTATGTCGCCCGTTATTTCACCGTGGAAAAGGGGGCTCAGACCCCCTTCCACGCCCACGACTGGCCTCATTACATCCTGATCATGGGAGGAACCTGCGAGGCAAAGATCGACGGCGACGTCTACCGGCTCGAGGGCGGCTGCTGGGCCCATGTCCCGCCGGGAGTGGAGCACAATTTCACCAACACGGGCGAAGGTCCTCTCGAATTCGTGTGTATCGTTCCACCCGAGGGAGATCCGGCAGGCAAACCGAAAGCCTGATCCGCCGCCCGGGGTTCAGCCGATGGGGAACTTCATCAGCGGCGGAAGCCAGGGGTAAACCGAAGCGAGAAAATAGGGATTCAGCGCGAAGACAACGAAAAACCCCATGGCCATGGCCGAATGCATTATGGAAAGGAGCCCTCTGTAGGGCTCCCGTTTCGCCACGATCCCGAGAACGCCTTCACAGATGAGGAAGGCGGAAATGTAATACAGCCAGCCGTTCGTGCCGGGTTCCTGGAGAAAGACCATGGTGCGGAGCACGCAGTAGGCCGACCAGATGCCGAGTACATAGGTCTGGGCAACGGTAAGGATGATTTTCACCAGAAAGGCGAGAGCCCTGGGACCGGACTGGCCGCTTCCTTCCATGGATTCGAGGGTGGAGAAGACAGACCCTATGAGGGGAACGATGTAGCGGACATACCCCCCGGAAAGGACCCACCCCCAGATAAGAAGGAAAAACGCGTAGTTGAAATAATGCACAGGGACCCCGCCTTCCGGTATAGTAATATGGATGCGGATTGATTATACCCTCTTTTTTTTCGCCGGGCACTCCGCTGTGGTATAATCAGGCGAAAGAAAAGCGGGAGGTGGGATCACATGGAAGGAATTTCCGCTGCGTCCCGGGGTTCTGCATCGCAGGATGTGCAGCTTGCCGTTCAGTACTCTGTATTGAAACAGGTGACTGACCTTCAGAAGGACATGCTTTCCCAGATGATGCAGAGCATGGGCGTCGGACAGAACATCGACCTTCTCGCCTGAGAAGGAAGACATTAATGAAAGAAGGCCGGGGGGATGCCGCATTTCCCCCCGGCCTTTCGTTTTCTCACTGCTGTTCAGCTATGGGTTTCGCGTAGGAGGTTTCGGCGTCCCACGGGAAGAGGATCCACGTGTCCTGGCTGACCTCGGTGATAAAGGTATCCACGAAGGCCCTTCCCTCGGGCTTCGCGTAGACGGCGGCGAAATGAGCCTTCGGAAGCATTTCCCGGACGACCCTGGCCGTTTTCCCCGTGTCCACCAGGTCGTCGATGATAAGCCACCCTTCTCCGTCACCCTCGATCTCCTTCAGGATGGAAATATCTCCCTGGGTCCGCAGAGTGTAGCTGGACACGCACACGGTGTCCACCAGCCGGATATTCAGCTCCCTGGCAATAATGGCCGCGGGGACAAGGCCTCCCCGGGCGATGCCGATGATCCGCTCCCATTTGGCCACCCCCACCAGCCGCCAGGCAAGGGCCTTGCAGTCCCTGTGGATCTGCTCCCACGAAATGGGGTATGTCTTGTGGTACCGTTCGCTGGACACGCCGAACATTCCTCCTCGTCGCCGAAAAATTAGGAGTTATCATTGTAGCATGCCAGAGAAAAATCGAGGAGAACAGGGATCAACCGTCTGCGCCGGCTCATCGGAACTTCCGGCGAAGGGCCGGCTTTTGGGCTCATTGCCGGTTCGGTGGCCCTGATTCCTAAATCCGGACCGGCAATGTATAATAACCCCGGGAAGAGGACCCACATTTTTTCAGGGAGGTAGAAAACGTGAAGAGATTTTCTGTGCTTCTCGCTCTCGCGGTCGGTTTCATTTTCTGCAGCGCGGCATTCGCCGCCTTTCCGCCGGTCCCGGTGGAAAAGATCAATCCCGGTTTCATCTACATAGGCCCCATCGGCGACGGCGGATACACCTTCATGCACGACAAGGGAAGGCTTTTCATGGAAGAGGCGTTCCCCGGGCTGAAATCCGCCTACGTCGAGTCCGTTCCTGAAGGCCCCGATGCCTCGAGAGTCATGGAAACTCTCGTCCGGAACGGATCGAAGGTCGTCTTCGCCAATTCTTTCGGCCACATGGATTTCGTCCTCGAAGTGGCCAAGAAGTACCCCGAGACCATCTTCATGCACTGCTCGGGATACAAGGTGGCGGAGAACGTGGGAACGTACTTCGGAAGAATGTACCAGGCGCGGTACCTCTCAGGCCTCGTGGCGGGAAGCATGACAAAGAAGAACGTCATCGGCTACGTGGGCGCATATCCCATCCCCGAAGTCATCCGCGGCATCAACGCCTTCACCCTCGGCGTCCGGAAAGCAAACCCCAAAGCCGAAGTCCGGGTCATCTGGATTTTCTCGTGGCTTGATCCCGGCAAGGAAAAGGAAGCCGCCAAGGCCCTCATTGACGCCGGGGCGGACGTTCTCGGCATGCACGCCGACACGGGAGCCGCACCCCAGGCCGCCGAAGAGGCAGGAGTCTACGTGGTGGGATACAACAACAACATGAGCAACTATGCCCCCACGAAGCATCTCACCGCTCCCATCTGGAACTGGGGAATCGTCTACCGGGACACCATCCGGCAGGTCGTCGAGGGAACGTGGAAGTCTGAACAGGTCTGGCTCGGCCTCAAAGAAGGCATGGTTGACCTCGCCCCCTACGGCAAGGATGTTCCCGATTCCGTGAAGAAACTGGTGGAAGACGAGAAGGCGAAGATCCTCGCCGGAGGCTGGGACGTGTTCCACGGTCCCGTGAAGGACCAGGCCGGGGCTGTGAAGGTTCCCGGCGGAACAGCCATGACCGATGCGGAAATGCTCTCCATGAACTGGTTCGTGGAAGGCGTAAAGGGAGATATACCCAAATAGGCCGTTCTTTTGTATCATAATGGTCGGGAGATTCTTGAGGGCGCGAATTTCCGCGCCCTTTTTTTCGGCCTCCGCCATTCCGAACACAAGGGGGAAATGGAATGAATCAATGCCGGCCGCTGGTGCGCATGGAGAAGATAACGAAGCGGTTCGCCGGTGTAACGGCAAACCACGAAGTGGATTTCGACGTGCGGCCGGGAGAAGTCCACGCTCTTCTCGGAGAAAACGGCGCGGGAAAATCCACGCTCATGAATATTCTCTACGGCCTGTACCGTCCAGACAGCGGCTCTCTTTTCATCGACGGGAACGAGACTGCCTTTTCCTCTCCCGGAGACGCCCGCAAAGCAGGAATCGGCATGGTTCACCAGCACTTCATGCTCATTCCCGGCCAAACGGTATGGGAGAACATGATCCTCGGCCTTGACGGACTTCCCTCCATTCTGCCGAAGAACGACATACGGGACAGAATCACATCCCTCTCGTCGAAATACGGCCTCAGGGTAGACCCCGATGCCAGCATCTGGCAGCTCTCCATCGGAGAACAGCAGCGGGTGGCCATTCTCCAGATGCTCTTCCGCCAGGCGAACATCCTGATACTGGACGAGCCCACGGCGGTGCTCACCCCCCAGGAGGCGGAGCACCTCTTTGAAACCGTGCGGCAGATGACCTCCGAGGGGCATGGCGTGGTCTTCATCTCCCACAAAATGGACGAGGTCATGGGCCTTTCGCAGAGGGTGACCATCCTCAGGAAGGGAAAGCTCGTCGGCACCGTGGAGACTGCCTCTACGTCCAAAGAGCAGCTCGCAGAGATGATGGTGGGACAAAAGATGGTATACACCATTTCCAAGACTCCCCTGGAACCGGGAGAGCCCGTACTGGAGTGCGCCTCCGTCTGCGCCCTCGGCGACAGGGGGTTTCCTGCCGTAAACCGGGCGACCTTCATGGTGCGCGGAAGGGAGATTCTGGGCGTAGCAGGAGTGGCGGGAAACGGACAGCAGGAACTGTGCGAAACCCTCGTGGGGCTGAGAAAAGTGGAATCGGGGTCAATCAGCGTCAACGGCCGGGAGATGACCAACGCCCTCCCGAAGGACTTTATCGGGCAGGGAGTGCACTATATCCCTGCCGACAGGAAAGGGACGGGACTCGTTCCCAACATGAATGTAAGCGAGAATTCCATCCTGAAGCGGTACTGGAACCGCCCCGTCTCCAGGGGACTGTTCCTGAACTGGAAGGAAGTATTTGCCTTCGCCCGGGAGCTTGTCTCAAGGTTCAGCGTGAGCACCCCCTCCATGGAAACCCCGGTGCGTAACCTCTCGGGGGGGAACCTGCAGAAGCTCATGCTCGGCAGGGAACTGAGCGATTCTCCCGCCGCCCTGCTTGCAGTGCACCCCACCTGGGGACTCGACGTGGCCGCAACAAAATTCGTCAGGGAGCAGCTGCTCTCCCACAGGGAACGGGGAGGAGCGGTCCTCCTCGTGTCGGAGGATCTAGAAGAACTTCTCGCCCTGAGCGACAGGCTGGCGGTAATGTGCAAGGGGGAGATCATGGGTATTCTCGACAATCCTTCAACAGTGCCGGTGGAGACCATCGGACTGATGATGGCAGGTACTCCGCTGGCGGAACTGGAAAGGGCGGAAGGGGGGAAATCCCTGTGAGAATCAAGATTGAGCCCCGTCTGACCTCGACCTGGAAGCTCTCCGTCGCCATTCCCTTTTTCTCCCTGGCCGCCGCCCTTTTTTCAGGAGGGGTATTTCTTTTTTTCATGGGAGTCTCCCCCCTCCAGGCCTACCGGGCGATCATCACCTCCGCCCTGGGAGACACCTACGGTCTCAGCGAAACGGTGGTAAAGGCCATCCCGCTGATCATGGCGGGCATCGCCGTTATGCTCTCCTTCACCATGCTTATATGGAACATCGGCGCCGAAGGCCAGATCTTCATGGGTGCCATAGCGGCGACGGCCATGGTCCGTTTCTTCTATTCCGACAGCAGGATCGTCATGCTTCTCCTCATGTTCCTTGCCGCCGCCGCCGCCGGGGGAACCTGGGCGGCCATAGCGGGCTATTTCAGGGCGAAATGGAATGTGAACGAGATCATCACGACACTCATGCTCAACTACGTTGCCATGAACTTTCTCAACTACTTCGTCTTCGGCCCCTGGAGAGACCCCTCAAGCCTGGGCTTTCCCATGACGCCTCCCTTTCCCGATTCAGCCAGGCTCCCCGTCTTCTGGGGCACCCGCATTCACGGGGGCATTTTCCTTGCTCTTCTTCTTCCCCTTCTTTTCTGGATCGTCCTGAAATTCACCCGCTGGGGGTACGAAATCAGGGTCATGGGCGAGAACCCGAAGGCGGCCGGATTTGCAGGGATGAACTATCTGAAGAACGTGGTCCTCGTCATGTTCATTTCCGGCGCCATCGCAGGGATCGCGGGAATGTGCGAACTCGCCGGGCTCCAGGGGAGGCTGCAGCACGGCTTCTCGGGGGGGTACGGCTTCACCGCCATCATCGTCGCCTGGCTCGCCAGGCTCCATCCCATCGCCATCATTTTCGTCTCCTTCCTGATGGGCGTCCTGCTCGTGGGGGGCGAAACGCTCCAGATCGTCATGCGTCTCCCGCTTTCAAGCGTCATGGTGCTCCAGGGATTGATCCTGTTCTTCGTCCTCGGCGGGGAATTCTTCCGGAAATATACCCTGAGGTTCATCCCGGCGAGGGAAACTCCCCGGAAGGAGGGGGCATAACATGGAAATGATCATCCCCATCCTCACCGCCGCAGTCAGGAGCGGAACCCCCATTCTCTACGCCACCCTGGGGGAAATTCTCACTGAAAAGGGCGGGATCCTCAACCTTGGCCTCGAAGGCATCATGCTCATGGGAGCGTACACCGGGTTTTCCGTAGCTTATTCCACGGGCAGCCCGGAGCTCGGGGTGGCGGCGGCATTTCTGGTGGGTGCCCTCATGGGCCTCGTCCACGCCTTCATCTGCGTTTCGCTGAAGGGAAACCAGGTCGTCAGCGGCCTCGCCCTCACCATGTTCGGAACGGGCGCAAGCTCCCTGCTGGGAAGGACTTTCGTGGGATTCACCATTCCAGGCCTTCCACGGATCAGCGTACCCCTCCTCTCAGACATACCGGTGCTCGGACCCGTGTTCTTTTCCCACGACGCCCTGACCTACTGCTCCTACGGGCTGGTTGTCCTTTTCTGCTGGTTCTTCTCGTCAACACGGCAGGGGCTCTATCTCCGTGCAGTGGGAGACAACCCCAGGGCAGCGGACGCCATGGGCATTTCCGTGACGAAGACCCGCTATTTCTACACCCTGGCAGGGGCGGGCATCGTGGCAGTCGGGGGGGCCTACATGTCCGTGGCCTACACAAAGATGTGGGGGGAGCTGATGACCGCGGGACGGGGATGGATCGCCGTGGCCCTGGTCATCTTCGCCATCTGGAACCCTGCCCGGGCAGCCCTCGGCGCCTATCTCTTCGGCGGCGTTGAAGCTTTCCAGCTTCGGCTCCAGACGGCGGGAACCACCATCCCGACCCCGGTGCTGATGATGCTTCCCTATCTGATGACCATCGCCGTGCTGCTCTTCATCTCGATCAAGAAGGGAAAAGGCATCATTTTCGGAGCCCCGGCATCCCTCGGATTACCCTTTTTTCGGGAGGAAAGGGACTGATTCCCTTTTTCCCGTCAGCTGAAAAGTACAGGAGGATTCAATATCGTGGATTTCTTTTTTGCCCATGTTCCTGCCTCGGGAAGCATTCTGAACGCCCTCGCCATCGTGATCGGCTCCCTTGCGGGGCTGGCTCTTCATTCGCGCCTTCCCCAGAGGTTCGTCTCCATAACTTTCCAGGGACTTGGATTGCTGACCCTGTTTCTCGGCGTTTTTATGGCCCAGCGCACCCAGAGTTTTCTCGTCATGGCATTCAGCATCGTGGGAGGATCCCTCCTCGGAGAATACCTGGATCTCGAAAAGGGACTGAACCGCCTTGGGGAATGGACGAAAGCAAAAATCCGCTCGGAGAACGAAAAGTTCACCGAGGCCTTCGTGGCCTCCTCCCTTCTCTTCTGTGTCGGTTCCATGGCCATTCTCGGGGCCATTGAGGAAGGCATGGGGGAGTTTCCAAGGCTCTTCGTCACCAAGTCGCTCATGGACGGAATGGCGTCGGCAGCCATGGCCGCCTCCATGGGACCCGGGATCGTATTCTCGGCCCTTCCGGTCCTGCTCTACCAGGGAGGGATGACCTTCCTGGCGGGGACGGTGCAGACCGTAATGACCCAGCCCGTCATCGACGAGGTGAGCGCCGTGGGCGGTCTCCTTCTCCTCGGCATCGGCCTTTCCATACTGGAGATCAAAAGGGTCAAGGCGGTGAACATGCTTCCCGCCCTTCTGCTCGCCGGAATTCTCGCGTCCTTTTTCCGGTAGGCCCGGTCTACGGAACGAGGGGAGCCCCCTGAAGGGACTCCCCTCGTTTTTTTAGGCACCCGCCGAAGATCACATTCCAACGACGATGCTCAATAATAGGTTCCCTTTGTCCTGTAGTTTTCCCTCCGCTCATCCGCCAGCTTGCGGGCAAAGTCATCGAACATGTCCTTCTTCGTCCTGTAAAGGGTATCGAAATCCCGGGCTGACTGGGGAAGGATTATCACCACAGATTTTTTCTCCATCTCGTCAAAAACGTACTCCACCGCCTCCTCCACGCTGATGGAATCAGGCGGGGGGGTCATATCGCCGAAGATCGCCGTCCGGACGTTGGCGGGGCAGAAGACGCTGAACCGGAGTCCCTCGTTCTCCAGCTCGTACTGGAGGCTTTCCGTCATGGATATGACGGCGCTCTTGGTGGCGGCATAGACCGCCTGGTAGGGAACGGGAACCCGCCCGGTGATTGACCCGGTGTTGACGATATGACCAAAGCCCTGCTCCCGCATTATGGGGATTGCGCTGTAGGTTCCGTAGACGGTACCCATGAGGTTGAGGTCCACCACGAATTTCCACATCTCGAAGGTAATCTGCTCCGTGGGGAGGGTCATTCCCACGCCTGCGTTGTTGAAAAGAAAATCGAGGTGTCCGTCGAAATCCCTCGCATCGCCGACGAGCTTCCTGACTTCTTCCGGCTTTGTTACGTCTGTAAGCACAGGAAAAACTTTGCCCGGATATTCGGTGCTCAGCCTGCCGGATTCCCTTGTAAGGTTTTCTTCCTTGAGATCGCCCATGAAAACGGCGCCGGCTCCTCTGGCCAGCAGGCTTTCAGTGATACCGAGCCCCAATCCCGAGGCAGCGCCCGTGACTGCGGCCACCTTGTTTTCGAAATATCCGCCCATGTCTTCTCCTCCCCTTTCCTACGGCAGTCTTCTCGAGTCGCCCACGTTCAGCCGTGCGGCTCCCTTGATCATGGCCCCACCGGCCATCTTCCTCACGGGAAGAGCTGCCAGGGTGCTGATGATCCGTGCCTGCAGCGGGTGTTTCCACCAGTCGGGGGGAGTCCAGAGCAGCTTCCCTTCCCCTTTCCAGCCTTTCTTCACGGTCATTTCCTGGGGATAGAGAGTGGCGTGGCTCAGGGACGCTCCCCCTTTCCCAAGGTTGGGGAGGTAGCGCCACCCGAAGTAATTGACCTTCGAACGGGCGTTGAGCTGTGCGATTTCCTCGTTTTTTAGCTCTTCCTTCCGGGAGAATTCGATGGAGAGGAAGGTATGGGATTCATAGCTTGCGGCTGTAAACCATTCGTCGCCGTAATGACGTTCCGAGGCGATGTCGGCGTAGATTTTCGGCATGCCGTCCTCTTCCCTGCCCCCCAGGATGGGGCAGGCCTTGTTTTCCCAGATGACAAAGACATACTCCCCCTCGAGTTCTTCGGCATTTCCCAGGTACCTGGCAGGAGAAGAGGCCTGGATGAGCCGGTATTCTCCGCCTGACATCCAGTCAACCTCCCTGGCGTTGGCAAACTGAACATTCACCTTGGGTTCCAGGAGCTCAAAGTCCTCCGGGAGAAGTGCGAGCAGGGATTCAGGGGCAGTTTCAAAAGAGAGCGTGATTCCTGTCATGTCTCCGTAGACGGTCCTCACCGGAGTGAAGGGGTCCCCCCCGAAATGCACCGGCATCTTGTAGACGCAGTCGTCATTGAACACGAACTTTCCCCTCATGATCTTCCTCCCCTTTCAGCATTCGGTCTCCAGGCATGTCCACAGTTATTTTGCAATATACTCGCTTTTTTGATTTTTTTCCAGTTTATCACTCCGGCCATTTCGGCCAAAAAATCACCCAGCTGGAGCATGTGCAGAAAAAAGCCGGGGGCACATGGCCTCCGGCGGAAAACGTCGTCTTCAAAAAAGTCAGGATGATTTCCAGCGGAACGGTGGTTCGGCAACACCGTACGGTGCCGCCTTTTCTCCATGAAGCAGGGCCCAGTTCTGGTTTCCGTAGTCGAAATGCCACCATTCGTCGGGATAATTCGTAAAACCGGCCCTGGTCATGACGGCATAAAGCAGTCTCCTGTTGACGAGGGACTCCTCGTCTGAAGAGGTCAGCCGCTCCTTCGCCGCCAGTTTCTTCTCGAAAAAATCCGTGGCCGATTTTTCCGTGGTCTCGTCAAATTCCGTCCCCATAGGAAGGCAGAGTCCCGTTTCATCCACTATGGTCAGATCCACCGCTCCCCCTGTGACATGAGGGGACGGGTGGGTCGGCGATATGGAGGGCAAGGCTACGAACTGGGATGCGAGCGTGGTGATTTCCTGGTCGTCGAGCAGGGGCATCCTTTCCCTCAGTTCGGACCTGAATTTCTGGAAGAGGGACGTCTGGACCACCCTGGACCTCCAGGAATCGAACAGGACAAAGCGGCACCCCCGGGGCAGCATATCCGCCGCCCTGCTGAGGCGAAGAAGGACTGAACGGCGGACGAAACACTCGGGAATCGCCCCCTCGATGCCGTGAACATAATACTGGGGGCTCACAAGAATCTTTTCCGGCAGATATCCTGCGGAAACGAGGGGTTCACCGCATTCTTCCACGGGGATCCGCCGGGAGGCGTCCCAGGAAAAGGAATCCGGCAGACAGATAGGTATATCCTGATAGGGATGGTTCATTTTCCTGCTCCTTCCATCAGAGGTTCAGCAGCCGCGGAACGAGCGTGGTCAGCGGCGGGAACGAAATGATGACCAGCAGCACAAGAAGGGCGACGGCAATGAAGGGCCAGATGTGAACGAATACGTCGGCCAGCTTCACTCTTCCCACTGCCGCAACGATGTAATTGCAGGCTCCCATGGGAGGCGTTATAAGGGCTATGGTGACGTTGAGGGTCATGACGACGCCGAAATGAAAGGGGTCGATCCCGGCCTTCAGGGCAATGGGGGCAAAAATCGGCGTGAGAAGGGCCAGGGTGGAAACTTCTTCCATGAACATGCCGACGGGAAAGATGATCGCGCTCAGCACGATCATGAGAAGCCATGGCTTGTCAAGCAGCCCCGCCTGGAGAATGAGGGTTGCGAACCTCTGGGGTACCTGCTCCCACTTCAGCAGCCATCCTATGACGGTGGCGGCGCCCATAATGAGGAAAATTGAACTGGAAAGGCGAACCGTTTCATAGAAGGACTCGGCAAGAACCCTGAGACCGAGCTGCCCGGTGTAGAAAAAACCGGCCAGAACGCAGTAGGCGACTGCAAGAGCTCCCGACTCCGTGGGGGTGACGATTCCCGTGACTATTCCCCCGACGATGATGACCGGGGCGAAAAGAGCCACTATGGAACGGGTCAGAATCTCTTTCTTCCGTTTTCGCACTTCTCCGAAGTCGGCCACGGGAACCTGGTACCTGTGGGAATAGACGTAGTTCATGGCCATGAAGGCTCCGCCGAGGAGCAGGCCGGGCAATATTCCGGCGGCGAACAGCCCTCCGATGGAGGTATTTGTCATGGTTGCGTATATGATCATGAAGATGCTCGGGGGAATGATGGGCCCGATTAGGGCGCTTCCTGCCGTGAGCCCTGCCGCGTAGGGAGGGGAAAAACCGTCCTTCACCATGGCCGGAATGAGGATGGAGCCCAGGGCGGAGGCGTCTGCCGCGGCGGAGCCGTTGACGCCTGCGAGGATAATCCCGCCCACTACGTTGACGTAGCCGAGTCCCCCCCTGACAGAGCCTACAAGAAGTCTGCTGAAATCAAGAAGGCGGTCGGTGAGGCCCGAACGGTTCATCAGGATGCCTGCGAGAATGAAAAACGGAATGGCCATCAGGGAGAAGACATCCATCCCCCCGAAAAACTGCTGGCTCATGACCCTGAGGAGGGACAGATCCCCCAGCATCACGATGCCGAGGAGGGACGTGGAAAGCAGGGAAAGATAGAGGGGAACGCCGAGCACCATGAGAACCAAGAAAGCGAACAGCATGGACAGCCCCATTTCATCCCCTCCTTTCGATGGTCTGCAGATGCATCAGGACGGTCCCCCCAAGAAGGAGGGCAAGTCCCACGGGTATGGAGAGAAGGGGTATGGTCTTTGGGATGTTCAGCGCCATGGTGTTCATGTGCCACATCTGGACGGCATTGACCCATCCGAGCCAGATCATGAGGGACAGGATTCCCGCGGCGAGGAGGAAGCGGCCCCATTCCACGATTCTCCGCAGGGCAGCGGGAAAGCGGGGAACCACAAAGTCGATGACCATGTGGTCCCCCTTCACCGCCGCACCCAGGGCGCCCATCATCACCATCCATACGAGAGAGAAGCGGGCCGCTTCTTCAGTCCAGATGATGGAACTTTTCAGTACGTAGCGGCAGAAAATGCCGAGGAGGATATCGCCCACATTGACCAGCAGGAGCAAACAGGACGTCCAGGCGCTGATCCTTTCAAGCCTGCTGGTCCAGACGGCGAGCCGGTTCCCTTTCTTCTGCTCGGGGTGACGGGCGGGGGCCATGGCAGACGCTATTTCGCCTTCTCGTTTGCGTTCTTCGCGCACTCGAGAGCCAGGTTGAGCCAATCCTCACCGGCCTTTGTTTTCAGCCACTCCACGTAGGCGGGCTGACCGGCGGCACGGAAGGCGTCCATCTCTTCGTTTGTGGGAGCATAGGCGACCATGCCCTTTTCGACGAGAAAGTCGATATCTTTTTTGTCCTGCTCAGCCATGGCCTGGCGGTTCAGAGCGTTGGCCTTCTTTCCGGCCTCGATGACGGCCGTTTTGTGCTCAGGAGAGAGGGAATCGAGGAATTCGCCGTTGATCACGAGAAACTGGTCGGAATACTGGATGTTCGCGAGGGTGAGATACTTCTGCACTTCATGAAGGCTTCCCATCTTGATGTACATGGCGGGATTCATCTGGCCGTCCACCACGCCGGTCTTGAGGGCCATATAGAGTTCCGTCCACGGGATGGGGGTTCCGCTGGCGCCGAAGGACTTGTACAGGATGACCTGCCCTTCGTCCATTCCCCGGAATTTCAGTCCCTCGAAGTCTTTGGGGGAGCGGATTTCCTTCTTGTTATTGGTGAAGGCGAGGAAGCCGCCCTCCTCCACGGCTTCGAGAAGGTAGGCACCGGTCCGCTTGAAAAACTCCTCTTTTGCCCTGTTCCAGTACCGGCTTTGATCAAAGAAGAAGTGAGCGGCCTTGTAGTTGTTGAACATGAAGGGGATTGCGGATGCGTAAATTTCAGGGAAGACCGGGGCAACGCCTGCAAAGGAAGCCACGTTGATGATGGGCTGGTTCATCCCCTGCTTCGAAAGCAGCTCCATGCGCTCTTCCTCGTTCCCGAGCTGGCTGTCAGGGAAGAGTTTCACAACCACTTCGCCGGCGGTCCCTTCGGACACGAATTTGGCGAAGTTTTCCGCGAAAAGGTGAACCGCGTTGTTTTCCGCATCCGCCGGGCCGTTGTAGGACATCTTGACCTCCCGGGCAGCCTCGGCCCCTAAAGGAACCACAAGGCAGAACACCGCAACCGCAAAAAGTACCGCATACCTTCCGAACTTCATCTTCACTACCTCCTTCAGATCGATATGAGATTCTTCTTCCGCCGGAACTGCGGAGGATCCGGTTCCATTCTTCCACACTTTACCTTTTCAGTCCAGACGGGAACGGAGAGTCTCCTCCTGGGAGCAGAGGGCAAAAGTCTCTTCTGCACTCCCTAAATTACCCGCTGTTTCCCCTGGAAGGAGAAGGCGGGAAAAAATCGGAGGCGCCGCTCGCGGGCCTGACCTTGAGCATCGACGCCACTCCCGAATAGAGCTCCCAACTATCCTGAGAAAGCTCACGTTTTGCGTTCAGTATTTTTGCAAACCGATTCTGCACTTCCCAGAGGTTCACATCCCACTTCCTCCGTGCAAGAAATGAGAGCAGGGCATGAAGTTCCCCGAGGATGGCCCTGTTCTCCGGCTCATCCCCGAGCCGGCCGAGGAATTCCTCGAGACGCCCGGCTGCCGTGTGACGCAGGCCCTCAAGGTCAAGGGAGATTCCCCAGGTTTCGGCGTCGGCAACCCTCCGCTCCAGGAAAACCAGGTCGAGGGGAAGGCTTTCAAGGGCCTTCCGCAGGTCGTCGTTGAGCACCACCTCAGCGGCACTCCGGAAGGCGTCCGGTGCGGGCATGGAGAGGGCGGCGAGGAAGGACAGGACTTCGGAATAATCCCTGACCGTCTCCCGGAGCGTGTCCGTGACGGATGCCACGTCCTCCGAAATGATACGGTTGAGGATCCTCCGCTGCTCATCCTTGAAAAGGTGCCGGAGAGAATATACATTGTGGCCGAAGAAATCGACCAGGGCCTGTTCGTCCTCGTCCCTCAGGGCCGCCTCCATTCTTTCCCGCACTCCGTTCCCGCCCGCCGGGGCGGCTTTCCGGGCCACCCCGCACAGGACATCCCTTCCTCCCCGGTAGAGTGCCGCCACGAAGAGATCGTCCTCCTCGAAGGTGGTTTCGGACATGATCCTGAGGTACCCAAGGGCATACCGGTTGTTTCCGCTTTCTTTCCGCTCGAGGGAACACCCGGAAATCCGGTAGGATGAAAAGGCGCACCGTTCAGGGGAACAGGCTTTCTCCTCCCCGGGGACAAAAAGGCAGGAAACGGCGAAATGGGCCCCTGCCCGAAGCAGGTCCGCCCGGAGGGGTTCGACAAAGATGTCGAAAATTCTCCGGCCGTCCCGGAACTCTGCGATGTTGCTTTGTGCCTCGGCGAGCTTCCTCCTGAAAGGGGTACGGAAATCCCGGGCCGGGAAAAGCCGCTCTCCGAGTTCGAGGGCCCTTGCGGCGTAGGCCATGACCTGGAGCGTTTCTATGCCGGAAAGTTCGTCGAAGAACCAGCCGCAGCTTGTGTACATGAGCATGAGGTTCCGCTCCATCTCCAGCAGGGAAACCGACCGGCAAAGCTCTTCACCGGAGAGGGACCGTCCCGCCTCTCCCTCGAGGAATTCCCGGACTTTGCCGCCGTTTCGTCCGGACAGGACGGAAATATACCTGTTCCTGGCACCGTAAGGGTCGGGAAGGACGGATGCCCCTTCTTCACCAAAAAGAGGGGAAAGGGTATCCCGAAGGCCATCCAGGGCTTCCCTGAGGGGCTTTCTCCAGCCCTGGCCCCAGCCCGGCCTGGAATGGGCGGAGCAGCCGCAGTCGCTCCTCCACCGCTCAACGCCGTGGGCGCAGCTCCAGGAGGAGTTTTCCACTATCCTGACCTCGTCCGCTGGAGGATGCTTTTCCAGGTATTCCCCGTAGATGGTGAGGTTCACGCGGCCGCTCCGCTCGAGCCGGTCGAGACAGTATGCAAGAGCCATATCGCCGTACTTGTGATGGTGGCCGAAGGTCTCCCCGTCGGTGGCCACGGAGAGAAGGGGGGACTCGGCGGAAGAGGCCAGAATGGTATCCAGCAGCATGGAGGCGAAGGCACTTCCGTTCCGGAGCGTTTCACCGAAGGCCACCTGCTGGGCGATGCCGCCGTGGTAGAAAAACAGGACCATGGATTTTCCCGACGGGAGAGGGCACCGGTACGGCCGAAAAACATCGACCCGCTCTCCCGTGCTGCCGGTCCAGGCATCTGCGCCTGCGGGCCTCACGGCGGCGGCCTGCCGGGGAGCGAGAATGGTGAAGGCAATGCCGTTTTCAGCCAGGACTTCAAGGGTTTCAGTGTCAACAGCCGTCTCGGCGAGCCACATGCCCTCCGGATCCCTGCCGAAGCGGGCCCGGAAGTCCTCCATCCCCCAGATGACCTGGGTTTCCTTGTCCCTCCGGTCGGCCAGGGGGAGGATCATGTGGTTGTACACCTGGGCAAGGGCAGGTCCGTGGCCGGAAAATCGTGCCGTACCCAGGCCGTCGGCCCGCAGAACCGCCTCGTAGATGTCGGAACGCTTTCTTTCCATCCAGGAAAGGAGGGTGGGACCGAAATTGAAGCTGATGCGGGAATAATTGTTGACGATGCTCCGGATCCATCCTTCATCGTCGAGGATTCTCGCGGCCCCGTTCGGGCCGTAGCACTCCGCCGCGACCCGTTCATTCCAGTCGTGCCAAGGGGCGGCCGATTCCTGAATTTCGATCTCCCCGAGCCAGGGATTCTCCCTGGGGGGCTGGTAGAAATGACCGTGAATGCACACAGAACGGACCATAGGGACACTCCTCTCCCCTTGCGCTTTGTGGTCAATTATATATCATGACCGCCCCGAAAGGCGGCGCGGGACTGCCTTCCTGGTGTAGAATGGCACTGAGAGCGGCAACTGACTACGGAGGTGTTTTTCCTGAACAGAGCATGCGGCATCCTTCTTCCCGTCCCGTCCCTTCCAGGAGGGTACGGATCGGGAGACCTGGGAAAGCCGGCCCATGATTTCGTTGATTTCCTTTCCCGTTCCGGCCAGACCATCTGGCAGGTTCTTCCCCTCACCGTGACGGACGGCGCCCTCGGCAACTCCCCCTACAGCTCACCGTCGGCTTTCGCGGGCAACCCCCTGTGCATATCCCCGGATGATCTTGTCGCACGGGGGCTGCTCCTCCGGGACGAACTCCCGGGACATCCTCCCTTTTCCGAGGACCGGGTTGATTACGCCGCCGCAAGGATATTCAGGGAACATATCCTGCGGCTCGCCTTTTCCCGTTTTTCGCCCGACGGGAATTATGAAGCCTTCCTCAGGGAACAGGAACACTGGCTCGAAGACTATGTCCTCTTCACAGCCCTCAAGGGGGTCTACAACGGAGATCCCTGGAACTGCTGGCCCGAGGAGATCCGCCGGAGGGACGGGAATGCCCTTCTCGCCGCATCCCGGGATCTCGGGGAAGAGCCCGACTTTCTCCGGTTCGTCCAGTACATTTTCTTTTCCCAGATGAAGGACCTGCGGGCAAAATGCAGGGAGGCCGGAGTGGAGCTCATCGGGGACCTTCCCATCTACGTGAACTACGACAGTGCCGACGTCTGGTCGAGGCAGCCCCTTTTCTGCCTCGACGAGAACCTTCTGCCGACCGAGGTGGCGGGGGTTCCTCCGGATTACTTCAGCGAAACGGGGCAGCTCTGGGGAAACCCTCTCTATAACTGGGACACTCTGAAAAAGGACAACTTTTCCTGGTGGATCAGAAGGCTCAGTCATTCCCTCTCCCAGTTCGACACCGTGAGAATCGACCATTTCAGGGGTCTTCTCGCCTACTGGGCCGTTCCCTTCGGAGACAAAACTGCGGAACGGGGAACCTGGAGACCGGTTCCCTCGTCGGATTTTTTCGAGGCAATCAGGAGAAATTTGCCTTCTCCGTCCTTCCTGGCGGAGAACCTTGGGGTGATCACCCCTGACGTCACGGAAGCCATGGAGTCCATGGGGTTCCCCGGAATGGCGGTGGCCCTTTTCGCCTTCGGCGGCGGAATGAGGGACAACCCCCATATCCCCCACAACTACCGGCGGGAACTGGCCGCCTATACCGGAACCCACGACAACAATACCATCGAAGGATGGTATTCCGAAGACGCCACCGGGGACGAACTGCAGGCATTCCGGGAGTATACCGGCCGTTCCGCAGGCGGGGAAAGCGCCGCGGACACGATCATCCGGCTCGTCCTTTCCTCCGTGGCCGAGCGGGCTGTGGTGCCACTCCAGGACTACCTGGGACTGGGCTCTGAGGGAAGAATGAACACCCCGTCGGTCCCCTCCGGGAACTGGGAATGGAAAGCCAGGAAGGAGCACCTGTCGGAAGACCTCTCCCGGAGGATGGGGAACCTCGCGGATATCTACGGAAGAAAGTAGCCGCTCCTCTCCAAGAAAGGAAAACTTTCTGGTAATATTAAGACAGTAAAGAGAGGGAGGAATTATTCTCATCATGACATCCATGCATCAGAGAGAACTGGGAAGCTCCATACGAAAACTCATGGAAAGCGACCCTGCTTTCCGGCCGGTGGCCTACCTTTCCATGGAAATCGGCATCAAGGAATCACTCCCCACCTATTCAGGCGGCCTCGGCATCCTTGCCGGGGACATCCTGAAAAGCGCTGCGGATCTCGGCGTGCCCATGGTGGGGCTGACATTGCTCTACAGGAAGGGATACTTCGAGCAATCCTTCAACGCAGACGGCTGGCAGACGGAAAAACCGGTGCAATGGCAGCCTGTCCAGGAGCTTACCCTCCTTCCGAACCAGGTCTCCCTGACTCTCCAGAACAGGGAAGTTCACGTCCGGGTATGGCAGTACGAGATCATCGGGGCCACGGGCTACCCTCTCCCCGTCTATTTCCTGGACACGGACTTCGACAACAACCACCCAGACGACCGAAAGCTCACCTGGCATCTTTACGGCGGCGACCAGATTTATCGTCTCTGCCAGGAGATGGTCCTTGGGGTGGGAGGACTGAGGATGCTCCGGGATCTGGGATACAAGAACATCGAGACATTTCACATGAACGAGGGACATGCCGGTTTCCTGACCCTCGAGCTCATGCGGGAGCAGGGATACTACGACCCTGAAAAAATCCGGGACCAGGTGATCTTCACCACCCACACCCCGGTTCCCGCCGGACATGATTTCTTCCGTTTCGACCTGGTGGACAAGGTCATCTCCCAGGAGGCTCTTTCAAACCTGAAGAGGATGCTTCCCAACGCCGACGGCGTATCCATGACCGAACTGGGCATCCGGTTCAGCCGGTACGTGAATGCCGTGTCAAAAAAACACGCCGAAGTGAGCCGGAACATGTTCAACATGCCGGAGATCGACTGGGTAACCAACGGCGTCCACCCCGGAACGTGGGTCAGCAGCGGCATGAGACGCCTCTTCACCACCCACATCCCCGGCTGGGAACGGGATCCCGGAAGGCTTGTCCAGGCGGTGAAGATTCCTCCCGAGGAAATCTGGACCGCCCACCAGGCGTCCAAGATGCGCCTCCTCGCCGGCGTCATGGAGCAGACAGGCCGCCAGCTCGACCCCGACGTGCTCACCATAGGTTTCGCCAGGAGAGCTGCCCAGTACAAGAGGGCCGACCTTCTTCTCTCCAACATCAGGCGTCTCATGGAAGTGGGGGCCGGTAAAATACAGCTCGTCTTCGCCGGCAAGGCCCATCCGAGGGACGACGGAGGCAAAACGGTTCTCCAGAGGCTCCTCACCGCGTCCCAGAAGGTAGACGAAATGATTCCCATCGTCTTCCTGGAGAATTACGACATGGAAAAGGGCGCCCTCATCACCCAGGGAGTGGATCTCTGGCTGAACACACCCCTCCGTCCCAGGGAAGCGTCGGGCACGAGCGGCATGAAATGCGCCCTGAACGGCGTGATGAATTTTTCCGTTCTCGACGGGTGGTGGATCGAGGGCTGGCTGGAGGATGTGACGGGATGGTCTGTGGGGCCCGAGCCCAGCGAGTCCGACATGATGCACTACGATGAATCCCTGGATGCCATCGACCTGTACGACAAACTCGAGAAAAAAATAATCCCGACCTACTACCACAACAGGGAAAAATGGATCTGGATGATGCAGCGGACCATCGCCCTCAACGGCAGCTTTTTCAATACCCACAGGGTAACCCGGGAATACTGCGAGAAGGCATACAATATCAGTTTCCGGGGGATGTGATTCCCATGACCGCAGTCCAGGGAGGAAGAACGCCGAAAGTCCTTCACGTCAGCCCCGAAGCCGTGCCCTTCAGCAAGGTGGGCGGGCTGGGCGACGTGGCCGGGTCCCTTCCCGCGGCGCTTCGCGACAGCGGGACTGACTGCAGGCTGCTCACCCCGGCCTGGGAAGGGGTGCTCGACAGGGCGAGAGAACTGGGTTTCTCCCTTTCGAGGCTCTCCAGGAAGGCCGAGGCGGTCATCCGCTGGAAGATTCACAGGGGGACGGTATGGAAATGTTCCGGTGAAGGCTTGGTGGCCTACCTGCTGGAAGAGCCTTCCCTTTTCGGCAAAACCGTCTACCCCCGGGAGCTGACCCCTGATTCGGTCACTCCGTTCCTCTTTCTGTCCCTCGCCGCCCTGGATCTCCCCTCTGCGACCCTGTGGAAGCCCGACATAATCCACTGCCACGACTGGGGAACCGCCCCTCTTCCGGCGGCCCTGAAGTGGCATATCCACTTCGGGTCATCAGGAGATGTCTGCAAAACCGTCTTCACCATCCACAATCTGGCCCACCAGGGGCTCCTTTCCCTTGAATCCCTGGGCGACTGGGGTATTCGGAACGAGGCCGCCCGGGTGGAAGGCATGGAGTACTTCGGCATGGCCAACCTGATGAAAGGAGCCCTGGTTTCCTGCGATGCGATTACCACAGTCAGCCCGGGCTACGCGGAGGAAATTCTCACGGAGGAAGGCGGAGAGGGACTGGGAGGGCTTCTGAAGAGCCTTTCCGGCAAGGTCTCCGGAATACTGAACGGTCTTGACGACCGGTACTGGGACCCCCGGACGGACCCTCTTCTTCCGGAACGGTATTCTCCCGACAATCTGTCGGGGAAAACCGCCTGCAAAAAGAAACTGCTTGAAAGAGCGGGCTGGAAGGACGACGGGCGTCCCCTGCTGGTTTCCGTTGGAAGAATGGTGGAACAGAAAGGTTTTTCCATCCTTCTGCCCGCCCTTGAAGAGCTCGTCGGAATGAACTGCCGTCTTTTTCTCGTCGGCTCGGGGCAGACCGAATACGAAGAAGCAGCCGACAGCGCAGCCGCCCGTTTTCCCGGTTCGGTGTTCGTCTTCAGGGGCTATGATGAGCCTCTGGCCCACCTGGCATACGCCGGGGGTGATTTTTTCCTCATGCCTTCGAGATTCGAACCCTGCGGGCTGTCCCAGCTCATTTCCCTCAGGTACGGCACTGTACCCATTGTAAGGGCCGCAGGCGGCCTGAGGGACACCGTCTTTGAACTCGGCACTCCCGGAGGAAACGGCTTTCTCTTCTCCGGGTACACCCCCGAAGACCTCCTTGAAGCCGTCGCCAGGGCCATGGAGGTCTTCCGGGACAAGGATTCCATGCAACTACTCTCCCTGAGGGGCATGAACGCCGATTTTTCATGGAACCGGTCGGCCCCTCTCTATAAAAAACTGTACGAATCCCTTCTCCTGTGACGGCTGTCCGCCACGGAAGGGAAAGAATCTTCGAACCGACATTCCCAAACAGCCGAAGGGGGTATGCTCCATGCAGGTAGGCAAGTACGGCCGCACCCTGGGCATCGTCCTGGCGGGAGGCAAAGGTGAACGGCTCATGCCTCTGACCAAGTACAGGGCAAAGCCCGCGGTCCACTTTGCGGCAAAATACAGGATCGTGGATTTTGCGCTCTCGAACCTCGTCAACAGCGGCATTTTTTCCATTTATGTTCTTGTCCAGTTCAAAAGCCAGTCCCTGAACGAACACATCGAACGGGGCTGGCAGTTCGGAGGCGCCCTCCGGGGCCGTGATTTCTTCATCACCCTGGTGCCGGCCCAGATGTGGAGAGGCGAGCACTGGTTCCAGGGAACGGCGGACGCCGTCTACCAGAACCTCCATCTCGTGACCCTCTACGATGCGGACCGGGTGGCCATCTTCGCAGCGGATCACATTTACAAGATGGACGTGGACCAGATGCTGGCCTACCACATCAGCAAGGAAGCGGACATCACCGTGGCGGCCAACGTGGTTCCGACATCTGAAGCATCAGCCTTCGGCTGCATTGATACTGACGCAGCCGGACGGATCGTGGGATTTGTGGAAAAACCGGAGAATCCTCCCGAGATTCCGGGCAACCCCGGCTTCACCTACGTTTCCATGGGCAACTACATCTTCGAACGGGAGATCCTCGAAGAATCCCTTATCGAAGACGCCAAACTGCCAACGAGCCACGACTTCGGCAGAGACATCATCCCGAAGCTCGTCGGGACATCCAGGATCTTTGCCTATGACTTCTCCACCAACGTTCTTCCGGGAAAGGAAACATCATCCTTCTGGAGGGAGGACAAGCCCTACTGGAAGGACGTGGGTACTATCCGGGCCTACTGGGACGCCCACATGGACCTTCTGAAGCACGACTCGGAGATGACCTTCTACAACCCCCAGTGGCCCATACGGACTGTTTCCTATGCCGATCCCCCCTCCTACGTCTGCCCCGTGAAGGGCTACACCTGCAACGTGCAGAGTACCCTGTCCGCCGAAGGCAGCAGGGTGCTGGGATCCACCGTGGAATCATCGGTACTGTCCCGGAACTGCGTCATCATGCCCGGCTCCTCTGTGGAGGAGTCCATCATCGGCGAAGGTGTCGTGGTGGGAGAAAACTGCAGGCTGCGGCGGGTAATCATCGACAGCCACAACATCATCCCCCCCAACACGGTCATGGGCTACGACGAGGAGCATGACCGGGAACGGTACACCGTGGACCCCGGATCGGGCATCATCGTGGTGGGAATGCCGAAAATGCAGCTCAGGAAATCCATCGAAAACCCAAAGGAAGGCTTCGACTGGTCAAGTTTCAGCTGAAGATTGTGAACCATCAGGGGGGAGGCTCGAGCCTCCCCCCTTTATCCATGGCTTCACAGGGGCCAGACCAGCAGGAGCATGGGAACAGAAACGGCGATGACGAGGAGGTCCGTGGGCAGTCCCATCTTCCAGTAATCGCTGAAGGAAAAGCCTCCGGGGCCGAGGATGAGGGTGTTGTTCTGGTGTCCTATCGGCGTCAGGAAGGCACAGGAAGCGCCGATTGCGACCGCCATGAGGAAGGGATCCGGTTTCACGCCCAGGCCCGCCGCAGCGCTGATCGCAATGGGCCCCATAACTGCTGCGGTAGCTGCATTGTTCATGAAATCTGTAAGAATCATGGTTCCCGCAAGAATGGCCACAAGCCCGACCACAGGGTTCCCCCTGGCCACGGAGGCGAGGAGGAAGTTCGCTATGAGATCTGCTGTTCCCGTATCCGCCATGGCTTCCGCCAGGGGAAGCATCGCCCCCAGGAGAACAACCACCGGCCAGTCCACCGCAGAACAGACTGACCCGGGGGGCACGATCCGGAGCAGAACGAAGACGAGGGCCCCCGCCGAGAAGGCCACTGCGGCCGGGACTACGCCGAAAGCGGCGAGCAGAACGGAGGCTCCCATGACAAAGGAGGCGATGAAGGCCTCCCCTTTCTTCGGAACCCTGATGTCTCTTGAAGCGAGGGGAAGGCAGTCATACTCCGATGCAAAGGCGGAAAGTGCGTCAGGGGATCCCTGCACCAGGAGCACGTCTCCCGGGCGGATTGCGGTGGTGCGGAGCCGGGTCAGCGAACGGGCGCCTTTTCGCGACAGGGCCAGCAGGTTGATGCCGTAGCGCGTACGGAGGCGAAGGTCTGTGGCTGAGAGCCCCGAGAGAGGTGAACCCGGCAGGGCCACAAGTTCGCGGACACCAGTCTCATCGGCAACTTCCCGCTCATTCCCGTCTTTCTCCCCCTCCTTTTTGCCGCCGTCCGACCGCTCCGGTCTGAACCGGTACATGTCAAAACTCTGTCTCCGCCGCTCCCCGGCTTTCTTTTCTTCCTCTTCGGGGCTCACATCCTCCTCGAGCCTGAGACCGGCAGTTGATAGGACGGATGCGAGCGATTCGGGTTCCGCCTCGATCACAAGGATGTCCCCTTCCCTGAGAACATAGCCCGGATCGGGCGCCACCACGTGAACATCCCCCCGCACCATGCCCACGATCTGGGCGTCCGCCTCGTCCAGCATTCCCTCCACCGCTCTCAGTCTTTTGCCTGCCGAAGAACTGCCTTCCGGAATTCGGACTTCGCTGAGATAGGCTCCCGTATCAAAACCTGATCCTTCCTGGCGTTCCCGGTTCGGAACAAGACGCCATCCCAGAAGCCCCACGAAGAGGACGCCGAAGAACGCCACGACGGCACCCACAGGCGTGAAGTCAAACATTGAAAAGACACCGAGACCGGCCCGGTCACGGAAGCCGGAAATAATGAGGTTCGGCGGAGTCCCGATGAGGGTGGTCGTCCCGCCGAGAATTGAACCGAAGGCAAGGGGCATGAGGATTTTGCCCGGGGGAAGTCCCTGTTTTTTCGCGGTCTGAAGAGCGGCGGGCATGAGAAGGGCAAGAGCGCCCACGTTGTTCATGAAGCCTGAGAGCAAAGCCGCCAGCCCAGTGAAGGCGAGAATGCTCAGTCCCGGGCCCGCCTCGGGGGGAAGTGTCTTTCCGACAAGGGCATCCACCGCTCCCGTGGTCTGGATTCCCCGGCTCAGGATGAGGACTGCGATGACGGTGATCACGGCAGGATGACCGAAGCCGGCGAAGGCTTCGTTCCCCGGTATGAGTCCGGAAAAAACTCCGGCAATAAGGGCTCCCAGAGCCACCATGTCATGGCGGAACCGGCCCCACAGAAAGAAAAACATGGTCACGAGAATAATGACAGATATGGAAACCTGGGAAAGGTTCATGCTCTCACTCCGCCTTTTCCACCGGATAAGGGAAACCGGCCTTTTTTCTCGTATTATATCTCCGGCTGAACGTACAGGGGCGGTGTATCGCCAGGGGGTGTGCAGGAAAGGGGGAGGCTTTCGCCTCCCCCTGTGGTCTGTTGTCTATTACTTGAAGATGGATTCGAGGAGTTTTTCCTTCAGGATGTCCTCCGGTTTTTTCGGCTCCTCGGGCTTGGGCTTTGGGGCCGGGGCCGGAGTGGGAGCGGGAGCGGGCACGGGAGCAGGAGCCGGTTTTTCCGCAGGCTTGATTATCTTTTCAAGAATGGCCTGTTCGGGAGTCTTCGGCGCCTGGGGCTGTTCTGCCGGTTTCTGGGCGGGGGCGGCGGGCTGCTGCGCACCCGGGGCCACCTTCAGGTTTGAAACGGAAGGCTTCTCCACTGTACCGCCCACGGACAGGGAGATATCCCGGAAGTCCGCCTTTTCCATTCCTTTCTGGGCACCTCCGAGAACACCCTTCAGGGCATCCTCCAGGGATCCCGCCGTCAGGCCGCCCAAGGCTCCGCCGGCAAGGGCGTTGATGATCTGGATATTCACGTTCCCCGCCACCAGGAGCTTGAGGGCTCCCTTGGGGCCGACGGGTCCCTCCGCGGTAAGGAACCTGTAAAGGGGGTCGTTCTTGGGTGCCGTCGCCTTCGTTCCCTTTTCGAGAATGATGCGTCCCGTTTCGAGACGGAAGGGAGCGGTGACCTCCGTGTATCTGATCCCGCTGACACCGTGGAGCTTCGTCACGATATCCAGTCCCGTGAACCCGGAGACGGCCCCTTCGCCGATCTTGGCGCTCCCCTTGCCCGACAGGGCGAACTTGGGGGCGAGGGTTCCGGAGACGTTGGCCGATCCCTGGGCAAGACCGGTGACTTTTCCGCCGAGACCTCCGGTGAAGTCCTGGAGGACTCCGTTGACGTCAACGCCGCTGAGTTCGGCGCTGTGGGAGAACTTCATGGTCGAAATGTCCAGGGAGCCGCTGCCGGAGACCTTCCCGCCGTAGAATCCGGCGCTTCCTCCCTTACCGGAAAGCTTGTTTCCCTCGAGGACCAGGGGATAATTCAGTGCAGAGGCCTTGAGGCCCATGACCGTCAGGGACTGGGATGTGATGGATCCTTCGCCCTTGCCGGAGGCGCCGGCGAACCGCCCCTTAAAGGAGGCGTTCACCTTGCCCCCGATGCGGAGTTCCTTGGCATCGGGCATTCCGGCGGTGAGGGCAGCGAGGTCGAGGTCCTTCCCCGAGATATCCACCGTCACATCGGGAGCCGCTCCCAGCTTGACGTTTCCCGTCGCTCCGAGAGTGCCTCCCCCGAACTTTGAACGGAACTCCTCTATCTTCATTTCCTTCGTATTTCCGCTGAGCCCAAGGGCAACATCGGTAACGGCCATTCCCTGAAGAGAGACCTTCGGCGAGGATGCCTTGACCGTCACGGCCGGGTTCGACAAGGGCCCCTTGACGGTGACCGTGCCGTCCACCACTCCTCCGAGAGGCATGTCGATCCCTCCGGCGCCCGCGAGGAAGCCGAGGTCGGCCCCGGAGATCTTCGCGGCAAGGTCGAGGGTGCCTTCATCGCCTTTCTTCGCTCCTAGGGTGACACTCCCGGAACCGGTAATGGAACCTTTGCCGCTTTTCACCGAGGCGGAGGATATGGTGATCTTCTGCCCCGTTTTCTTCAGCTTCACGGCCAGGTCGGAGAGGGTGATCCCCTGGACGGCCGCGCTGCCTGCCGCGATGTCGAGGTCAAGATCGGCCTTCTCTACGGCTTTCAGGTCTCCCGCGAGGGTGGTGCCGACCTTCAGGTTCTTGAATGTGGCCGTGTCGAGAACTCCCAGGGAGCCGGAAGAGAGCGACAGGTCGATCTTCGGCGCGGCGGCAGTTCCCGTCACGGTTGCCGCCGCAGTGACCGTCCCCTTGATTTTGTACTGGGCGATATCTGGGTAGAAGGGCGCTATGGCACCGGGCTGGAGGTTCGCAAGAGAGGCCTTGAGGTTCAGCTTCCCGTCTCCTCCCACCGTTCCCGATCCTGAAAGGGAGGAGCCTCTCCACTTGGCCGACGCGCCGGTAATGTTGACCGCCTTGCCTTTGAGGGCGAAGGAAACCGCCGGTGCCTCCACCGTCTCTTTCATGGCGGTGAGCTTGTCGCTCCATGCCTTTCCGGTGATCTCTGGAACGGCAGCGGTTCCCTTGACGGTCACGTCGGCATTCACCGTCCCGGCGAGGGCGAGGTTCTTCAGATCAGGGACAAGGGCAGCCGCCTTCGCGAGGTTGAAGGACCGGAGATTGCCGGTGAGATTCAGCTTCGGGGAAGTCATGTAGTCGGTAACCGTTCCCTGGGCCGTGATGGGTGCTCCTTCGAAATTGCTCTTCGCACTCACCGTTGCCGCATTGGGATTGATCTTCACCTGGGCCGCCGAGTTGGTGACGCTGTAGCCGAAGGCGCCCAGGGCGGGAGCGCTGAACTCCACCGTGCCGTTCAGCGCATCCGCGGCCCCGGAGAGCTTCACCGTGAACTTGTCGATTTCGCCGGAAAGGTCGCCCATGTCCGGATAGAGCTTCTTCAGCTCGGCAACCTTGATGGACGTCCCCGCGAGATCAAGGTCAAGCACCGGGGGTTTTCCGGGAGCGAAGGCGAGGCTCATGCCTCCGGAAAGGGGCATGGCGAGGACGCGGGCGTCAAGGTCGGTAACGGAAAGCTTGTCGGCGCCGAGAGCCCACTTGGCCCGGACGCTGTCCACGGGATAGCCGAGAACGGATTTTCCGCTGTAATCAATGTCTCCCGCGAGGGACGGGGCATTCCATTCACCCTCGCCCCGGAAGTTGAGGGACACCTTTCCATCAAAACCGTCTGAGGGAACCACCGGCCAGAAGGCGATGAGCTCCTTCAGGTCCAGATCCTTCATGGCACCGCTCACGGCAAGACGTGGGGAAACTTTTCCCGAGGCCGAAACGGAGCCTTTCCCCACGTTCAGCGCCATGGATTTTACGTCCACAGCCTTTCCGTCCACCAGGACGGCAGTCTTTCCCTTGATGGGAACGCCGTTGACGGCAAGGTCAAGGTCTGCGTCGATATCCTTGCCCGAAAACGACAGACCGAGGCTGGTGATGTCCGCCTTCGCCCATTTCGACGTCACGGTGCTGTCCACGAGACGGACCGTCTCCACCGGGATCTCCCCTTCGCCGCCGCCCTCGAAGCTGATCCGGGAGATCTGCTCCGCCAGGGCGTCGGCATCGGTGGTTACTCCACCCACCGAGACCACGCTCAGCTTCGGAGACTTCGAGAGAAGGGACATGAGGTTGAGCTTGACCACGAGAAAACCGGCGGAAAAGAGGGGTTTTCCCTCCTTTACGAGGCTGATCTTCCCCGTGGTGAATCCCTTGACGGGGTTGCCGGATATGCCGTCCACGGTCAGCTCGGCGCCGAGCATTTCCTTCACCGCCTTGGTGGCCTCCCGGACCACGAGATCCCCGGCGAAATCCATACTGGCTCCTATGAGAACCAATCCGGCCAGGCCGACAACCAGAAACAGCCCTATCATCTTTTTCTTTCCCATGGTATCAGGACCTCCTTTTCTCCCGCCCGGAAGGGCGGCCGAGTGTGAAATTTCTTCACACGATGTTCTCCATTCTGATTATAACATTAATTTATTCGGATTCCTCCGTTAGAAAGCCTTCGGCCACGATAACGGTCCGTCCCTTCAGGGAGGCTTCCACTGTCATTCCATCCTGTCCGAAGGAGAGGGTCACCGTGTTCACCCCGCCGGGGTTGATCACGTCCACTACGGCGACGGGACGGTACGGATGGCCGTTCCGGAGAAGCCGGCAGATTGCGGACGCGGTGGATCCGGTACCGCAGGAATCGGTGAGATCCTCCACTCCTCTCTCATAGGTAACGGACCGTATGGCCGCCTCACCGTCCCCGAAGACAAAATTCACGTTCGCGCCGTCGGGGAAGAGGTTCCTGTCGTGGCGGACCGTCCTTCCCACCTGGACCATGCGCTCCCGGGACGGTTCCGTTTCACAGAACAGGACAGCGTGGGGAACGCCCACCCGGAGAAAAGAGGCCTGAAACGTCTCTCCGGCCACGGAGAGAGGCCGGTTGAACCACCCTCCCTCAAGGGAGACGGTTCCCATCCGGAGATCGACAAAGGGTGAATCCACCGTTGCCTCCATAATGCCCGCAAGGGTGGAAAAACGCTGGATCCTGCCCGCGATGTTCTTTTCAAAGGCATACCGGGCGATGCACCGGGCACCGTTCCCGCACATTTCCCCTTCGCTGCCGTCGGCATTGAAAAGGCGCATGGTGAAGTCCGCCTCCGAAGAGGTTTCCGCCACAAGCACACCGTCAGCCCCGAGGGACTGACGCCTTCTGCAGTACGAAACGGCCGCCCTGGAAAGGAATTCCGCCGGATACTGGCCCGACATGTTGTCAAGTACAATGAAGTCGTTGCCGTTGCCCTGCATTTTCGTAAATGGAATCACGGTTATCTCCCCCGGACGATAGTTAATGTACTCGTTTACAATACTATCCTACGCTACCAAATTTTACTCCATGATACAACCGCAGTTTTCTGCTATATTGATGTATTTACACGGGTCTGAAGGAGAAAACGTCATGAATCCCAGGGAACTGCTCCGGTATCTGGAAAACGGGAAAAGGGTCCTGATCCTCGACGGAGGCATGGGAACGCTTCTGGCGGAAAAAGGATGGAATCCCCCCGCCCTGCCGGAGGAAATGAACCTCGGCAGCCCCGAAATCGTGGAATCCATACATGCTTCCTACCGGTCGGCAGGGGCGGACATCATCGAAACAAACACGTTCGGCGGCAGCCCCGTCAAGCTCGCGGCACGGGGACTTGACACACGGGCGAAGGAAATCAACGCGCGGGCGGCCTCCCTGGCCCGTTCCGCGGCCGGATCCGGGGGGCTTGTCGCAGGCTCCGTGGGCCCCCTGGGGGAACTGCTTGCCCCCTTCGGGAAACTGACCTTCGAAGAAGCCAGGAAGGCCTTCCGGATCCAGGCGGAGGGACTGGCCGAGGGAGGGGCTGATTTCTTCCTCATCGAGACCATGCTCGATCTCAGGGAAGCGAAGGCGGCCGTGCTGGCGGTGAAGGATGCCGCTCCCGGTATGGCCTTCGTGGTGAGCTTCACCTTCGACCGCCTGGGGCGCACCGTCACGGGGACTCCCCCCGAGGTGGCTGCCAACTGGGCCTGCCTTGCAGGGGCTTCCGGAGTAGGAGCCAACTGCGGAGTTGGCCCGGAAACCTATATTCCCGTGGTCCGGGAACTCGCCTCCCATGGTGGGCTGCCCGTGTTCGTCTACGCCAACGCCGGCCTTCCCGGAGACGGGGACTACATTTCCCCGGAGCGCTTCGCCGCCCTGGGACAACAACTGGCCGGGGCCGGAGCCAGAGTGGTCGGAGGATGCTGCGGAACCACGCCGGAGCATATTGCCGCCCTGACGGGGGCCCTTGCAGGTCTTCTTCCGGTCCGGAGCACCCCCGCGCGGGGTACTCCCCTGGCGAGCAGGAGCAGGCTCGTCCTCGCCGGGAAGGGACATCCCTTCCTCGTGGTCGGAGAGCGGATTAACGTCTCACGGAAATCTCCCCTCAGGGACGAAATCGCCAGGGGGGAATGGCGAACGCTCCGGGAGGAAGCACGGAACCAGACCGTAGCCGGAGCGATGGTGCTCGACGTCAACGTGGGTCTTCCAACCATCGACCAGGAAGCGGCCATGAAGGCCGCCGTCGCCGCCGCGGAACAGTCGTCGGACCTTCCTCTCTCCATAGACAGCGACTCCCGTTCGGTGCTCGAATCCGGCCTGTGCGCCGTCACGGGCATCCCCCTGATCAATTCCTTCACGGCCAGGGATGATTCCCTGTATCCGGGACTTGCCCTGGCGAAGCTCCACGGGGCGGCAGCGGCGGTCCTCCCCATTGACGCAAAGGGCCTTCCTGAGAAGGCGGAAGAGCGGATCGCCGTCATCAGGAACATTCTCTCCGCGGCGGACTCCCTCGGCTTTCCCCGGAACGCCCTCATCGTGGACGGCCTGACGCTCGCGGCAGGGGCCGACATGAACGCCCCCGCCGCTACGCTGGCGGTGCTCGCCTTTCTTCGGGACGAGGGGATAACCTCCGTGCTCGGAGTGAGCAATATCTCCCACGGCATGCCCGACCGGGCCCTGCTGAACAGGACCTTCCTCGCCATGGCGGTTTCGTCCGGCCTCGATTCGGCGATCATGAACCCGCTGGATCCGTGGATGATGGAGACCCTTGCCGCTTCCGAGCTGCTTTCCGGGAGGGATTCCAGGGGAAGCCGCCTTTTAACCGGAGCCCCGGGCTATCTCTCCTCCCGTCATTCCCGGGGACCGGCGGCGGACAGCCCTCGGTCCCCGGAAAAGATAGAGACCGCCTTCCTTCCGGAAGGCCCCTACCGGGACCTGGGGACCGCCATTATCGAAGGAGACGGCAACAGGGCCGGCAGCCTGGCTGGCCGGATTCTTGACAGAGGAACCTCGCCTCTTTCAGTGGTGAACGAAGGGGTCATCCCCGCTCTCGAAGCGGTGGGCGGAAAATACGACAGGGGCGAGTTTTTCCTTCCCCAGCTCATTTTCTCCGCAGAGGCCGCCCGGACGGTCTGCGACAGGGCCATGGAGCTTCTCGCGGCCTCCGGGGGCGAACCCCGGGGCCGGATTCTCCTCGCCACCGTGGAGGGAGACCTGCACGACCTGGGGAAGAACGTGGTGGGCACTATCCTCAGAAGCCACGGGTACCTGGTGACCGACCTCGGGAAAGACGTTCCCTGCTCCGTCCTTCTCGAGGAGGCGGAAAAAGGACAGTATGACGTCATCGGGCTGTCAGCCCTCATGACATCCACCATGAGGACCATGGCAGCAGCCGTTTCGGAGATCCGGCACCGTCTGCCCCGGGCCTTCGTCCTGGTAGGCGGAGCGTTCGTAAGTGATTCCTTCGCGGACTCCATCGGGGCTCACGGTTTCGCCCCCGATGCGGTGAGCACCGTCCGCCTCGTGGAGACCCTCCTCGGCGGACGGGACAGAAAGGAGGAATGAAGGGCATGTTTATCCGGGATATCCTCAGGCGGACACGGCCGGCCGTCTCTTTCGAAATCTTCCCGCCGAAGCCGGAAACGCCCCAGGAAATCATCTACGGCACCATCGCTGCCCTCAGGAAGCAGTCCCCCGATTTCATCAGCGTCACCTACGGTACCTGGGGAAGCAGCAGGGAGAGGACCGGGGAGATCGCCTCAGCCACGAGGGGCTATCCGGAAGGAGACGTCCGCCGCTTCATAGAACTGCTGAAAAAATTCCGGACAGGGAAAGAAGGGGATGGAGAAGGATTTTCGGCTCTTTTCGGGAAGGGGCCGGGGATTTCAGGGAAAGACTGCGCCGCCGGGAGTGATCTCCGGCGGCGCTTTTTTTCGTTCAGCCCCCGAGGTAGGCCCTGATGATCTCGGGATCCCCGGCGAGTTCCGGTCCGCTGCCGCTCTTGATGAACCGCCCCGCTTCGAGGATGTAGCCCCTGTCGCTGATTTCCAGCGCCTGGGTGGCGTTCTGCTCCACGAGCAACACCGTCATCCCCCCGTCCCGGATCTGCAGAATGGTCTCCATGAGGGTGTCCACCACGATGGGCGCCAGGCCGAGGGAGGGTTCGTCCAGAAGGAGGATCCTGGGACTTCCCATAAGGGCCCTCGAGATGGCCAGCATCTGCTGCTCCCCCCCGGAAAGGGTGCCGGAACGCTGCTTCAGACGCTGCTTCAGGATGGGAAAGAGGCGGAAGCACCGTTCCATGTCCTCCGCGACCCGTTCGTCCTTCTTTCTCCGGTACGCCCCCATGACCAGGTTTTCCTCCACCGTGAGGGCCGAGAAGAGACGGCGCCTTTCAGGCACGAGGGCCAGCCCCCGGGCAACCACTTCATGGGGCTTCACCGGAAGGGGCCTGCCGAAAAGCTCCACGGTACCCCCGGACCGTTCCGCCACCCCCGCCAGGGTCCACATGACGGTGGATTTTCCGGCCCCGTTGGAGCCGACGATGGACACGATCTCCCGCTCCTCGAGGGAGAAGGAGATCCCCTGGACGGCATGGATGGTGCCGTAATGGACGTGGAGGCTGTCAACCCGCAGTACGGTCATGGCTCTTCTTTCCTTTCCCGAGGTACGCCGCCACCACACCGGGGTTCGCCCGGACCTCGTCCGGCGTTCCCGCGGCGAGGAGGGCACCGAAGTTCATCACCACGATGGGTGAGCAGATGTTCATCACCAGGTCCATATGGTGCTCGATAAGCAGGATGGTCACGCTGAATTTCTCCCGGACCTCGGAGACGAGGGCGGCGAGACTCCGGGTCTCCTCGGGGTTCATGCCGGCCGCAGGCTCGTCCAGAAGCAGAAGCTTCGGCTCCGTTGCGAGGGCCCGGGCGATCTCCAGCTTGCGCTGGAGGCCGTAAGGCAGGGTGTTCGCCTGCCAGTCCGCGTACCGTTCGAGGCCCAGGGACGCCAGGAGATCCATGGCCCTGTCGTGGAGCTCCCTTTCCATGCGCCGGGTTCCCGGAGTCCCCAGGAGGGCGCCGAGGAAACTGCACGGCTCCCTCTGGAGGAGGGGGGTGAGGACATTTTCAAGGCAGGTTCGCCTGTTGAAGAGGCGGATATTCTGGAACGTCCTGGCGATGCCCTTTCTGACGATGGCATCGGGACGGAGCCCTCCCATCTCCTCCTCTTCGAAGAGGATGGTCCCCTCAGTGGGGCGGTAGATGCCCGTGACAAGATTGAACACCGTGGTCTTCCCCGCGCCGTTGGGGCCGATGATTCCCGTGATGGAGCCTTCAGTGACCCCGAAGGAAAATCCGTCCACCGCCCGGATGCCCCCGAAAGTTTTCGTGAGCCCAGCCACCTCGAGGAGAGGTCTTCCGGCCGCTGTCATGACCGGGACCTCCCTTCAGGGTTCCCGTTTTTCCTGAAGAACCTGGAGAGTTCGGAGTATCCCATGAGCCCCTGGGGCCGGTAGACCATAATGAGCACGAGAAGAAGGCCGTAGGCCACCAGGCGCCACATCTGGGCCACCCGGAGGGCCTCTGGGAGGCCGATGAAGACGAAGGAGGCGATGAGGGGCCCGGAGATGCTGCCCATACCGCCGGCGATGACCGCTGCCAGGAGCTGGGTGGACTGTACCAGGGTGAACATGACCGGCTGGATGAAGGAGAGGAAATGGGCCAGCAGTCCTCCCGAGAGTCCGCAGTAGACGGCGCTTACCACCAGGGAAAGGAGCCTGGTGCGGAAAAGCCGCACGCCTGCCATTTCGGCGGCCACGGGATCCTCCCGGATGGCGATGCATGCCGCCCCCCACCGGGAGCGGAGGAAGTTCCTCGCCACAAGCACGCCTCCGGCGAGGCAGACCAGCACCACGGGAAGGGTGGTGAACCCGTCGATGCCCGGAAGCCCCCTCGCGCCGTTAGTTATCTCGAGATTTTCGAGGATGACCCGGAGGGCTTCGCCGAAGCCGAGGATGGCTATGGCGAAGTAGTCGCTCCTGAGTTTCGCCCGGAGGGTGGGAACACCGATGACCAGGCTGACGAGCCCTGCCGCCGCAGCCCCCGCCGCGAGGGCGAGATAGAAGGGAACGTAGTAGTAGTAGGTAAGGATCGCCGAAGTGTAGGCGCCCACTGCCACGAAAGCGGCGTGCCCAAGGGAGAAAAGCCCCGTGAACCCGGTGAAGATGGAGAGGCCGAGCACGGCGATCATGTTGATGCACGCGAGAATCACAATGGAAAGAATATAGTCCATGGTTACACCTTTTCCTCGCTGTCCTGCCCCCAGAGACCGTTGGGTCTCCAGACGAGGAAGGCGATCAGGAGCGTGAAACTGAACACATCCCGCATCACGCTCGAAACGTAAGAGGAGACGAAGGTCTCCACAACGCCGAGGAGAAGTCCGCCTGCGAGAGCACCGGGAAGGCTCCCCAGACCGCCGATGACGGCGGCGATGTAGGCCTTGTTGGTGACCCACCCCATGGTGGGGTACACGAGATACTTTATTCCCAGGAAGACTCCCGCCACTCCGGCGAACCCGCCGGCAAGAAGGAAGACGATGGCGATGAGCCTGTCCAGGTCAACTCCCATGAGGGAGCACATGGTCATGTCGGAGACACCGGCCCGGATGGCTATTCCGGTACGGGTGCGGGTTATGAAAAGGTGAAGTCCCAGGATGGCCGCAAGGGCGAAGAGGAAGGCCCCCACGTCAAGAAGGCTGACGCTGCTTCCCCCGACGGTGATCACCTGGCGGGCAAAGAATTCGGGAAAGGCGTAAAACCGTGAACCGATGGTGGCATAGACCAGGTTCTCGAGGAACACGGCGCACCCCATGGCGCTGATCATGAGGTACAGGGAGGGAGCCTTCCGCCTGCGGAGGCTCGAATATGCGAGCCGTTCGTTGAGAACAGCGATGATCCCCGCTCCCGCGATGCTTCCCGCGAGGACGAGGCCGAATCCCAGGCTGAGCTTCGTCGCCAGGGCAAGCCCCACGTAGGCGCCGAGCATGATGACCGCGCCGTGGGCGAAATTGCTGAAATTGAGCACGCTGAAGACGAGGGAATAGCCCACCGCCATCAGGGCGTAGATGCCTCCTATGGAGAGGCCCGTTATCAGTGTCTGAAGGAACAATCCGGCCCACACATCCTTTGAGCGTATTGGGAAAGGTCGCCTCTCCTCCGGCTATCCCGGTCCCGGACGGATTTTTAAAAACCGGGGAACGCCCGGGCGAAGGGCGCCCCCGGTGATGCTCAGCCCCGTCTATTCGACAGAGAAGTACTTCTTCACGAACTTGAAAGTCTTGTTGGCCACGTCAACCTGCTGGATCACCGCGGGCTTGTCGAGGGGGTTGTGATCTTCGGGGTTGATAGTGAGGGGGCCGCTGGTAACCTTGATGTCCTTCAGGTTGGCGAGGGCGTCGGCGAGCTTGGCGCCGTCGATGGTCCCTGCCTTCTTCAGGCCTTCCACGATCATGATGAGGGCATCCTGGGCCATAACGGGGTTCGGAAGCACGGGCTCCTCGCCGAAGGCCGCCTTGTACTCGGCCACGAAATCCTGGATATCGGGGTCCGCCAGGTCCGCGAGGTTCACGAAATACCCGCCGTCAATGGCGCTGCCGCCGAGCTCGATGAGGTCGGGACTGCCCCAGTTGTCTGTCCCGAGGAGCACGGCGCCGATACCGAGGTCCCTGGCCTGCTTGGCGGCCATGGCGGCTTCCTTCTGGCTGGTGGGGATGAAGATGACGTCAGGGGCCAGATCCTTCATCTTGCCGAGTTGGGCTCTGTAGTCGAGCTCGTCGGTCCTGAAGGCTTCCTTCGCCACGATGGCGCCGCCCTTCTCCACGAAGGCCTCCTCGAAGTACTTCGCGAGCCACTGGCCGTAGTCCGATCCCACGTCGTAGAGAATGGCGCCCTTCTTCGCGCCGAGGTCGGTCACGGCAAACCGGGCCGCCACCGTTCCCTGGAAGGGGTCGATGAAGCAGGGGCGAAAGGCGAAGGGGCGGACCTTGCCGGACCTCTGGTCGATTGTCACGTAAGGGTTGGTGGCGGTGGTGACCACCATGGGGATGCCTGCCCTCTCGAACACGGGGGCGGAAGCGATGGAGTTGCCGCTCTGGGCGGGGCCGATGACGGCCACGACACCGTCGGAGACGAGCCGGCGGGCCACGTTGACAGCCTCGACCCCGTCATTCCGGTTGTCGTAGCGGACGAACTCGATCTTCTTTCCGAGGACGCCGCCCGCGTCGTTGATCTTCTTCACGAGCATGTCCAGCGCCCGGGCCTCGGACTGCCCCCACATGGAAGCGCCGCCGGTGAGGGACACGGTATGGCCGATGCGGATCACGTCATCCGCGAAGGCGGCTCCGGCAAAGACAAGGATCAAAACTGCCGCTGTCATCATAAGGATCTTTCTCATTTCTCTTCTCAACCTCCCTGGTATTTGGCGTTCGTTCCCAATCCGCTTCTCCGCCCCACAGGGGCGGGAATCCTTCCGGCACCGTCGTTTTTCCCTGGCCCCACCTCCGGACATGGTGTTCCGTTCAGCGAAGATGCTCCGGAATCCTGTCCCACCGGAGCACATCGTCGTAGGTCTGCCGCTCTGCGATCACGTCGGCCCTTCCCGGGCTCACCAGCAGGGCGGCAGGCCGCGGAATCCTGTTGTAATTGCTCGCCATGGAGAAGGTGTAGGCCCCGGTGTTCAGCACGGCGAGCAGGTCGCCCCGCTCCAGGGGAGGGACCTTCAGCCCCTCGATAAGCACGTCCCCGGACTCGCAGCATTTCCCGGCCACCGTCACCGTCTCCGTTGGTTCCCGGTCCATCTTCCCCGCCGCCACGGCCCAGTATTTCGCGCCGTACAGGGCGGGTCTCGGGTTGTCCGTCATGCCCCCGTCCACACCGGCGTAGGTCACCATCCCGTCGATGGTCTTCACGGTCTGCACGGTATACAGGGTTATCCCCGCCTCGGAGACGATCCACCGGCCCGGTTCGATGATTACCCGGGGAAGGGGGATCCCCTCCGCGGCGCAGCCCGAAGCGAGGGTCTCCATCATGGCATCGGTGAAGGAAGCTATGGAAGGTGTTTTTCCTTCGGGGTCGAATTCCACGCCGTACCCTCCGCCCATGTTGAGTTCCATGGTAGTGAAGCCGAGGTCCCTGGAGAATTCGGCAATGGTCTTTACCACTATTTCCACGGCCATCACGTGGGACGTGTTCTCGAAAATCTGGGACCCGATGTGGAAATGGAAGCCCCTGAGGGAAAGGCAGTCCGAGTCCATGGCCCTCCTGACTGCCGTCCTGAGGGAATTCCCGAGGAGGGGAAAGCCGAACTTGGAGCCCGTGTGCCCCGTAAGGATATATTTATGGGTGTGGGCGTCCACCCCCGGGGTGACCCGGAAGAGGATGTCCGCTCTCTTCCCCGCTTTCCGGGCAGTCTCCTCAAGGGTGTCGAGCTCGGAGGTGCCGTCCACGACGATCCGCCCCACTCCCGCATCGATGGCATAGCGGAGTTCCTCTTCCGTCTTGCTGTTGCCGTGGAAAAAGACCCTTTCCATGGGGAAGCCCGCGGATTTCGCCGTATGGAGTTCCCCTCCCGATACCACGTCGAGCCCCAGCCCTTCCGATGCAATGATCCTGCACATGGCCAGGGGAAGAAAGGCCTTCCCCGCATACACAGCCAGGGAATGCTCCCACCGGTCCATGAAGGATTCCCTCACCGCCCTGCACCGGGCCCGAACCCCCTCCTCGGACAGGACGTACAGCGGTGTTCCGAACCGCTCCGCCAGCTCCGTCACATCCCAACCTCCGAAGAGGAAATGCCCCATGTCATTCACGTTCTGCTGCCCCACTGCGCCTGCACCTCTTTCCGTTCAAAAAACGGGGAATAAAAAAACGACCCGCCCCCATGAAGGGACGAGTCGTTGATCTCGCGGTACCACCCTGCTTGGGCGCATGCTGCAGCGCCCCGCTCTCGGCCCTGTGACGGGAGCCTCCCGGAGGCGTACTTCCGGTTCATTCGAACCGTTTCAGCCCCGGCTCCGCAGCCTTTCGTCCCTCCGTTCCTGCCCGGGAAGCCTCTCAGCCTGTGAACTTCCCTCTCTGGCGGCAGATCCATTACTTCGGGCATTCTGCATCATCGCCTGTGCTTTTTTTGTTTCGGACATTATATCCAGTGGGGGGATGAACGTCAACACAAAAAGAGGAAATTCATCATTCTCCGCATTTTTTTCCCTTCCCGGCCATCTTGTTCTCGTACATCCTCCGGTCAGCATCGGCCATAAGCTCTCCCAGGGAAACTGGGCGCTCGGGGTTCCATTCGCTCAGGCCCATGCTCATGGACAGCCGGTACTCCCTGGTCCTTTGCCCGTTGGCCCGTCGGACGGCTTCTTCGAGTCTCCCCGCCGGGTCGCCCGGCTCGTCATGCCCATCGTGAAGCATGAGTACAGCAAACTCATCCCCCCCGATCCTTCCCGTGATATCCGATGCCCGGAACGTATCCCGAAGAAGAGCGGCCGTTTCCCGGAGGACTTCGTCCCCCTCCTCGTGACCGAGGGTGTCGTTCACGTTCTTGAAGCCGTCCAGATCGGCGAAAAGAAAAGTCGCCCTGAACCCCATCCTGGCGGCGAGCTGCAGCGCCTTTTCGGTGAAGGAGAGAAATCCTCTTCTGTTGTAGAGCCCCGTCAGTGCGTCGGTGACCGCTTCCTTTTCGAGGAGTTCCCGGAGCCGGACCATCTCGGTGACGTCCCGGATGGTAGCGAAACGGACGAGTTCTCCGTCCCAGTTCGAGGTGGCCGTCCGCATGTCGCCGACCACCCTTTCTCCGTTCGGCAGATCGATGACGACCTCCCTGTGCCCGCCTTCCCCTTCCAGGGGGAAAAGGAAGGGTTTTCCCACGAGTTCCGAAGAATCCTTGTGGAGGAGCAGCTCCGCGGCGGGGTTGACGTAGATGACCGTTCCGCCGCCTTCAACAACAACCACGGCATCCCCGGTAGTCTCCATGAGGGTCTGGAAGTTCGCCTGGGCCCGTTTCACGTCCTCCAGGGCGTTCCGGTAGTCACCTCCCAGTTTCTCAAGCTGGGAACTCTGGAGCACCGCCGCCTCGAAGGTTGAGAGGAGAAGGTCAATGATCTGGATCCTGTCCGCCGTGAGCTTGTGGTACTGCCCGGCGAAGAAGACTTCCACCGTCATCTGGGCCTGGCCGGCCCTCCGGAGTTCAAGATTTGTGAGAACGTGTTCCAGGCGCCGCAGGAGATGTTCCCCTTCGTACGGCTTGGTGAGAAAGTTGTCGGCGCCGCACTGGAGCCCCCGGATAACGTCCTTCGGGTCGGAGAGGGAGGTGAGCAGCACCACGGGGATGTCCTTCAGGGCCCCGTCGTTCTTGATGCAGCGGCACATTTCGAAGCCGTCCATCTCGGGCATCATGACATCGGTTATGATTACCGAGGGTTTTGTCTTCGCCGCGGCAGCAAGTCCTTCGATTCCGTTTCGGGCCACGTGGACGGTGTATCCGTTCTCCGCCAGAAGCCGCTCGAGCCGCTTGGCCTGGGTCAGGCTGTCCTCCACAATCAGTATGTTTGCTGTCCTTTTCATGATCTCCAACTCATCATCTCCGTTCCCCGTTGTCCGTTGTTTCCGCCCTGTTGCTGCTTCCGGCCGCCATGCCCGACAGGATGGCGGCAAGAACCGATGGAGGCCCCACGTGCTCCGCACCTTCAAGGCGGACGGCCTCCCCCGGCATTCCCCAGACCACCGAGGACTCCCTGTCCTGGGCAAAAGTGGCCGCCCCGAGATTCCTCAGTTGCTTCAGTTCTTCCGCCCCGTCGGCCCCCATTCCTGAGAAGAGCAGCGCGGCGGAGTCTCTGCCGTAAACCTCCGCCACTGAACGGAAAAGCATCGACACGGAAGGACGGACCATGTGCAGGGGAGGTCCGTCAGAAAAGCGGAGAGAATCCCCGCTCCTGTTCAACACCATGTGCGTTCCCTCAGGAGCGATGTAGACGGTTCCTCCCGACAGGGGCTCCCCCTGGGTACCGATTTTCACCCTCAAAGGGGTGATTTTTCCGAGCCAGTCCGCCAGTCCCCGGGTAAACCCAGGAGCCATGTGCTGTACCACGAGGACGGGCCGGGGAAATCCCGCAGGAAGGCCGGAGAGAAAGGCGGCAAGAGCCTGGGGCCCTCCCGTGGAAGCGCCCGCGGCAACGATTTTCACCCTGCCTTTCCCGGCGGCGGGCAGCGGTGCGCCGGGATCCGGGAATTTCTTCCTGAGGCGGCCGACACGGGCCTCTGATGCGGCACGGATTGTCCGCAGAAACTCCTGTTCATATTCTCCGCCCTCTTCGGCAATATTCGCCGGCTTGGGGAGGATCGCCACCGCCCCCGCCGCCATGGCATCGAAGGTCTTCTCCACTTCGAGGGGATCCCAGCATGAGCTGACGATCACCACGGGAAGGGGGCGCTCCGATTCCATGATCCGCCTCGTGGTCTCGAAGCCGTCCATGCCTCCCATGTGGATATCCATAGTGACCACATCGGGCCTGCCCTTTTGCAGAAGGGCCAGGGCCTCTTCCCCGCTTCCCGCCGTTCCCCAGACCCGTATTCCGGGATCGGATTCGAGCATCTGGCCGAGGATTCTGCACATGAGGGGCGAATCATCCACCATAAGGACCCTGATCAAAGAACCCCCACCTTTCACGGCGGCCAGCTCAGAGCAGCCGCCGGATGACGTCCAGGAGCGTTCCCTGGTCGAAACCGCTTTTTACGATGTAGGCGTCGGCGCCTGACTCCACGCCCCGCTCTCTGTCCTCCGCCGATTCCAGCGAGGTAACCAGGATCACAGGGAGATCGGACAGCCGTTCTTCTGAACGGATTCTCGAGGTCAGCTCGAAACCGTTCATCCCGGGCATTTCCACGTCGGATACCACGAGGGAAAATTCCGCGCCGGAGAGGATTTCCCAGGCTTCCCGGCCGTCCGCCGCCGTGTGCACGGCATACCCCGCGGCGGTCAGAATATTCTTCAGCAGAGCCCTTGAGGTGATGGAATCCTCCGCCACCAGGATCGCCGGCGGAGCTTCCCCGGCCTCACCCGGAGCGGACAGGCTGCGTGAGGTGCCCTTCAGGGCCGACTTCACCAGGTCGCCGCAGTGGAGAACCGGAACGACCTTCCCGGAACCGAGCACTGTCACTCCCCCCACGTTCCTCACCCGTTTGAGGATTCCGCCCAGTGGTTTGAGAAGTACTTCCTGCTCGTTCACCACTCCGTCCACCGCGAAGGCAACACAGGTTTCTCCTGTTCCGGCGGCCACAACCGGCAGAATATCCTTCTCCGCTCCGCCGGAGGGTTCGGCAAGGCCGAGAACGGTGCCCAGGCGGACCAGGGCATGGGGCGTTCCGTCAAGGGATACCGTCTCCCTGTTTTCCACCGTCCTGATGTCGGAACGCAGCACCCGGGCCGCCCTCCGCACACAGGCCGTGGGAATGACGAACTGGTGCCCCCATTCTCTCACGAGTACTCCCCGGAAGGTGGCAAGAGTCACCGGAAGGGAGATGGTGAACCGTGTCCCTTTTCCCGGCAGGGAGGAAAGGCTGATTTTCCCGCCGAGTTTTTCCACTCCCTCCCGGACGATGGCCATGCCGAGGCCCCTGCCGGAGATGTCCGTGATGACGGGGCTGGTGGAAAGCCCGGACTGGAATATGAGCATGAGAGCCTCTTCGCCGGAAAGAGCCCCGGCTTCTTCGGCCTTCAGGAACCCCGATGCCACAGCGCTTTCCCTGAGCCTCTCAGAATCGATTCCCTTTCCGTCGTCGGAGAGGACGATCTCCACCCGGCCTCTCTCCACCGAAGAGACCGCGAGGGACACCCTTCCCTTTTCGGGCTTGCCTGCGGCCCGCCGTTCCTCCGTTCTTTCGATGCCGTGGTCAAGCGCGTTCCGGACAAGGTGGACCAGGGGATCCTTCAGCCCCTCGAGAATGCGCTTGTCCACCTCCACATCCCCGCCTTCAGCGGAAAATTCCACGTCTTTGAGGAGACCCCGGGCAAGGTCCCGCACTATTTTGGGAAATCCCTGGAGCAGGGAGGAAAAGGGGAGCATGAGGACGGACCGGGCCTCATCGAGAAGATCCGCCACCAGGCCCCCGGATGTCCTGCCGTTGTCCGCCAGGGAGCGTTCCATGGCGGCGGCCCGTTCCCATGCTTCCCGGAGACGGTCCCGCCCCGCCGTGAAGAACTCCGCAGCCCTGGAGGGGAGTTGTTTGTACTCTCCGGTCTTCTTCAGGACATTCTCCGTTCTCCGCCATTCCCCCAGCCACTCCGAAAGAAGGTGCCGGAGGTCCCTCATTTCGCCCAGCCGGACGTCGAGAACCTGGTTCAGGGAGATCATTTCCTCCGCCCGGAGGAGCAGCCCGTCGAGCTTGTCGGTCCCTATCCTGACCGTTTCCCTGGAGGCGCTTCTTCCGGCCGATCGTTCCTGCCCCTCCCTTCCGTGGTCTTCTGAAGCGGAAAAGGATGCCGGTAAGGGTTCCATCTTTTTTTCAACGGTTTCCGTCGTTCCTGCCCCGGCTGTTTCCTTTCTCCGGGAAAAAACCGGGGGGAAAACGGAGCCCGAAGGGGCCTCATCGGTCAAAATGATCTCCAGGGCCTTCCCGGCTTCCGCGCCCCGACCGTCGTCCTCCCCGCCGGCGGCCACCATGGCCGCCAGGGTATCAACCGAGCGCTGCAGGATGTCGAATCCTTCAGGTGACGGATGGAGCACCCCTTTTTTCATGGCGGAAAAAACGCTTTCCAGGACCTGGCAGAGCCCCGAAATCGCGGGCATTCGTACCGCCTGGGCGGCTCCCTTGAGGCTGTGGGCAGCCCGAAAGACCTCCTCCATGACCCGGAGAGGCGGGTCCCCCCGCTCCAGGTCCAGGAGGCCGGCTGCAATGGTCTGGAGGTATTCCTCCGCTTCGAGGATGAAATCGTGTCTGAGCTCCTCGAGAAATTCCTTTTCCGTCAGGTTCATCATGCCGCTCCTCCGGGGAACTGCCTCCCGGTCAGATCCGGTACCCTTCGACGAGGGCCGCCAGCCTTCTTCCCATGTCCCTCAGGTTTGCCGCAGCCGATTCGAGCTCCTTCATTCCCGTCACGTTCTGCTCACCCGCTTCCCGGATATTTTCCATTGCCTGGGCCACCTGGCCGATCCCGGAAAGAAGTTCGTTGTTGGCTGCAGCGATCTGGGCGGCGGACTGGGCGGATTCCGTAAACCTCCTGGAAAGGGCGAGGACCGATTCCCTGGAGGGAGTCGCCTCCTTCGCGCCGCGGTCCACCGCCTTGGATCCCTGCTCGATGGCCATCACCGCCGCACCGGTGGCCTTCTGGATATCACGGAGGATCCTCTGGACTTCCCTGGCGGACTGTTTCGACTGCTCGGCGAGACTCTTGATCTCCTGGGCCACCACGGAGAACCCCCTCCCCTGCTCCCCTGCCTTGGCCGCCTCCACGGCGGCATTCACGGCCAGGAGGTTCGACTGTTCCGCAAGGTCCTCCACAGTGCCGGTGATTTCCCCCACTTCCTGGCTCTGTTCACTGAGGCGGACAATGGTCTCCGCGATGGACCCCATCTGGTCGCCGATATTCTTCATTGCTTCAAAAAGGGCATCCGTGGCGGCCTTTCCATGCTGCACGAGCTGAAGCCCCTGCTGGGCATGCTCCGCCACTTCCCTGCTCTTCTTCGTGGTAATCTCGGCCGTGGTCCTGACTTCCTCCATGGTGGCGGTGGTTTCCACAACGGCCACAGAAGACTCTTCCGCTCCTGCGGCCACCTCCGACACCGATGCGGATATCTGGGATGCCGAGGCGGCAAGGGAGGAAGTCACTTCCCTGATCTCCGAAATCTGTGACCGGAGATCCTCCATCACGTCATGAAGGGCCCGGGCCAGCATCCCCGCTTCATCCTTCCTGTTCCGGAGGTTTTCCGGCACACTTCCGGTCAGGTCTCCCTGCCGTATCCTCGAGAGAAGCTCCACTCCCCTGGCAAGGGGTTCGGAAACGCTCTTTGAAATAACCGCCGTCAGAACGAGGGCTGCCAGCACTCCGGCGATAAGGGCAAAAAAACTGACTTTTTCAAGGAGAGTTCCCCTTTCAAGATCCTCCCGTATGATGCCCATGGTCACGGTCCTGTTGTGCTCCGTGATATCGTCGAAAGCCCGGCCCATCTGGTCTGAGACGGGGAGTATCCGTGCAAAGAGTTCAGCGTAGTCGCCGAAAAGTATTTTTTTTCTCTCCTCCGAGTGGGCCCTGGAGATCTCTTCGAGAACCCTGTCCATCTCACCGTGGAGTCTCCTCCATGAATCAAACTGGACCTTGAGAATCTCGAGAAGCTGCTCTCCCTTTTTCGTGTGCCGTTTCGTCTCCAGGAGGGTCTTCCAGGCACGGTCCATTTCCTCCCATGCCCTGCCTCTCCGGTCGAGGATGCGCCGGACATCCGTATCCCTTGAAGAGCTGTCCTCCGCCCGCAGACCTTCCAGGCTTTCCGCCCTGATGGCCATCCGCAGGTAATTCAGCCGGGAAAAGGACAGAATGTCGGGAAGCCTCGTCTCCCCAACATAGGCCATGTCGTCCGAAAGGCGGGAAATTCCTGAGATTCCCGCCGCTCCGAGTATGACGGCGATGAGTACCACCGCCCCGAAGCCGAGGGCGAGTTTTTTTCGTATTCCCATATCTCTCCATGCCACAATGAACCCCTCCTTGCGGGTTTTATGGTTCTTCATCGACGGTCAGGGCGATGTCCCTGAGAATTCTGTCCCCGTCGAGCACTGCAAGGTCATTTCCGGCGATTCCCGTCATATAGGCCCCGGGAAGCCCCCCCTGCGCTGAAAGGGGGGGCGGACGGCTTCCCTTCCGGTAATTTCGATTCCCTGCACGCCGTCGGTGAGCAGCCCTATTTCAGCCCCGCCTGACTGGAGCAGCACAATCCTGGACATCCTCTTCTCCCCGACGGACCGGATCCCGAAGAGCACCTTCAGGTCCACCACGGGAACGATCCTGCCCCGCAGGTTGACCACTCCGGCCACAAAGGGGGGAGTGCACGGAACGGGGGTAATGTCCCCCGGAGGGAAGACTTCGCCCACAAAGACCGTTTCCACGGCGTATCGTTCTTTTCCAATGAGGAATTCGAGCAGTTCCAGGCTTTCGCCGCCCGAATCCCGGGGCGCTCCCGGGGCGGCGAGTTTTTTCGCCCTTTCACGGAATATCCTGGTCTTTCTCTCCGCAGGGGTTTCCTGTCGGTTGACGTTCATTTTCCATCAGCTCCGGTCATGTTGTTTGTGCCGCTCCGCAGTTCCCTGACCGTTTCAAGAAGGTGCGCCGCAGTCAGTCCTCCGCTTTCCGGAACCGGGGAATCTCCGGGGAGCCGGAGCAGAAGGTCCGCGGCGTTCCGGAAATGCCTGTCCGCCTCTTTTGCAGAGCTCTTCCGCAGAGCCGCGGAACCCAGGGTGTAATGGGCCATGACGAACCCGGGGGCAAGAAACAGGGTGTTCCTGAGCGCCGCGGCGGCCTCCTTCTCATTTCCGAGCTCCTGGTGGATGAGAGCGAGGAGATAGAAGGGAAGGGGGTCCGTCCTGTCCCTGCCGATGACCCTCCGGAGCTCTTCGAGGGCGTCCTCCCGGAACCCCCTGTCCGCGAGGCTTCGGGCTTTTTCGAGGCTGTCGTCCGGGGCATTTTCCGCCGGGGGTTCTCCAGGGCCGTCCGCTTCTTCTCCGCCGGGATTTCCTGCGAACAGGGGATACTCTTCTTCCGGTGCCGAAGCCCCGCCGGAGAAAAAATCCTCGAAGGACAGAACGGGCTCCTCCCCTTCGCCTGAGGAGGAAAAATCCGAAGAGCGGAAGGGCTCGGAAAAAAACACCGGGGCTGTTCCGCCGTTTTTCCTGTACAGGGTGACCCCGCCGGAAGAGACGGGGGAGAAACCGGAGGCCTGGAGGGGCACCGTTTCGCAGGCGGCGACCGCAAGCCATCCTCCCTCGGGCAGGAGGGAGTGGAACCCTGCCAGGACCTCCTCCCGCTTCTTCGGGGAAAAATAGATGAGAACGTTGCGGCAGAAAACCGCGTCCGGAGGGCCCCCGTCCCGCCAGAGCCGCCACGGGCGCTCCGCCAGGTTGAGAAGGGAAAAGGCGGTGGTTCTCCGGTACCGCTCCCTGACGGAAAAGGATCCGTCTCCCAGGTCGTTGAAGAACAGCCGGATCTCCTCAGGGTCCATTCCCCGGAAGGACCACCGGCGGAAAATCCCCTTCCGCGCCTTCTGGAGGGCAAAAGGGTTGATGTCCGTTCCGAGAACGGATACCTGCTCCGGGTCCATTCCGGGAAGAGCGTTCAGGAGAAGCATGGAGAGGGTGTAGGGCTCCTCGCCGGAGCTGCACCCGGCACTCCAGATCCGGATGGGGGCAGTTCCCTTTCCTGCAGCAATTTCCGGCAGGGCGGTCTCGGAGAACATCCTGAGGGCTTTTCGTTCCCTAAAGAAAAAGGTCTCTCCCACGGTCAGGTCAGCGACGAAGTCAACAGGCAGTTCCTCTTCGGGTGGAGCGTCTGCAAGTCCGAGAAGAACTCCGAGAGGAGATTCCGACCGTGCTGACGCTGTTCGGGCCACGGAACGCCAGATATCGGTCCTTCGTTTGTCCGTGCATACAAGCCCGAGTTTCTCTTCAATTTTTTTCCCGAGGAGCAGGAGAGGCTCCAGGGCTTCTTCCGGTACGGGACAGGAGGAGGCTCTCACAGGGCTTCTCTCCGGGCGGACATGACCGGCTCCAGGCAAAGGAGCTCCTCCTCGGTAAGGGAAAGAAGGTTTTCCGGCGACCGAATCAGGATCGCCCCGGACTCCTCCCCGTAGGCCACCCGGACGGTGCCCGGCAGGGGGTCACCCTGCCGCACCAGGAGAGAAGAGAAGGGGACGGTCTCCGGAACGAGATCCAGGACGCCTTCCACGGACTCCGCTAGAACCCCGCAGAGGGTTCCTCCGCTGCGGAAAAACACGAACCGGTCGCTCAGTTCCATCTCCCGGAAGGAAAGACCTTCCTTTTTCCTGAGGTCCGCCACGGGAACCGGCTCCCCTCCGAGGTTGACAACACCACGGATGAACCCGGGGGCTTCGGGCACCTCGAGGAGTTCCGCCGCCGGGGACACCCGGAACACATCCTCCGAGGGAAGGGCGAATCGCTTTTCGCCTATGGAAAAAACAAGAAAGCTCTTCCGGTTCACCACTACTTCCCCCTTTCAATCCCCGCAGCACACGTTTTCCGCTCAGGGGAATCGGTCCAAAATTCTGTGCTCATGATTCATTATACAGTCCTGCAGAAAAAGGGGAAAGTCGGTATTGACAGGAAAAAACGGGGCGTGTATTCTGACTGTACATTGAATATCATTCGTGAAGAATGATATAAACATATGTTCAATCACGAAGGAGAGATCATCATGAAAAAACTGCTGCTCGCGCTTCTGGTCCTGGCCCTCGCGGCCACCGGCGGATGGGCCGATGTCATGGCCAAGGACGTGATTCTTGTCGGAACGGAAAGCACCTACCCCCCGTACGAGTTCCGCGATGAGAAGAACAATCTCAAGGGTTTCGACATCGAACTGATGGAAGCCATCGCGGCAAAGATCGGCAAGAAGATCGAGTGGGTGGACATGCCCTTCGACAGCCTCATTCCCTCCCTGCTCGCGAAGAAGATCGACATCGTTGCCGCCGGAATGAGCGCTACGGAAGAGCGAGCAAAGAAAGTCGCCTTCTCGGAGAACTACGAAATCTCCATCAGCGCCTTCATCGTGAAGGCTGACAACGACTCCATGAAGGTCCTCGGGGACATGAAGGGAAAAACCGTGGCGGTCCAGCTCGGCACCGTTCAGGAGACCTATTCCCAGTCCATTCCCGGCGTCACGGTGAAGTCCTTCCAGAAATTCGACGACTGCGTCCGTGAAGTCATCCTCGGGAGGGTTGACGCCACCCTCATGGACACCCCCGTGGCGAAGAGCTACGTGGAGCACAAGGATTTCACCGGGAAGATCAAGATCGCTTTCGAGCAGGAGATTACAGGTTCCGGAAAGGCTCTCGCCATGAACCTCGGCGAGACGGCCTTCATCACGGCGGTCAACGCCGCCCTGGCGGATCTTGAGAAGAGCGGAGAGCTCGGCAAGATGAAGGAGCAGTGGTTCAAGTAGGATTCCCGCAATCAAAAGCCCCCGGCCCGTTTAACGGGCCGGGGGCTTTTTCATTCGCTGTCCGCCCTGAGAACGATGCAGTTTCCGGACCGCACGTAGACCGCGGGGCCCGGGGGAACCCTTGGAAGAATCCACTCCATGGCGGCGTCGAAGGAGGTGAAGGTCTCTCCGGGAAAAGGCGTTCCTTCTTTCTCCGTCACCAGGGCAGCCGGATGTCCCTTCATGTCGTGGGGCACCTTGAGGGCGATGAAGCCGGGTATGGTGAAGTCTGCTTCCAGCCGGCGGAGAAGAGCCCCGGGGTCGCAGAGTGCCAGGGGGAGATCCGAGGCGAAGTTCCCCGGGCCGAGGCCGTCTTCGAGCCCCGCGCAGAGAATGAGCCCCCCTCCGGGCTTCAGGGCGCCGAGAGAGGCGGTGACTGCCTTGGTTGCCTGGTACAGGTCGATATCGTAGGGGTATCCGCCGCTTGACACCACCACGAGGGCCGCCTTTCCGGGGATGTGGAGCGTCTGGAGCGCCCGGGCCATTTCCACTCCCCTGCTCCACGCTTCGTCCAGGCTTCCTGCCGTGTAGCAGTGGGGTTTGCCCGTCTCGTCCGGAACAACATTGAGCAGGAAGATAGTCCTTCCTTTTTCAAGAAGCCGGCCGTATTCTTCCATATCCTCGGCGGTGGCGTTTCCCGAGAGCCGTCCCACGTTCACCTCCAGGCCTTCCATCCCTCCCCGGAGGGATAGGCCGTGGTTGTTCTGGACGGAAACCCTGCCGCTGATGCCGGGCAGAAGCCCCTTTCTCCCGCCGCTGAACCCGGCGAGATCATGGTAGACAATACCCCCCGCAAGGACAAGCAGATCCGCCCCGAGAGCCTCAGGGGCCACCGTCACAGGAGTTCCCCGGGATGTGACCATACCCGTGTCGGCGGCCCTGGCCGGGTCCGCCCAGATGACTGTTTCCCCAGGCCGGGAGGCCCCGCCGAGAAGCAGGTTTTTCTCCTCCTCCGTTGGAGCCCTGTGAAGCCCGGCGCCGATGATCCACATCACGGCGGCCTTCCCTTCGCCGATCTCCCGCCTGATGGCGCAGGCCATTCGGGGCACGTCCTGCCACAGCCTGGTGGCGTCGGGAAGCACAATGGCGATCTTCCCTGCTCCGGAGGCCAGGGACGACAGCCGGGGAGAGCCGAAAGGAGCGGCAAGGGCGTCTTCTGGAGTTCCCGCTGGAGGCCGGTTGCCCCGGGAACGGGGAATCACGACGTCCCGGGGAGGCGTCCAGGGTACGGTCTTTCTTCCCAGGGGTATATGCAGCATCCGTTCAGCCATTCTCTTTCTTCTCCTCTGCAAGGGCCGAAGGGCCCGATATGGCGTAGTAGGTCTTCGGACGTCCGGGGCGTCCGTCCTGAACCCCGGCGCTCCTCACGATGAGCCCCCGGTCGGCGAGATACTCCAGATACCTGTGGGCGGTGACATAGGCAAGGCCGCAGGCCGCCGCAACGTCATCACAATCTCTTGGGGAAGAAAACTCCTTGAGTTTTTCCAGTACCTTCCGCATGGTGTCCTTGCTCACCCCTTTTTTTCTTTCCTCCCAGTTGAGCTGCTCCCTGTGGGCACAGAGTTTCTCGTGAAGCCTGATGCGGGCTGTGAAGTCCGCGAGCCGTATGGGCTTGGAGATGAAATCATCGGCTCCCGCCAGGGTAAGTCTGGAAGCAAGCTCTTCCCCGTCTTCCACGGTAAGGGCGATAAGAACAAGTTTTGCCGAAAGCTCCCGGGCTTTGCGAATGATGTGGAGCCCGTTCATGACAGGCATGTGGTAGTCCACGAGAAGAATGTCAACCTCGTCGAGCTTCACCCACCGGAGGCACTCCTCCGGTTCGCTCGTGGTGAGCATTCTCCACCCTTCCGTGGAGGCCATGGCTTCGAGAGTGTAGAGAATGGACCTGTCATCGTCAATTGCCCCGATATGAAGCGGCATCAATGCTCATCCTTTCCTTTTCCAGCCCTGCCAAGGGTCAGCTCCGTCCGTGCACCGCCCCCGGGGAGGTTTTCAGTCCGGAACGTTCCTCCGTGATTGAATACCACCATTGTAACGTATTGGAGGCCAAGACCGGTAGAGTTCCACCCCGATCCTGCTTTCCAGTCCGGCGGGAAACCGGGGCCTTCGTCGGCAACTGAAATGATGACGGAACGTTCATCAAGTTCTGCGGACAGGGTGATTTTTCCTCCCCCCGACTGGGCGTTCGCCTTGTGGGCGTTGTCAAGAAGGTTCACCAGGGCCCTGGAAAAGCGCACCACATTCACTTCCACCGTCTCCATCAGGACAGGACGGTCTGCTTCAAGCGAAACCGTCTCTCTCCACGAAAAGGGGCTGATCTGGGTAAAGACATATTCCACGAGATCCCCCAGAAGCACCGGTCTCCTGAAATCTTCGTGGAGGATTTCAGAGACCATTTCTTCCATTGTCCGTGCCGCCTCGCAGATGACGGTTCCGTACTTCGCCGTGTTCCCTCCACCCCGCCCGGACACGATGACGTCCCCGAGGCCGAGGATGGTGGTGAGGGGCCGTTTCAGGTCGTGGACAAGCTGCTGCATTTCCACAAGGCTCCTGCTGGCGATGCTCTGCTCCCGGAGGCGGGCCATTTTGTTCTCCCTGTCCCTGAGAAGCGCCATGTCGGCCAGCCTGGCGCTGTAGGTCACCATGAGCTCGGTGGTGAGAACGCCGGAGAGAAAGAGGCCGGCAAAGACGGAACTTCCGGACCAGTTGAGAAGGGCCTCTCTCCCGAGAATTCCCGCCGCGGTCTTCACCGACGTGGAAAGCTCCCCCCAGCCCGCGCCGTAATCGGTAAGGGAGGGAATAATGTCAAGCCACTGGAAGGAAAAAACGAAAAGGGCCAGGGCAATGGACTTGTACACCCAGTCAGAAATGTGCCTGGTGAGATGCCGGAGCACGAGAACGCTGGTCACGCTGAGTACGGCCGGGATGCCGAAATGGAGCTGAATTCCCTCACCGAGTACGGGCGGAAGGAAATAGGTCAGGGGGATAGCTGCGACTGGGGTCAGCCAGGAGAGAAAAGAAAGGGATGAATGCAGTCCGGCAAGACCGTTTCCCGCAAGAAACCATCCGAGGTACAGGGCGATGGCCCTGATACCGTTCAGCATCACAACAAACGCCGCTGCAGTAAGGAGATCCCCGCTGTCCATGGTCTCCGGAATCCGGGCGATGGCTCGGAGCAGCGGTGCCGTGGATATCTGCTGAGCCGCCGTCCAGAGAAGGAGGAAGAACAGGGCCGCAGCCAGGTGTTTTGCCGTGTGGTTGTCTGCATTCAGGGTTTCCATCGGTCCCACCGCCTGTGGAAAATCAGGAAAAGAAAGAAAAAGGCCACTCCGGCAGCAGATACAGCGGCGCTCCGCAGGGAAACGAACCGGGGAGCCGGGGCTCCGTCGTATGGAATGCCGGCCTCAGAGGCCATTTCTTTCATGTTCAGGAAATGGAGCACAGGAATGCCCGCCGCCAGGAGACGCTGAAGAACGCCGTCCCCCGGGGGGACGGCTCCCTCCGGCGGCGGGAAAAAGAGCCCTCCCCGGAGGAACTCGGAATCGTTGCCGGCAAAGGCCGCCGCCCCGCCGCCCACGCTCACCGTCAGCTGGGGCGCGAAATCGGTTATCAGGCGGGTCTTCGCCTCGATCATCCCTGAAAGGGAAGAAGCCTTTAATAAAGGAACATTCTCCTCAGCAGCCGTATCCTCCAGGATGTTCCGTCCCTCTTCGGGCAGATCGAGCCCCATCTCTCCCCGTCCGCCGAGGGTGTACCAGTCCGCCTTCCGGGAGAGAAAGCCTCCCTGCCGGAGGACCGAAGCCATCACGGGCCAGGGGAGGGAGGGATTGTTGGCACCCCAGGTGGAGGCGCCGAGGGAATGAATCCACAGCACATCCGCGCCCAGATGTTCCGCCGCTGCCAGGATCGAGTAGACAAGGCCCGGGAACGATGACGACGACAAAAGCGCCACATTGTCGCCCTCTCCGATGCCCAGGGCCCGGAAGCTCCGAAGGGCATGGACGGCCCAGAGGGGGTCTGCGGCGGTCCGTTTCGCCTCCAGCGGACCCAGGGTGGTTGTGAGAGGACTCCATTCCACACCGATGAATCCCGTTTTCTCCCTGTCGCTTCCCTCTTCCGGGGCAACGCCCCGGTCCTCCCTCCACCGGAAAAGATGATCCTGGGCAGTCCGGACTTTCTCCCAGAGCCTGAGCTCGTCGCCCGACACCCTGTCGACGGTGCCGAAATACCAGGCCGCACCGAGGACGGCTGCAAGAAAAACCAGCCTCAGCCGGGCATTCCGCAAAAAAGTTCGCTGCACCTCGAGAAGGGACTTTTTCATGGCGACACTCCGGAAAGGGAAACCAGCAGGGCGGCCGCCAGGGAGGCGGCGAAGGCCGAGGCAAGGGATGCAGCAGCCGTGGGGACGATCCCCTGGCGCTGCATGTCGGCTCCTATAAGCCCCGGAATGACCCACCCGATCCAGGCAGGAGCGGCGGGGAAGAGGTCCCCCAGCACCACCTTCACTCCAAGAGCGAGGAGCATGGCGGCACCGGTTCTCTGGCGGCCGTACAAGCCCGTTCCCCTGACGAGAAGGGAAAGGAGAGCGCCTACAATCATGGCGCACCCGAACGCTGCCGCGACCCGAGCGGGCGAGGCCAGTTCCATGGCCAGGAAGCCGGGAGTGATGATGCCGCCGGGGGAATACCCGGTCCGGTGAAAAAGGAACAGCCCCAGGGCAATGCCGAGGGCAACAAGGAGCACATCTCCGTCAGTCAAGGAATCTTTCCTCCCCTTCCTCCCGTTCGAGCAAATATTGCAGGGGGACGCCGGCCACGTTCCCGCATCCGAAGACCTTTCCTTCCGAAGCGACGAAGGCCCTCAGCTCTCCGGGGTCCCGACGGGAAAGAAATGCGGCGCCGGAAGGCAGAAAAAGAGGCCGGCTTCCAGTGACAGCCACGCGCTTCCAGGAAGGTTCAGACAGCCAGGGCAGAAAGGAGCGCAGACGAGCGACACGATCCTTTCTCGAGTTGTAAAGCACCGTGGTCTCCTGTCTCTCCCACCCGGTGGACTGGAACAGGGTTTCCGTGGATTCGGGCTCGTTGGCGGAAAAGGCCGAGGCAAGAATCCCCCTCCCTTCCCGGATGAGGCGGAAATCAGCTATGTCGGGGGCGACCTCCCGGGCGGCCGCCAGGGCTTTCCCGCTGTCAAGGCCCAGAAAAGAGCAGACTCCGGAAACGAGGGAAAGATGGGTTTCCCTGTAACAGGCGCCGTCGGGACAGGGCAAAAGCCCGCACCCCTTTTTCCCGAGAATGGGGGGTACTGCCGGGACAGATGCAACGGAACAGGGGAGGATCACCGTCCCTCCGCCTATTCCTCCGCAGAGAGCCGCCGCGGCCGCCTCTTCTCCGCGGCCCCAGACTTCCTCGTGGTCGGGACGGACATTGGTGAGCACCGTACAGGACGGCTTCATCCACCGCCAGGCGAGCCCCTGCAGCTCCTGATCAACGGCGCTGTTTTCGAGCACCGCTCCCTCCGTTCCGCCGGGCAGGGAGCGGAGCCACCACCGCATTTCCTGCACGCTGCCGGGACCGGAGCGGAGAATGAGCGTCTCTTTTCCCCGGAAGATCTCCCGGGGAAGAACCCCGGTAATTCTCCCGGCTGCCGATACTCCCGCCCCCTCGAGAGCGGCCGTCAGGAGGCGGACAAGGGAGCTTTTTCCCCTGCTCCCCGTGACAAGAATCCGAATGGGGATGCTGTCAGGAGCACTGCAGAATACCATGGTCCCTAAACCCGCCCTCAGGAGTGATCTTCCGAACAGATGGCCACAGACGCCGAGGCCCCTATGCGGCTCGCCCCCGCGGCTATCATGGCCTCCGCATCCCTTCGTGTGCGGATCCCTCCCGACGCCTTGACGCCGAGGCGGTTGCCCACTGTGCGGCGCATGAGCGCCACGTCTTCAGCGGTGGCGCCTCCGGAGGAAAAACCCGTGGACGTCTTGACGAAACGGGCTCCCCCTTCCTCCGCCAGCCGACAGCCGAGAACCTTCTTTTCATCGTCCAGGAGGCAGGTCTCGAGAATGACCTTGACAACAGCCCCTTTTCCGGCGGCTTCCACCACCTTCCTGACGTCCTCCCGTACATACTCCTCATTACCGGCAAGAAGACGTCCCACGGAAAGGACCATGTCGATCTCCTCCGCACCCCGGGCTGCAGCCTCCCGGGCCTCAAAGGCCTTCGTTTCGCTCGAGCAGGCGCCGAGGGGGAATCCGACCACCGCACAGACCTTCACCCCGGAGCCATTCAGCTCCCTGACGGCCGTCTCCACGAAGGATCCATTGACGCACACCGAGGCGAATCCGTATTCCTTCGCCTCGTCACAGAGGCGCCTGATGTCTTCAACCCTGGCTTCAGGTTTCAGCAGTGTATGGTCGATCATGGACGCAAGCTGTTTTCTGTTCATGGAACCCCCTCCTCCGCCGCCCATTGTACCAGAGCTTTCAGCAATGGAAGAGGCGGGACCGCTTCCGCGGCCCCGCCTCTCTTTGTTCCTTCCTGATGCCGGTTTCTGGGAGCGGACCTAGTAGCCCACGGGAACGCCGAGACGCCTGCTGTCGGCTCCGCCGTTCATCCTGTTCTTCTTGTGATCGAACATGATGCCCTGGGCAGTGCCGAAGTAGCCTCCGAAAGGCCGGATTTCAAGGTCATGGCCCCTGAGCTTCAGGTAGTCGGCAGTAGAGGGGTCGATGCCTTCCTCGATGAGGAGCTTGCCCGCCTTGCCTCCCCCCGCGGGGTTGAAGATGCGGGGCTGCTCGATAGCCTGGTCCATGGACATGCCGAAGTCAACCACGTTCATGACGATCTGGCTCACCGCCGTGATGATGCGCATGGCTCCGGCCGCTCCGATGGTCATGAAGGGACGCCCTTCGGGATCGAGAACGATGGTGGGGGACATGGAGGAAAGAGGTCTCTTGCCGGGTTCGGGGGCGTTGACGCTTTCCGGGTTCTGGGAAAAGTCGTCCATTTCGTTGTTCAGGACGAAACCGAACTCGGGGACGATCACGCCGGATCCGAAGAAGTAGTTCACCGTGTTCGTGGAGGCGACGATGTTGCCCTCGGCGTCCACGACGGAGAAAGAGCTGGTGGAAATGTGCTGGTTTCCGCCGCCGCCAAGGAAGGCCTTCTTCACCTCATCGTTGTAGGGCCAGGGATCGCCGGCGGGGACATCCTTCATCACGTCATAGCGCCGGATCTTTTCGGCGAGTTCCTTCGCGTATTCCTTGCTCGCGAGCCCCGCGAGGGGAACATTGACGAAGGCCGTGTCGGCCATGTATTTCTGCCGGTCGGCAAAGACCATCTTCATGGCCTCGGCGAGATGGTGAAGATAGTCCGGGGAATTGTGCTTCATGGCCTTCACGGGGAAGTTCTCCATGATGTTGAGAAGCTGGACGATATGGGTGCCGCCGCTGGATGCCGGGGGAGTGGAATAGATGGAGTAGCCCCGGTATGTGCCGTGGACGGGTTTCTGAACGATCATTTTGTACCCCTTGAGATCCTCCATGCTCATCTTTCCGCCGCTGTTGTTGACAGCCGCCACAAGGGCTTCACCGATAGGGCCGTTGTAGAAGGCGTCGGGTCCGTCGCTTGCCAGAAGTCTGAAGGCCTTGGCAAGTTCGGGCTGCTTCAGGATGGAGCCGGTCTCGGCGGGAAGGCCGCCGGGAAGGAATACGCTGTCGGGGCTGTACTTGCTCAGCTTCCCGAATTCATCGGTGATGATCTGGGTCTGCATGGGATGGACCTCGAAGCCCTCCTCTGCGAGCCGGATTGCCGGAGCCGCGACCTCGGCGAAGGACATGGTGCCGTACTTCTCAAGGGCGGTGAAGATACCCTTCACGATGCCGGGAACGCCGACGGCCTTGCCGCCGAGGACGGATTCCTTGGCTTTTTTGGATTCCTCGGAAGCGTACATATCCTTCGTGGAGGACAGGGGAGCCACTTCACGGTAGTCGAGCTCCACCACCTCGCCGGTCTTGGCGAACCGGATGGTGGAGAATCCGCCGCCGCCGATTCCGGAAGCGTTGGGTTCCACCACGTTGAGGGCAAGCATGGTGGCAATGGCCGCATCGATGGCGTTTCCGCCCTTCTGCAGGATCTCCACGCCCGCTTTCGACGCAAGCTCGTGGGCCGAGGACACCATGCCGTTTTCAGAATAGACCTCCTTCACGTCCGCAGCGAAAGCGGCCCCTGCCGCCAGGAACAGCGCGAGTACTGCCAGTGCAATAATTCCTTTTCTCACATAAAACACCTCCCTGTAATGTGTGTTCATGATTCTCCGTATGGGTTGCACGCCTCCGCTTTTTGCAGAAGCAATTCAGTATTTTCTATTGTACAGTAAAGGGGCCTATTGTTTTACGGGGGCCAGGAAGAACCCGACTCCCTTTTCCTCAAGCTCCGCAAGGCCGGGAACACCTTCCACGCGGACTCCTCTTTCCTCGAAAAGGATGTCGAGATTGTCCAGGAAGGAAAGAATGGATTCGGCATGCCGTCCCACCCTGTATTCCATGGTCTGCTTCCCGTCGTACGGGATATAGAGCCTCCCGAGGGCAAAAGCCTTCACGTAGGCCTTGTCGACCCCGGTGAGGGCAAGCCGTTCGTCCGTCTTTCCACGGAGCCTTCCCTGGACCGGATTTCCCGTTTCCATGAGGATCGGCATGGTTTCGGTGTAATTGCCCCACTCCCGGTGGGTCAGCCCCCGCAGGTTCTTCGGCGAAGGCTCCAGGCGGATGGGGACCCCCTTTCCTTCCAGGTCCATGGCGGCCATGGCGGCCAGCTCCATGCTCCGTTCATGGGCCACGATGGCGTTCACCACCGGGTATTCAGGAGAGGCCTCGTGAAGGTCGAAGGAAAGATCGGCCTTTTCCTTTCGGACAAGCTCCGTAAGGGCATAGGCAAGGCGCTCCGTGAGGGACCCGTCGGGAACGCCCGGATAGCATCTGTTGAGATTGCCCCGCTCCTTTCCGGGAAGCTGCTGCCCCGAGGCGGGATGGATGTAGATGTCCGGGGCCGGCCATTCGTGGACTGTGTTGGTCAGGCGGGATCCGAAGCGGAACGTCCGCCTGCTCCCGTCGGCGGCGGCGAAGGAAATGCTCCGGGGATGGGCTTCCTGGGGAGAGTTGTGGGTGAAGCCCATGATGTTCGCCTGGGGTATGACGATCAGCCGTCCCTTCGAAACTTTCGCCCGTTCGAGGAACAGGGTCGCCGTCATCATTGAAGCCGGTTCGGTGGGGTGAGTTCCCCCGAGAATCAGCACGGTTCCTCCGGGCTCCGTTCCTTCCTGGATGTAGACAGGGGTATCCGCCGGAGTGTCCTTGATCCCTCCGAACCATTCAGAAAGCAGGTGCTTCTCGAAGCCCGGGGCCGGAACAAAGATATCATCGGCCCACATGGCACGGAACTGTACCGCGGCAAGGGCGGAAAGCCCGAGAGCCAGGGCGAGAAGGAGCACTGCGGTCAATGGGGTTCCTTTCAGCTTCATCGTCCTTCCCTCCCTACTTGATCATCAGGAGCCGGAGAACCAGCGGAATGACCACGAGCGCCGCCGTGGCCTGTTTCCAGAAGTCCTTCTCCCGAAACTGGCAGTTCACTACCAGAAGAAGAATGAAGAGGACGATAGCCCTATAAACATATGTCATGTCCGTTTCCTCCTAAGGCAGCCAGCCCATGATGGTGTTCGCGTTGAGGATCACCACGACGGCCCACGCTGCGGTGACCACCGCAGGAACGATGCAGTGCCGGAGCACTCTGAAATAGTTTTCCTCGCCGACCACCTGGGCGGCGAAAATGCCTGCCAGTGCCGTGGGAGGCATGAGGTCCCCTAGACCCGCAAGAAGACTGAGGGCGGACCCCACCATGATTTCATTCTGTCCGAGGAGGGCGAGGAGAAAGGGAACGCCCAGGACCGAGGCGGCACCGAAGGCCGATACTGCCCCGAAAAGGGGGATCGACGTGGCCATGCCGAGGTACATGAGCCAGGCGGGCAGGGCGAGGACCGACACCACGATGAAGCCCTGGACGCCGACAAGGGTCATGATCTGGATGAACATTCCCACCCCCATCAGGATTCCGAGTACCGGGATAGCGTCATTGACGGCTTCCCGGGAGGCTTCGAGAAAATTCAGCCGCCTTCCTGTGAAAAGAGCGGACAGAGCCGCGAGAAGAAAATTCACCGGCATTCCGAGGGACGGCCAGATTCCGGGAAGAAACTGTTCTCCCGTCATGAGGACGGCAAGCAGAATCACCGGGAGAACAAGTCTGAAAGAGAGCGGAACTGCCTCCATCCGGCGCAGTTCTTCCTCCAGGGCGTTTTCGTCCCCTGTTCCTTTTTTGAGGTGGGGATACACGAGGACAAGGGCGGAAAAAAACGCCAGGGGAACAGTGCAGACAAGGAGAGGCAGGGCGAACCCAACGTAGGGCATGTCGATGCCGCCGCCGATGATCATGGCCGGCACGTTCACCGGAGGGGCGATCATCCCGTAGATAGCTCCCATGGCGATGGCCGCCGCTGTTTTCACTGCCGGAACGCCGAGCTTTATCAGGACAGGTGCGACAAGAGCACCTGTGGTGAGGACGGCCGCCGTTGAGGACCCGGTGATCATGCCCGGAACCATGATGATGACCATAAGTCCGAGGCTGAGGAGGAGAGGCCTGGTTCTGAACGTGCGGATGACCCAGGCGGCCAGGCTTTCAAGCAATCCCGTCTTCTGGACGGTCTTCATGAAAATCATGGCCGTGGCGATGATAAGAATGGTATCGAGATAGCCGAAGGTTCCCTCGACGAAATGCCGGACGGGAAACCCCTCCCCCGCGGCGAGGGCTCCCACTGCCGCGGCGGCTCCAAGGGCGACGGCTATGGGGAGCTTCAGGGCGAATGCCCCGAAGACAAAGCTCCCCACCATCGCCAGCGTATATAATCCTTCAGGAAAGAACCAGTCCATGACGGGAGTACCGTCCGCCTATTTGGCGGAGATTCCCCATTCCGAAAGGGTTTCCCCGAGGGGAGCGCTTGTTCCGTTCACGTTGGGGGCAACGAGGATTTTCACGTTTTTACCCTCTGTCAGCTTCTCGAAGATTCCGTCGCTGTTGCCTCCGTCCACGACAATGATCCTGTCTCCCCAGGGCGCAGCCGCCTCGATGAAGGCATCGGACAGGGTGCCTCTGCGGCCTTCTCCGCCGATATGCATAACGAGAACCTTCACTCCCTGCTCCTTTGCCGCCTTCAGAAGGGAGCTCACCCGCTCCACTTCCTGGTCCTTGTTGATTCCGGCGGCACCGAGTCCCTTGGAGCTGCCTCCCACCACCGCAACCAGTACCTTCCGGCCCGCAAGGGCGTCGGCCTTCAGCAGGGGTTCGCTGTCGGCATCGATCTTCATCTTCCGGAGAACCACCCTCACCATCATGACGTCGGGACTCTGCCCCACGGACGTAAGCACCACGTCCGCCGCGAAGGCGGCTCCCGCCGCTCCGAGCACCAGAAGCGCCGTCAGCGCGATAATCAGTCTTTTCATGTCGATTCCTCCTTCTGTCAACAGATAGATTCCTCTTGAGATACTGAATAGAGTGTACCCTTTTACAGTTTTATGTCCATATTTCTTATCATTCTTATCGGCATAACCGGAAATGCTGTTTTCTATGGTACTATTCAACCAGAAGCTCCACCGTCAATAAGGAGGTTTCCATGCTTTCCGTCAACTTCAGGAGCGTCAGGGGAATGCTCGGGTTCTTTTCGGTTCTGCTGGCGGCCGCCATGGTCCTGTTTCCCGTTCTCATCGGGATACTCAATTTCCGGGAGTCCCGGCTCAATACGGCCCGGGACATGGAACAGGCCCTTGGCATGCAGGCCGATTTCATCCGCAAGTGGTTTGTCTTCCACCAGAACGCCGTCCGCTCGATTTCACGTCTCTCATCCGTGAGCGCCCGGGATCTTCCCGGGATGCACAGTGACTTCTCCTCTTTCGCCAGGTCGAACGCGAACTTTGCATCCCTTGTTTACGTGGATACTGCAGGTTTCCCACTGGTTCACAGCGACAGGGAAGGGCCGGGCAATACAGGGATTTCCGTAGCCGACAGGCCGTACTTTACCGCCGCGGTGGAAGGGCGGGAACATATCACGGGCATAATTACCAGCCGAAGCTCCGGTCGGTCGGTGGTCGTCATTTCCGTTCCTCTTACGGGAGACGATGGTTTTCAGGGCCTGGTGTTCGGATCGATCTCCCTCGACACCATTCTCTCCGCCCTCATGACCACTCCCTTTCGCAGCACCGGCAATTTCATGCTTTTCGATCCCTCCGGCGATGACTCTGTATTTGAAAGCTACGGCATAACCCGGGAGGAAACATTGCTGATGGAAAAGCCGAAAGGGGAACTTGCCCTGTACCGGGGAAACGACGGGAAAAGATGGTTCGCGAAAAGCACGGCCCTTCCGGAATACGGAATGACCCTGGCAGTCCGCATGGAATTCCGGGAATTCCTTGCCCCCTACCTGGCCGGCCTGGCCTATTTCGGCGGGGCATCGATTCTCCTCCTGGCGGCCTCCCTCCTGATCTCGGGCACATTGTACCGGAAAGTGAACTCCTCGCTCAGCCTTCTTCTGGAGGCGGTGGAACAGACGGGGGACGGGAAATACTCCCCCCTCGATCCCCTGACGCTCGAGAACGCTCCCCATGAGATGAAAAAACTGGGAGGAGCATTCAATATCATGGCACGGTCACTGAAGAACAAGACGGAAGAACTGGAATTCAGGTCCTTCCACGACGAACTGACGGGGCTCTACAACAGATCCTATTTCGAGGACACCCTTGCCCGCCTCGGAACGGGACGGTTCGACCCCGTCACGGTGGTGATGTGCGACGTGAACGGGCTCAAGCTGGTGAACGACACCCTGGGGCACAAGGCGGGGGACGGCCTCCTCAGGGCCGCGGCGGATGTTCTGCGGAAAAGCGTCAGGCAGAGCGACATTGTCGCCCGCATCGGCGGGGACGAATTCGCAGCCCTTCTGCCAGAGGATGAAAACGGAGAGGCCGGAAGGCGCTTCCCGGGGAAGCTGGCGTCGAACATCAGGAAGTACCGGGCCGGCGACGATGCCCTCCCCCTCAACATCTCCTGGGGCACAGCCTCGGGGACGAGGGACGAATCTTCGGTTGAATCGCTTGTCCAGGAAGCGGACAAGCGGATGTACGTTTTCAAGCAGACCCACCGGTCGTCTTCCAGAAAAGATGTCCTTGACTACCTTTCTGAAAGGATTGCCCTCGTCAGGAAGGACTCCAGGGACAGGCACATGGCCGCGTGCGCCGCTCTCATGGAGATTTTCGCCGCGTCACGGAGTGAATTCTCCCCCGAAAAAAGGGCGTATCTTGTGAAACTGGCCCGGAACCATGATCTTGGCTTTACCGAGATTCCCAGGGAGATTTTCGATAAGCCGGGCCCCCTCACGGAGGAGGAATACGAGGTCGTAAAACGTCACCCCGAAAGAGGCTCTCATATCGTCTCCCTTTTTCCGGACCTTTCGGACCTGCAGGAGGATATACTGCTGCACCACCGCTGGTGGAACGGGGCGGGATACCCGGAAGGCGAAGGAGGAGATGCCCTTCCTGAAGGGGCACGGATCATGGCCGTGGTGGACGCCTATGAAGCCATGACCGGAGACAAGGCGTACAGGGACCCGAAGTCTCCCGCGGCGGCGGCGGCGGAGCTCCGCCGGTGTGGGGGAACCCAGTTCGACCCGTACTGGGCCGAGGAATTCGCCGGGTTTATTCTTGACTTCCACGAGGAACAACATATCCTTTCCTGAGTATCCTCCGTTCTTCCCGGGAGAGCGCCGGTACCGTTCCACGCCGTCCGGGGGCATGGGCCGCCCTTTTCCCATTGACACATATGCCGGCTTCATGACATCATATATTGTTATTTCAAGGGGAATTGTCCCCGAAATGCCACCAGGAGGCACACAATGAGCGAACCGGTACACGCCCTCGATCTTTCCCATGAAGAATGGATCGATGTCAGCACAAACAGGTGGGGTCTTCCGAAATATCGGGCGGACCAGCTATGCCAGTGGATTTACGACAAAAAAGTCTTCAACGTCCACGAAATGACCAACCTCTCGAAGGAACTGAGGGACAAGCTTGTTTATGACCTGATGATCCTCCCTCCCATCCCCGTCACGGAGGAAACCTCGAAAGACGGCACCAGGAAATTCCTCTGGCAGCTCTACGACGGGGAGAGAATCGAATCGGTGCTTCTCACCCACGGGAACCATACCACGGCCTGTATTTCAAGCCAGGTGGGGTGCCCGCTGAACTGCTCCTTCTGCGCCACAGGGCAGTCCGGCTTCCGCCGGGATCTCACGGCAGGGGAGATCACGGGACAGCTTCTCGCCATGGAGAAACGCCTCGGGACCAATATCGGCAATGTGGTCTTCATGGGAATGGGAGAGCCCTTCCTGAACATCCGGGCGGTCTTCAAGGCCATTGCCATCCTGAATTCGCCGAAAATGAGAAATCTGGGTGCCCGGCATATCACCATCTCCACCTCCGGCATCGTGCCGGGAATTCTCGACCTGGCGGAATTTCCCCTGCCGGTCCGTCTTTCGGTCTCGCTCCATGCGCCCAACGACGCGCTCAGGAGCAAGATCATGCCCGTGAACAGGAAATATCCCCTGGGGCCCCTGGTGGACGCCCTCAGGACGTACCAGCAGAAGACCGGGGAAAGGATCACCCTCGAGTACGTCATGATCCAGAAGGTGAACGACGAACCGGAACTGGCCTTTGAAATGGCGGCCCTCCTGTCGGGCCTCGGCGTGTACGTGAACCTTATCCCCTACAATCCAGTGAAGGACGTGTACCAGCGGTCAGCCCCCGAAAGGATCAAGGCCTTCGCCGCAGTTCTCACCAGGCTCGGAATCGAAAACGAAATCCGCCGGGAAAAGGGAACGGATATCAATGCTGCATGCGGCCAGCTTCGAAGGAGGGAATTGCAGAATTGAACCCTCCCCGTCATCCGGGAGGTCCCGCAGTTGCCTTGAGGGATCTCCCCAACGGCGCCTTCGGCCGCATTGCGGAGATGCCGGCAAAGGACCGCTGCGCCGAACGTCTCGAAGCCCTGGGTCTCCGGGTCGGCAAAGTGGTGGAAAAAGTCTCCGGAATGCCCTTTCACGGTCCTGTGACCCTCCAGCTCGACGGCAGACAGATCGCCCTCGGCTGGAAAATATCCTCTTCGGTCCTCGTCGTTCCCCTTTCTCCCGCCGGAGGAGCTGCCATGGGCCATGAATGAGGCAACAGGGAAAAAACTGCTTCTGGTGGGCAACCCAAACGTGGGGAAAAGCGCCCTCTTTACCAGAATCACCGGTGTCCATGCCGTTTCCTCCAACTACCCCGGTACCACGGTGGGTTTCCTGGAAGGATGGCTCCGCCGGGGAGGAGAAGCATGGAGAGTTATCGATGTTCCCGGAGCCTACACCCTCACCCCTACCAACGAGGCCGAAGAGGTGGCCGAAAGGATGGTGGCCGAAGGGTGCGATGCCGTGGTAGTGGTCCTTGATGCCACTGCCCTGGAACGAAACCTTTTTCTCGCCTTCCAGGTTATGGAACGCCGGCTTCCAGTAGTCGTCGCTCTCAACATGGTTGACGAAGCCCGGCACAAGGGCATCGATATTGACCCCGCCCTGCTCGAGGAACTGCTCGGCGTTCCGGTGGTCTCCACGGTGGCAGTCTCCGGAGAAGGGGTCAGCCGACTTCTTGACCGGCTGTGCGAGGCTTCCCCGGGGCGGGAGGTTCCTTCCACGAAAGAGGAGCGGTGGGCGGCCATCGGGGCGGTCACGGAACAGGTGCAGAAAGTGCGCCACCGCCATCATACCTTCCTGGACAAACTCGAGGATGCCTCAGTAAATTCATTCTGGGGGCTCGTCATCGGCATTGCGGTCATCGCATCGAGCTTCGCCGCCATCCGGTACGCCGGAGAAGGTCTCATCGACGGACTTCTCGATCCCCTCTTCGAAAGATACTGGCTTCCCGTGGTAAAGTACCTCTCCGGTATTTTCGGCGGAGGGGGCTTCCTTCACGACATCATCATCGGCAGGCTTGTGGACGGACACGTGGACTTCGAGCAGAGTTTCGGCATGCTCACCACGGGACTGTACGTCCCCGTGGTCATGGTTCTGCCCTATGTCCTCTCCTTTTACGCCGTTCTCAGCTTCCTTGAGGACTTCGGCTACCTGCCGCGGCTCGCGGTCATCTTCGACGCCCTCCTCCACAGGATGGGGCTCCACGGGTTCGCCATCGTCCCATCTCTCCTGGGATTCGGCTGCAACGTTCCGGGCATTCTCGCCACCAGAGTCCTGGATTCCCAGCGCGAACGGTTTATCGCGGCGACGCTGATTTCCGTGGCAGTCCCCTGCGCAGGACTTCAGGCCATGATCATCGGCGCCCTGGGAAGCATGGGGATGAAATGGGTCGCCATGGTCTACGGCACTCTGCTTGTTTCATGGCTTCTCCTGGGAAGACTCCTTCATTCCATCCTCCCCGGCTTCAGCCCGGAGCTCATCGTGGAAATCCCCCCCTACCGGATTCCGTCCCTGAAAGCCATGGGACTCAAGCTCTGGATGCGGATCAGCGGTTTCTTTCTGGAGGCCGTTCCCCTGGTTCTGGGCGGCATTCTTCTGATCAGCCTCATGGATGCGACGGGAATCACCGATCTTCTCACCCGACTTCTCGCCCCTGTGTTTTCAGGCCTTCTCGGCCTCCCGGGGGAAGCGGCCGGCCCCATCCTGCTCGGAATACTGAGAAAGGACGTTGCCGTGGGAATGCTGGCGACCCTGGGTCTTTCGCCCGCCCAGCTCGTGGTGGCCACAATCACCCTTTCCATGACGTTCCCCTGCATCGCCACGTTTATCGTCCTGTGGAGAGAGCTGGGAGGGAAACGCATGGCGGCGTCCATGGGAATCATGATAGCCTCGGCGCTGGTCGCCGGGATATCCGTGAGGATGCTTCTTTCCCTGAGCGTCTAGGAGCCCCCGGGGGAGACCACCGGATTGCCCTTTGGGCTTCATTCCTTTATGATTGAAATCTCCGCGGAGCGGAAAGAGCGGAACAACGACTTGATGCGAGAAAGGGCGGTTTCACCATGAAAGAGGACTCTGTGCGGTCCGTAGAACGGGCGTTTCACATCCTCAAGGCGTTCACGAGGGACGACTACAAGCTGACACTCAGCGAAATCGCGGAAAGAATCGGGCTCCCCGTCACGACCACCCTGCGGCTCGCGGGCACCCTTGAAAGACTTGCCCTCCTCATCCGCCACGACGACAGGACCTACTCCCTCGGAAGCCAGCTCTACATCCTCGGGAGCATCGCCAGGGCCAACTTCAGGCCCCAGCAGATCATCTATCCCTACATGAAGATCATCCGGGACAGCACAAGGGAAGCGGTTTCTCTCTACGGCGTCGAGGGGGAGGAACGGGTCTGCTACGAGCACGTGGAAAGCCTGCTCACCATGAGGTGCGTCATGAGGGTCGGCGACCGGGCCCCTCTCTGGGCCGGTGCGGGAGGGAAAGCCCTCCTTGCGTTTCTCGGTGAGGATACAATCGCCCGCGAAATCGCGAAGGCTCACCCCATAACTGCAACCACTCTTTCCACGGGTGATGATCTGAAAAAAAATCTCGCCGAGATCAGGACCCTCGGGTATGCCATGAGCTGGGGCGAGCGGGAGGAAGGAATCCTTTCCATCGCGGTGCCCATTTTCAACAGGAAAGGAGAGATTCTCTTTTCCTTCTCCCTCGCCGGACCGGCATCCCGGTTTACAGAGGACACGGCCAAATCCCTTATCCCGCAAATCCAGCGGATGTGCCGGGAAATCTCCCAGCAGATAGGATAAACAAAGATCCCCTCCTGTCCGGAGGGGATCTTTGTTTATCCTATCCCTTTCTTCCCGTTACCCCCCGCCCGGAGCAGTAGGCCTTTGCGGTTTCGAGGCACCGGCGGGCGTGTTCCCTGTATCCGTACTCCTTTACTTTTTTCAGGTTCGGCAGCTCGATGGAATAGGGCATGGCCGGCATGGCGTTCATTATGGAGGCCACGTCGATTCCCCCTTCTCCCACGTAAGAGCGCTCCTCCCTGAGGATCCTTGTCATCTCGTCCCTGTCGGACGGAATTTCGCCGGGAGCGTCGCAGAGGTGGCCGAAATGGAACCACTCCTCCGGAAGCTTCACCAGCTCGGCCACGTCGTCCTGGGCCCTGTGGAAATGGTGAACGTCCACCATGAGACCTGCATTGGACCGGTTCACCGTCCTGAGGACATCCACTGTTTCCGCAAGAGTTTTCACCGAGGCGATGGGCACGTATTCAAGGTCGACTGTCAGACCGTACTGCTTCGCGAGGTCACAGATTTCCGCGAATTTTGCAATGTAGTATTCCCTGTCCGGCGTCCAGATGCTGCTGATGACGTGTTTTCCCCCGAGCTCCGCGGCAGTTTCCATGGCAGGTTCGTACTTTTTCACGTCCATGCCGTCGAACACCCTGGCAAGTTCAATATCCAGGAGCTTAATGCCCGCAGCGGCGAAGATTTGCTTTGTCTCCTTCATCAGGGCCCGGTTTTTCGACAGGTCGTAATCCGGCTCTCCGGGGAGCCCCATGTAGATCTGCCTCATGCTCACGAAATCATACCCGCAGTCCGCCGCCATGGACGCTATCTCCGCCGGAGACGTATTCAGAACGGTGAGCTGCGCAAGGGAAAACTGAAACTCCATGAACATCATACCCCTTCCTCGTAAGTGGTGTCCGGGCACTGAACGCCCTTTCCGGGAGCGAAAGACCGCTCCGCCCAAAATTCCGCTTAATGGAAATGAAATCCGCCTCTAGGAAACATCTCCACAATAAATACTGGGATAGAATTTGTCAATATGGATGCCGGAAAAAGGGTACTTTTTTGGGGGAAATGGGAACAGAAAAAAGCCCGCCCCGGGAAGGGACGGGCCGGAACACCATTCACACGGAAAAGCGTCTCTACTTGCCCTGGGGCCTTTCGATGCCGAACTCCTCCGGGGAGAACTTCGCCCCGCCGGCGTCGTACAGGAGCCATGCTGCCACGGACTGGTTCTGCCTGATGTATTTCTTCGCTTCGTCGCCGGTTATGCCGAGCTTGACGCCGCCCATGGTCTTCGCGAACTCGTCGAACCTTGGATCCTGGAACGCCTTGGTGAAGGCGGACCGGAGAACGTCAAGAGCCTCGGCGGGTGTCTCCTTCCTCACGAAGGCGCCGAAGAAGGCGCCCCAGGGGAGGTAGGGCCTGTACTCCTCGTAGACTTCCGTGACCGCCGGCACCGAGGCCACGCTGTCTATCCTCTCGGAGGAGATCATGGCAAGGCCTTTCACATTGCCTGAATGAATGAAGTTCGCTGCGGCAAGAAGGCCGACAGCCACCGCATCGATATGGCCGCCCATGAGGGCGGTGATGCAGGGACCTTCACCGTCGAACTGCATTTTGTTGAATTTCACGCCGTGGATCTTCTCGATCATGGTGGTGGCCACGTAGGGCAGGCCTCCGGGGCCGGTGGAGCCCATGGTGACGGTCTTGCCGGAAGCGGCGGCCTCGATGAGCTCCTTGTAGGACGTGTAGGGGGAATCCTTGGAGACGATCACCACGCCCACGTTGGCCATCATGAGGAAGACCGGCTCGAACTGGTCGTAGTCGATCTGGGAAAGGCCGGTGACCTTGTAGAGGTTCGGGTTCTCCGCGCCGAAGAGAATGCTGTAGCCGTCGGCGGGCTGGTTTGCCACGAAGGTAGTGGCGATGGCTCCCGTGGCACCGGTGCGGTTCTGCAGGATGATGGTCTTTCCGAGATGTTCCTGGGCGATGGGGACGATGGCCCGGGACACGTTGTCCATGGCGCCTCCGGCGCCCCACATGATGTACCCCTGGATGTTCTTTTCCGGGTAGGCACCGAAGGCAGCCCCAGCCAGAACACATACCGCAAACAGCGCAACACCGAGTTTTCTCATGAAACATTCCTCCCTTATTTTTCGTTTCTCTCTTCCCCGGCAGGGGAAAACTATTCCAGGCCTCTCCATCTCCTGTAGAAAGACGTCTGGGACACGATCAGAAAGACGATGGCCAGCGTCAGGAAGAGGCTGATGGGACTGGTGACGAACCCTTCGAGGAAGGGCAGAAGCTGGTTTTCCGCTCCCTGCATGGCTCTCCTGTAGTTGGCGTCGAGCATGGGACCCAGTATGAGCCCGAGGACCATGGGGCCCGTGGCATAGCCGTAGAGCCTCAGAAAATACCCGATGATACCGAAGCCGATCATGTAAAAGATGTCCACCACGCTGTTCTGGATGGCATAGGTTCCGATGACCGAGAGGATGATCACCACGGGCATGATGATCTCCTTCGGAATCTCGATGATCCTGGCGAAGGGCTTCACGCTGACGAGGCCGAGGACCATGAGGGCCACGCTGGCTATTGAGAGGCAGCTGACGATCATCCAGAAGAGGTGGGGCGTCTCGATCATGAGCATGGGGCCCGGTTTGAGGCCGTGGATGTAGAGGGCGCCGATGATGATGGCCGTAACGGCGTCTCCCGGGATTCCCAGGGTCAGCATGGGGATGAAGGCGCCGCCGATGGCTCCCTTGTTGGCCGTCTCGGGGGCAACGATGCCCTCGTAGGCCCCTGTGCCGAAGGGACGGGAGGGATGCCTGACGGTCCGCTTGGCCTGGTCGTAGGCCAGCAGGGCGGCAACGTCACCGCCGGTTCCGGGAAGGGCACCGATGAAGACGCCGAGAAGGGACGACCGGATGGACAGGGGGAGGTACTTCAAAAAAGTTGCCCAGTTGGGGATGATCCTGTCGAGGTTCTGCTTCGGCGACTTTGTCCCCGCGTTCCTGAACTGGGTCAGGGCTTCCGATACGCCGAAAAGGCCGATCATGGCCGTTACGAAGCTTATCCCCGCCATGAGGTAGATGTTGCCGAAGGTATACCGCAGCTCACCGGTGGAAGGGTCCATGCCGACCATGCTCAGGAGCACTCCTATCGCTCCGGCGGTGATGCCCTTTATGGGATCTCCCCCGCCGATGCTGCCGATGAGCAGTATTCCCATCACCGCCAGCAGGAAAAAGTCCCTGGGGGAGAACTTGAGGGAGAAATTGGCGATCACCGGCGCAGCCACGGAGAGGACAAGAATACCGACGAAGCTGGCGAACACCGAAACGGTGGTGCAGAGGCCGATGGCTTTGCCGGCCTCACCCCTCTGGGCGAGGGGATAGCCCTCGATTCCCGTGGCGATCGCCGCCGGCGCTCCCGGGATGTTGAGCAGGATGGCCGTGATGGAGCCGCCGTAGACGCCGCCGACGAATACGCCGCAGATCAGGGCGAGGGCGCTGTTCAGGTCCCAGGAAAAAGTGAAGGAGATCAGCAGGGACGCCGCCATGGTCACGGACAGGCCCGGAATGGCGCCGACCCAGATGCCGGCGAAAACGCCCACCCAGATGAGCATCATCATCTCCCAGCTCAGGAAAGGTATGAGGAAATACTGAAGGTTTTGTTCCATATCGGGGCCCCCTTACGGCAGAATGACCAGGAACAGGTAGCGGAAGACCGCCACCAGGACCGCCAGGGAGACCGCAGAAATCAGGAGTGCCCGGACGATGTTCTTCCCTCTCTGCAGATACACCATGCCGATGACCATGAACGCGTAGGATGAAGCCACAAAATGAAGCCTTGGCAGCGCGAAGCAGTACGCTACGAGCAGCACCACGACAACCACCACGTCAAGGGGAAGAAGATACCCGGTGAGGGTCGTCTCAGTCCCGGGCTTGCCCCTCCGCAGCGCCTTGAGAAAATTCACCGCGGAGCACGCCATGATCACCGTGGAGGCGAGTTTCGGGAACACCGAGGGAGATGAGTATTCTCCGCTCGTCATGTCGAGGGCGAAGTAATAGCCGAGAGCGCCGATCAGAAACATTATGGCGGCTGTGCCGAGCTCGCCAGGTTTTCTCCGCGCCTCGGGAACGTATTTCGAGAGATCTTTCACGGTTCCGGCCGGTTCTCCGGATGATTCTTCAGCCAAAAAGGCCCTGGATTCTTCCATCTCTGTGACTCACGTCCTTCCATTGCAGTTGCCCGATTCGGTCCCCAATGCAAGAGGGGATGGACCGGAACTTTCGTTCCGGTCCATCCCCGATTATACACGACGGGGCACTATTTTTTCGGTTCAGGGATGTCGAATTCAGCGGGTGATTTTTTCGCTCCCCCGGCGTTGTAGATCAGCCAGCTTGCTGTGGATTCAAACTTCTCCAGGAATTTCACGGCTTCCCCGCCTACGGCACCGTTTTTGAAGCCGCCGGAGTTCTTCACGTACTCCTCGAACCGGGGCTCCGCCATGGCCTGGGTGAAGGCGTCGCTGAGCTTTGCCACGATATCGTCCGGAGTCCCCTTTTTCACAAAGACGCCGTAGAACGGTCCCCAGGGAAGGTACTGGGCATACTCGGGATAGATTTCCGTGATGGCCGGTACGTCGGGAAGCTGGGGAACCCTCTTCGTGGTGAGCACCGCGAGGCCGCGGAGCCGGCCGGCGCGGATGTACTCCACCGACGTTGAGAGGGCCAGGGGCATGACATCGGCGTGGCCCCCCATGACGGCCGTGGCGCCGGGACCGTCGCCGTCGAACTGAATGTAGTTGAAGTCCGTTCCGTGGATGTTTTTCATCATGGCTCCCGCAACGTAGGGAAGACCGCCCACGCCGGAGGTGGCCATGCGGATCTTCTTCTCGCCTTTCGCCGCCTCGACAAGCTCCTGCATGGTGTTGTAGGGGGTGTCGGGATTGACGCAGATGACCACGGCGCCTTCCACGGCGATGACGATGGGCTGAAGGTCATGGAAGCTCAGTGGGGAGAGGCCGAGAACACGGTAATTGGCCGGGTTTTCCGCACCGTAGAGCAGGGTGTAGCCGTCGGCTGGGGAATTCACCGTGAGGGTCGTGGCAACCGCTCCGGAGGCACCGGTTTTGTTCTGGAGAATGATGGTCTGTCCAAGCTTCTGCTCAGCCAGGGGGGTGATGGCCCGGGCGAAGTTGTCGGTGCCGCCCCCGGCGCCCCACATGATCAGCCCCTGGATGTTCTTCTCAGGGTACGCCGCCGCTCCCGCCGAAGCGAGAAGAAAAACCAGCACAATCGAAAGTCCGAACACTGCCGTTTTTTTCATACATCTTCCTCCTTTATGTTCCTGTTTTCCATCCCGGCCGTGCCGGGCGGAATGTCCCCATCCGCACCCCTGAGGGACGGATCATCCTTCCCGCTTGTTCGTCGGATCGTAAAACTCCCCGAAGAGGACTTCCTCCGAGGGCGCATCGGTAAGAATGGGCTTGGCGACCCATGTGCTGTTCATATAGTGCTTCAGGGCGATGTTCTCCGATACCTGGTTGCCCCCCCAGGTGCCGCATCCCATGCTCGATGTCATGGGCATGCCGTTGTTGGCGCTTCCGGCATTGGCCTTGGACTGGGGCTGCCGCACCATGATCCTGGTGACAGGGGCTCTCAGGGCAAGGGCATGGATATGTTCGTCGTTGTGGCTGTATATGCCGCAGGAATGTCCCCTGCCGCCGACCTTGTATATCCCGTCCATCATGTTGAGGGCGTTTTCAAAATCTCCCTCGTAACGGAACAGGGCGAGCAGGGTCGTCAGTTTTTCGCCGGAGAATTTGTACTCCTTGCCGATGCCGTCCCCGACAACCATGACGAACTTCCTGTCCTCGGGAATCTCGAACCCGGCCGCCCGGCACAGTTTCTGGGGAGAAACGGCCACGGTGTCCACGATCCGGTGCCCCTCGTCGTCCCACATGGCTTTTTTCAGCATCTCCCGCTGCTCGTCGGTGGCAAGGTAGCCCCCTTCCTTCTGGAGCTGGGCAACCATACTGTCGTATATTCCGCTGTAGATGATGAGGTTGCCGTCGGCGGAGCAGCCGGAGCCGAAGTCGGAGGTCTTGCTGGTACGGGTATTGCGTGCGGCCACCTCGATATCGGTGGTCTCATCGAAGATCATGGTGGCGTTTCCCGCTCCCGAGCAATAGGCCGGCTTCCCTGAGCTGTGGGCCGCCCTGGTCATGGCGGGGCCCCCGGTGGCCATAATAAGGTCGCCCATGGTCATGAGCTCCTCGACGACGGCCATGTTGACTTCGGAAATGCACTGGAGGAAATCCTCAGGCTCACCGATGGACCGGAGCCCCCGGCGCATCTTCTCCACCACCTCGAAGGTGGTCTTTTTCGTTCTCGGATGGGGGGAGAAAACCACCACGTCACGGGCCTTCAGCGCATAGATGGCCGTGACGATGGGAGTGAGCTCCGGGTTGGTCATGGGAATGAGGGATGTTATGACCCCCGCAGGCTTGCCGTACCGGACAAGTCCCTTCTCGGGGAGAACCTCGATGACTCCCACACTCTTCTGCCGCAGGGCATCCCTCAGGACACCGAGGATCTTGTGCCGTTTGCCGAACCTGCCGCTCCAGTCGCCCGCCCCGCTCTCCTCCACACCCATCTTGCAGAGCCTGTCAAAGTCCCTGGGGTTGCCCGCGGCCCAGGCCACGCAGCGGCACATGCGGTCCACCCGTTCCTGGTCGTAGTTTTCGATGATCTTCTCCGCGGCCCGGGCCTTCGCAAAGATCTCTTCCAGTGCGCTCCTCTGTTCAGCCGTCAGTTCCCTTTTCGCCATGTATGTCCATCTCCTTTTCTTTGTAAGCTCCCGGAAAGGAGAGCTACTTTTCCATCCTCCAGGGTTCGGTTTCTTCCCAGGCCCAGACCCTCCAGGGCTTTTCCTCTCCCCGCTTCCTGAAGATGTCGTTGATGTTCCAGCATCCTTCGGTAACAACCGGGGCGTTTTCCATCCGGACGTCGATGACACAGGGCCTGTTCAGGGCGAGGGCCTCTTCGAGGACCGGTTTGAATTCAGAGGCGCTCTTCACGGTATATCCCTTGATCCCGTAGGCCTCGCCGATAGCGGCGAAGTCAGGGCTGTAGGGCTTGCCGTCCTTCTCGAAGAGAGTGCCGAACTGGTGCTGGTAGTGCTGGTTCTCGAGCCCGGCGATGGTTCCGAAAGCACAGTTGTTCATCACCACCCACACCACGGCAATATCATCCACCGCGGCGGTGGCGAAGGGGGAGACGTTGGCGCCCATGCCGCCGTCACCGATGAGGGCGACCACCTTTTTATCGGGGCAGGCCACCTTCACGCCGAGGGCGGCGGAAGGACCGTACCCCATCGTGGCAAGTCCGCCGGGGGCTACGAAGGTTCCAGGCTCGTAGATGGGAAACTGCTGTCCCACGCCGTTTTTGTTCCACCCGACGTCGGCGACGACGTACCCGTCCCGGGGAAGGACCTCCCGGAGGTCGGCGAGAATCCGTTCGGGGCGCATGGGGAACTGGTCCGACTTCTGCGCCTCCGAGATGCCTGCGAAGTAGGCGGCCTTGGTCTCTGCGATTTCCTTCACCGTTTCGGGCCGCTTCACACCCTGGGGATACAGTCTCTTTGCCGCCGCCAGAATGGCGCCGAGGGCCATTTTCGCGTCGCAGACGGCGCCGATGGCCGTCTTGAAGTTCCGGCCGATTTCCTCCTGGTTGATGTCGATATGGATGAGCCTGGTGGGAGGAATGTCGAAGGTCTCGCCGAAGTACCAGGAGCTGCAGTCGGCCTCGGAAAGCCTCGTCCCCACCGCCATCATCACGTCTGCCTTCATGGCGGTCCTGTTGTTGAAGTCGGTCCCCCAGAAGCCGGTCATGCCCACGGCAAGGGGATGATCGTCGGGAATGGCGCCCTTTCCCATGAGGGTATAGAGCACCGGGATCTCCAGGTGGGTCGCCAGGGCGGAGAGATCCTGCGATGCGCCGGAGGAGATGACGCCGCCGCCGGGATAGAGGATCGGGTGTTTCGCTTCGGCCAGCATGACGGCGATTTCCTCCGCCGTTTTTTCATCCAGGCCGGGTTTGGGAAGGAGGGGATTGTTGTCGATCCTCATGTCGAAGAACCGGGTGTCGAGCTCCATGGAGAAAAGGTCCATGGGGATGGATACCAGCACGGGGCCGGGGCGGCCCGTGAGGGACAGGCGGAAGGCCTTGTCCATAACCTCGGGAAGCAGTTCCGGCCTGTCGACACGCCAGGCCCGCTTTACGAAGGGACGGTAAATCTCGTACTGGCTGGCGTCGGCGTGGAGATTCACCTCCTGGTGGGGGTGACGGCCGAAGTAGCAGCTCGGGACGTCGCCGGCGATGACCACCATGGGGATTGAGTTCAGCGAGGCCTCCGCTACGCCCGTGGTGGCGTTGGCGAGCCCGGGGCCGAGGTGGGTGAGGAGCACGCCGGGAACACGGCATCCCTTTCCCCTGGAATAGCCGTCGGCTGCATGGGCGGCAATCTGCTCATGCCGGACGGACACGAAATGAATGGAGCTTTCTTTGAGCGCATCGAGGAAACCGATGACGGTGTGGCCGCACAGGCCGAAAATCTTTTCAACGCCGCGGGCCTCGAGAAACTTCACAAGCTGGAACGCCACAAGGTCTTTCTTCATCATCCGAGCCTCCATTCTTTTTTCTGTACCGTCTAGCTCTCCAGGGGATGGAGAACGGACAGGCACTGTTTCAGGGCCGCAACCGGTATCTGGCCGGGGGCCGAGGCCTTGCTGCCCACCGCGAAGGAAAGATCCGATCCGAACAGCCCTCCGGTCACCCTGCTCACGGCGCCGATGCCGCCCATGGACATGGTGATGAGCGGGATGTGGGGGTACTCCCGGCGGACCAGGATCGTTGCGGAAAGAAGGGCAAGGACATCCTCCTCGTTCCTGGGCATGGCGGCAAGCTTTGCCACGTGGGCCCCTGCCCGAATCTCGGCGGCGAGGGTGGAAAAAAGGACTTCCTTCGGAGGGGTCTTTTCAAAATCATGGAATGAGACGATAAGGGAAACAGAGGAATTCTCAAGCATCCGGAGGGTTTCCCTGATTTTTTCGTCGCCGTAGGCGAGCTCAATGTCAAGAAAATCCACCAGGCCTCCGGCGGCTGCCTCCCGGTAGAGGGAGAATTTCGCCTCATCGGAGACTTTTTTGAAACCGCCCTCCCAGTGGCCCCGACAGGTGAGGATCACGGGGATCTCCCCCACGGCCTTCCGGACGTCCCGTATCATGGAGACGGAGAGAGCCGTTTCTTCCACGAACTCCCAGGCATCCACCCGGAGTTCGATGATATCGGGTGCGATGGCTGGGATATTTTCCGCTTCGGCCAGGATCTCCCCGCGGGTCTTTCCGACGAGGGGAACGCAGACGAGAGGCCTCGGGCCCCCAAGAACCTTTCCTCTTGCCTCGATGGGCTTTTCCGGCTGTGGTCTCATGAAAACCTCCATATTTTCCGTTTAGCGGAAATACCATCCGCCTCTAAGAAATGATTATACAATAAGAAGACTGCTTCCGTTTGTCAAGCTGGTTTTTCCTCTCTTCCGCTGTTTTTTTCCCGGGATGTATTTTCGCTTGGCGGAATACAATGCCGCTTGACAGAAATTCCATTCTTGAGTAATGTTTGCAGGAAAGGCAGCGCCATTCTGCTTCACGAGGAGGATGAACATCATGTCCCTACAGTGGCCTGAAAAGGTCATCTTCTGCGAGGTCGGCCCACGGGACGGACTGCAGAACGAACCTTCCACCCTTTCCGTGGAAAGGAAAACCGCCTTAATAGAGGGTGCGGCGGATGCAGGAATAAAAATCATCGAGGTCGGCTCCTTCGTCCACCCGAAGGCAGTTCCCCAGATGGCCGATACCGACGAAGTGGCCCGGACGTTCCGCCGGACTCAGGGGGTGGAATACAGGGCCCTCGTGGCAAACCTCAAGGGCGTGGAGCGCGCCCTCGCTTCAGGGATCACCAAGGTGAAGCTCACGGTCTCCGCCAGCGAATCCCACGCGAAGGCAAACCTGAACAAGACTCCCCTTGAACTTATCGAGGGTTTTAAAGAATGCACGGCCTTCGCCAGAGCAAACGGAGCCGAAGTTTCAGGTGCCATTTCCACAGCCTTCGGCTGCCCCTTTGAAGGGAAGGTACCGCCGTCACAGGTAAGGGAAATCGCCGGCCGGATGCACGATCTGGGGCTGACAGAGCTTTCCCTGTCCGACACCACCGGCATGGCCAATCCCCGGCAGGTTTTCGACCTCTCTTCCATGATGATGAAGGAGTTCCCGGCTGTGCGCTGGTTTCTTCACTTCCACAACACCAGGGGCATGGCCCTGGCAAACATCGTCGCCGGAATGCAGGCCGGTGTCATCCGCTTCGACGGATCTCTCGCCGGTCTCGGGGGCTGCCCGTACGCGCCGGGAGCCTCGGGCAATATCTCCTCGGAGGACATGATCCACATGTTCTCCGAAATGGGGATCGAGACGGGCATCGACCTCGGCAAGATCATCGCCCTGGCCGGACAGCTCCGGGACTGGGTGGGGCACGCCGACAGCGCTGTCCTGAAAGCGGGAACCTGCGCTGATCTCGTTCCGCTGACCGCGGCGAAGAAACAGCGCTGACCCTTGAGGCTCTATGGGGCAGGCACCCTGAAGGGTGCCTGCCCCATTTTCTTTTCAGAGACTGAAGCACTGCCGGGGTCTTCAGAAATCGACCCTTTTCCCCTGCTCCGCCGAGAGATAGGCCCCGTAGATCACCCTGGCCACGTCGCAGGCCAGACCAAAGTCTGACAGAGGCTTCCTGCCCGTTGCCGCGCACTCCATGAAATCCTGGAACTGGCCCACATATCCCCTCAGGTGCTCCTCGGCGACGAAGGGCCTCTGCCAGCCCGCCTTTGCGGGAAGCATCTCGGAGATGTACACGCCGTCCATTCCCTCTTCGTCAAGCATGTAGGTGCTGAGGTTGTCCGAAGGGGTGATCATGCAGTGCATCACTGCGTCATTGGCGTAGACCTCCACGTAGTTCCTCGTGCCGCCCAGCATGGTGTCGCCTGCAATCACCACCGCCCTGGTACCGTCGGTGAAGGTGAGGACCAGGGAGGCGAAATCCTCCACGTCCTCCGGGCGGACGCTGAGATGGCGCCGTTCGTGATCGCTCAGGGAGGGCGTCATACGGGCCGTGTCGCACAGGACACTTTCAATTTCTATGGAAATCCCTCTCGTCCGTGCCTCTTCCCTCTTCAGCCAGAGAATCCCCCCGATGGGGTGGCACCCCACCCGGATGAGGGAACCGCCGCCCGTTTTGTCCCACCTGCCGGCCACCGGTGACGAGGACCCTTTCAGGCTCTCCTCCCCCTTCATGAAAAGGATCCTGCTCTTCCGGGCCCGGATGATCTCTGCGGCTTTCAGAATATTCGGCGAGTAGACGTAATTCTCGGCATACATGAAGAGCCTGTTGCTTTCCGCTACGACCTTCCCGAGGTTCCGTATATCCCCGAGCACCTTGTCGTACATGACCGATTTGGGCACCCTGTCTCCGATGGGCGTCTCGTCGCCGGGAGCGCCGAAATAGCCGGTCAGGGGCTTTTCGCATATCACGTGCTTCCCTGCCGCGAGGGCTTCCATTGTCATGCCCGGGTGCAGGAAGGGAGGGGTGCAGATGTCGATGACGTCGATCTCCGGATCGTCAAGGAGGGCGGTGCAGTCATTGTGGAATTCCTCCAGGCCGAATTCCGTCGCGACGGCGGAAGCCTTTCCGGCATCTACATCCGCGATGGATTTCACGCGGACGTTTATTCCCGCCACCCGGGAAAAGGACCGGCAGTGGAACTTCGACGCAAAGCCGGCACCGATGATGCCTACCGTGACCGTCTTCATTTTTTGCCTCTTTTTCTGTTCGCCGGTTTCCGATGGAGAGGGAAACTGCGTCCCGAAAATGGTTTCATGAAAGGAGAACCGCCCGGCTCAGTCCGCTCCGCCGATATAGGCCAGGACTTCCCTCATCACCCCGGTCTTGAGAATTCTCCCCTCGTCCTGGATCTCCTCGACTTCCTCCCGAAGAAGATCGGTGTACTCGTCGTCCTTGATGGAGGGAAGGTTGATCAGCACGTTCATGGCAGCCCCTTCAAGCCCTGCCAGGGCCTGGTTGGCTCCCACGCCGAGGTCGCTGGCCGCGTTGACGTTCACCTTGCCCGACACGCGGGCGCAGAGGCGAAGCACCTCGAGGCACCAGAAGGATGTTTTTCTCGGCGATTCGCAGGCTTCCCGGAACGCCTTCTGTATGGCCTCTCTCCGGACCGCCTTTTCTTCTTCGGTCTCCTTCGGAAGGGCGAAGGCCTCCATCACAAATCCATAGGCCGCGGCATCCACGTCAACGGCGTTTACCAGGTTCTTTCTCAGGTCCTCGGAGAGGGCGAGAACCTCCCTGAGCTCCTCTTCATACTCCTCGTATTCCTTTTTGCCGAGAGTGAGCCGGCACACCATGGAAACAAGGGCCGCACCGAGGGCTCCCGAAAGGGCGGCGGCGCTGCCTCCTCCCGGCGCCGCCGAACTGGCAGCAAGCTCTCCCGAAAAATCTTCAAGGCTCCTGTTTTTCAGAAGGGTCATGGACGTCTCTTCCTCCTTGTGGAATTTTCCTGCGTCCGGGGCATTTCCCCCGTACGGGCCATTCAGGTATCTTTATACCACAGAGCCGCTCCTTTGATAAACGCCGTCCCCCCGGTATTCTCCGGGAGGACGGCCGAAGACGGTGCTGTTTGTCCCTTGGGGGTCGTTTTCAGACTTTCTTTGCCTGTTCCAGGGTATTCTCCAGCAGCATGGCGATGGTCATGGGCCCCACCCCTCCCGGAACCGGAGTGATCCACGACGCCTTCTCCGAGACGGGACCGTAATCCACGTCCCCGACGAGGCCTTCCTCGAGCCTGTTGATTCCCACGTCCACCACCACGGCGCCTTCCTTCACCATGTCCGCCGTGACGAAACGGGGTTTCCCGATGGCTGCGACAAGGATATCCGCCCTGCGGACATGCTCCGCGAGATCCCTTGTCCTGCTGTGGCAGACGGTCACCGTAGCGCTCTCAGCCAGGAGCATGAGGGCCACAGGCTTGCCCACGATGTTGCTTCTCCCGATGACCACGGCTTCCTTTCCCGCCAGGGGGATCTCCGTGCTTTTGAGAAGGCGGAGTATTCCCTTGGGGGTGCAGGGTTCGCAGGCCGGGAGCCCTGCCACGAGACGCCCGATGTTTACGGGGTGAAAACCGTCCACGTCCTTTTCAGGCCGGATGGCCGCGAGGACGGTGTCAGGGTCGATCTGGGGCGGCAAGGGGAGCTGGACGAGAATTCCATGGACGAGGGCATCCCCGTTGAGCCTGCCGATAAGGTCAAGGAGCTCCTCCTGGGTGGTTGAAGCCGGCAGCCTGTGGAGGAAAGACGCGAATCCCGCCTCGAGGCACCCCTTTTCCTTCTGCCCGACATAGACCTTCGATGCCGGGTCGTCCCCCACGAGGACCACCGCAAGGCCGGGAACGATACCCTTTTCCCGGAGGAGGGTGGTCTCTTCTTTTATGGAGGCCCGTATTTCGGCCGAGAGCTTCTTGCCGTCGAGTATCCTCGCGGTCATGGCAGCCTCGCCTCCTTAAAAGAGCCCCGTGATGCGGCCCTTTTCGTCGATGTCGATGGTAAGGGCAGCCGGCTTTTTCGGCAGCCCCGGCATGGTCATCACCGATCCCGTAATGGCGACGAGGAACCCGGCGCCGGCCGACAGCCGGACTTCCCGCACGGTCACCGTGAAGCCTTCGGGGCGGCCGAGGAGGGCCGGGTCGTCTGAGAGGGAATACTGGGTTTTGGCCATGCAGACCAGCAGGTCGTCCTTGCCGAGGTCGTGGATCTGGGCGAGGTCCTTCTCCGCCTGGTCAGTGTAGGTCACCCCGGAGGCGCCGTAGATCTCCCGGGCTATTTTCCCGATCTTCTCTTTCGGGCTGAGGGACGCCTCGTAAAGGAAGCGGAAGGACGACCGCTTTCCGCAGGCCTCCATCACCTTCCGGCCAAGGTCGAGCCCGCCGTCGCCTCCCTTCTCCCACACTTCCGAGAGGGCCACGGAGGCACCCAGCCGGGTGCACTTGTCCTCCACCAGGGCAAGCTCCGCCTCGGTGTCCGTGGGGAACCGGTTGATGGCCACCACGGCGGGCAGCCCGAAGGAGGCGATGTTCTCTATGTGCTTCTCCAGGTTGGTCATGCCCTTTTCGAGGGCCGCCAGGTCCTCCTGGGCGAGTTCCGTCTTTTTCCTTCCTCCGTGCATCTTCAGGGCCCGCACCGTGGCTACGATCACCACCGCCGAAGGGGTAAGGCCGCCGAGACGGCACTTGATGTCCAGGAACTTTTCCGCGCCGAGGTCGGCGCCGAAGCCCGCCTCGGTGACGAAATAGTCGGAGAGCTTCAGGCCGAGACGGGTCGCCTGGAGGGAGTTGCAGCCGTGGGCGATGTTGGCGAAGGGACCGCCGTGGATGAAGGCGGGAACCCCTTCCAGGGTCTGGACGAGATTGGGCTTGACGGCATCCTTGAGGAGCACGGCGGCGGAACCCGCCGCGCCGATGTCTCCAGCGGTGACGGCCCTGCCGTCATAAGTGTAGCCGATGACGATCTTCCGTATTCTTTCCTTCAGGTCCATGAGGTCCGTGGAGAGGCAGAGAATGGCCATTATCTCCGACGCCACGGTGATGTCGAAGCCGCTCTCCCGGGGAACGCCGTTGGCCTTTCCCCCGAGGCCGAGGATGACGCT
>JAHDKT010000119.1 GCA_018436725.1 Synergistaceae bacterium | reverse complement strand
AGTTCGTACTCCATAATCGCCACGGTAGGGACGCCGGAGTAACCGCCGGCCTGAAGGAGCTTTTTGAACATCACCTGCTGCACGGTATCTCCGGTCATAGAGCCTTCGCCTATTATCTCGAACATAACGACTTCGGCCGGTATGCTGTTGAGCGCGCTTATACTCGCCTTTATAAACTCGGGATTGGCGCAGCTGGCAACCCTTTCGTTGAAGAGCTCGCGCGCCGTTATGCCTCTTGGCAGAGCGTGATTGGAGAGCAGGTAGCCCAGTATCTTGGCGAAGTATGACTTTCCAGAACCGAAGAAGCCCGAGATCCACACGCCTATCTTGTCTGTGGACGGGAGTTTGTAGTTCTCCAGAAACTTCTCCAGATGGCTCTCTATCTGGCGGGTCACTATGTACTGGGAGATTTCCTTCTGCTCGAGTGCGAGGTCCTGGTCCCCCGCCTTTATTACCAGAGGGACTTCCTCTTCTATGTTCATCTTCAGAAGCTCTTTTATCGTCATCTACCCGACCCCCTACCGTCTATTTCAGATCACTAACGCCCTGTAAACCGATGTCGTGTGCCTTCCGTCGAGAAAGGTCAGTATATGGTCCTTCCTCTTGCCCGGATAGATAAATACCGCCGGATTTACGAGTTTGTTTGTAACGCCCTCGATCAGCGGGTTGAGACCGAAGAAGCCGTTGATTACCCCGAGCCTGTGTACTGCCGTTAGCGGGTTCAACTGTGAGGACTCCACGATACTCCCGATAAGACTCTTTTGCAGGAGCAGCGAGAAGTCGCCTATGCTCGACTTTCCAAGAAAGGAAAAGTCGGACTCCAGGTTCTCCATACCGTAACCGTTAGCAGTCTCTACGAGTTTAGCCCCGAAATCTAGCAGGTTTATCCTACCCTCGAAACGCATCTTCATCTCACGTACTGCCGCCGCCTCTTCCTTCGGGGCAACTATGAGGACGATCACTCTGGAACCCTCGGTCTCGCTGACAAGGGAGTCCGCCCTTGAGAGCTTATCTGAGAGCATATCCAGCTTCTCTGAGAGTGAAAGGTTATCCCGCAAGTGCATCGGGCAACACCTCGAAAGCTATCTTCGGCTCCAGCCTCACGACGTTTCCGGCCATAGCGAACTCTATGAGACCGGAAGTATCCAGATCGGCAAGGTAAGAGAGGAGGTCCCTCTCGTCCAGGAGCAGGTATTTGAAATCGTCTGCTCTAAGAAGGGCCGAGGGTGAAAGTTTTGAGTTGAAGAGAAAGTACAGCACCGCGGTAACGCTCTCTCGTTTGGGGCGGAAGTAGCGCAGGTCTATGTTCTTGCCGTTAGCTTCGGCAATACCGAGCTTTGATGTTATGGAGAGGTAATTCTTGATCCTCTTGTCTGACATATACTCTGTGAACCCCATCTTCTTGACGATGAAACCGACCACGTCCTCACGCATTAAGAAGGCCTCTCCCCTGTGGTAGGCAGGATACACCTGCTCGAGTGTGATCGCCCTGACGAGTGAGTCCCTCTCGCAGTTCTTCCAGAAGAGTAACTCCCTCTTCGTCCGGGTCTCTATCCTGTCCGAAGTCATTAGGCGTGCGAAGACATCCAGAGCCTCGGGTGAGAAGCCCTTGACATAGTCGCCTATAAGCCAGTTAGCTATGGTTTGCCTGTAGTCTAAAGAATCGCTGCCGAATGGATCGTCTTCCACAAGATGTTTTCTGATCTCTTCGGCATTTCTTCCCTTTATGACTTCGCCCATTATGTAAATTACATTGTCCAGATGGTCGAAGGCCCTGTTAAGGTGCGTTTTTGAGTTTGACGGCATATGCTGGAACCTCCGT
>JAHDKT010000031.1 GCA_018436725.1 Synergistaceae bacterium | reverse complement strand
GGACATGGACGATCTGCGGCTTCTGCGGAGCGCCCAGCTCTATCAGACCGACCCTCTGACGCGCGAGAGCGGCGTCACCCTGGCCGGAGTCCTGCTCTTCGCTCCGGATCAGCTCCTTCTCAACATCTGCCCGGCGCACCGGCCCGGCTCATCATCGAATACGGCAGGGTCGTCACCGAGAACGCCAATCGGCCTCACGGTTTCGGAGACCTGAGTTTGTCGACCTTCGCGCCGTTTCCCAAGAATCCGGTCATCGGCGCTTTCTTCCGGGAGATATTCCGGGCCGATGAACTCGGGTCCGGCATGCGCAAGATGATGAAGTACGGCAAGCTCTACGGCGGAGCGGACCCCCGGCTGATCGAGGGCGACATGTTCCGGATGATCGTGAGCGCGCCCGAGTTCGGCGGCCAAACGACGACAGAGGGCAAGCTCGATAGTAAATACGATGCTTCTTCTGTTACCGGGGAAGTCACCGGGGAAGTTACCGGGGAAGTTACCGGGGAAGTTACCGGGGAAGTCCGACGGCTTTTAACGGTCCTCTCCGGCGAGATGAAGCGCACTGAAATCCAGAAAAAACTCGAGATCAAGCATGAGGACTACTTCAGGGAGTCCTATCTGCTGCCTGCTCTGAAAGCCGCTCTTATCGAAATGACCGTGCCCGACAAACCCCGCAGCAGCAAGCAGCGCTACCGCATTACCGAATCGGGCCGAAAAGCTCTCGAAGACGCTTCGCGGAAAATCGAATGAGGGGCGAACATCGTGAGCGCATTGCTTCCGCCGGGACGAAGGTACCTGATTCGAGACAAGTCCGGGCAATACCCGGTGGACTCGAAAGGAAGCGTCCTGTCCGGATAATTTCGGTGAGAAGATCCCGCAAGGAGGAGGTGCGGTTCTATAAAAGCGAAACAATTTGACGAAGCCTTCGACAAGGGCGAGGATATTACCCTTCATCTTGATCTTGACGGAGCGAGACGATCCTCTAGGAAGCAAAAACGGATAAATGTTTCTTTTCCAGAATGGATGCTGGAGTCGCTGGACTTGGAAGCGAGCCGCCTGGGCATCCCCCGGCAGGCGATCATCAAACTCTGGCTGTCGGAACGGCTGAAATCTGCTTCGGACGAAAACGGAACCGATCAGCACCCCGTGGCATAGGCGAAAGAACGACGACCACGCAGCAGAGCGAGTCTGTGGCGTTTCCGCAGACCGCACATTCCCGGATGTTCTTGATATCCTACCCCCTCTTCCTTCTCTTCCCGCCGTTATGCAAAAGTGCTATCATTATTCCAGCAAAAAGAAGGAGGAGTACCGATGACCAGCCTTATCAAAGAGCGCAACGAAGTACGACGCGTTCTTCGGCGGCTTTCCCCCCAAGGGGTGGAACGTCTGCGGACGTATGCCCTCCACGTCGAAATGGAGGAGATGGAGGACAGAGAGCCTCCTCTGACGCCGGAGGAGGAGGAATGTCTTGCGATTTCGCGGGCTGAGTTCGCCGAGGGGAAGGATATTCCGCTGAAGGATGTTATGAATGAACTATGGTGAATCCTTGGACAGTCAATCTCTCCCCGGAGGCCAAGAAACGCCTTGAAAAGATCCCGAACCCCGACCGCAGAAGAATACTGACCGCGCTCGACGTCCTCCACACCGGCCCTTCCGGCGACATCAAACCGTTGAAGGGGCGTTCTGAATGGAGGCTCAGAGTCGGCGGCTGGAGAATTCTGCTGCTGATCGACGAGGACCTGACGACGATTCGCGTTGCCTCGATTGATTCTCGGGGGGACGTGTACAAATAAGAAACCATTCTCCGAGCAACAGGGCGGAGTCGCTGGACTTGGAAGCGAGCCGGCCGGGCATCCCCCGGAAAGCGACTAACGATAAAGTTCAGCCGTGCAACGGAGCAAGGCGGATTGGAAGCCGTTAGCGGGTTTTATGGTTCACTCCTTGCGTCCGCAACGCTGAGGAAGGACACGATGTCGCGCTCGAAAGCGGCTGCGAACTGTTAAGAATTTCTTACGAGTTGCCTCGGGCCCCAATTCGCCTTCCTCTTCGATCATTGTTTCGGCATCGCTACTTCCCGGCGAAGCGTTCGTAGGCGATGGTGTGGTACGGGGTCGGCACGCCTGTCCGCCGTCCCATCTCCACCATTCTTCCGATGATGTGGTCGAGTTCGGTTTCGCGCGCCGGTTTGCCGTTGCTGAGGTCTCGGTAGAGGGAGGACATGGCGTCCGGCGTATCCGCGGCCAGCGCGCCGCCGACGATTCCGCCGACCCCGCCGATTCCGAACACTGCGATTTTCATGAATGTACCTCCTTTGATTCTGCGAGTAAGCGCGTGGAGCGCGCTTTTCCGCTTTCAGTATATGCCGTTTTCTTCCGTGGATCAAATCGGGTCCACGTCGTATCAGGTTTCGTACGGGAGCAACACGCCGCGCGGAGCCGGGAAAAGCGGGCGGGAGCGGCGCGCGCGCTGGCGAGGGCGCTTGTGTCGTCCGACGGCTTTTAACGGTCCTCTCCGGCGGGATGAAGCGCACTGAAATCCAGAAAAAACTCGAGATCAAGCATGAGGAATACTTCAGGGAGGCCTATCTGCTGCCTGCTCTGAAAGCCGCTCTTATCGAAATGAGCGTGCCCGACAAACCCCGCAGCAGCAAGCAGCGCTACCGCATTACCGAATCGGGCCGAAAAGCTCTCGAAGACGCTTCGCGGAAAATCGAATGAAGGGCGAACACCATGAGCGCATTGATTCTACGTCTTTCTAACGTCCATTCATCAAGTTGAATCCGGTGTTCGGCATTTCCTTCGTCGTGTACTCGGCTATCCAGAAGTAATGAAGCCGCCTCACTCCGATTTCGGTTGCAAAGCCGGCAAGAGACGAAATTATGTCTTCATCCGAAGGGAAGTTCTTCAGGACTTCGTGTTCGGAACCGTCGTCCAGTCTCCGCAACTGATACGTATTGCCGTCCGCATCGTGTCTTGATATCGGCGAACTGCTTCCGTTTACATACTGATTATCAATCATCACGACCTTCGCGCCGGTCGGGAGCTTGGAGTGAAAGGCCGAAAGAAACAAGCGCATCTTGTTCTTCGGGAGATGAGACCACCAGAACCCGTGAAAACCCGCCGTATAATCGCCGGATACGGTATCGAGAGAATAGGCGTCCGCCTCGGTAAAGTGTACGCGGCACGCTCCGAATACCTTTTGTCTTGCAAGATCGATCACGTCCGAATTGAAATCCGTCGCTAGAATGGCCGTCGCCGACTTCGCCATGAACTGGGTCCAGTACCCGGTGCCGCATGCTATTTCCAGAACCCTCTCACAAGCAAAAACGCCGCCTAGAAATTCCTTAAGCGTCTGCAGATCGACCTGACGCTCCGGTTTGCTATAGACGCGTTCATACTCGGCGGCGCGTCGCGCGTAGTACTCTATCATTGAGTCTCCTTTTGCGTTCATCATTTCTGTACGTCTCCTTTCCGCTATCTATCGAATCAGGGACGGGGCAGGATTCTCCGCCGGCAATCGGGATATCGACTGAAAGGCGAGAGAAGGCGCACGTCATTTAGGAGAATCGCTTTCAACGTGTCTGTTGTTCAGGCATTCCAAGAAAAACCTGCCGAAACAACCCGGCAGGCTCCGATTTGGACTTGGTTTTTGGACATTGTTTCTTCGAGGCGAATCGTTCGTAGAGCTTCTTATTTTAAAACATTGCGAATATAGCTATCTAAGATGTCAATATACATATCCATGGAGCCAAGATCGATTCTCTCATCCCGGGTGTGATAACGACTACCTTTCGGCCCGAATAAAACGGTCGGAATGCCTAAAAAACTCTGTAAAATATTGGCGTCGCTGACGCCATCGTTGTTTCTAAGCGTCGGCGCGGGTAATCCGAAATCTGCAATCTCTCGCACCAAGCTTTTTAGGAAAGGATTGTTTTCCTCAACCTTATGTCCGGGATATTCTGGAAGCCCCCTTTTTATCGACAGAGAGCCGCGTCCGACTTTCTGCTCGAAAACTTCCTCTATGTTTTTCAGAAAATCCTCCAGTTTTTCTCCAGGAACCAGCTGTTTATTGAGAATCACCTTGCAGTAATCCGGGATACTAAGAGAATAATTGTCTATATTGGTTATAATATTCAAAGCAGAATAACTTCCTCTGTCCCCATCTCCCGCAGCGGCCATATCCCTGTTCAGAAAATGCATCATCTCCGAGGCTATCTCGATCGCATTGATCCCTTCACTCGGCCGTGACGCGTGGCCTGTTTTTCCCTCACACACAAGCTCCAGCAATACTTTCCCCGGAGCCCCGACTATGATTTCATGGAAGTGCGGCTCCGCCAAAATCGCGAAGTCGGGGCAATGCTTCACCGGCGACAGAACATAGTCATGCGCTCCGATGGAATAGCGCTCCTCGTCGACGAAAAAAGCAAGTTCCACAGTACCCGCAAATGGGCAGGCATCATCCATAAGCTTCTTGGCAATCCATAAAATACAGGCGATTCCCCCTTTCATATCGGCAACCCCTAACCCGGAAGCAAATCCTTCATCTGTCATTTCTAAACAGAAAGGATCTCGCTCCCAGTCTTTTCCAGCCGAAACCGTATCCATATGACCCGCCAGCAGCAAACATTTGGGAGACTCCGAGCGAAGACTTCCGGTCAATCGCCCGAGAACATTGAAGCGTCCGTCGCGGGTTTTCTGCCTTTCCGGAGAAAGAGCGTTCTCCTTCATCCACTCGAAAAGAAAGTCTCCAAGAGCAGTCTCGTCGCCGGACTCGCTGGGAATGTCGACTAATCGTTCGAGCAACCTATAGAGCGGCTTTTGTTCCACCATGTCCTAACCTCCGAGATTCAGGCGAACAGACATCTCCGCATATGCCAACGCAACGAATGCAGGATCGATAATCTTAACCCCGAACTCCTTCATCAGCGGATCGCCGTATTCGGCCATACCAAGACACCCCAGTATTACAGCATCAAAATATTCCTCTTTTTGAAATCCTCGAATTACACTCCGGAGGTTTTCCATAGTCTTCCGGGGACAGTCTCGCAGGCCTTGCACACCGATCTCAAGGCTTTTGATCCCCGCCATCTTTTCTCGAGCAACGGGACTCGACATTAAGCGTCGATATGTTCTTGGAATATTGACTTCGGTCGTAGTAATCACTAAAAAACGATTCGAAATCATCGACGCAACAGCCAACGACGCTTCACCCGGCCCTATTACGGGAATCGCCACATGCTCCCGCAGGGCTGAAACCGCAACATCGCTGAAACAATAGACAACCACGGCGTCGTACCCTTCCCGTTCGGCTCCGCTCCCCTGACGGATGAGCGGTACAGCCGCGTTTATCTCGTCAGTATGGCTCTGAACTACGGCGGGCCCCTCCTCGATGCAGTCGACGGAGATTTTCACACCTTCCGACACCGATCGGGAGAGCATCGCCTCTCGTTCGTCCAAAGTATTCCGGTTCATCCCATAGTTAGGAATAATGACTTTTATTTTCATCATTGCCCTTTTTTAGAGATATCCTTATACCTGGTTCGCGACTCGCAGCAGCGATCTCCCAAAAGGACGTTTTGAACGGGAGTATACAGAACATTCTCGCTATATCCTTCTCTCAGGGCGGTATCGATCAGGCAGTAGATATGGCCGACCTCGTTCCATTCTTTTTCAATCCAGACCTTGGCGAAGGTGCAATCATTGGTGATATTATGCACTTTATCGTCGACAATGGTTCGATTCGTATCCCAGCCTTCATCCATAGGGATATCGTAATACTCGTAAAGGTTTTCCAGCGTCAGAGATTTCCCATCCGCACGAACTCTTTCGGAGATCTTCCTTCCCCTGTCATGCCCGAATGAAACGATAGCTCGCTCAAAGGAAGCCTTCGCATCTTCTCCGAAATCTTCGAGTACCGCTTTCGTGAGATAGTAATACATATTCGCCATATGGACGGACATGATATGAACTGCTTCGGCAACGTTATCGACTTTCATTGTATCCTCCCCTACCACCACTTGTTTTCAGATCGATTCAGATTCTCGCTGCCTTCGGACGTCACAAGAATCTCGTCTTCGATTCTGCATCCTCCGCAGCCCGTCATATAAAGCCCCGGTTCAATTGTAATCACCATGCCTTCCGTCAGCTGCGTCATGTCCCCTGCCGCCACTACCGGGGGTTCGTCAACGCCAAGGCCGATCGCATGCCCCAGAAATGTCGCGGGACCGTTGAAGGAGCGAGTGTGATTCGAATCAAAACCATGGCGAAGAGCGATTTCCCCGCTTATTTTTTCCAAGTCCTCCGCATAAACTCCCGGCCTCATCCCTCCGACCGCCTCGTGGAACATAAGAAGAGCCGTATCAAGAACCAACCTCTGTCGATCGGAAATAGCGCCGACTACTGTGGAACGACAGACATCGATCATGTAGCCCTGATACTTCCCGTTGATCTCCATATGAACCATATCTCCCGACGCAATCACTTTATCCGTCGCCGGAGAAAGATCGTACGCGCTTTCCGATCGTTCACCCGACTGACATGTTGCAAAAGCCCCGGTCACACCGCGTTTCGTCAGCTCTCCCACGATGAAGCGGTACACGTCGTTCTCGGTCACCCCTACCTTCAGGAAATCTCTCAACAGATCCGAAACCTCGTCGGCGATTCCCGCGCCGCGACGCATAATCGCCAGTTCATAGGGGCTTTTGGACGCCCGCAAATTCATCACGATATCGTCCGCCGCAACGAAACGGGTCCGCGGAAGATTCCTTTTCAGGTCTTCGTAGAGAGAAACGCCGAGTATGTCCATTCCAACGATCCCTATGTCTTTTTTCTCGATCCCTCTCAGGATGACGCTCGTAGCTATTTCTTCCGGAAGATCATCCCCGTATATGACCTCCTTGATGAACAGTTCTTTTTCGAAAAACGGGGTCGTGGTTAAAAGACAGGGTTCCTGCTGCAACGGAACGAATATAACCGAATACCCCCTGCCCTTGAAACCGTATCTCCTGGGATGTCCCGGCAGAAGCGGCTGATGTCCCGTCAAATACATCAAATCACCCACACGCCTTGGGGCCAGCCCGAAAACCAGCAGGCCGTTGAAGCCTCTCTTCGCCATCTCTTTTCTCACATTGGCGAGCCTTGCTTCATATTCTCCGATTAATGCACTGTCCATTTCATTCTCCTTTGTATAAAAAGCAGGCAACTTCATGGTTGTTATCCTTCGCTTGGAGCAGCGGCGCTTCTCGAGTACACCGGTCAAAAACATATGCGCACCGGCTGGAGAATCGGCATACCTGCCCGGGATTGATCGGCGAAGAAAGCTCTCCTTTCATGATCACCCGTTCTTTTCTGTCGTGAATACTAGGAACCGGTATGGCCGACAGCAGAGCCCGGGTATACGGATGCATCGGGCGGGCGAACAATTCATCGGATGGCGCTTTCTCGATAATCTGCCCCAGATACATGACGGCTATATCGTCGGAAAAGTGGTACACGACGCTCAGATCATGGGTTATGAAAAGATAGGTTAGCCCCAGCTGTTCCTGCACTTCTTTCATAAGATTCAGGATCTGCGCCTGAATCGACACGTCAAGAGCGGATACGGGTTCGTCGCAAACAACGAATTTGGGGTTCATCGACAACGCGCGCGCAATCCCGATCCGCTGCCGTCTCCCTCCGTCGAGTTCATGAGGATATGTGTTGTATAACCGCCTGGCCAGGCCCACCGTATCCATCAGCCTGGCAACTTTCAGCTGGCGCTCTTTTTTATCTGGAACAAGATTATGCAATCGCATCGGTTCTTCGATAGTTTCACTGATCGTTTTTCTCGGATTCAACGAAGAAAAGGGATCCTGGAATATCATCTGTAATTCCGTTCGTTTTTTTCTTATCTCCTCCTGGTTCAACGACAAAAGATCGACTCCATCGAACCAAACTTCTCCCGAATCCGGTTCTATCAGACGAATGATCGCTCTCCCCGTCGTCGACTTGCCGCATCCGGATTCTCCGACAACCCCCAGAGTTTTGCCTTTGCCTATCGAGAAGCTTACATGATCTACGGCATGCAACATCCCTTTTTTCGTTTTAAAATACTTGGTGAGATCCCGGACTTCAATGAGTGTATTTGTATTCATCTATTCCACATCTCCGACTCGATGGTTTTTGATAGATACAAATGACATCGGACGTAGTGCTCCTTGTTTCTGTATATTTTTTCCGGGTACACTTCTCTGCACATACCTTGCGCATAATCGCAACGTTCTGCGAAAGTACATCCTCGGGGCAAAGTGCCGGGATCGGGCATCAACCCTTTTATCGGCTTCAACTTCGCCGTTCGGTCCTTCATGTTCGGCAACGAGTTGAAAAGACCGATCGTATACGGGTGTCTCGTATGGTCGAAGACATCCTCCAGACTGCCGTGCTCCACAACCCTTCCGGCATAAATGACCGAAACCGAGTCGCATACGTCGGCCACAATTCCCAGATCATGGGTGATCATAAGCATCGACATGGAATACATATTCTTCAGATTCTTCATCGTTTCGAGCACTTGCGCCTGAATAGTCACATCCAAGGCCGTCGTCGGTTCGTCGGCGATCAGGAGAGCCGGCGTACACGCCAACGCGATGGCTATCACGACGCGCTGTTTCATCCCTCCGGAAAACTGGTGGGGATACTCCGTGATACGGTCCGCAGGGATTCCGACGAGTTCCATCATTTGCTCCGCTTTCTTGCGGCATTCTCTGTTGGAAAGATGCTCGTGCGTCTCGATCACTTCGGTAAGTTGATCCTCGATGGTCAGGACAGGATTGAGGGAGGACATCGGGTCTTGAAAGATCATGGAAACCTTTTTCCCGCGTATTTTTCTATACTCTCTTTCAGTTTTTGTCAGCAATTCCTCTCCTTCAAGAAGAATGCTTCCGGACGCTATCCTGCCGGGAGGGTTCGGAATCAACCCCATTATGGAAAGCCCCGCAGTCGTTTTCCCCGCTCCGGTTTCCCCCACCAAGCCAAGCGTTTTTCCTTTTTCGATGGAGAGATCCAATCCGTTCAACGCCCGAGCAGTCCATTCAATCGTCCGATATTCAACCGCCAAGTCCCTGATTTCAAGGGCGTACTGCGACTGAGAGCGTTCGCGCATCATGATCTCGCCCTCACTTCAGACGCGGGTCGAGCGCATCCCGCAGTCCGTCTCCCAGCATATTCAGGGACAATATGGTCAACATGATGAGAACTCCCGGAATAACGCTCAGATAGCTGTAATTTCGGATATAGTTTCTTCCGCTGGCCAATAAAGCCCCCCATTCCGGGGAAGGCGGAGAGACTCCCATACCAAGAAAGGACAAGGCTGCGGTATTATAAATGGCGGAGGCCATCCGGAGGGTCACCTGGACGATAATGGGCGCCAGGCAGTTAGGAAGAATATGATGGACTATGATTGTTGAATTCTTTGCGCCGATAGCTCTGGCCGCTTCGACGTATTCCACATCGCGGACAGTAAGGACCGCTCCTCGAACAATCCGCGCGAAGATAGGAACAGAAGCCGCTCCGATTGCCAGAACAAGATTTCTTGTGCTGGCTCCCAATGCAGCCACGATCACGATAGCGAACATCGTCATGGGTATGGAGAGCAAAACATCCGTAATTCTCATTATCACATTGTCGACCAACCCTCCGTAAAACCCGGCGATAGCGCCAAGCGTTCCGCCGAACGATACCGCCAGAACGATGGCCAACGATGCGACGAGAAGAGATATTCTCGATCCGTGGACGATGCGCGCCAGAAGGTCCCGACCGAACTCGTCGGTTCCCAAGGGATGCTGAAAAGATGGATGCAGGAGTCTTTGGGAAATATTCTGCGCAATGACCTCAGCCTCATAATCGAAGAGAAAATCGGCAAAGATCGCCGAGGCTACCAGCAGACAGAGAAAGATAAACCCGATGACCGCGCCCTTATTTCTTCTCAGCCTGAGAACGACCAGCCTGTACTGGCTGTACTTTTCATATTGATCCCGCATATTTTCTTGTTGGGTTTGATCGTTCATTTCGACACCTATGTGTACATTGTTTTAACCCGAGGATCGAAGAAACCGTACAATAGATCCACCAGAAGGTTGACCACGGAATAACAGATACTCAGCGTGATGATACACCCCAGGATCATGGGAACGTCCCGCGAACTCACCGCCTGCACCATCATTCTTCCGAGCCCCGGCCAGGCGAACACCGTTTCGGTTATTACAGCGCCTCCCAGCAGATTGCCGAGCTGCACTCCGGCCACCGTTATAGTGGGAATCACGGCGTTTCGAAAGGCGTGGTGCATAATTACCCTGCTCTCTTTAATTCCCTTCGCTCTTGCTGTTCGAATATAGTCCTGCCGGATTGTCTCAAGCATGGAAGACCTTGTCGTTCTGGCAACGGCAGCCATATTCATAAGCCCGATACTGATGGACGGGAGCACGAAGCTTTTCCACCCCTGGCTCATCCCCTGGACGGGGAACCATCTCAGCTTCAGCGCAAATACCAGCACCAGCATCATACCAAGCCAGAAGGCGGGCATGGAGTTTCCGATCAAGGAGACGACCATACTCGTATTGTCAAAAAGAGAGTTTTGCTTGACTGCGGCGATGATGCCCAGCGGAAGCGCCATCAGCAACGACGCCAGAGCGGCGGCAAGAGAGAGCTTAAGCGTGTTGGGAAACCGAGATAATACTTCCGCCGATACGGATCGCCCGGAGATGTAGGAATTCCCCATATCCGCCTTGAAAAAGAAATTGTACACATATTTCCCAAAACGGATAACGACGGGTTGATCCAGGCCCAGTTCGCGTGTTTTTTCAATTCTCGCCTCTTCGCTGGCGTTGTCGCCAAGAATGAGCAAGACGGGGTCGCCGGGGGCCAGGTCCATTATGATAAAGACCAAAAATGTCACGCCCAGAACGACGGGGATCATGGATAAAAGGCGTTTTGCAATGTACTTCACCATCTCGGTCGCGTTCGCTCGCTAAGAGCTACTGACATACCTCCCCTCCTTAATGTGCCGCCGGATAATCCCTCCGTTCACCCGGCGGCATATTTACGGCTCCTTCTATTCTTCCCAATGCATACCGCTGAACGAGGCGTAACCGGTTTTGCTGAAAACGACGCCGGCGAGTTGCTTATTGTAGGCCCTGAACCACTGCGACTGGTACAGCGAAATCTGGGGAGAAAGCCTGTTGATGGTTGCTACGATCTCCTCGATCATTGCAGCCCTCTTCTTCCCATCCAGGGTAACCTTCATATCCAGGACCATTTTGTCTATGGCGGGATCATCGATGGCGCCGCCGTAAGTTTTTCCGCGGTCGGAATGGAATCGCTGGACATACGACAGCGCATTGGACGGCGACCATGAGGCGATGACGGTATCGAAATCCGCAACTCTCCACTGGGCCATGTAGGCCGCCGTGTCCATAGGGACGACGTTTACTTTGATGCCTATCCGCGCCAGATTGCTCTGAATGACGGTACCGATGGCAACCCTTGTTTCATTCGAACAGAGAATATCCATTTTCACGGAAGCGGGATCGCCCCCCCACGTATCGAGGTATTTTTTTGCCTGCTCCAAGTCGTAAAAAACGGCGTTTTTTTCGGTATATCCCACATGCCCCTGCGCCAGAGAAGAGAAATTCGGCGTTCCGTATCCATTCAGCGCCGCCGCAATGATATCGTCGCGGTTGATCGCGGCCGCAACTGCGTTTCTGAAATGTACATCGCTGAACGGAGCGCGTTGATTGTTGAAAAATAAAATCACATTATCAACGCTGTCGATCGCATCGACTTGAATATCGTCGTTCTCCTGCAGATTGGCAACATCCGCGCCGGAGACCTCCCATATCAAATCTACCTCTCCCGCCTCCAAAGCTATCGTTCGAGATGATCCTTCAGGAATAATGTTAATGCGCAATTTTTTTATTTTAGGGGCATGCTCCTTATCAAAATATTCGTCAAAGGACTCGAAAGACAGAAAATTTCCCTGATTCCACTGAACAAATTTGTAGCTTCCGGTACCGACAGGTTGCTCTTTGAAGTTGTGCCCCGACTCCAGAAGCTCTTTCGGCAGAATAAGATTGTAGTAGTAGGCGAGGTCGTAAAGAAGCCCTGCATAGGGTTCTTTCGTGGTAATCTTCACCATAAAGTCATTGATTTTTTCCACTTTTTCAATACTCGAGGTATACAGCGCGGTAGCGGGAACGCTTTTCGAGAAAAGCAACGATGCGACAACGTCGTCCGCCGTCATTGCAGTCCCGTTGTGGAATTTGACCCCTTGTTTCAATTTGAAAAACCACTCGACGTCGTTCGCAACCGTATAACTTTCCGCAAGATCCGGAACGGGTTCCAGCGTTTGCAGATCCACTTTCATCAGACCATTATACGTAAGATAATTCACAACAGTCGCAATCAAGGAGCTATGATCATAAATCCCCAACGACGGAGGATCGCTCGTAAAGGCGACCCTCAGAGTTCCCGCTTCGTGAGGAAGACCCGCGGCTGCGGATTCTCCCCTTCCGAACCATCCGATCAGAACAAAGATCATTACAAAAACCAGCGCAAGGTACTTCTTTTTCGTCGACATGACAACCTCCTTTTTTTGAGCCCCTCAAGGCTTTTTGCTACTGCTCCAAAAAGGCCCTTTGAAACAGGCCCGCAAGATACGATACATCTTCAAAAGCATCGACGAGCTGATTCAGATTTCTTCGTAACTGGGTTTCCAACATACCGTGCAGCAAAGTTCCCTCTTCCGCCATTTTCAAACGGGGGAGATCCTTCAGCAGCGGAATGGGAAAACCAAGCGATTCATTTCCGTAGCTGTCCTGTTCATACTTGCCGGCGAATGTCTGAATTACGGGCGAAAGCACCCGGGCGATCTTCATCAGAAATCCGTTGTACCTACCGCACTCCAGTTCCGAACAGCTTTCGGCCCGCCCAACGATTTCCTCCAGAGCGCGCCTGCTTTTTTCATAGACATCGCGGAGAGCGGATAAATCGACAACATCGGAGTAGTCTTTCTCGATTCGCTCCAGGCGGGCCTGAATATCTCGGAAAACATCCCCGATCCTGTAGGGCAGTTTTTCTTCCGTCGCCAGGGAATGAATCAGCTGAAGAGTGACCTGGGTATCCTTTTGCAGGATTTCGAGGCTGCACTTGTCGATACCGTCTTCACAGGTGTGATTCCACCATCCCAGAGTCGCGCCGTTCGCCCGCGCGATATCATGATCAGTGAAAGAATACCGCTGGGTCACGGAGGGGATACCTATTCCCATGAAGCTTTGATCGCCGATTTTTTTAAGATTCATACTCCGAATCCGCCCCTGTTTTTCAAAGCGGGCATAAGTATCTTCCGCAAAACTTCTTAATTCGGGAGAAGCCTTGATCTCAAAAATCTCCGTTCCGGAAACACCCGTCGAATCGATATGGATATAGGCAACGCATTTCCGATTCAAAATATGCCAAAAATTATCCAGAAACCAAGTGGATCCGGCAGCTTCCGCAATTTCATGCCCGCTCCAGAAGACGAAGTACACGTCTCTGGCGAGTTCTCCTCGATGCTCCGCGAGGACGCGCGCTATTTCCACCGTAGTTGCATTTCCCGTGGCGTTGCAGGTTACTCCCGGGCTCCATGCATCAAGATGAGAACAAACCAAGAGTATTTCGTCGGACGCCCCGTTCCCCTTCAAAACTGCAAAGGGCTGGCGTACCTTGCTCCAAAGCCTGTCCGAGAACGCTTTTATCCGAACCGATACGCACCCGTCTTCCCTGCATTTTTCCTTCAGTTTCAGGCCGTCCGTTCGCGTAATACCTATACCGATTATATCCGGAATACCGGAAAAGCTTTTTTCCGTCGGATTGCCCCATACCCCCTTCAAGCCTCTGTTACATATAACCCCCTCGTCATTCCCCCAGTTCATGCACACAATTGCGACAGCTCCCTTTTCGAAGGCGATTCTTGCCTTCTCGGGAACAGGCGGCGCGTAGCTTACCTCCACCAAAACAGCTTTCCCCCGGACATCCATTCCCTCGTATTCTTGGTATCCTCCGGCGCCGACGAACACCATCTCCAGTTCCCGTCCCTCCGGAGGAGTCGACCGAATATGAGCGCACGGAAGACTTGCAACGACGCCCACTCCATCGGTCAAGATCTCGAGTTCAGATTCACGGGGAATGCTGTTATAGGCATAAAACTCCAATATCCTTGAATCCAGCCCGTACTCGGAAAGACGCCGGTCGATATACTGCGCCGCCTTCAACTCATCGTTACTTCCGGCCAGACGATAGGGGGTCCGATTCGTAAGCCAGGAAACAGTTTCCATTAATTGACGAGCCGAGACTTGTTCGATTATTTTACTACCTTTCATCAAGATCGCCTCTTTATTTGTTCACTTGGTCACCCACTTTCATTCTTTCACTCAACTTCCTTCTTGTCAATACCTCTTCGCAAGAAAAACAACCGAAGGCGAAGGAACTCTCGGCATAAAGATCAACCCAATAATCCGCAGGTTCTCCGGACATTACTTCATTTTTTTGATCATGTCGATCGTCATCTGCAAGTGCTCCATCATCTCCGTCTCCGCCAGTTTTTTATCTCTGGATTTAAGAGCGGCGATTATACGTCGATGCGATTGAAGAGATTGCTCCGGATAGTGCATTTGATAAATATCCAAAAAATTATGATGCATAAAATCTAAAATCGATGAAAAGACAACTTCCAGAATTTGTTGCAGAAAAAAATTTCCTGATTTTTCAACATAAAGTCGATGCAGTTCGAGTTCTCCCACTGTTTTTTGATGCAGCTCAAACTGTTTTGCCATCTTGTCGTAGGCTTCTTCTATTTCAATTAAATCCTGTTCATCCGCAACATCGATAACGAGACCAATTCCGTAACATTCCAGCAGCTTTCTGACCTCATAAGCCTCCAACAAGAAATATCGTTCCAAATTTTTCGTCACGCCATCGTTTTTCCCCGCGAGGTCGGTTTCCCGGCTGGGAATCCTCCTGAGGAACCTCCCTTTACCTTGATGCGATACAACAATTCCTCTGCTCTCCAAAATATGGAACGCTTCACGAAGGACGTTTCGGCTTACACCAAACGAATCAACAAACTCTCTTTCAGAAGGGAATTTATCTCCAGGTTTCAATTGACTTTCATCAATATACTGAGTAAGCGCCTGCTGCACTTGCTCATACAACAGCGATCTTTTCTTCAGTGGTTTCTGAATCATCTTCTCCCCTACTTTTAGCTAGATAAGCCTTAAAGCGGACATCGCCTTCGGCCCCTTTGTGTTCGCCTCGATTTTCGGAGCGCCTTAGCAATCTCAGCGAGATGCGACGGCAAAAAACGACGAGAATTTTTTATTATACAATTTCAATCACATTAAAAGCATACGATTGAATCCCGCGAGTCCAATTCTACCGCAAGTTAGGCTTGACGACGAGACTTTTTCTTCCGCAGAAAAGTTGCTCATCGCGTCGCCGAAAACAAACAACACCTTGAGATCAGTGTCCGCACATATGTCATAAGAGAAGTCGCCCAAATCAAAGCGTCAAAAAAGTATGAATCGCCTGAGGATGAAGGGCGGCTTTAACGGAGGGGAAAATATGGAAAAATCGAAGCCTACGAGACGACGACGCATATGACGCAACTTTTGGATCGAGTCTCCAGGGGTGAAAAAATCACCATCGAGAAGCACGGCGAGCCTCTGGCGTTTCAGCAGTCCACAGCCCCATCGAAGACGAAACCCGCACGGGATGTCATCTATCGGTTGAAGCGATTCCGAAGCAGTTGCCGGCTCTACGGGTTTTCTATCCGCGACATGATCGAAGAGGGAACGCGCTGATGTTTGTCGCTTCGTTGTAGATGCCTCTCCTTTGCAAAGTAGGTTATAGTCATTCTCATGCGCCTTTTAAAAAAGCCTGCCGATAATTCACAGCAGGTTCCTCTTCGATCGTTATTTTGGCATCGCTACTTCCCGGCGAAGCGTTCGTAGGCGATGGTGTGGTACGGGGTTGCCACGCCTGTCCGCCGGCCCATTTCCACCATTCTTCCGATGATGTGGTCGAGTTCGGTTTCGCGCGCCGGTTTGCCGCCGCTGAGGTCCCGGTAGAGAGAGGACATGGCGTCCGGGGGGAAAGCGGCGAAAGCGGCCGCGACTTTGTCCGCCGTATCCGCGGGCAGGGCGACGCCCTTGGCGGCGGACACCGCGAGCAGTTCGCCCGTTACGGCGTCGAACACTTTTCGATACTGCGGGTCCTCGCGCACCTTGCCCGCCGGGCCGTCGTAGTAGCAGAACACCACGCTGTTGCCGCACATCATGACGTACTTGGACCAGCTGTCCACCAGGATATTTTCCGATACCGTCGTCTTCAAACCCGCCTTGTCGAGCACGGCCGCGAGTTCGTCCAATGCGGCGGGTCTGCTTCCGTCCTTCATGCCGAAGACGATGCTGCACATTTCCGTGCTTTGGACGATGTGCCCCGGCTTCTCCAGGCGGCTGAAGACGCGGATGGTGCCGTCGGCGAGGATGCAGGGCGGCAGCAGCGGCTCCATCAGGTCGGAGACGACGACTCCGTTGAGCAGGGGGATCACGACGGTATCCGGCCGCACCATCGGGGAGATCGCCTCGCAGGCCGCTTTCAGGCCGTACCCTTTGCAGGAAACGAAAACGGCGTCCATGACGCCGAGTTCCGCCGCCTTGTCCGAGGCGAGTTTCGGGCGAGCCGAAAAATCGCCGAAGACGGCGGACTCCACTTTCAGTCCGTCCCGGCGAATGGCGTCGAGGTTTTCTCCGCGAACATAGAAATAGGTATCGGGGTGATCTTTGGCCAGCGCGCCGCCGACGATTCCGCCGACCCCGCCGATTCCGAACACTGCTATCTTCATGAATGGCACCTCCCGAGTTCTGCGAGTAAGCGCGTGGAGCGCGCTTTTCCGCTTTCAGTATATGCCGTTTTCTTCCGTGGATCAAATCGGGTCCGCGTCGTATCCGGTTCCGTACGGGAGCAACACGCCCCGCGGGACCGGGAAGAGCGGGCGGGAGCGGCGCCCCCGACGGCGGCGAAAGGCCCTTCGTTGCATCAATACTCCGTCAACGGTAGAAAACGGCGCGCATGAATGTTACAATTCTGTAACAGAGCGGCGCGCGCATACGGGAGACGAGTTGAAAGAATGTCGGCGGCCGCTCGAAAACTTCACACAAAGAGGAGGTACCACAATGAAAAAACGCGTTTTTGCTCTTCTGGCGGTTCTTGTACTTGTTGCGCTGATGGTTCCCGCGTTCGCTTCGGCGAAAGAGGTCATGCTGTACTCTTCGATGAAGGACTCGCAGCTGGCGGCGTTGAAGACCGCTTTCACGGCGAAGCACCCGGACATCAAAATGGACTACTACACGGCGGGCACCGGCAACGTGATGACGAAGCTGGCCACCGAGCAGCAGGCGGGCGGCATCCGGGCCGACATCATCTGGGTCGGCGATCCGACGAACTACATCTCCTTCAAGGAGCAGGGCCTTCTGTTCCCGTACGACTCTCCCGAGGCCGCGAGCATTCCCGCGAACTTCAAGGACCCGGACAACCACTATATTTCCGCCCGCGTGGTGATGCTGGGCTTCGTCTACAACACGACGACGCTCAAAGTCGACGACGTGCCCAAGACGTGGGAGGAGCTGGCGACGTTCAAGGGGTACACCGCGATGACGGACCCGACCTTCTCGGGCACCACACTCTACACGGTCGCGGGACTGGTGCAGAGCCCCGAGTACGGGTGGGACTATCTGCAGAAGCTGAAGAACAACGGGATGCTGCTGGAGAGAGGATCCAGCGCCGTGGTGACGAAGGTGGGCTCCGGCGAGTACGACGTGACCGTGGGCGTGGACTACATCGCCCGGACGATGATCGCGCAAGGGTCTCCGATCGGGTTCGCGTACCCGGAGAAGGGCATTCCCATCATCCTGAGCCCCATCGCGATCATCAAGAACAGCGCGAATCTGGAGGAAGCGAAGCTCCTTTTCGACTTCATTCTCTCCCTTGAAGGGCAGAAAATTCTGATGGAGGAGTACACCGCCCCCGTGCGCCCCGAGCTGAGTCTCGAAGGCGCGCTCTCGGTGGACGAAGCGGCGAAGCGGATTCTTCCCGTGGACGACAACCGCCTGGTTGCGGAGAAGGACGAACTGCTCAAGAAGTTCGACGGCATTTTCAAGTAGAGAGAGCAACTCCCGGGGGAGGGGCCGAGAACGCCCCTCCCCCGCTGTGCGAGGTGACGACAATGGCCGGAGTAACGTTTGAAAACATCACCATCAGCTACGATTCCAAAGTAATCATCGACAACTTATCGTTGAAGGTCGAGGACGGGGAGTGCTTCGCCATCCTCGGCCCGTCGGCGTGCGGCAAAACCACGCTGATGCGGGCCCTGTGCGGTTTCAAGAGTCTGGATTCCGGACAGATCCATATCGGCGGCAAGCTGGTCGGGAGCAAGGACAAGTGGAAGTCCGTCGCTCCGGAGAAGCGCAACGTCGGGGTGGTCTTCCAGGACTACGCGGTGTGGCCTCATTACAGCGTCTTCGAGAACGTCTACTACCCGCTGAAGAAGCGGAAGGTTCCGAAGGAGGAGGCGAAAAAGAGGGCGCTCCACGCGATCGAGCAGGTGCGCATGAAGGGGTACGAAGAGCGCATGCCCGCGCAGCTCTCCGGCGGGCAGCAGCAGCGCGTGGCGCTGGCGAGGGCGCTTGTGTCGTCCGACCAGCTCATGGTGCTCGACGAACCCATCTCCAACCTGGACGCGAACCTGCGGGAGGAGATGCGCTTCGAGATCAAGGAGCTGCAACGACGTACGGGCATCACGGTGATCTACATCACCCACGACCAGGAGGTGGCCCTGGCCATCGCCGACCGGATGGCCATTCTGGATCAGAAGGGGTACGTCCGCCAGGTCGGCGTTCCGGAGGATGTCTACAGGAACCCGAAGGACAGCTCCATCTACAAGTTCCTCGGCGTCTCCAACTTCATCCCGCTCGAACGGCGGGGGGAGGGGTACGCGCTCGCGGGCGAGGGGGCGAACGAACCGTTCCCATGCGACGTCCCGCAGGAGCTGCGGGGGGCGGCCAGGCTCTTCGCCGCGTGCCGCCCGGTGGATATTTCGGTGGGGGACGACGGTCCGGTGAAGGGCTTCGTCAAGCATGTGGTGTACCTGGGCAATCTCTTCGAGTACCGGGTGCTTCTGGGAGGCCGGGAGATCCGCGTGCAGCAGGACTCGCACGAGGCCTTCAAGACCGGCGTGCCTCGGGAAGAGCGCCCGTGCGCGCTTTCGTTCCGGAATCTGCGGTTCTACGGAGACGAGGAAGGGGGGACGCCCTCATGAGGCTGCTGCGACGCCGGGACGGCCGCATGTCCACGAGGATGTTCGGCGGCGGGTTCGATCTGAACCGGATCCTCATGCTCGTCTGTCTGCTCATCCTTATCGTGACCGTGGCCATGCCCATGATCATGATCATCTACAACACGTTCTTCTACGGTTTTACATTCGACTGGAGCATGTTTTCGAAGGTCGTTTTCGACCCGGCGAACGTGGACGCCATGTGGAACACCGTGGTGATCGCCTTCTGGGTGACGCTGGTGGGAACGTTCGTCGGCGTGTTCTACGCCTGGCTGATCGGGCGGACGAACATTCCGCTGAAGGGGCTGATGAAGACGCTCTTCGTCATTCCGTACATGTTCCCCCCCTTCATCGGAGCCGTGGCGTGGGGGCTGCTGCTCTCGCCGCGCGCCGGGTACATCAACAAGATGTGGATGCAGATGATGGGCACGAGGGAAGCGCTCTTCAACATCAACAGCATCGCGGGGATCGTCTTCGTGGAGGTCTGCTACTACTTCCCGTTCGTCTTTTTGCAGGTGGTGAGCGCGCTCGAGCGCATGGACCCGACGCTTGAGGAGTCGGCCCGCATCTCCGGCGCGAACCAGTTCTACGTGATCCGCAAGATCACGCTGCCGCTGGTGGCGCCGGCCGTCGCGGCGGGAGCGATGCTCATCCTGATCTCGTCGCTGTCGCACTTCGGCGTTCCGGCGATGCTCGGCTTCTCGCGGGGCATCTTCACCCTCCCCACGAAGATCTACGAGCTGATCAACCGGTCGGCGGGGAGCTTCGAGGGAATCCGGCAGGGGGCGGCGCTCTCCGTCCTGCTGGTGCTCGTGGTGGTGGTCGCCCTCTGGCTGCAACGCAAGATTCTGAAGGCGGGGCACTACGATATCATCCGGGGCAAGAGCATGCGACCGATGCTGATCACTCTGAGGGCGTCCAAGTTTCCGCTGCTGGGCGTCTGCCTCGGCAGCCTGTTCGTGATCGTCCTCCTGCCGCTCTTCATCATCTTCGCCGTGGGCGGGCTGAAGGCGTACGGCCTGCCTCTCCAGCTCTCGAACATGACGTTCGACAACTACTACTACGTGCTCTTCTCCTCGCAGATGGCGCGCGACGCCATCAAGAACACCTTCATCCTGTCCATCTCGTCGGCGGTCGTCGCGATGTTCACGGGCACCATGATCGCCTACGTGGTGGTGAAGGTGAAGGTGCGCGGGAAGGCGATTCTCGAAATGCTCGCGCTGCTGCCCTACTCCGTTCCCGGCATCGTGCTCGCCATCGGCGTCATCCTGATGTGGAGCGGCACGTTCTACGTGAACCTCTACAACACGATCTGGATAATTCTGGTCGCCTATGTCGCGCGGTACGTGGCGTTCGCGATGAAGAGTTCCTCGGCCTCGCTGGAACAGGTGCACTACTCGCTTGAGGAGGCGGCCCGCTCCTGCGGCGCGACGCACCTCGAATCGCTCCGCGACATCACGCTGGCCCTCATCCGACCCGGCATGATCGCCGGGTTCTTCCTCATCTTCCTGCCGGCGATGCGCGAGCTGACCACGTCCATCCTTCTCTACGGACCGTACACGCGCACCCTGGGCGTGGCGATCTACGCGATCAACGCCGAGGGGAACATCACCCAGTCGGCGGCGCTGTCCGCCGTCACGATTCTGATCATCATGCTCGGTAACCTGGCGCTCCGCTTCGTTACCAGAGACAGGAGGAGCGTCTCATGAGCGGGGTCGCGCTGAAGAACGTCACGAAGAAATTCTCCACGAGAACTTTGGGAGAGGTGACCGCGGTCGACGACTTCAACCTCGAGATCAAGGAGGGCGAGTGCTTCTCTCTTCTGGGGCCGTCGGGCTGCGGAAAGACGACCACGCTCCGCATGATCGCCGGGTTCGAGGATCTCGGCGGCGGCGAGATCTGGATCGGCGACAAGCCGGTGTCCGTCAAAAAGCGGAATCTCTACGTGCAGCCGGAGGACCGGGGGCTGGGGATGGTCTTCCAGGCGTTCGCCGTCTGGCCGCATCTGAACGTCTTCGAAAACGTGGCCTTCCCCCTGCGGGTGCGCAAGGTCGGGAAGAGCGAGATGGATTCCAGAGTCGCGGAGGCCCTCAGGAACACGGGGCTGAGCGGGCTGGAGCGGACGTTTCCCTCGGACCTGTCGGGAGGGCAGCTCCAGCGGATCGCCCTCGCACGCGCCATCGTGATGAATCCGAAGGTGCTGCTGCTCGACGAGCCGCTGTCGAACCTGGACCCGAAGCTGCGCGAGTCCATGCGCTTCGAGATCAAGGCGCTGCAGCGGCGGTTCAACTTCACCATCATCTACGTGACGCACGACCAGGCGGAGGCGATGGCGCTTTCCGACCGGATGCTGGTGATGGACATGGGGAAGATCCAGCAGATCGACACGCCGACGAATATGTACACCAACCCGGCGAACAAGTTCGTCTACGGCTTCCTGGGGCTCTCCAACTTCGTCGACGTGAACATAAGCGACGGGAAGGCGTACCCGGAGGGGAGTACGGGGCAGGCGCTTCCGTGCGCCATCCCCGCTACATTTTCGGAACCCTCCGGCACGGTGGCGTCGCGCCCCAACGAGATCGACCTGACGGCCGAGGGAGGCTTCCGCACCGAGGTCAAGGCGCGCATCTTCCTGGGCGACTACACCGAATACCGGGTGGACGTGGGAAATAAGGAGGTGCGCATTCAGAGCACCGGCGACCGCGGCTTCAAGGTGGGGGACAGTGTCGGGCTGGATTTCACCCGCGTACAGTGGTACTCCCGCGACGACAGCGTCGGCGACGCGGAGCGGGAGCGACGAAAAGTTATTTAACGAAAAACGCTCGATGAAGAAGGGCCCCCCCGGGAACTCTCTCGGGGGCTTTTTTGTACGCCGCGCGGGGCGCCGGTCGATCCGTCGGGCCTTCCGCACCGATCTCCCCGGCCGGTTACGCTTCGGGAAGCTCCCGTATCATGACCTCGGCCTCGGCCCACGCCACCGGGCGCGAGAAGTAGAACCCCTGCGCCTTCAGGCACCCCGCCGCCCTCAGCCAAGAGAGCTGTTCCGCCGTCTCGACGCCCTCGGCGATGATATCCATCCGAAGGTCGTGCGCCAGGCCGATGATCGTGCGCATCATGTGTTCCGTCTTCTCGGAGCGGAAAAGCTGGCTGACGAACGCCCTGTCCAGCTTCAGGCAGTCGAACGGGCGATGGTTGATGTACTGGAGGGAGGAGTAGCCCGTCCCGAAGTCGTCGAGGGCTATCTTGACGCCGCAGCTCTTCAGGTAGTCCAGTTTTCTGTGCACGTCGTCGAGGTTGTCGATAAGCGCGCTCTCGGTCACCTCGATGGTGAAGAGCGTCGGGTCGGCGCCGATGGAGTCGATGAGGAACTCCACCGTCTCCATCGAGGCGAGCCCGCGGAAGAAGAGGGGCGATCCGTTCGCCGAGAAGAAGAGCCGCGACGAGTCCGCCAGCTCCTTGGCGCGTACGATCGCGCGGAGCGCATGCTCCATCATGCAGACGTCGATGTTCGAGATGAAACCGGTGTGCTCCGCCTGCGGAACGAAGTCGCCGGGAGCGAGCATCCCTCCTCCCTTGCGCATCCAGCGGGCGAGGGTCTCGAAGCCGCGGATTTTCTCGGAAACGAGGTCGTAGATCGGTTGGAAGTAGGGAATGAATTCGCGCCGCTCCAGGGCGGTCTGCAATTCGGCCTGGAGCGTGAGCAGGTTGGGGCCGCGCGTGTACTCCTTCACTACCGGCGCGGCGTACCATGCGACATGACCGATGCCGTTCTTCCTTGCCTGCGTCACCGCGTGGAGCGCGGCGTCGATCGCCCCCGAGGCGTTTTTCCCTTCGGCGATATCGGCGAGCACCCCGATACTGGCCGAAGGGAAGACGGTCTCGTCCCCCACCTCGCACGGCGTCGCTATGGCCTTGCGGATTCGATCCATCAGGAGCATCTCCTCGCTTTCGCCGCCCTCCGGAAGGGGAAAGAGCAGCGCGAACTCGTCGCCGCTCGTCCTGAAGAGCTGCGCCTCGGGCTCCTGAAGCGCCTTGATCTTCTCCGCGATCAGCAGAAGAATCCGGTCGCCGTTCAGGTTGCCGACTTGGACGTTGACAAGCTTGAAGTGGTCCATATTGATCACGGCGAGCGAAAAGGTGCGCGTCCTGGTTCCGTCGTTCAGAAGGCGGTTGACCGCCTTGAGGAGCGAGTGACGGTTCGGCAGCCCGGTGAGATCGTCGAAATACGCTTTCCGTGCGAGGCGCTCTTCGAACTGCTTGCGCTCCTTCAGGTCGCGCGCCAGAAAAAGCGACAGGGGGCGCGCGCCGAACGTGAAGTTCCGGCGGTGCACTTCGACGGGAAGCAGCGAACCGTCCGCTCCGACGAACGACGCCTCGAAGACGCTTCGCCCCTCCTTCGCATCCGCATCCTTTTCCGCGGCTCTCTTTCCCGCGCGGGGGTCGTCCTCTTTCTTGACGAGAACGGAAGAGAGCGGGGTTCCTTTAAGGTCGGTCCCGTAGCTCAGGAGGGCGTGCGCCGCATCGTTGGCCAGCGTGATGCCGCCGTCGGCGTCGGCGAGGATGAAAGGATCGGGGATATTCATCACGAGATCGTGCAGCGTCTGCAACAGTAAATTGAACGAGCGCGAGAGCGCGAAGATCTCCTCGGGCCCCTCTTCGGCCGCCCGCAGCGCCAGCGACTCTCCGGCGACGATTCGCTCGGAGACCTCGCGAAGCTTCCGCAGGCGGCGCAGAATCACTCTGTCGAGGAGAAGCAGCACCAGGCCGAAAATCCCCGCGCCGGTAAGCAGAATCCAAAGACGCGACGCTTCGACGGCTTCCAGCCCCCGCTGGTGGATGACTCTGGGGACATCGATTCGGATGGAGATTCCGTTCCCTCTTCCCTGCCATACGGCCGCGCCGTCACCTTCTCCGGAAAAAATCCGTACATCTCCCGCCGAGCGGTCCGGAACACCCTCGGGGCGTCCCGGAAGGACGTCGAACTTCGTGCCGAGGTTTTCCCGCATCTCGGGCAAAAGATTCTCCAGCGCCCTCCCGATGAGGAGCATTCCTTGCGGCGGCCCCCTCCTGTTCGTCATCAGCACCGGAGCGACCCCGAACAGGTAGACCTCGTCGCCGAGCAGCAGGATCTCGGCGAAAGCTCCGCCAAGGGAGCGCTCCGTCAGCGAAGGAACGGCCCTCTCCACACCATCGGCCAGGCGATCGGGGGCCCGCTGCTCCGCTGCGCACTCCCCTTCGAAGCAAGAGAGAAGGAGGCGCCGTTCGGCGTCGAAAATCAAGAACAACTCCATGCCGGAAGCAAGCATCGTCGGCCCGTCGAACATCTCGTCATACCGGGGACTGCCGCCCTTCTCCACGAAGGAGTACAGGCTGTCCCGGGCGCCCCAATCCGCCGCATAATTCCGCAGCACTCGGAGTTCCTCGTCCAGGCGGTTCTGAACCCTCGCCATGTCCTGAATGAAGAAACGGCGCTCCACGTCGTCGAACGCTTTGAGCGTCGTCCTTCTCGACGTGAATGAGGTCAGTACGAGTACAAGAGCCAGCATAAGCATCATCAGAAGCATGAACAGTCTGCGCAGGGGCATGGGCGATCTCCTCGAATAATACGTCGTCCGCCGAGAGAATGCGATCGCAGCGGTCTGAAGAAACATGCAAAAAATTCTCTTAGTTTATTATCGCCCTGAACGACGTGTTCCGCAACAAAAACTTTATTCATCGTGGAGACTGTTTTTTTTCAAACGTTCCGTGCTTCTATTCGACGTATTCTTCTCCCTGCGGAGCATCGGCGGGCGGGGAACGGCATGGATGGCGCAACCGTCCCCCGCCCGGGTTCGTTTCAAAAGATCACGCCTTCCGTATCATCTTCTCGGCCTCGTCCCAGGGAACCGGACGCGAAAAGTAGTACCCCTGAACCTTTGCGCACCCCGCGTTTTTCAACCACTCCACCTGATCGGCCGTTTCCGCTCCCTCCGCGATGATATCGAGCCCGAGATCGCGTCCCATGGAAATGATCGACCGCATCATATACTCCGTTTTTCGGGACTGGCGAATCTGCCCGACGAACGCCTTGTCCAGTTTGATGCAGTCCAGCGGCAGGCGGTTGACGTACTGGAGGGAGGAGTAGCCGGTTCCGAAGTCGTCGAGAGCGATTTTGATGCCGCTGCGTTTCAGGCGTTCAAGTTTTTCGCGGACCTCGTCCAGGTTTTCGATCAGCGCGCTCTCCGTCATCTCCAGCGTGAACAGCGTGGCGTCCGCTCCGACGGCGTCGAGGATAAACTCCACGGCTTCCGTCGCGGCGACGCCCCTCAGAAAGATCGAAGACGCGTTCGCCGTGAAAAAAATCGGCGAGGCCGAAAGCATATTCGCCGAAACGATCGCGCGCAGAGCGTGTTCCATCATCATGACGTCGAGAGTGGCGATCAAACCGGTGTGTTCGGCGTGAGGAATGAAGGACGCCGGAGGGAGAAAACCCTTTCCGGGGCGCCGCCACCGGGCGAGCGTTTCGAAACCGCATAGCTTCATGGTATCCAACGAATGAACCGGCTGAAAGAACGGCACGAATTCGTCGTTTCTCAATGCGGCGCGCAGTTCCGCCTGAAAAGTGAGAATATTCGGGACGCTCGTCTCTCGCGTCGCCGAGTTCGGCGTCTCGTAGTACGCGACGTGCCCCAACCCTTCTCTTCGCGCCTGCGCCAATGCGTATAAGGCGGCGTCGATAACCTCGGAAGCTGTTCTTTTTTCGAAGATATTTTCCACCACGCCGATGCTCGCGCTCGGAAAAACGGTCTCCATACCCGCCGCATGGGGTTCGGCGACGGCTTTCCGAATGCGCTCCATCAGCGGCGATAGCTCCTTGTCCCTGTCGCCCGAAAACGGAAGCAACAGGGAAAACTCGTCTCCTCCGGTTCGGTAGAGCCGCGCGGGGGGAAGAAGAAAATTCCCGATTCTTTCGGCCGTAGCCAGAAGAATTCTGTCGCCGTTGAAGTTGCCGACCTGTGCGTTGACGAGTTTGAAATGGTCCATGTTGACGACGGCGACGGACGACGGCGGTTGGGAAGGCTCGCGCTTGTGCAAAGTCCTGTTCAGTGCTCTGACGAACGCGTTGCGGTTGGGCAACCCCGTGAGATCGTCGAAATACGCCTTTTTCGCGAGGCGCTCTTCGAGTTTTTTTCGCTCCGTCAGATCCCTGGCCAGAAGGAGATGAAGAGGGCGATCGCCGAAATCGATGATTCTCCGATGAATTTCGACCGACAGGAAGCTTCCGTCGGCGCGGAGCAGACGGGCCTCGAAGATGTTTCTCTTCTTGTATTCCCGTACTCCATGAACGCCGTGCTTGGTATAGGAGTCTTCGATGTTCCTGTCGAGCAAGGTTGAGAGCCGAATTCCTTTCACATCTTCGTCTTCCTTGCGCCCGAGCGCGGTTTTGGCCGCCGTATTGGCAAGTACGAGCAAGTCCTCGGCGTCGACGACCAGAAGAATGTCGGGGATATCCATCACCAGCGTTTCCAGAGTGCGCAGCAGAGAATTGAACGAACGCGCGAGCGCCGTTATTTCGTCGCCTCCGCATACGGGAACGCGAAGTTCTATAGCTCCTTCCGCAGCGATCGTATCGGATATCATGCGGAAACGTTGCAGTCTGAAGATAACCAATCTGTCCAGCAGTAGGGTCGCCGCGAAGAGAATAGCCGCGCCGCTGAGCAGAATCAGCAAGTAGGAGGCGGAAATCGCGTCCTTGCCCTTCAGGTAGATGGTTCGAGGGGCGTGGATTCTGAGGAAGCGATTCTCTCCTCTTGCCTGCCAGACGAACGCTTCGCCGTTCGCGTCCGCCGCGATCAGGACATCGCAGGAAGACCGTTCCGGCGACTCCTCCGGTCCTTCGGAGAGAATATCGAATTCGGCGCCGAGACTCTCCCTCATGGCGGGCAGGCGGTTCTCCAGCGCGGCGCCCGCGAGCAGCAGTCCCCTGGAAGGTCCGATTCTATCGTTTGTGTTCACGGGGGCGAACCCGACCAGAAAGGGGACGCCCCCCAGCGTCAGGACGGCGTCCGCGCCCTTCCGGTCCGCCTTTTCCCTCAAAACGGACGCCTGCGCGGAAAGCTCCTCCAGCAAGACCTCCGCGACGTCTTCCTCCTCTCCGTCGGGACCGACGGAGAGGGCCGCCGCAGGTCGAAGTTCCTCGTCGAACAAGATCAGAAGATCGACATCCAGAGCCCGCAACGTACCGCCGGCGATGATCTCTCCGAAACAAGCCCGATTTTTCCCCTTCATGAAGGCGTGGATATCGTCCCACGCTCCCCAGTCGACGGCGTAGCGGCGCAACATCCGCAGTTCGGCGTCCAGCAGATTCTGAACCCGCGCCATGTCCTGGCGGAAGAACTGCCGTTCCACTTCTTGAAACGCCTTCGCCGTCGTACGCCTGGACTCGACGGATGTGAACAGCAGCGTCAATGTGAGCATTGCGACCAGGTACAGGAAAAACTTTTTTTGTAGAGACATACGCGCATCTCCTTGAGAAAATCTTGAAAACGCTGTGGAGAAGAGCCCTGTTCTCCAAGAACGCGCATACTTGTCAAGGCGCGACGAGGGCGTCCCGGCGAGACAAGTTCCTTGCCTCGAACGCTCCCGTCGCGCCGTTTCGACGTGTTGCGGAAAATTCTTCCTGCGGGAAGCGGTTATTTTTTATGCGTTTTCGCCTCCAAGGGGATCAAGCCGCCGCGAGCGTCGTCTCCCATGTCGAACTTGAAGCGGCGCACCAGCTTCGTCAGCTCTTCGGAAAGAGTCGCGAGATCCTCCGACCCCTGCGCGACGCGCTCGGCGGACGTTCCCACCTCGGTCATCTGGCCGCGGACCATTTCGGACGAAGAAGCGGCTACGCTCACGCGGGATACTATGTTTTGGACGGCGCTCGCAATCTCCTCGCTCGACGCGGCCTGCTCCTCGGAGACGGCCGCCAGATCCTGCGTCGCCGTCGAGATGCGCGCCAGCGCCTCCATCATTTGCCCTATCGTCCCCTTCGTCTCGCGCGCCAGCTCGCTGGACCGGCGAGAGTCCCGGGCGTTGCCCTCGGAGGAGGATACGACCTTGTCCAGATCTTTCGTGATCCCTCCGGCGAGATCGGCGATCTTCTTCGCGGCTTCGTTGCTCTCCTCGGCCAGTTTGCGGACCTCCTCCGCGACGACCGCGAACCCTCTCCCCGCCTCCCCGGCGCGCGCCGCCTCGATGGCGGCGTTCAGCGCCAGCAGGTTCGTCTGGTCCGCGATGCCGCCTATCTGGACGACGAAACTCTGTATCTCTCTGGCTCGTTCGCCGAGATCGCGCACCTCCGCAGCCGCCTTCTCCGAATCCTCGGCGACGCTCTCGATGCTTGCCACAACCTTCCCGACGGCGCTCATTCCCTCTTCTCCGGCGCTCCTCGCCCGTTCCACTTCGCCCGCCATCTCCGTGCTCTTCCGCGCCGACGACTGCGCTCCGCCCGCGACCTCCTCGACCGACGCGTTGATCTCCTGGCTTGCCGCGGCGAGGCTCTCCATCTGCGAAGACACGTTGTCCACGCCGGCGCGGGATTCCTCCACTCCCGCGTTCGACTCCTCCGCGAGAGAGGAAAACTCCTCGGCATTATGTCCGAGGCGTTCTGCGGCCTCGGACATGGCGCGCATGGAGTCGCGCAGCTTTTCGCCCATCATGGAGAGGCTTCCTCCCATCATCGCGATCTCGTCTTTTCCGTCCGAGCGGAACTCCACGGTCAGATCGCCTTCGGCGAAGCGCTCGACTCCGGCTCGAAGGCGGTTCAGCGGATTCGCGATCCGCGAGGCGATGAAGAGTCCGAGCAACAACGCGAAGAAGACCGCGCCGGCGGAGATGCCGACGATCAGAAGGAACGCCGTCGCCGCTGCGGCGGCGTTCGCCTTTTGCGTCTCCTCGGCGATTTTTCGTTTGTGTTCCACCAAAGTCCGGAGCAAGGTCTGGTATTCGTCGAGATGTCGCGCGACTTCCGAGCGGAACTGCTCGTACGCTTCTTGCGTTTTATTCGACGCGGCAAGGCGTTCAGTGGCGCGGGAGGTCTCCCTGAATCGCTCGACGGCTCGTTTCAAACGAGCGAAAAGCTCCTTTTCATAGTCGGAGAGTTCGCTCTTGGAGAAGCTTTCCAGATAGTGGTCTATCGCTTCCCGCCGCCGAGCTATGTCGGCCGCGAGAGCGTCGTTCTCCTCCTCGTCCTCGGTCAGCATGAAAGCATAGGTGTTGGCCTGTATGCTTCTGATATGGACGAGGCTGTCGAAAAGCCATGTGGTGGGGAGAAGGACTTCGTCGTACAGATCTTCGAGATTGCGATCGCTCCGCGCGTTGAAGTAATAGCCCGTATACCCTACCGCCGTCAACAAGACGGTCATGACGGCTATGAGAAGTAAAATTTTCCCTCTGGTTTTCATACTGCGCAGAACATGCATTCGTTGTTTCCTCCCCGCAAAAGTAATTTTTTTCCTCTTGACGCCGAAGCGCTCCGAAGGATCGCCTCATACGAACACGAGGAACATATGGGCGAAGAATCTTTCCGATCTTCGCCCACGGCGCGCCGCTCTCGCGCGCCGGACATCCATGAAGCGAATTCCATCCCCGAAGAGAATGTACGGACGTTTCCCTTCCCGCCTTCTGTAAATTTAAAAATATGACGTAATACGTTTTCATTCATCCGGATGCGTAGGGTACATTAGACCAGTTCGCATTTGAATACGCAATACTTTCACCTATTTATTTTTGCTTTCGCTCTTTTATTTCACGAGAACCGGGACAACGGAGGTCGTTCGGAGGTCGCTCGTACGGGAAACCGTCCGCGCGTCCTCCTTCCCGTGTTCATGAATCCGAGAGGCGGCTCCTCAGCAGCGGGAAATAACGGATACGCGGTCGACCGGTGACGCCCTGTTCTTCTTCGCACCCGATCAGTCCTTCTTCCGCGAGGTAGATCAGATACCGTCGCGCGGTGCTTCTGGAGAGTTTTGAATCGTCGGCGACCTCCACGGCGGAGAGCGGTTCCGAAGTCCGGTACAGAACATCCAGAACCCGCATGGCCGTCTCGCGGTTCAGATTTTTCGGCGGATCCCGAAAGAGAGGCTCTTCCGTCATGGCGCGCCGCCGGAAGAGGCGGTCGATCCGCTCCTGAGACATATCGTCGGGAAGGGCGGAAAGTCCGGAGAAGTAGCGTTCGAAGCCGAGCATCGACCGTCTGAATCTTTCGATCTCGAACGGTTTGACGATGTAGTCGAAAATTCCCATGGAAAAGGCCTCGGCGACGACGGAACTCTCCGAGCAGAGCGAAACCACGATCACTTCCGCGCGCCGTTCCGTCGAACGGAGAAGGCGCATCGCCTTCGAGAGGGAGTTATACGGCAAAAACGGCTCCAAAAGCACAAGCTCCGGCGTCTTCGAAGAAAAGCGAAAAAACTGTTCGAGTTCATGCAGGGAGGTCGCCCTTCCGCATACCCGAAAGCTCCCGATTCGTTCGACGAAATCGCTTTCAAGAAGTAGCAGCATCGGATCCCGCTCCACTACGAGAACGGATATTTTCTTCTTCATACGGCTCCTGACGCGCGCTGGTTTCTCCGGAGAAGACGTTTTGCGCTTCCTCCCGCAAGACGCCTTCCTATTAAATATGGAGAGAGGGGCGGAGGGAAAGACTTTCGTCTATTGATTTCTACTTTTGTTCATTGGTTTCAAGAAAAACGCGCGGGAACGTCTTCGAAAGCTCCAGCGGGAAGAAGTGAATCGAAGGGCGCCCGACGCCTTTGTACTCCTGTCTGCTTCCTATGAAGCCGTTCGCCTCCAGATGACGAAGACACCTCCAGACGCTGCTTCGGGACATCGAAGACTTCCGAACCACTTCGGCGAGGGAGAGCGGAGTTTCCGCCTCGGAAAGAATTCGCATCGTTTCCACCAATCGATGATGGTCGGGCGTTTTCGGCGGACTTCCGAAGGAAGCGGGGGCCGCGACCGCCTTGCGTCGTTCCAGAAGCGCGTCTATCTGCCGTTGGGTCGCCGAGGCGGGAAGCGACGCGAGGCGGCGGATATAGCGCCTGCATTCCAGCAGAGACGCTTGAAGCCTGTAAGGATCGAAGGGCGCGAGAATGTAGTCGAATGCGCCGTACAGATAGGCGGTTGCGATGAACGCGGAGCGCGAACAGCGGGAAACGACGATGACCGCTCCTCCTCTCGAGCGGAGCGCGTCGAGCGCCTGGGAAAGAGCGTCGAACGGAAGGAACGGATTCAGGAGCACGATGTCGTAACCGCATCTCGGCGAAAGAAGGTGTTTTTTCAACGCGGGCAGCGTGGAAACGTTCCCTCGAACCGCGAAGCCTTCCATGCGCGCGATGCATTCGCTTTCGAGAAGAAGGAGCATCGGATCGTGCTCTACTACGAGAACGCTTGTCGATTGTTTCATCGACGACGATTACCTGGAAGCGCCCCTCCGAGGAACCATGCGAATCCCGACGTCGCGCAGCGCCTCCGGGGGCGTGGATGGCGCGGAATAGGCATAATGCGCATAACCCGGGATATTCCCTCCTTTTCGGGGCGGCAAGCTGTTCGCCCTCGGCGAAGAAGGCGAAATTCTTGACAATAATAGCAAAAGAACGATGGATTTGACAGATGCGGCTCTTCTTTGGCGGGGGTGTCGCATAAAAAAGAAGGGGAACGCCGAAAAAGCGTCCCCCTGAAAAAGTCGCCGCGGACGTTCCCTTTCGGCAAGAGATCGGGTACGCCCGGCAGCGAAAGGGGCGTTCGGAGACCTCTTCCTACTCTTTCTCCACAACGATTCTGCCGTCCGTGAGCAGGCGGACGCGCCCCCCGGGCTGTTCCGCGATGTAATCGGCGAATACGTCGAGGTCTTTGAAATCGGTATTCAGTTGCGGGGCGTCGCGAAGGACGGAATACCTGTCGCCCCCGGTCGCCGTCCACGAGTTCGCGGCGACGGTGTACACGGCGTCGTCCTCCACCGGCGACCACGCCCCGCCCCGCTCCACGTGCAGGCTCTTCACCCTGTTCCCCCACTCGCTCACCCTGCCGTCCGCGTCGATCAGCGTCGGCTTCCCGGAAAGCGAATACGCGACGCGCGCGCCCGAGATCTGGAGAAAACCGCCCGCGTAGGTCCGAAGAGCGGATTCATATCTGTCGTCCTTTCCGACGAGCGACGACGCGGATATTTCGAAGACCTTCCGCAGCTGTTCGCCCGTGAGGGTGACGATGTGGATCTCGTTGTCGAAGGGGAGGATCTCGGCCAACGTTTTCCGGGAGACGCTCCCCGCGGGGAAGATTTTGTCTCCCCGGATTCCCCCTCCGTTGACGATGCCGATGTCCGTCTTCATGCGCAGGCGGAGCGCGTCGGCGATCAGGTTTCCGAGGGCGGATTCCCTGGTCCGCACCGTCTGCGCGCGCGCGTCGGCGCTGTCGGAGAAGCTCCCGATGGTGAACAGCATCGCCTCGTTCAGTCTGCGTTCGTATTCCAGAGCGATCGCCATCACTCCGTCGTCCGGCTCCGTCCTCGGTGTCACGCGGAGCAGGCTCCACTCCGTCTCGCCCTCCCGCAGCCGTCCGTTCTTCACCGAGAGGCGAAGTCTTCCGACGAAAGCGCAGTACGCGCCGGCCCGTCCGATCGCCGTCTTCCAGCCGTTCGGCCCCTCGACGAGATGCGTCTCGTGCAGCTCGACGTGCGAGGAACCTCCCAGCACGGCGTGGATTCCCTCCACCGTCCGCGCCAGAGCCTCGTTCTCTTCGTCGGAGAGACGGCTCAGCAGAATGACGACGTCCGCGCCCTCGCGCCGAAGCTCTTCGATCGTTTTTTCCGAGACTTCACGCAGGCCGGCGTCCACCTTTACGGAATCGCCGGCTCCCGCCAGCGCGAAAAGGTTCGGAGAGGCCAGTCCGAAAACGCCGACCTTAAGATCTCCCGCCCGCAGCATCGCACGCGCCCCCACCCTCCGCTTCAGGAAGTCGTCGTCGAACGCAAGGTTCGACGACACCATGCGCATCGACGTGCGAGCGAGCGCTTTTTTCAGGTGCTCCGCGCCGTAATCGAACTCGTGATTGCCGAGGGTCCCCGCCTGCACGCCCGCACGCTCCAGCGCGGCGAACTCCGGCTCGCCGGAGAAGAGCCTCCACATGAGTCCGGCGACCGCGTCCCCGGCCTGAAGCACGAGCACGGGGTCCTTCTCGGCGGCGCGCTGTTCCGCGATCACGCCGACCGCATGCGCAAGCCCTCCGAAGAGCACCGTGGTCGTTTTCACCTTCGTGGTCACCGGAAGAAGCTGGCTGTGCACGTCGTTGAGCGCGAAAACGACAAGACGCCCGTCGGCTCCGCTCCCCTCCGGTACGAAAAACACGACCGCCGCCACCGCCGCCAGAACACACCGCATCGCATGGAACAGACATCGCTTCATTCCGCCGCACCCCCTCGTATCATCGTTTCCGCTTCGCTCCATGGGACGGGCTGCGAGAAGTAGTACCCCTGCGCCATGGAGCACCCCGCGCTTTTCAGCCACGACAGCTGCTCCGCCGTCTCCACGCCCTCCGCCACGATGGTGAATCCGAGATCCTCCCCCATTGCGATGATCGTCCGGATCATCCGTTCCGTCTTCGTGCAATTGAAGATTCTGCTGACGAACGACCTGTCGATCTTGATGCTGTCGAACGGAAGACTGTGGATATACTGGAGGGAGGAGTACCCCGTTCCGAAGTCGTCGAGCGCGATCCTGACGCCGCACGCCTTCAGCAGATCGAGCTTTCGGTGCACCTCGTCCAGATTCTCTATCAGCGCGCTCTCGGTCACTTCGAGCGTGAGAAGCGTCGGGTCGACGGCGGCGCGTTGAAGCAAGTACTTCACGCTTTCCACCACGGCGGGATTCCTCAGAAAGAGAGAGGACGCGTTCGACGTGAAGAAGAGGCGGGACGAGGGGGCCAGAGCGCGCGTCGCGGCGAGCGCTTCGAGGGCGCGCTCCATCATGCGGGCGTCGAGGGCGGTGATCGACCCCGTATGCTCGGCCTGCGGGATGAAGGCGGCCGGAGGGAGAATTCCCTTCTGCGGGTGACGCCAGCGAGCCAGCGTTTCGAATCCCTTGAGCTTCCCCGAATCGATCGAATGAACGGGTTGAAAGAAAGGGATGAACTCGTCCTTCTCCAGCGCGCTGTTCATCTCCGCCTGCAGCGTCAGGATATTGCCCTTCCCTCCCGCGTCCGGCGCGGAATCCGGGGGCAGGTAGTAGGCGACCCTGCCGAGGCCGTTCTTTCGTGCCTGCGCTATGGCGTGCAGCGCCGCGTCGATGACCTCCGCGGATGAACCGCTGTTCGAGATGTCGGTCACCACGCCGATGCTCGCGCTGGGGAAGACGGACTCGCTTCCCAAGACGCACGGAGCGGCCACGCTTTTTCCGATCCGTTCGACCAGCATGGGGATCTCTTCCTGCGTTTCGCCGGACGGCATGAGCGCGGCGAATTCGTCGCCGCCCGTCCTGTACGCCTGCGCGGGCGGCTCCAGAAGCTTGGAGATCCTCTCCGCGACGGTCATGAGGACGCGGTCGCCGTTCAGATTGCCGACCTGGGCGTTGATCAGCTTGAAGTGGTCCATGTTGAGCACAGCGACGGAAAGCGCTTCCCGCGCATGGAGCGCCCGGTTCAGCGCCCCGATGAAGGAGTTGCGGTTGGGCAGGCCGGTCATGTCGTCGAAGTACGCCTTTTTCGCCAGACGTTCCTCGAACTGCTTTCGTTCGGTGAGGTCGCGCGCCAGAAGCAGAGAGAGGGCGCGGTCCTCGAACTCGATGTTCCGCCGGTGCACCTCCACCGGGACGAGCGAGCCGTCCATGCGGAGAAGCGTCGCCTCGAAGACGGCCTGTTCCCCCTCGCGCACCCCCCCGAGGGCGTCAGGATTTCCGTACGGTTCGCTCCGTTCTTCCCCCAGAAAAGTGGAGATATCTCTTCCGCGCAGATCCGTGTCGCCGTCGTGCCCCAAGGCGGCCTGCGCCGCTCCGTTGGTGAGCACGATCGCGCCTTGCGCGTCCACGAGGAAGAGCGCGTCGGGAATGTCTATCACCAGGTTTTCCAGCGTGTGCAGCAGCGAGTTGAACGAACGGGAGAGAGAGGTGATCTCGTCGTTGCCCTCAAGCGGGACGCGCACCCTGATCAGCCCTTCGGCGGCGATGGCGTCGGATATCGTGCGGAGGCGCTTGATCCTGGCGAGGACGAAATGCTCCAGCAGCAGCGTGACCACGGCGAGAATGCCGACGCCGCCGAGAACGACCCAGAAATACGACGCCGCGACGGCGTCTCGCCCCTTGTCGTAGATGGTTCTCGGGGCGGCGATGCGCACCGCGGCGTTCCCTCTGCGCTGCCAGACGAGCGCCTCGCCGCTTTCGCCGGGAACGAGCGCCACGTCCCCCGAAGATCGCTCCGGGAGATCGGCGGAGGGGAGCGGCAACACATCGAAGTCGGTACCCAGGGCGGTCCGCATCGCAGGAAGCCGGTTGACCATAAATGCCCCGAGGAGCATCAGACCGCGCGGAGGGCCGGTTCTGTTCGTCGTAAGGACGGGGCTGACGCCGACGAGGAACACTCCCTGCTCCATCGCGAGTACATAGTCGAACGCCCCCTCCCTCGCCCTCTCCGCAAGAAGAGCCGCCTGCCGCTCCAGCGCGTCCAGCATGGGCTTGGAAAGAGGCTCGGCATCCCCGTGCGGACCGACCGCGAAGGCGACGACGGGACGCGGCGTCTCGTCGAAAAGAACGACGAGGTCGATGTCGAGGGCGCGGAGACTTGCTCCGTCGATGATCTCGTCGAAACGAAGAGGATTCGGCGCTTCCATAAAGAAGTACATGCTGTCCCATGCGCCCCAGTCGGCGGCGTAATGCCGCAGTATCTGAAGCTCCGCGTCCAGACGGTTTTGAACGCGCGCCATATCCTGACGAAAGAACTGGCGTTCGACGTTCCGGAACGCCTTCATGGTCGTGTGGTTCGACGTGACGCCGGAGAGAAGCAGCACCAGAGTCAGCGTAACCATCGCCGACAGAAAGAATTTTTTCCGTAGAGGCATAGGCGCATCTCCCCGCGAGAATTTCTCATAAACGAAAGCCCTCTCCTACCGCACATGCGCCGGCGGCAAAGGCTTCTTTTTCAATTATCGACCGCCGCCGCTCATTATGCAAGCGCAAATCGATCGTCCGAGACTTCGGCGCCGGAAGCGTATTTCACCCGCCGACGAGACAAATCGCGTTATTGAAGAATCTCGTGTTTTACATATCGACACGTTTGTAGTATAATAAATGCAATTCAAAGTAAATTTATGAGGAGGTGGCTGCGCTATGACGAGGTTTGTTTTTTCCGTCCCGGACATGTCCTGCGAACACTGCAGAAACAGTATCGCCAACGCTCTGGAAGCCGCAGCGCTGAAGGAGTTCGATATTTCTCCGGACTCGAAGACCGTCGCGGTGGAGGGAGGGGACGCGGAGACGATCCGCGAACTCATCGAGGGCGCCGGATATAGAGCGGTATTCGGCGTCGGGGGCGACGACACGTTCATTCAATAGTCATTGCGGAAAGGCCGAAACCCCCGTTCCGGAATCCGGAGCGGGGGTTTCGGCAATCGTCGTATACGACGTGAACGATGCGGATTTATCTCCTTGGCCGCTGCCCGAGGTTTCCTCGTTCGACGGCAACGAAGGGCACGAAGAGCAGCAGCGCGGCCCATACGTTCGCGCCTCCCGCAGTCGCGCACCCGCCTCCGCCGCCCCCTTGCCGCTGGAGCGCCTCCGCGCGGACGGAGCACACCCGGAAGGTCACGACGCCGACCTCGCGGTTGTGGTCGTACGGGCCGTTGTCCGCCACCACGTTCCTCCACGTCATCGACGCTCCCGTCGTCGGCTCCCTTCGTCGCGGTCCACATCTTGGCCTCGGCGCTTCCGAAGCTCAAGAAGAGCAGAGATAAAAACATTTTATGAAAAAGAGGTTTCTTCGTTTCACCGTCGATCACCCTTTCGATACGCCTTCGGTACTCCGGCGAACGGAGAGCCCTCCGTCCGTCCACGTCATTTCGGCTTGAGTACAGTCCCCGTATCCATTCCCTCGCCGCCCGCGACGCCGTTCAGTTCGCCCTCGTCCATTTCGTCGGGCTTCTTCTTTTTCTTCGAGTCTTCCTCATGAATCTTTCCATCGTTCCGTACGGGTTTCTTTTCCATCGTCGACGCCTCCTAATGATATGAATGTATTTCCTTATGATCTTCAGCATAGAAACAACTATGGGCGCAAAAAGCGACAGCGCGCCCCACGCAGCGATCAGGATCGTTTTTTTCCCACGGGCACATAATAAACCTTCACATCATGTCAGAGTCAAGCGGGAAATTAAAAAACTTGCCGAGTCTTCCAAAAAAAATACGAAGAAGCGAAAGCCGAAAGAGGGGAGGTTTTCCGCTCTCCCCTCTAACGCCCTCGCATGCTCGTTCAAAAGATATTTGCACCGCTCGCCCGAATCAGCCATTTTATTGAATTTCTTTTCAACCCTCTGGCAAAAATACCCGCAGTGGTATATACTACAAAAGCGATAGAGTTTATGATGTCGAACATACGATCACGAGGAGGGTGTTCCAATGGCGAAGTTTGTTTTTTCGGTTCCCGATATCTCCTGCAACCACTGCAAGATGCGCATAACCAAAGCCCTGGAGGCTGCGGGGGTACAGGAGTTCGACGTCTCGGTCGAGTTGAAGAAGGTGACCGCGGAGGCGCAGGACGCGGCCTCTGTACAGGCGGTCATCGAGGACGCGGGGTACGACGCGACGCTTGAAGCGTAGCGCATCGAAAAAAACCGCGTGGAGCGGACGGGAGTTTTTGCTTCTCCAACGTCCCGTCCGCCGACGCCCGGTTTAGGGCACATTTCGGTATTCGGAGGAAGAATCCATGAACGATAAAGAACAGCGGCAGTTCAAGACGAGCATCGTCGTCACGGGGATGACGTGCGCGACGTGTTCGCGGATGGTCGAGCGTTCGCTCGGCAAGGTGGAGGGCGTACGTTTCGCGGCGGTGAACCTTGCCACCGAAACCGCCTTCGTGGTCTCCGACCGGGAGATTCCGAAAGAAGAGCTGGTTCAGGCGGTCGAAAAGGCGGGATACTCGGTCTCGGAGGAGCGCGCCGAGGACCTGGAGAAGACCCGCTACCTGAAGACGAAGAAGAACCTCGCGCTCTCTTGGCTGGTGACGGCCCCGCTGATGACGCTGATGGTCTTCCACATGGTCGGGCAGCATGTGCCGCTCTACCATCCGCTGGAGTTCTTCGGCGGCGCGCTCGCCATTTTCTGGGCGGGGCGCGACTCCATCAAGGGGGCGTGGATCGCCCTTTCGCACTTCCACGCGAACATGGATGTGCTGGTGGTCTCCGGTTCGGTGGCGGCGTGGGCGACGGCGGCCTTCGCCTTCGCCGGCTTTCCGGTGGTGTCGTTCGGCGCGGTGGGCGCGATGATCATGGCGCTCCACATCACCGGGCGATACATCGAGTCGCGCCTGAGGGACAAGGCGTCGAAGGAGATCCGCGCGCTGCTCTCCATCCAGGCCAGAGAAGCCCGCGTACTCGACGGCGAGGGGCATGAGATCATGATCCCCATCGAGGCCGTCAAGGAGGGGATGACGCTGCTGGTGAAGCCCGGCGAGCGCCTTCCGAGCGACGGCGAGCTGCTCGACGGGACCACGTCGGTGGACGAATCCATGATCACCGGAGAATCGCTCCCCGTGACCAAGAACGCGGGCGACGGCGTCACCGGAGGTTCGTTGAACCTCACCGGGGCCGTGCGCATCCGCGCCACCCGCGTGGGCGAGGACAGCTTCCTCGCGCAGATGGTCTCGCTGATCCAGGAGGCCCAGGGGGCGAAGGTGCCGATTCAGGCCTTCGCCGACCGCGTGACCAACTACTTCGTGCCGGGCGTGGCGACGCTCGCACTTGTCAGCGGCGTCTTCTGGTACTTCCAGGCCGGACGCCTTTCGCCCTTCCTCGACGGCGCGGCGCGTTTCCGTCCGTGGGCGACCTCGCTCCGCGATCCGCTCTCGCTCTCCATCTTCGCCTTCATCACCACCATCGTCATCGCGTGCCCCTGCGCGCTCGGGCTGGCGACGCCGATGGCCCTGATCACCGGGACGGGCGCGGCGTCGAAGAAGGGGCTCATCATCCGCAACGCCGAGGCCATCCAGACGGCGCGCGACGTCACCGTCGCGGTGCTGGACAAGACCGGCACCATCACCGAGGGAAAACCGACGGTCGTGGAAACGAACCTTTCTCCCGAGGCGCTGGCGGCCGTGGCGTCGCTTGAAGCCTTCTCGAACCACCCGCTCGCCAAGGCCATCGCCGCCGCGTCCGACGAACGCCTCCCGGTGACCGACCTCGAGGAAATCACCGGCGAGGGCGTGCGCGGAAAGGTCGCGGGCACGACCTGGTTCGTCGGGCGTCCCGAGGATGCGTCGAAGTACGACGCCCATCTCGCGCTCGGACGGACGGTGGTCGAGGTCCGGCACGACGACTCCGTAACGGGCTTCGTCGCTGTGGAGGACCCTCTGCGCGAGGACGCGATCGAAGGAATACGCCGCCTCTCGGAGATGGGTATCTCCTGCGTGATGGCGACCGGCGACAACGAGAAGACGGCCCTGGCCGTGGCCGCCCGCGTGGGCATCGCCGAGGTGCGCGCGGGCGTCCGCCCGGACGGCAAGCTCGACCTTGTGCGGAACCTCCAGGCGCGAGGCGGCAAGGTGCTGATGACGGGCGACGGCATGAACGACGCCGCCGCGCTCAAGGGGGCCGACATCGGCGTGGCGATCGGCTCCGGGACGGACCTCGCCATCGACAGCGCGGACATCGTCATCGTCAAGGGCGGCATCTCGCGCCTCGCCGACGCGGTGGCCATCTCGCGCAAGACCTTCACGGTGATCCGGCAGAACCTCTTCTGGGCCTTCGCCTACAACGTGATCGCCATCCCGCTCGCGATGGGCGCGCTGCTCCACCCCGTCATCGCGGAGGGCGCGATGGCGTTCAGCTCGATCTCGGTGATATTGAACTCGATGCGGGTGAAGTAAACCGAATAGGAGGTCGGGGCGGTCGCCGGTTTTATAGAGGGATTCGGGATCGCTCGCTTCTTTTTCGGGGAGAGGTGTGGTATCGTTTCCTGAAGATAATCGTTGGAGGTGTGTTCACATATGAAGATACGAAGCGTGTTCAGGGAGAATGCGGTTGATATTGTCCTCTTTCTTGCGATACTGCTGCTCGCCGGAGGTTATTTTCTGTCCGAAACTTCCCAGGAGAGCGCGTCGTGGTACGTGGCGGGCTTCCTCCTGCTCTTCGCCCTGATGTTTCTGAAGAGCGTCTTCGGCTGCTCGGGCCCCGCAGCCACTGTTTCCGAGTGGATCGGGCGGCTTTCCAGGAACGATACGGTGGACCTGCGGCGGAGCGTCGACGTGCCGCACGGATCGAAACTGAGTTCCGTGGCGAAGGCCCTCAACGCCTTCGTTCAGGCTATGCGCGGCCATTTTCTGCGCATCATGCAGGGACTGCACAAGTTTACCTTCAGCTTTTACCGCCTTGAGCGACAGCTCGGCGAATTCGTCGAGGCGTTCTCCGTCATGTCCGGCGGAGTGAAGGAGGGAATCGCTTCGGGGCAGAACGTTTCGCACGCCACGGAGACGCAGTACGCCTCCTCGGAGGAGATTTCGGCCACCGCCCAGGGACTGGCCCGCCTGGCCGCGGAGCTGAACGACGCCGTCGCCTCCGCGGGCGGCAGGGCCGACGCGGGGAACAACCGTCTTCGCGAGATGGAGCGCACCTTCGCTTCGGTCGTCGAGGAAACGAAAACGCTCTCCGAAGAGGCACGCATCCTCTCCGGCAAGGTCGACGTGATTCAAAACGTGGTGCACACGATTACGGGAATCGCCGAGCAGACGAACCTTCTCGCCCTCAACGCTTCGATCGAAGCGGCGCGGGCCGGAGATGCCGGACGTGGATTCGCGGTGGTCGCCGACGAGGTACGTAAACTGGCCGAAGAGAGCAAAACGGCCGCCGCGACGATTTCGAAAAACCTCCAGGAGCTTGTCTCCGGAGTGCGCAGCACCTCGGGAGGCGTCGAGGCGATGGCCGTACGGATGAGCGAGGCCAACGAGAACGTCCGCGCCGTTCTCTCGGAGATAGCCGCTGTGCTCGAAGGGATCACGGGGATCGCCGACTCGTCGGAGCGCGTCGCGGCGAGCGCCGAAGAGCTGGGCGCGTCGTCCGAGGAGCTGGCGGCCTCCGCCGAGACCGTCACCCGCGAGACGGGGAAGATGAGTTCGATCTTCGAGGCCATAGAGGAGCGGATATCCTCTCTCGCCTCCACCGCCGAAGGGCTGAACGAGACGTCCAAGGAAGGCTCCGTCGATGCCGCGGCCCTGATCGAACGCCTCTCCGTCCTCAAGGCGATGAAGGCCGACGACTTCGCCGACGTCGCCGAAGACGCGATCAAGGCGCATCGAGGATGGGTGGCCAACCTGAAGAAGTTCGTGGACGGGGGGCGATGGGACCTGGAGACGAATCCGAAGCGCTGCCGCTTCGGCATCTTCCTCTCCTTCATCGAGCGCCCCGAGGGGACTCCCGAAGAGCTGTGGAGCGGCATCCTCTCGATGCACGACAAGCTGCACGGGCTAGGACACGCGGTCCACGACGCGATGCGGCGCGGCGAGAGCGGCAAGGCGCGGGAGGTTCTGAAAGAGACGGTCGCGCTCAGCGAACGTCTTTCGGCATCGCTGCTCCGCGTGGTGGAGATCTGCCGGGGGCAGGGAGAGCGGGAGAACGCTCCCTCGAATCTTCCGGCGCTTTCGGAGAAAACGAAGTAGAGTGTATTTCCGAAACACAACCTTTCGGCGACCCGCATTTTTCTGCGTCGACTTCTTGTCGCTCCCCGAGAGGTAATGAAGTACCCGACAAGAGGGAGATACCCGGATAACGGATATCTCCCTCTTGTGTTTCGTGTTCCGAAAACGGGTCAGGCGAGCCCGAGTTCCGCCAGCTTGTCCTTCGTCGGCACGCCTTCCGCGCTCCATCCTCGGAGTCGATAGTACTCGACGAGCATCTTTCCGAGCGCGGGGACGCTTCCGTTGGCGGCTCCGCTTCCCTTGTCGTGAACGCCCAATCTCGGCGGAAGCACGTCGTCCTTACGGCTGATCCCGAGCTTTCCGCTGAAGAGGCGCTTGAGATTGAAGTTGCGCTCGCCGGCCTTCATCAGATCCTCGCCGGTGAACTCCCACCCGGTGAGGAGGGCGGCCCAGTTCGCGAACGTTTCGGGACAGGTGGCGTCCTTTCCGCGAATCAGGAACTTGCAGAGCCCGAGGTCGTTCAGCATCTCCATAAGGTTCTGCATCAGCACGGCGATCTCCGCCTTGTTCTCCCATCCGTGTCGAGTGAATTCCTTGTCGAAACCGAGGAGCGAAAGCGGGAAGGCTCCCTGCTCCGCGAAGTAGCTCAAACCTTCCAGATGGCATGCGCCCCGGTTCGCCGTGGAGTAATTCACCGCCATCGACGTGAAGGCGCGCGGATCGTGATAGGCGTACTCCAAACCCTTAGTGTGGACGGCGAATTCCAAGGCCAGCCCGCCGAGTTGCTCCGCGGCCCGTTTAACGCCCTGTCCGAGGAAGGCCCCGAATCCTTCGTTTCTCCCGATCTGTTCCGTCATCTTCAGAATGGCTTCTCCGTTCCCCCAGGAGAGATCGACCCCGCCCGTCCGTTCGGGACCGATAAGTCCCTCCTGCCAACACTCCATCGCCCAGCCGATGACGCCGGAGGTCGAGATCGTGTCCAAGCCGAGGCGGTTGCAAAGATCGTTGGCGGCGACGATCACCGAGAGATCGTCGTTCAGCAGGTTTCCGCCGAATCCGTCGCAGGTCTCGTACTCGGGACCGTGCGCCGAACCGCCCGCGTGAGGCCCTTTTTCCACCCTGACGTTCTTGCCGCACCGTATCGGGCAGGCGAAACATCCGTAATGCGAGATAAAACAGCTCTCCGCGATCCGCTGTCCGTTGGTCTTCGCCGCGCCTTCCTCCCACGACCCGAGGGACCAGTTCTTGATGGAGAGGTCGCCGTTGGCTTCGACGGCCATGACGCCTCCCGCGGTTCCGAAGTCGGAGAGCCCCTTCGTGTTCGCCTGGATGGCGGGGACGGATTCTTTGATCGATTTGACGAGCCCCGGCCGGTCGAAGATCTCCACGGTTCCCGATCCCTTGATTACGACGGCCTTCACGTTCTTCGATCCCATAACCGCGCCCATGCCCGTCCTTCCGGCCGCGCGGGTCTCCTCGCCGCCGAACATGATTCCGGAGATCAGTACCGATTTCTCTCCGGCCGGACCGATCGCCGCCACTTCGTGCTTCGCGCCGTGCTTCTCCTTCAGAGCGTCCGACGTAGCATAGGTGTCCGCCCCCATAAGAGACGAAGCGTCGAGAATACTGACATTTTTGTCCTCGACGAGAATATAGACGGGCTTCCGCGACTTGCCCCGGAGAACGATCCCCTGGTACCCCGTCTTTCTCAGTTCGGCTCCGAAGAAGCCTCCGACCGTGGCCTCGCCCCATATACCGGTGAGGGGGGACTTCGCGCAGACGGACATCTTGCAGGCGCACGGAATCGGCGTGCCGGTGAAGAGCCCGTTCATGAAGACCAACGGATTTTCCTCCCCCAGCGGATCGACTTGGTAGACGTTCTCTTCGTAGAGAAGGCGCGCCGCCACCCCCGAAGCGCCGAGATGCTCGCGCCACCACTTCTCCGGGAGCGACTTTTCGCCGATCGTTCCCGCGGCGAGATCTATTTCTAAAAGTACGGTCGATACTTCCTTGCTCATGCGTTCTTCCTCCTTATCGGGGAGAGATAGATGGACAACAGGGACGTCTTCCCCTCCGGTTCTCCTAATACGCCTTCTTGTACAGCTCGACGATGCGGGCCTCGGTGACGAAGCGAGGGTTGTTTCCGGGGCTTCCGCTCGCCACGGCGTCGTGCGCCATCTTCTCCAGACGCTTCTCGAACTCCTCCTTGTCCTTGATGAGTTCGCGGATCGGGGGGATCTCGACGTCGCGGCACAGCTTCACGATCGCGTCCACCGCCTTATGGGCGGCTTCCAGGACGGGAAGACCGGCGACGAGTTCGCCCATGGCTTCCGCCACACGGGCGAACTTTTCCGGCTTGGCGATATAGGTGTACTCGGCCCAGACGGGCAGAAGAACCGCGTTCGATATTCCGTGGGGAACGTGGAAGACCGCGCCGATCGGACGAGACATTCCGTGAATCAGCGTCACGGAGGCGTTGTTGAAGGCCATTCCGGCCTGGGTGGAGGCGAGCATCATGTTCGCGCGCGCCTCCAGATCGTCCCCGTTGCACCACGCCTTCCGCAGGTTTTCGGAGACGAGACGGACGGCGTTGAGGGCCAGCACGTCGCACATCGGTTGCTCTTTCTTCGTCACGAAGGCCTCGATCGCGTGACAGAAAGCGTCGAGTCCGGTGGCGGCGGTGACGGAAGGAGGAACGGAGAGCGTAAGCGCGGGATCGGCCACGGCCACCGTCGGGATGATGAAGGGAGATGCGATGAGCATCTTCACGTCTTTCGCGGTGTCCGCGATGATGGTGAACTTCGTGACTTCCGATCCGGTACCGGACGTCGTGGCGATGCACACGAGCGGAGGAATGGGCTTCGCGACCTTGTCCGCTCCCATATAGTCGGTGATCTTGCCTCCGTTGGTCTCGAGAATGCCGATCGCCTTGGCCGTGTCGATGGGGCTTCCGCCTCCCAGAGCCACGAGGAAATCGCAGTCGTTCTTCTTGTACTCGGCCAGCCCGGCCTCCACGTGCTTGTCGCCGGGTTCTCCGCCCACTCCGTTGTAGACGGCGACTTCGCACCCCGCCTCGACGAGAATGGCCTTCACCTGGTCGGCGTACCCGGCCTTTTCCATGATCTCGTCCGTGACGAGGAGCGGCTTTTTCTTCCCGAGTCGCTTCACTTCCTTCCCCATAAGAGCGAGGGAGCCTGGACCCTGAAGTAGTACCTGTGGCATACGAAATTCGACGGCGCGCATCATGTTCTTTCGACCTCCTTGAGAATGGAATCTCTGTTCTTTCCTTTATACATATCGCATTATGCAACTTCTACAGAACGATCGCGTGGTATCCAATAAGGACGACAAGAGCGACGATAGGTATCGCGAGCTGCGTGACGAAGATCGGCCAGTAGGCCTCCCTGTGCGTCTGATGGCAAATGTTCAGCAGCGTGATCTGCGCGCCCTGATGCGGAAGAGTGTCCAGCGTGCCCGCCGCGATGACCGAAATACGGTGCACCCAGGGCAGCGGCACGCCCAGGGCGAGATAGGTGTCCTTAAGCGCGGCGAAGGCGACGCTCATACCTCCCGACGCGGAACCCGCCGCTCCGGCGGCCACGGCGACCGTGACGGCCACGAAGACCAACGGCGGCATGTTGAGCCCTTTCAACCCGTCGATGAGCTGCGAGAAGCCGGCGGTCTGGCGTACCACTCCGGCGAATCCCACCACGATGGCGGTGTTGAGGATGGCCGGAGCCGAGTTCGCCGCGCCGTTGTTCAGTATGGATATCCACTCCTTATATCCCCCTCCGTAGGGAGACAGGAGGACTATGGCGGCCAGAATTCCGGCGACGACCGCCGCTTCGACCTTTACTGAAAAGACGTTGAAGAGAACAAGAATCAGGAGCGAGGGGATGAAGGAGATGAACGGATTGGGGAGCTTCTTCCCTTCCCGGAGAGACGACGTGTACTTCTGCACGTGCTCGTCCTCGACGAAGGCGAAGCCGCGCGACTGATAGTTGCGCCCCTGCCATTCAAGATAGGCGAAGATGAGAACGAACTGCAGAATGGTGGTGATGCCTCCTCCGATCGGATCGGCCATGGAGGTCGTTCCGAGGAAGCGCATCGCGATGACGTTTTGGATGGCCGGAGTTCCCGGTCCGCTCATGGACCACGTCCAGCAGCCGGCGGAAATCGCGGCCGGAATGAGTCTGCGGGAGAGGTTCGCCTCCTTGAACATGTGCAGCGCGACCGGGTACATCGCGAAGAAGATGACGAATCCGCTGATGCCGCCGTAGGTGAGAATACCCGTGACGGTCATGATGAGCGGCGCGACGTACTTTCCCTTGGTGATGCTGGTCATGCAGTGCGCCAGAGAGCGGGCGGCGCCGGTCTCCTCCATGATGGAGCCGAAGACCGAACCGACGAAGAAAACGAGGAAGAAGTTCTTGATGTACTCGGCCGCCGTCTGCATATAGGGGCCGAGCATCGTCTCCAGGAGAGGCAGCCCGGCGACGGCGGCGACGAGAAGCGAGAGCAGCGGACCGAGGATCAGCGCGCTCCACTTCTGGAACGCGAAAACGGCGAAAAGAAGCAAGGCGATGGGAAGAATCGCAATCTGCAGGAAATCCATGTGACAGTCACCCTCCTTTGATCGGAAACACTCTTCGTTCTGAATCCGGACTCACGCACCCGTACGCCTACGACGGTCTCGATCTCCTCCTTTTCGATACGGCGATCACCCTCCCGCTATCACGGGGAATATCTCCACTTCCTGTTCGTCCGAAAGCGGGAGATCCAAGGGCGCCTGCTTCCCCCCCGCAGCCGCCATGTAGACTTCCGACGCCGGAATACCGAGCGCGTGCAGCAACTCGGCCGGGGTCAACGCAACCCGGCTTTCGAGGACGGTATGACGCTTTTTTTCGGACTCGTAGAGAAAGAGATGTCCCTTGAGAGTGACGCGATAGTTCATGGGGCCTCCTTGGAATGTGTTTTTACACTGCGGCAAGTATATCGAGAAGAAAGATTGCGAACAATGTGAGCAAGTACCAGAGGTTTTCGGCGCACGATGTGATTTCGGGTTCTTCTATCGGAGACTATCGAAAACGTCGAGACCGATACGGTCGTATCGGTCTCGACGGAGGCGCTCTCCGGAGAACGGGCCTCGACGGCCGCGCTCGACGGCCCCGCCGCGCTACCGCTTCAGCGCGATCGCTTTCAGGCAGTCGCCCGGAGCTTCATGGAGACTCCTGACGGCGTCGGGCAGTCCTTCGAAGTCGACGACCCGCGAGATTATGTTTTCCGCAGGCACGTCGCCGCTCGCGATCAGGTCCATGGACTCGACGAACTCGGACCGAACGCCGGTACGAGAGCCGTAGACGCACAGCTCTTTTCTCGTGATCAGCGCGGTCGGCAGCTCGATCTCTTTATTCGGCCACCCGGTCAGAGCGATTCGACCGGTATAGGCCGCGCAGTGCAGCGCGCTCCGGACGCCGGCGGGCGAACCCGAAGCCTCCACGACGCATTCCGCCATTCTTCCTCCGGTGATGGCGCGCACTTCGCGCACGGCGTCGGCGCTCGACGGATTCACGACGTGTCGGATTCCGAACTTCCTGGCCGTTTCAAGACGTTCGTCCACGATGTCGATCAGTATCGGAATCGCTTCGTAGGCGAGCGCGGCCATTCCAACGAGCATTCCTATCGCCCCCGCGCCGATCACAGCGATGTGCTCTCCGCTTTTCGCACCGCACCTGTGAAGGGCGTGAAGCGCTATGACGAGCGGCTCCACGACCGCGAGACTCTCCCACGACATCCCTCGAGGCGCCTTCACAAGCTGCGCGACGGGGTGAGCGACGTATTCGCTCATGCTTCCGTCGGTCTGGACGCCGAGGCATTTCAGCGATTCGCAGCAGTTCGTCTTTCCTTGAGAGCATGGATAGCAGACGCCGCAGTAGAGGTAGGGATCCAGAACGACCCTGTCTCCCTTTTGGACGCCGAACTCGTTCCCCGCCTCGACGTCGACGACGACTCCCGCCGTTTCGTGGCCTATGATTACGGGGTACGAAACGTTCGGGCTTTTTCCCGCGTACGCGTGCACATCCGAACCGCACACGCCCATGGCTTTGACTTCGACGACCGCCCGTCCCGCCGCTGCGATCGGGGCGTCGATCTCGACCGCCCCGATCATAAACGGAGCGTCTATCCGAATCGCTTTCACATCGATTCCTCCTTGCCGTTGTTCTTAAACTCCGCTGTAGGCGGTGAATCCGCCGTCGACCGGAATGACCGCTCCGGTGACGAACGACGAGGCCTCCTCCGAAAGGAGGAAGAGCAGGATACCCCCAAGCTCCGAAGGCTCTCCGAGGCGCTTCATCGGCGTCCCTTCGACGATCTTGCGAAGGCGCGGCGTGGGAGTCGTCCCGTCGGCCTGGTAGAAGAGGGATCGTGTCTGCCGGGTCGACAAAAAGCCGGGAGCGATCGCGTTCACTCGGATGCCGACGCCGGAAAAGTAGGTTGCAAGCCACTTCGTCAAGTTGGCGACCGCCTCCTTGGCCGCGGAATACGCCGGAATCTTCGTGAGCGGCAGGAAGCTGTTCACCGAGGCTATGTTGACGATACCGCCGCCGTCCCCGTCGATCATATCCGCCGCGAACTCCTGCGTCGCCAGAAACGTCCCGATGAAATTCAGCCCGAAGACGAAATCGAGCCCCTCTTTTTCGATGTCGAAGAACGTCTTCTCCTTGCCGAGCTGCTCTTTCGAAAAGATTTCGTTCGTCGTCGTCGCCCTCGGATGGTTTCCTCCGGCGCCGTTGATCAGCACGCCGCACTTTCCGAACGTATTCAGGACGATCTCGTGCGCCGCTTTCAAAGAAGCCGGATTCAGCACGTCGCATCGTACTGCGACGGCATTTCCTCCGTCGCTCCGGATTCGCGCCGCCACCGCTTCGGCCCCCTCCTCGTCCACGTCCAGAAGAGCGACTTTCGCTCCCGCGGCCGCCATAAGCTCGGACATGTACCCGCAGATGACCCCGCCGGCGCCTGTAACGACGGCGACCTTTCCCGATAAATCAACTTTCAAGGGCAATTTCATAGCATCCTCCATAGCATTGAACGCGCGATACGGACCTTTCAATCCTCTCTACCCTCCGGCGGGGGGAACACCCTTGCCGTACGTCGATTACGGGATATCAAAACACCAGCCGAGGGAGCCAAAGCGATATCTGCGGAACGAATATAAGCAGAACGATTATCAGCACGATTATTCCGAGGTACGCCGGCAGATATCCGAGCACCTCTCTCATCTTCGCCTTCGCTATTCCCATGGTAATGAAGAGCACCCCTCCCACCGGAGGCGTAACCCCCGCGTACACCAGCGTAATGACCATGACGAGGGCGAACTGGATGGGATCGATGCCGTACTGCGCCGCGACGGGCATCAGGATGGGGGCCACGATGATCGTCGCCGAGAGAGTCTCGATGAACATGCCGACGAACAGCAGGAAGAGCACCAACAGGATCATGATGAGGTGCTTGTTCGCCGTGAGCCCGACGAGGATGCTCACGATCGTCCTCGGAAGCCGCTCGAACGCCACCAGCCAACTGAAAATAGAAGCGCCCGCGACGATGAGCAGCGCCATCCCCGTCATCGCGGCGGCTTTGAGAAAGATCTTCGGGATATCGCGCACGGTGAACTCTTTGTAGATGAACAACCCCACGACCAACGCGTACACGACGGCGATGGCGCCGGATTCGGTCGGGGTGAATACGCCCGAGACGATGCCGCCGATGATGATCACAGGCATGATGATCGCCAGCGCCCCCTCTTTCAACGCCAGGATCTTCTCTCCGCTGGTCGCTTTTCGCTCGCCCTTGATGTTGTATTTTTTCGCGTAGAGATAGGTGACGAAGGCGATGCCCAGAGCGATGACGATGCCGGGGGTGAAACCCGCCATAAACAGCTCGCCTATCGAGAGCCCGGTGAGCGAACAGTAGATGATCATGGTGAGGCTGGGCGGGATGATCGGCCCCAACGATCCCGCGCAAGCCTGTATTACCGCCGCCAACCCCTTGGGGTACCCGTTCCTCTGCATCGAAGGAATCAGCATCGCCCCCACGGCGGCCGTATCCGCCGCCGCGGAGCCGGAGACCCCGGCGAAGAGAACGCTTGTGCCTATATCCACCATGCCGATCCCGCCGGTGAGGTGCCCGACGAACGCCTTGGCGATGTTGACCAGCCTGCGGGAAATGCCTCCCGCCTCCATCAGCTCCCCGGAGAGCATGAAGAAAGGAATCGCCATCAGGCTGAACGAATTGATGGAGGAGAAAAGCCGCTGGGCGATGATCATCGCCGACACTTTCTCGCTCGTGAAGACGGCGAGCACCGACCCGAGTCCGAGGGAGAAGGCGATGGGAACTCCGATGATCAGAAAAACGAAGAACAGAACGAATGCGATCAAGAGCACGCCGCTACACCTCTCCTTCCGGTTCGGAATCGACCGTACCGATGTGCCGTATGTAATAGCTTATCTGCTCGAAGAACATCAGCGCGCCTCCGACGGGAATCGCCAGCGTCACGAACGCCATGGGCCATCGCATGATGGGAGAGGTCTCCACGAGCTGCGTTCTGCACACCAGAACGCCGAGATAGGTCATCAACACCAAAAAAGTCGCCGAAGCAAGGTTGACCAGCGAAAACATCACCGTCCACGCTCGCCTGCTCCCTCTGCAATGTTCGAGCAGAAGATCGAAACAGACGTTTTTCCCTTCGCGGATGGTAATGGTACCGCCGAGATACACGAGCCAGACGAACGCGAACCTCGCGAGTTCGTCCGCCCATCGTATCGACGACCCCAGCGCGTACCTCGCGACGACCTGGGCGAAGACGACGGCGACCACTACGCCGAAAAGAAGCACGACGATAATGTTCGTGACGGTGCGCATAGTACCCAACACTCTGTTAAGCAAGCGCTTCCTCCTCTCCGGGGCATGCTCCCGCAGCCCCGTCCGATTAATGGCGAAACGATATGAAGACGATGTCGCCCATTCTTCTTTCGCTTGAACGCTCTCCCGGCGCCGCGGAGAGACCGGATATGCGGAAGCCCCTTCGAAACGAGACCCACGACGTCGACGCGGCCGTTCGCCCCGGAGTCGTCATGGAGAGTTTTTTCGAAAGGGCCTCGAAGAGCTGCGGACCTTCTCTCGGAAGCGGGGCGGCGCGAACCGCCCCGTCGTCGCGAGAGGCGGCTTATCTGAGCTGCTGTATCTTGTCGTAGAGGTCCTGAAGGTTGTTGTTTTTGATGAAGGTGTTCAAATACTCCGCAGTGGCGGCTCTGAACGGCGCAAGATCGACTTCGGTAATGCTGACGCCTTCTTTTTTCAAGTTTTCCAGAGACCTGTCGAAAAGTCCCTCCGTGTACTTAAGGAAGACGTCCTGCGCTTTTTCGGCGGCATGGTCGATGACGCTCTTCTGCGCTTCGGACAGCTTTTCGTACGCGCTCTGGTTCATGGAGTAGGCCGTGAACGTGAACACATGCTTCGTCTGAACGTAGTTTTTGGCCACTTCATAGAACTTCTGCAGATAGACGTATTCCGGATGCCCTTCCAGGCCGTCCGCCACTCCCGTCTGTACAGAGGTATAGGCCTCTCCGGAGGGAATGACGGTGGGATTGGCGCCGAAGGCTCTGAACGCGGCGATCGTGTGAGGAGCTTCCGGAGTGCGCATGATCAGCCCCTTGAACCCTTCGATACCCTTGATATCCATCTTCTTGACCAGGGAACTTCTGAAGTACAGCGGCTGGATGCTCAGGACGTGCAGATGGGAACTCGTCGTCATGATGGCTCTGACCATGTCGATGATCTCCTTGTTCTTCACCATCCTGACGGCCTGATCTCTGCTTTCGATCAGATAGGGCATATCGAAAATGGCCCCCGCGGGGTTGTAGTTCGCGAACAGCGCCGTGTCGGAGAGAGCGATGTCGAGAGTCCCCTGCGAGAGCGCCGCGAGGGCGTCCGACTGTCCGAAGAGCTGGCCGCTCGCATACACTTCGACCGTCATCTTTCCGCCGGAGAGTTCCTTGACGGCATCGGCGAAAGCCAAGGCGTAGACGTGGTTCGAATCGTTCTCCGAGGTGTGGTGAGAGAGCGTCAGAGAAAGCGGCTCTATCGCGTCCACCGGAACGCCGGCGGCTTCACTGCGGACGACGAAGGAAAAGAAAAGCGCGAAGACGGTTACAACTTTCAGAAAAGCGGTGTTTCGTTTCATATCGGACATCCTCCTCTTATCGTGTGTTCGAACTACCCTCTGACCACCATTTCACCGTATTCCTTTTTGCTTCTCGCGATAAACTCCTCGAGCGCCGCCAAATCGGGCATGTCGGCGCTGCACGCATGACTCGCCACCAGCATCGCGGCTTCCGCGCTCCCCATTTCCAGACAGTCGATAAGCTCCATGCCCTCAAGCAGGCCGTACAGAAACGCCGCCGCATAGCCGTCTCCGCCGCCGAATCCCTTGAGCGCTTTCACCGGGAAGGGTTTGACCGAGTAGCTCCCGCCGTCGGCGGTATACGCGGTGGACCCGCTCTTTCCGTGCTTGACGAGTACGATTTCCGCCCCCCTTTCACACCAGTATTTCGCAGTCTCTTTATCGTCTTTGCTTTGAGAAATCAAACGTTCGGTCAAATCGTACTCGTCCCTGGAACCGAGGACGATATCCGCCCGGGAGGCGGCCATGGAGTAGTAGACGCTTATCTCGTCCCTGTTCTTCCAGGTATACGGCCTATAATCGATGTCGAAGACGACGACCGTACCGTGCTTTTCGGCGAAGGAGATCGCTTTGAACGCCGCTTCTCTCGAAGGGCTTGCGGAGAGGGCGGTCCCGGATATGAGCAAAGCCTTCGAGCTTTTTACGTAGTCTTCGTCGATATCCTCCGGGGAAAGCTGCAAATCGGCGACGCCCTCCCTGTACATCAGAATGCTGCTCTGCGTTTCGCTCAGTATTTCCGTGAACGTGAGCCCCAGTTTCTCTCCGTTCGTGCACTTCCGGATTCTGGACGTATCGATGCCTTCGTTCTCGAAAAAGTCCACCACGTACTTTCCGAACTGATCGTCGGAAACCCGCGCGAAAAAGCCTGCCTTCTTCCCGAGCCTCGCCATGCCTACGGCGATATTCGCGGGCGATCCCCCGAGATACTTTCTGAACGTCTCGCTTTTGTCGAGCGGCTTGAAATAATCGACGGGATTGAAGTCGATCGCGATCCTGCCCAGCATAATGAAGTCGAGAGGCCTTTGAGAGTCGAATACGACGCGCTTCACAACGACGCCTCCTTGTTGTTGAATATTTCGATGCATTTCTTTGTCTCTTCGTACACGGCGTGTACCAGCCGTTCGTTCAGACTGAAATAATCCGGGCGAGGAACGAGTTCAAGATATTTTTCGGCGGCGTCCACAAAAGCGTCGAAGTTGGCCGTGCCGATGTTGATCTTCCGGATCCCCAGATCGATGCACTTCCGAAATTCTGCCGGAGATATTCCCGACCCGCCGTGAAGAACCAGCGGAGTCCCGACTCTTTGCGAGATATCTCGCAGAACCTCGAAATCGAGCTGCGGTTCCCCCGAATAATGCCCATGCGCGTTCCCTATCGCCACCGCCAGAGCGTCGATCCCCGTCTCGTTCACAAAAAACTCCGCCTCCGCAGGTTCGGTAAATTTCGCCCTGTGTTCGACGCTTCCCCCCTCCTTGCCTCCGACCACCCCGAGTTCCGCCTCGGCGGTCAGGTCGTGCATCCTGGCGAAAGCGACCACCTCTTTCGTTTTTGCAACATTTTCCTCCAGAGAAAAAGCCGAGCCGTCGAACATGATCGACGTAAAACCGAGTTCCTTCGCTTCTTTCAGCGTCGTCATCGTCATCCCGTGGTCCAGATGGACGCAGACGTCGACCGCGGCCTGTTTCGCCGCACCGACCATCATCGGACCGATATACGCCAGCGGCGAATGCCTCAACCTCGCTTCGGCCACCTGAATGACGACCGGCGTATTCAACGTTTCCGCCGCTTTCACGACGCCCATGATCATCTCCATATTCGCCACGCTGAAAGCGCCTACGGCCCTGTTGTCTTTTCGAGCGTCGTCAAGAAGCTCCTTCATTCTGCAAATCAATATGTTCACCCTGCACCTTTCCGGCGATGTAAAAACATTTGAACACAACGGCATCTTCCGAAGTCCCTCGCACCGAGAAAAAACGAGACTTCATCTCTCCGCTTCGGCGAAGCGCGATGAAAGAAAAGAACTCCCCTTCTTCGAGAAGATTATGAGAATGTGTTGGTAAGATTTTATGGTAAAGTTGCCAATAAAGCAAGGGCCTTTGAGCGAATTAATAGCATATTCACCATGAATCTGCTATTAAAATTTGGCGATGATAGGAGTGCATGTAGTCGTAGTACGCTTTCGGCGGAGGAGCGTCGGTCACCAGATAGTCTATCTGCTTCAGATCGCAGTACGTCAGAAGAGCGATAACGCCGATCTTGTTGTTGTCGACCAGCAGAAAGGTCTGCTTGCTGCGTTTTATGGCGACTCTTTTTATTTCGTACTCCTCCGGGTCGGAATTGGTGACCCCGCTTTCGATGGAGATTCCCGTGGACGCCAGAAACGATTTGCCTATGTTGTAGCTTTCCAGGAGCTTCGCCGCGCCGTGACCGGAAAAAGACAGCGTCGTTCGACTCAAGATGCCCGACAGCGAGATAACCTTGATGTGGTGGTAGGGAACCGCCGAGACGATGCAATCCAGATTGTTGGTTAGAACGGTGATATTGGCTTTATCTTTTATGAATTCAATCATATGACGAGTCGTCGTGCCCGAATCGATGAAAACGATATCGCCGTCTTCGACATACGACGCGGCCTTGGCGGCGACGCGCCGTTTGGCTTCGAGGTTGGTGATGTTTCTTTCGTTGAACGGAAGCAGCTCCTTGTTTCCCTGTACCGAAACGCCTCCGTACACCTTTCTGATGTTCCCGCGGGCGACGATTTCTTCTATATCTCTGCGAATGGTGTTTTTAGAAACATTGAAAGCTTCGCATAGCTGATCGAGGCTTACTTTCTTCCGTTCGTAAACGTATTGTTCGATTGCTTCCACCCGCTGCGAACGCAACATGCTCTCTCCCCTTCCGTGGATTTGAGTAAGATTATCAAAAGTTACCCATTCTTATTATAGGGGGTCTCATAAAAAGCGCAACCTCTTCGATTCAGGAAGCATCCTTTTCCCCGGAGACGACGAAATACCGCATTCTCCTGCTCGGAAGGGGAGTTTCCCATGATCGAAGCGACGCTCCAACAATGTAATATAATAACCACAAGACACCAACTGGAAAAAGAAATTTCGAAGCGGGTGATGTGCGTGCTGGTCGGCGATTTGCTGAAAGAGAACGTTTTTCCCGATTTTCGACTCATCGCCGGAAGCGATGGGCTTGCCCGAAGAATCACGATGATCTCCGTTATGGACGCGCCCGACATGGACCGATGGATACGCGGAGGAGAATTTTTGATAGGAAGCGCGTACATCTTTCGCGAGAACCCCGAAATGCTGACCGAATTCGTCCGAAAGGTCGATGCGAAAGGCATCGCCGCCGTGGGAATCAAGCTCGATCGATTCCTCTCCTCGTTTCCGGAGAGCTTGATCCAAGAGGCGGAAGCGTCCCGCCTTCCTCTCTTCCAGATTCCGCTCAGGTATTCATGGCCGGATATTATCGAAGTAGTTCAGTCGCGCCTCTGGAGCGAGAAGATGCGCAAAACCGGGTATACCACCGATATCGAAATTTTTCCGTGGGACGATAACTGGGACGTCCGCCGCCTTTTCTCGGCCATGTCCAAGGAGTTCGGGAAGGATATTTTCGTCGTGGCGCCGGCGCTGGAGATCAACCAACATTTTCGCCCGGAAAGCCTTCCGTTCGCTTCGAAAACCGCGGACGACCTGCTTCAGTCTCCGCCGCTGCGAGAGGTGGATTTCCCGCGAAGGGGATCCATCGGGATATCCCTTGAAGAACGCTCCCGAGGAAACGAAACCGTCTGGCTCGCGGCCTACCGCCTCCGGCAGGAAGCGGACATCGACGTCTTCGTCCTTCTGGACGAGGGCGAGCACTACCCGGCGATCCGCGAGGAACGCCTCATCTTGAGGGCGGTTAATCTCCTGAGAGTGGCCATGCTCGAATCGACGCTCTTTTCCCGTCAGATGAACGCGAAGAAAGAGCGTTTTCTGGAAAATCTCTGTCTCGGCACTTTCTCGAGCGAGGATATCGCGCTCGAACGCGCGAAAAACCTGGGGCTGGCGCTCCAGCTGCCCGCTATAGTCTTCCAGGTGTGTACAATAAGCCGCTCCGCGCTGCCTTCGTGGAAACCTCCTTTTATTTTCAGCTACCCTCTCGCGGACTGCTGGGTATGCATCGAATCGTCGGCGAGACTGGAAGCCGAGAGAGACGCCTTCAGACGCATCGCCTCCGAGAAGGATCTGTGGTTCGCCCTGGGAAGCCCGTTCAACAATCTGCTGGATACGACGAAATCCTACGATGAATCGAAAAGAGCCCTCACGTGGATGCGCAAATTCCGCCCCCGCCCCGGAGTGTATCGGTACGGAGAACTCGCGTTCCACTCGTTTTTGAACAGAATCGTGAGCATTCCGGAGGCGGAAGGGGTGTGGGACCGTTTCTGGAGGCCGCTCGCCGAGGGCGATTCCAAACGGCGGGCGGTTTCTCTCGAAGAGGTCGCGGGAGCGCTGATCCGTTGCGATTTCAACGGAAAGCAGTGCGCCAAGGAACTTCATCTGCATTACAACACGTTGCGAAACTATCTTCGGGAGATAGAGACTCTCGTCGGCGTGAGCCTCTCCAGCCGTCTGCATCGCATGGCTTTCTCGCTGAGCTATTTCGTGGACGTGTACAAAAAACAAAAATCCTGGGAGAGCTACTTCTAAGACCTCCCGGACATGGACTCAGCGTCGCTTGTAGGGAATGCGCCGGGATGGTTCGAAAGCGCACTTGCCCTCCTTCAGAATCCAGTCGCGGTATACGTCGACGTTACGGTCTTCGATATGATCGAAAAGCATCGGAATGCGCGTCCCTCTGGCGGCGTAGCGCATAGGATCGGGATCGAGCCTGTAGGAGATGATTTCGTTGTTCCCGCTGGCCTGCACCAGCATCCATCCGGTAGGGTCGACGATCATGGAGCTGCCGAAGAAATTGTTCCCCTCGGCGTCAAGTCCGACATTGTTCACCGCAACGTAGTAGACGTGGTTGTCGTAGGCGCGGGCATGATTGACGAATTGCCAGATATTGTACGAGCGGAGCAGGCTCGACGGCCTCAGGATGATCTCCGCCCCCATCAGAGTTTCCACCGTGGCAAGCTCGGGGAAGTCCCCGTCGTAACATATCGTCAGGCCGATACGGGCGAGCCGCGTCTCCACCACCGCGGGACGGGAGCCCGCCGTCGCCCATCCGCCGCCTTCCTTTCTCTCCAGCGGGAAGGGGTGCGTCTTATGGTAGACGTCTCCGACGATATCGCCCCTATCGTCGATGATCATGAGCGAGTTGAAGATGATGTCCTTCTCCGGTCCTCTGGTATAGCTGCTCCACGCTACATGGACCCCCAGACGGGCAGCCGCGGCCTGAACGGGCTCGGTGATCCGCCCGGGCGCGGCGTCCACGGCCTCCCACAGGTTGGCGATGGTCGCCTCCTGGGTCGAGAGGCGCAGAGGAGTAAAGCCGGTAGTGATGGCCTCCGGAAAAACGACCAGTTCCGCTCCATGCTCCTCGACGGCCCGCTCGAGAAACATCAAAGCTTTGCGGATATTCGCCTCCACATCCATCGGCACGATCGAAAACTGGCACGCGGCAACGACAAACTCTCTCATGTATCAAAGCCCCTCCCGCACTGGTAACCTGCTTTCGGCGGCATCTCTCCGGAAACAGGCGGTATTCTTGTTCACAATCATCCGTAGGTTTCATCCCGCGAAGAGCGGAAGAAACGCGATCCCTTCAGCGATGGAACCGCTTCTCGAAAAACGCTCCGGGCGAAACGTACAGGCGCAAGGCGAACACTTCGCAAAGAATGCTCACGTTCTACGGATACCGGCATAATATATCACGAGGCGTCGGGTTGTAAAGCTCGATCTCTTTTCTTCCTTACGATCGTCCGCACTCGTAGAAGCGGCGTTCTTTTAGAAAATTTACCAACGCCACACCGAAGGCCGATCGAGAAAACCCGCGAAGATAAGCGCATTCCCTTCTTCACAAACGGAAAGTCCCGATGATATACTACTTGAGAATCAGAGACCACGCTCTGAAAGAATCATCGAATTTGTGATTGCATGCTTTTTTCGAGAGAGACGAGAACCGGCCGCGTCGAAGGGGGAGTCGTATATGAGTCGGGCTGTTGAACCGCTGCAAGGGACGAAGGAGATCGTGGAATACGACGGAAAGTCCGCGATTCTGCTCAAAGGAACGGGGTACGGCGTCCGCATGACGTTTCCGGAGACTGCTTCCGAAGAAGAGCTTTTCGACCAGATACGTCGTTTTCCTCTGGAAACCGCGCATCTGTCGGGCGGGCTGGACGCGGTCTTCGATTTTCAGGGGCGCAGCCTCTCCAAGGATTTTATGCTCCGCATGCTGTCCGAGTTCGTCTGGCCGAACGGCATCAGCGTACTCGCCTGGCTGTCGTACGATATGGATTCCAGAGCGCTTCTCCGCGCCGCAGGTTTCGCTACGGGAGAACCCGGCGCGGGACAAGAAAAAGAAGGCCTCCACGCCCAGGGCTCCTTAGTGCTGACGCAATCGCTGCGATGCGGTCAGAGAGTCGAATACGACGGGGACGTTGTGATTCTGGGGCATGTGAACGAGGGCGCCGAGATCTACGCCTCGGGGAACGTCTTCGTCAGAGGACGTCTGAAAGGAGTAGTGCACGCCGGGGTCGACGGCGGCGAACACTGCGTCTCCGCGGGGAGCTTCGAAGCCGCGCAGGTACGTTTGGGGGACAAGATATGCTCCTCGTTGGGGAACGATCCGCGCTGGAGGGAAAAGAGCGTGCTGTTCTGCGTTGAAGACGGCTCCTTGACCGCCCGGGAACTGAAGGTCTGAACACGCTTCTCTCATTGAGGAAACAAGGCGTTCGCCCGGTATCCGGACGCCCGGAGGACGAACATGCTTGCGCCGCTTATCGGAAGAAGAGACGTCTTTGCGGTGGATTTTCCGATGAATGCAAAAAGAGTGCCGAAGCCCCCGCAATGGGATGCCTCGGCACTCTTTCATCGTCTTCGATCGACAGCTAACAGCTGCCGGAACAACCGGCTCACCCGCCGCCGCAGCTGCCGCTCCGGAGGCGTTCGATGGCCGGAAGAAAGACGTCCAGAATGGGCTGCAGGTGTTCGGTTCCCTCTTCGCCCGCTTCAAGGCCAAGGACTTCCATCAGTCCCTCGGGCGTGTCGACGCCGTCGGCTGCCGCCTGCACCACGTCGCGCAGCGTGATCTCCTTGCTCTCGATCACTACGGTATCCGCAGGCACTCTTCCCCAATCCATGACGACTCCTCCTTCCTCGGTAAAGTCAGCCTTTTTCCGAACATGGCGCTCCGGAAGAAAAAGCCTTCGATATTATACCTTCTTTCGACAAATGCGCCATAGGCGTTTTTTCGTATATGCCTATATAGGGTATTTTCACCGGATGGAGTCGCCGTTTCCCCTCCTACTTCATGACCGACATCGGAACGTGGTCCATGTCGGTGAATACCTGATTTTCTCCCACCATGCTCCAGATGAAGCTGTAGTTCGACGTGCCCGCCGCGCTGTGGATCGACCAGCTCGGATTGATGACGGCCTCCTCGTTGCGGACCACGATATGGCGGGTCTCCTCGGGCTGGCCGAAGATATGGAACGTGACGCCGTCCCGGGGAATATCGAAGTAGAAGTACACCTCCATGCGCCGCTCGTGGGTGTGGCACGGTATGGTGTTCCAAACGCTGCCGCTTTCGAGCTGCGTGAGCCCCATCATGAGCTGGCAGGTGGTGCACACCTCCGGGTGGATGTACTGGTTGATGGTGCGGACGTTGGCCTTTTCCGGCTCGCCCATTTTGACTTTTTTCGCCTTTTCCATGTCGATGTAGCAGTTCGGGTACGAAGTATGCGCGGGAGCGCTGCTGAAGTAGAAGTGCGCATGCTCGTCGTGTTTGTCGCTCTCGAAGACGATGTTCTTGCCGCCCGCTCCGAGGTAGAGCCCGTCCAACTTCTTGAGGGCGAAGCGCTCTCCGTCGACGGTGATCGAACCGGGAGCCCCTACGTTGATGATCCCCATCTCGCGCCGCTGGAGGAAGAACTCCGTCCCGATCTCCTTGCCGCACTCAAGCGACAGCGGGATGGTCGGACAGGCGCCGCCGGCGATGATGCGGTCGATATGGCTGTACGTCATCCTAATCTCTCCGGGGACGAAAAGATGCGTGATCAGAAAGTCCTTGCGCAGTCTCTCGGTGTCGTAGTTCTTGAAGTCGCACGGATTCGCTCCGTGCCGTACGTCGAGTTTCATAACGCATTCCCTCCTTCGCAGTATGAGGAAGACCTGGGCGATCCCCTCGATCGCGACGCGCTCCCGCGCCGCTTCGCCTCCACGGATATTTCGCCTGGCGCCGTCGTCTTATGGACTTTTTCGATCTATTTTATGATTCCGTCCAAGAAGAATCATACCTTAATCTTTTGATTTTCGCACGCTCGACCCTTCTTCAAGGCGTCGAGGATCCAGCTCGCCGACTTCAACAATCCGGCGTACGCATTCGAGCAGAGGACGAAAGAAAGCATCCTGCCCGTCGAGCCGGGGTCCGTCAGGTCTGCAAGGTTCCAGATCATGGCGAACATACCGACGGTGAAAACGATGAAAAACGCCCCCGTCGAGGCTTTCTCAATCCTGTCCTCTCTCTTCGGAAGAAGAAAAAAAGAGAGTCCGAAAACGATCGCGACGATGAGGAGCGAAAATTCGTTGACGAAAATCACGGCGAGTCCCTCCTTGTATGCGCGCCGTGAAGCGCGAGCCCCCGACGCGATATCTGCTTCTTTTTACTTATTATATCACTGGCAACGTGCATACGGCGTATCTCTCGACAGGCGCGGGCCGAAGGCGTATTCTTTTCTCCGGCAGCAACAAAATATGAGAGTATATCAAGGCAAGAAAACACGGTCCGGTCGGTAGTCCGGGCGAACCTCCCGCGAGGTTCCAGTAACCAGCCGCCGGCGGCTGTCCATTGCCTATCCTTGGAGTAGTATCTTGCGGAGGGATAGGAATGGTTGTGTTGACTGTGTACCACGACGGGCAGTTCTGGACGGGCGTCGCCGAGCGCACCGAGGACGGCGCGCTGAAAGCGGTGCGGACCGTCTTCGGGTGCGAACCGACGGAGCGGGACATTCTTGCGTTCGCGCACCGCGCGATCGGTGAAGCCTTGGACGCTGTGACGGAATCCGTCGAGGCGCCGAAGCTCCCGGTTTCGCCCATGAATCCCAAGCGGAGGCAGAGAGAGATCCGGAGGGAGATTGCGGCGGCGCAAGCTCCTTCGACGAAGGCGCAGGCCGCGCTGCAACGGGAGCGCGAGGCGAGAGGCGCCGAGCGGAAGAAGACGGCCAAGCTCCTTCGGGAAGAGATAAAAGAGCGTAAACGCCTGCTTCTACAGGCGAAAAAGAAGGAGAAACACAGGGGACACTGAAAGGAGGGGCGGGAATGACGCAACGCATAGGGCACGTCGCTCTTCTTGTGAGAGAGTACGAAGAGGCGATCGACTTCTTCGTCGGCACGCTGGGTTTCGAGCTGCTGCACGACGACTTCATGCCGGAACAGAACAAACGCTGGGTGACCGTCGCGCCTCCCGGCGGCAACGGAAGCGCGTTGCTGCTCGCCAAGGCGGCGAACGACGAGCAGGCCCGCTTCGTGGGGAATCAGTCGGGAGGCAGGGTCTTCCTCTTTCTGGAGACCGACGACTTCCGCAGGGACTACGATGCGCTGAAAGGAAAGGGCGTCGAATTCGTCCGGGAGCCGCTGGAAGCGCCCTTCGGCAAGGTGGCGGTCTTCAAGGATCTGTACGGCAACCTGTGGGATTTGATCCAGCCGAAGGCGTAGCCGGCCGAAAGCCGCTTTCGCTTTTTCCGCAGAGCGCGGAGAAATCCTCCTCGCCCATCGCGGGGCAACTTCCTTTCATTTCCTTCCCTTCGCCTCTCCTTCGAACCGGAGCCTCGCCAAGCCTGCATCTCGTCATGAACACAAGGAACGCGAAAAAATCTTTCCCCGAAATGCGCATGTTTGCAAAACTCCGGAAGCGTGTTATTATACCCCCATTGGGTATTTTAACGAGGAGGAGATTGTGAATGCGGCATTTCGAACTGGTGGTTCTCGGCGGCGGCCCGGCGGGTATAACCTTGGCGAAGCGCCTTGGAAAGAAGTTTTCCATGGCGGTGATACGTCCGGAAGATCATTCTCTTATCTACTGCGCGATGCCGTATGTCATCGAGGGGATTCTTCCGCTGGAGAAGACGTTCAAAAAGGATTCTCTCGTCACGGAAAGCGGGGCGGAACTGATTCGGGGGAAGGCCGTCGAAGCGGACTTCGAGAACAAGTCCGTCCTTCTTGAAGACGAAACGCGCATCGGATGGGACCGTCTTGTCGTCGCCACCGGAGCCGAGCCGCTGGTTCCTCCGCTGAAGGGCGTCGATTTCCCGAATGTGGGTGTTTTCAAGAGCGAAGGCGATCTTCGCTCCCGCATCGACCATATTTCAAGCGGTATGAAAAGGGCCGTCGTCGTCGGCGCGGGGGCCATAGGGATCGAACTCGCCTCCGCCCTGGCCCGAAAAGGCGTGGAAACGCACCTTGTCGAACGGGAAAACAGGGTGCTCGGCGCGATGATGGACGAGGACATGACGTCGAAACTGCATCACGAAGTAGCGAAGGAGGGAGTCTTCCTCCACCTGGGCAAGGCGGTTGAGGAGATACGCGGCTCCGGCGGAGCCGAAGAAGTCCTTCTTTCCGGCGGGGAAACGCTCTCTCTTTCGGAACCCGACGCATGTTTCGCTGACGTCGCGCCGGGAGCCGTGATTTTCGCAGTCGGGATGAGAGCTTCCGTCGACTTGTTCAAGAACGGTCCCCTGGCCCTCGGCAGAGACGGCATTATCGTCAACGGCAAAATGGAGACGTCGTTACCGGGAGTCTACGCTGTAGGCGACTGCGTGCAGTTTTCCAGCGCGCTTACGGGGAACCCCATTCCGGGAAAACTGGCGACCAACGCCGTTCCTATGGCGAAAGTGTCGGCGGCGAACCTGTGCGGGGAGAACCGCTCCTACGGGGGGTTCTACAACGGCGCCGCCAAGAAAATAGGCGATCTGTACGCGGGAGGTTCCGGGATCACGGCCGCGTTCGCGGAGAAAAACGGTATCCCGACGATATCGGGCGTCGCGTCGCTCACCACGGCGTTCCCGATCATGCCCAACGCCAAAGAAATCACGTTGAAACTGGTCGCTTCCAAAGAGACGGGGAGAATTCTCGGCGGTCAGATTGTGGGAGGAGAGCCGGTAACCGACAAGGTGGACGTGCTTTCGACCATGTTGCGCTCGCAATGGACCGCGGAGGACGTGCTGGATTTCAGCTACTCGTCCCAACCGTGGCAGTCCTTCTTCCCCGCGGACAACCTCTTCGTCGCGGCGGCGGAAAAGCTGTCGGCCTCCATGTAGGCGCGTTTTCGCTCTTTGAAGGTCGAAAGGGAAAGATTCGCCCAATCTCCCCCGACCTTTTTAAAAACCATCGTTCGACGCCCGAACGACAGCGTTCCGACAGAGTCCATGAAAATGAAAGAACGCCGCGCCGAGACGGAAAAAACACTTCCCGCATCGGCGCGGCATAGCGTCGTTACTCCGCAGCCGCGCCGATGAAAATCGAGACGACGTTGCCGTTCTTCATCGTGAAGACGACTCCTCCATAGATGGAACCGGCGACGATCGTCTCGGGGAGAGCGCTCTCCTCGCGGTTGATTTCCGCCGCATATGCCTTGAGCACCTCTTGCTGCGCGCTCCCTATTCCTATTCCCCGGCTCGTCTTCTTCTCCGACGGCGCGGAGATCGCGACTGAATACACCTCGCCGAGGCCGGACTTGTCCTCCTTGACGAAATCGACGACGATTCCCTTCGTCTTGTAGAACCATTGCTGGTGGATGAGCCCGTCCGCGCCCCACAGCTCGGCCTTCGACTTCTTCTCCGGCTTGCCGAGGAGCTTGAGCGCGTCCTTTTCCGTCTCGGCGTCGTCGAGGACGAAGAGCTTTTCCTCGGCGAGCAATCTGAACCCCATCGCGCCGAAGTCCTTCCGCACCACGCTGCCCGACGGGGGCAAGAGCCCCTCGCTTCCGGCGCGTTTGAGCGTCCATTTCGCGGAGACGTCCCCCTCCTCCATCGCGAGCGCGCCCTTTTCTTCCCCGGCCGAGATCGACACGCGGCGTCCCTCCGCGGAGCCGTCGATATGCGCCTCTCCGTACTTGTCCAGCAGCGGGTCGTAGGTCGAAAACGTGCCTTCGAGCGCCGCGCCGCGCTGGATCAGGTCGAACGAGTACTCCGTCCCGTCCTCCTTGGAAAAGGTCCATATCCCCGTAAAATCAACCGCCGCCGCCGGCGCGGAGAAGAGCAACAACAGGAACAAAACAGTCAAACACACGTAGCGTTTCACAGCGCATCCCTCCCGAAAAGAAACGTACTCGCAATAAATTCCTGTCCGCTTGACTGGAAGAACAGACTCTTATCAACCGGCAGCCCTTAGACAATGAGACCCCGCACGGGAAAAAACTGGATGGTATCGATTTCTCCTCCTACACCGCCAAATCCAAGGGGAGGTCGCTTATGTCCTTCAAGCGGTTGCCGCGAATCATGTTGTCGATGAGTTCGGCGGAATCCTCCGCGCCGATCGTGTCTATCGCCTGTTCCAGCTCCTTCAAGGCGAAGTGGTAGACACAGTCCACGTCGCCGGTTCCGAGGGCGATGGAAGCTATCCTGCTCGGCATGGGTTCGGCTGTTACGACGACGATATGCGGAAGATGCCCCTTCCTGTTGCGTATCAGGTTCAACGCCTCCGTCCTTGAATTCTGGCTCCGGTCGCTCCGCAGAGTCCACTTGCACGAGACGCTTGCGTGAAGGATGGGGTCCGCCCCGTTCGCTTTCCGAAGAACGGTCCAGTTCGCCGAAAGTGCGTCGACCACGCTCTCCGACGCGTTGATCGCATCGTCCTCTTCTGGGTTACGGAAAACGACTATATCAGGCTTGATGATGTAATTCCCACCCAGGACCGCAGCAAGCTCCGGATGCCGCGCCGTGAGATTCTCCACATCCACAAGATGCTTGTACTGCTCGAATCGCGCTATGGAGAGGTTGCGCGCGAACATCCATTTGCCGGGGCGCAGATGGGCTATTTTTTCAAAGCAGTCCCGAAGAAACGAAAGACAGAGATCCTCGAAAACAAGCCCGGCCGTCTGTGCGGTCAGAAGCCCTTCGCCGGCCGAGCCGCCGAAAAGAGACAGCATCTCGCGGGCAATGGAAGAGCTGAGAACGCTCGAACTGTCGGCAAAGTTGGGAGTTCCTTTGGCGTTCGTCCTGACGATGCCCGAAAGAATCCGGAGGTGGAACTCCCTCCGGGCTTCCGTTATAAAGCCGTCTTTCATGAAATTTTTCGCGCCCTTTCCTTGGATTCCGCAATGTTGTCGAGGGCATCTTTGACCTGCCTCGCTAGGGCCGCCGCCAGAGGCGGCGGTACCGCGTTGCCTATCTGACGGGCTATCTCGGTTTTGCTGCCGCGGAAGAGAAAATCGTCCGGAAAGCCCATAAGACGCGCAGCCTCGCGGTGGGTGATGGGACGGTGTTTCTCCGGGTGAAGATAGCGCCCTTTCTCCGGCTTGAAGAACTCCGTTCGGATAGTGACGGACGGACGATCCCACCAAAGACGTCCGAAGAGGTCCGTGCCGCCGGAGGTCTTCTTGCGCCAGCATTCCGGGAGCAACTCCGGGGCGTTCTTCTGCAGATCGAAGCGGTTTCCCCCAGGGGGCACGGCCTCGTATCGCTCTCTGCTTGTCTTCGTCGGGTTCCTTCCGAAATGGAGGTCGAGAGGCGGCTCTTCTTCGCGTATCTCGGTTCCCTCGGGGTCGGGGAGATCACCGATCGCCTCGCGGACAGTCCGCCAACGACCCGTATGCGTCGGTTCGGGGAGGAAAATTCCGAAAGGGAAGAGGTCGGACTTGGCTCCTATGGTGACGGTCCGTTTGCGTGTCTGGGCCGCGCCGTAGTCGGCGGCGTTCAGCACGGATGCATGGAGCTGAAATCCGTTCTCCTCGGCCCGTTCGTTGATCTGGTGCATTTCGGGAGAGCGGAGCAGCTCCGCGACATTCTCCATGACGAAGACCGCCGCGCCGCTGCGGAAGACGATTTCGAGAAAGGGTTCCCACAGAGCGCGTCTGGGGTCTCCCGTCCGCGTCTTGTTCAGAAGGCTGAACCCTTGGCACGGTGGACCGCCGATGACGATATCGGCCTGCGGCACGTGCGCGCCGGAGGAGAGAAACTCCTCGATATCTCCGACGACGCCCTCTCCCCCGAAGTTGGTGGCGTGCGTGCTCATGGCGGCGGCGTCGCTGTCGAGCGAGAGGACGCATTCGTATCCGCCGCAGAAGCGCCCGTCGACGAAGCCCAGCGTCATACCTCCGGCCCCCGAGAAGAGATCGATCAGTCGGTACACATCGCACGCCTCCCTTTCTATGGAATGAATGAGCCTATTCTATATGCAGCAATGGCTTTTTGCACGCCGGAGTCTCCGCACGTTCAGTTCTTCCAGAAAGGAAGATTTTCTCCCTCCCGAGGTTTGTAAGTAATACTGAGATGTCTACGGACGTTTCCGCGCCTGCCCTTCATCAGTCTGGGCAACTTTTACACACTGATCCAGCTTTCTATGCAACATAGAAATAAGGGTAAGATAATCGGCAGCATCTACTTCTCCCTGCCAGTGTATTTTAGGGCCGTGCGCAAGCGGATTTCGAATCGCCGCAGCACAGCCTTTCAGAAGTTGAGCAAATCCCTTATGCTCCGCTTGCTCCGTTTCAGTTTGAAGCGTGTTGAATGCGAGGAGAGGTTCTTCAACAGAGAAAACTCTATCGATCAACTTAGCGCCGTCTGATTCGATGCCGGATATATCCCGGATTCTTTGAAATAACCCTTTGCACGCTTCAAAAACTGCATGGAAATAGTTTTCTTGCATCAGCTCCGATCGGCAGTATTTGTAAACTTCCGGATGAGTATTTCGGGGAGCCAACTTATCGCGAACGCCTCGAACTCTCGCTTCCGCTTCATCCAGCGTTTTTGCTTGAGGCGTGTACCGAAATTGGCCGTCCTTGCCGTATTCAAGACCATGCTGAATCAAGATTTCATTCAGCTTGCTGCGATGATCTTCAAACTCTTCTCGTCTTCCAACAAAGCGACTCGGAGCAAGAAAGGATCTGATAAAAGCAAGAATTTGGTTGGCGCTTTTCGTCATTTTTTGACTGAATAGGAATACTGAATTGAGACGCCGCCACTTAGTGGATTGACCAGAGTTATCATCAATGCCGTTCTCTTGGAAGTAACGGTCAATATCAGTACCTGATCCAGCGTTTCCAATTACTTTAGCGATAGACTCTACTGCACCTGTAGGAAAAGAAGGGAAGGCAGTCATCGTTCACCTCCGTTGTCCATTATGGCCATTTTCATGACGCCGCGAAACTGGCAACCTGGAAAGCAACCAGTTGTTTAACACTATGTAAAATTGATCGCATAATAGTAGTCTAAAAGCTTCCCCCAGGTAACGCAGAGAAGAAACTTCTTCAGATCGCCAACAAACCCAAGCCCAGCACTCTCATTAAGTATACACCGACTTAACGAATCAAGCCAAAATTGCTTTTTCTGAATAATACTCGAAAACCATCATCCCCCGAAGCATTTCCTTTTTTCTCAATCCTTCAGGCCAAGTTCACGCCTCACTTTTTCGGAGGTCAGGGGTGCGAACCCCCGACTTCCGGTTTTTCTTGCAAGCTGTTTCACCGCAAGATAATAGTCCTCCATATCGTCTATCCGGTCTTTTTTTCATCTTCCATATGTAGAACGCCTTCGCCCGCCCTCTCTTTTGCCGGTCTTTTCCTGCTATCATCGCCATGATGTACTGATATGAGCGGTTGTATAAGAAAACTTCTCATAAATAGAATATTTAGATTCATTCTAACGTCTCCGCCGACACTGTCAATATTAAAAAATTGCCCAGCGTACTTTCATCGCCGTTGACTCGCATCTACAAAATAACGTACAATTTTAAGGAAGATCTTATTGGGTAAACCGCACAAAGGCGGCTCCCATGGGAAAAAGCGTTGAACAGATCAAAAGAAGTCGACGGCGAGTCGGGAATCAACGATGCGGAATGAATTCGGTACAGTTTTTCCGTGTGAGGAGATATTCAAGGAGATATTTAATGATCAAGCAAATCGATCTTCGCCTTTTCCGATATTTCCGTATCTTCTTGTCTCCCATTTCCCGCCTGACGCAATTCTCGGAGGGATGAAGATGAGGGTCAAAATAAAAAATCTGGGTGTAATTAGACAGGCGGAGTTCTCTCTCGGAGATCTGACGATCATCTGTGGCGGCAATAACTCCGGGAAGACATACGCTATGCATGCAACATACGGCTTTTTCGATTACCTGCGATCCAATCCTGAGTTTCCGGTCTCACCAGACATTCTAGATCGCTTGTTCAATGAAGGCTCCGTTGTACTCTCGTTGGATCCATACGTCGAAAACATAACTAAACATTTAGACATCGCTGCGAAAGAGTATTCAAAGTTGCTTTTTAGCGTCTTTGCAGGCAATGAGACTCAGTTCGCCAATGCCACCCTGAGTTTCTCACTTGAGACATCAGGTCAGTTTATCTTCTCGAAAGTGGAAAGTGAATTCGGGTCACCCGAGAAGGGCATTTTGAAAATGAAGTCGTCCGAAGAAAGGAATTCGTTAAGTATCAGCCTGCTTGTCGAGAAGACGAGCGAAGACGCTCCTCCGAGGTATATCGTCCAGGATGTGATAAGCAACGGAATCGGCAAGGCTGTTTTGGAGCAACTAATTCCCAGACCTTTTTTGTCGAGCGCGGAAAGGACAGGAGCTGCGATTTTTCAAAAAGAGCTTGATTTCACTAGGAATCGTCTTGTCGAAATGCTCGGAGACAAGTCGGCCAAGCTACGTCCACTCCAGTTCCTGGGGAAATTCGCCGGAGAATACCCTCTTGCAGTCAGAAGAAATGTCGATTTTATACGGGAGATTTCCGACACGACGCACCGCAAGAGCTTCATCTCTCAGGACCATCCTCAACTGCTCGAGTCGTTCGGGGACATCATCGGCGGAGAGTACAAGGTCAGCAAGGACGGAGAGGTACACTACGCGCCTTTTTCCAACAAGCGCACGAAGCTTTCACTTGTGGAAAGTTCGAGCGCGGTACGTTCCCTGCTGGATATCGGTTTTTATCTTCGGCACGTGGCAAAGCCAGGCGATCTGCTTATGATCGACGAGCCTGAGTTGAACCTGCATCCGGAGAACCAGCGGAAGATCGCCCGTCTGTTCGCCCGGCTTATAAACATCGGCGTCAAGGTTTTCATCACGACGCATAGCGATTATATCGTTAAGGAGTTGAACACGCTTATCATCCTCCATCAGCAGAACCAGCGTCTCCGCAAACTGGCGGAGCGGGAGGGGTACGATGTCGCGGAACTCCTTGATCCTGCTAAAGTACGAGTGTACATCGCCGAGAGGGCGTCGATCAAAATCGACGACGCATGTCGGAAAATGGCCTGCCATACGCTCATTCCTGCGGATATCGACCCTGCGTCCGGGATCGAGGTTCGCACTTTCGACAGGACCATCGAAACGATGAACCGCATCCAGGACGAGATCATCTGGGGAGACGACGATGAGTGACATGGAAATACTCGACCGCTTAATCAGAACGGACGCGCGCATACGGACGCGGCAAGAACACGACAAGACGCTTGCGGAGCTGAAAGAACCTCAGACTTCCGACTCCAGCGTCACGATTCGCAGCTTGCCTCCCGATGCACTCATCATCAAAACAGACTGCTTCCCTTCGCCCGATGCTATTTTCAAGGGCAACAAGGGAGAGTGCAAAAGATCCGACTACGTCGTGATAAGCGAGCAAAACAAGTGCATTCTGTATATCGAAGTCAAACGCACATCGGACAGTTGGACCGAGGTTACACAACAACTGGCGGGAGCGAGCTGTTTCATCGCGTACTGCCGGACTGTTGTCGAAGCATTCTGGGGGGAACGAGATTTTCTTTCTTCGTACAAGGAGAGATTCGTCTGTTTTCGACATACAAGAACCGATCAAAAAAGGCGAACACGCGAGGAAAGAAACAGCGACGTGCACGATACCCCGCTCAAGGCGAAGAAAATCGATTGGCCACGTACAACAGGAGTTTATTTCTACAAGCTGCTGGGATATATGGAATGAGCAGGCAACGCGAGAGAAACCTATTTTTTCGATAGAAGCCCCTCTGAAGGGGGATAACAGCCAACTCGTCGTTTCATCGAAAAGAGGATCGTCGACAAGCTGAAAAGACCTCAATGAACGGATCTCCTTATCATCCACAGCAACGGAGATCCGTTCATAATTATCGCATTGCTACCAGTCACGTCCCGACTATTAGCTCCTGAAGCCACCTACCCCGCGGAGTCCACCGCCGCGCGGAGCGCGCCGATGAACTCCGTCGCCGTTGCTTCGAGCCGCTTTCTGTCTGCGCCGCAGGGTTCCAGCGCGGAGATGAGCGCGCTGCCGACGATGACGCCGTCGGCGACCTGCGCCGCGGTTTTCGCCCGCTGGGGCGTGCTCACGCCGAAGCCGACGGCGAGCGGAAGGTTCGTGTTGGCGCGGACGCGCCGCAGGTACTCTTCGAGGTGCTCGCTTCCCTTCTCCTCGGCGCCCGTTACGCCGAGGAGCGAGACGCAGTAGAGGAAGCCGGTCGCCTTCTCCGCGATGGCCTTCAACCGTTCGGGGGTGCTGTTGGGCGTGACCATGAGGATGAAGTCCACTCCGCGGGCACGGAGCAACCCTGCGAGTTCTTCGCTCTGATGGAAGGGGAGGTCGGGGACGATGACGCCCGCGACGCCCGCCTCGGCGGCGTCTTTCGCGAAGGTTTCGAGGCCGTAGGCCAGAAGGGAATTCATGTACCCCATGAGGACGAGCGGGGCCTTGATCTCCCCCTTCAGCGACGCGAGCATGGCGAGGAGCTTTTTGAGCGTCGTGCCGCTCTTGAGGGCGCGCTGCCCCGCCTGCTGGATGACGGGGCCGTCCGCAAGCGGGTCGGAGAAGGGGATGCCCACTTCGAGAATGTCCACGCCGCTTTCGTCGAGCAGCTTCAGCAGGAAGGCCGTGGTGTCGAGGTCGGGGTCTCCCGCCGTGATGTAGGTGATGAGCGCTTTTTTACCGTCGAAGGCCTGTGCGATGCCGTTCATGATCGGTCTCTCCTTTCAAAGGGACAGAATGGTGTCCATGTCCTTGTCGCCGCGGCCGGAGAGGTTCACCAGCACGATCGTTTCCTTCGGGAGGGCGGCGGCGGTCCGGTAGACGTGCGCGAGCGCGTGCGAGCTTTCGAGCGCCGGGATGATCCCTTCGAGGCGGCAGGTGCGCCGGAAGGCCTCGACCGCCTCGTCGTCGGTGACGGAGACGTAGGTCGCGCGCCCCGTCGCGGCGAGATGGCTGTGCTCCGGCCCGACGCCGGGGTAGTCCAATCCGGCCGAGATGGAGTGCGCAGGCTGTATCTGGCCGTCTTCGTCGAAGAGGACGTACGAGTACGAGCCGTGGAGCACGCCCGGCTTCCCGCCCGAGATGGTGGCGGCGTGAAGACCCGTGTCCACTCCCCTGCCCGCCGCCTCGACGCCGACGAGAGCGACGCCGGGGTCGCCGACGAAGGCGTGGAAGATGCCCATCGCGTTGCTGCCGCCGCCGACGCAGGCGATCACCTGGTCGGGGAGCCGTCCCTCGCATTCGAGCATCTGCGCGCGCGCCTCCTCCCCGATGACCTTCTGGAAGTTGCGGACCATCAGCGGGTAGGGGTGCGGCCCCATCACCGAGCCGATGACGTAGAAGGAGTCCTCGACGTTGGTCACCCAGTCGCGGATGGCTTCGTTGATCGCGTCCTTGAGCGTGCATGTGCCCGACGTCACGGAAACGACCTTCGTCCCCAGCAGATGCATCCGGGCCACGTTGGGGGCCTGCCGGTGGACGTCCTCCTCCCCCATGTACACCACGCACTCAAGCCCGAAGAGCGCCGCCGCAGTGGCCACCGCCACTCCGTGCTGTCCCGCGCCGGTCTCCGCTATGATGCGCTTCTTCCCCATTTTGGAGGCGAGCAGAACCTGGCCGAGCGCGTTGTTGATCTTGTGCGCGCCGGTGTGGTTCAGGTCCTCGCGCTTCAGGTAGACCTTGGCTCCGCCCAGCGACTCGGTGATGCGCGGCGCGAACCAGAGGGGCGTCGGCCGTCCGCTGTAGTTGCGCAGCAGGGCAAGCAGTTCGCCGTTGAACGACGCGTCGTCCATCGTGCCGAGGTAGGCCGTCTCCAGTTCGTCGAGGGCCGGAACAAGCGTTTCGGGGACGTACTGCCCTCCGAAGATGCCGAAGTACATGGATGTTTTCATCGGTGCTCTCTCCTTTCGGAAGTGTCGAAATCGCGGACCGTCGCCACCGCGACGGCGAGCTTCACCCTGTTCTTGACGCCGGGAGCGTCCTCGACCCCGCTGTTGAGGTCGACCCCGAAGGGGAAGGCCTCCCGCAGCGCGCCCCGCAGGGTGTCCGGGCCCAATCCTCCCGCGAGAATGAAGGGTTTGGCGAACGTCCGTCCGCGCAGCAGCGAGTGGTCGAAGGCGACGCCCTTCTCGTAGCGGCGCTTCTTGCTGTCGAAGAGGAAGAAGGACGCCGCGTCGTAGAGCGCCGCGTTCTCCAGGTCGGCCTCCTCCGTCACGGAGAACGCCTTGATGGTCTCAAGGCGGCAGCCGGAAAGCGTCTCCGGCGTCTCCGAGCCGTGGAACTGGATACAGTCGAACGCGCCCGTTTTTTCCACAACCTCGATCTCCGTTCTGGACGGGTTCATCATCACGGCAACCTTGCGGATGCCCTGGGGGACGCTCGATGCGAGCTTCGCGGCCTCTTCCGACGGGAGAAAGCGCGGACTCGCCGGGACGAGGATGAAGCCCAGCGCGTCGACGCCCAGCTCCGCAGCCGCCTCGATATCCTCCCGCCGCGTCATGCCGCAGACCTTGACGAAGGTCACGCCGCCCGCCTCCCCTTTTTTTTGAAGGAGCGGAGCAGCTCCTCCGGGTCGGATGCCCGCATCAGAGCCTCGCCGACGAGGATGGCGTCGACGCCGGTCTCCGCGAGGTACCCGGCGTCCTCTTCGCCGCCGACGCCGCTCTCCGCCACCACGATGCGGCTCCCCTCCCCCTCCGCGGAACGGAGCACGTCCATCAGGCGCGCCGTGGTCCGCAGATCGACGGCGAAGGTGCTCAGATCCCGGTTGTTTATCCCCAGAATCGGGGCGTCCGTCTCCAGCACGGCGTACAGCTCCTCCCCGGTGTGCACTTCGACGATCGCCTCCATCCCCAGCGCATACGTCAGAGAGAGAAGCGCCTCGAGACGCTCTTTTTCGAGCGCCGCGGCGATGAGCAGCAGCGCGTCCGCGCCGAGGAAGAGACTTTCGTAGATCTGTACCTCCGAAACCAGAAAGTCCTTCCGGAGCAACGGAAGCTCCGTCCGCGTCCTTAAGCAACGGAAGTCCTCCGGGCCGCCGCCGAAGAAGGCTCTGTCGGTAAGGATAGAGACCGCGTCCGCGCCGCCCCGCTCGTACAGGCGCAGCCGGCGCAGCGGGTCCACTCCGCCGTCGATGACTCCCTTGCTCGGCGAAGCGCGCTTGATCTCGCCGATCACGGAGAGTCCGCTCCGCTTCAGGGCCGTCGAAAACCTCCTTCGCGACGCCGTCAACTCGGCGATCTCCTCCGCCTTGTGTTGTAAAATGCGATCGAGAAACATACCGGCCACCTCCTTCACGCCGAGCGGGGAATGGCGTCTTCCCGCTGTTGCGAGAAGGAACGGATTTTTTCCAGCACTTCCGCGGCGCGGCCTGAGTCGATGCTCTCCGAGGCGAGCGCGACGCCCTCTTTCCACCCCGAGGCCATGCCGGAGACGAGGAAAACGGCCGAGGCGTTCAGGAGCGCAACGTCGCGGGCGGGCCCCTTCTTCCCGGCGAGGACATTCTCGATGATCGCGGCGTTTTCCGTCGCCGTTCCGCCGGCGAGTTCGTCGTCGTCCCTGCGGACGAGCCCCGCCTCCTCCGGAGTGACCACTGCCTCCTTCACTCCCTCTTCCGAGAAGAGGACCACGCGGTTCGGGCCGCCGAGCGCGAGTTCGTCGAATCCTCCGTAGCCCGAAATCACCATGCCGCGCTCGCGCCCCAGCGCGAGAAGGACGTCGGCAACCAGCGGAGCCATGTCGGGATCGAAGACGCCCATCACCTGATGCGTCAGCGGCGCGGGGTTCAGCAGGGGGCCGAGGATGTTGAAGATCGTCCGCACGCCGAGATTCTTCCGTATCTCCGCCACGTTCCGCAGTATCGGGTGGAAGTGCGGCGCGAAGAGGAGCACCAGCCCCGCGGCGTCGAGGCACGAAACCGCGCGTTCGGGAGAGTCGGGCATCTCCGCGCCCAGCGCTTCGGCGACGTCCGCGGCGCCGCACTTTCCGGAGACGGCGCGGTTGCCGTGCTTCGCCATCGGAATGCCGCCGCCGGCGGCCACGAATGCCGCAGCCGTGGAAATGTTGAACGTCCCCTTGCAGTCGCCGCCGGTGCCGCAGTTGTCCATCAGCAGCGTACGCCGCGCCGGAACCGTCCGCGCCTTCCGCAGAAGCAGCCGGACCGCGCCGCCGATCTCTTCTTTCGTCTCCCCCTTCGACCGAAGCGCCGCCAGAAACGCGGCGGTCTGCACGGGAGAAACGCTCCCCTCCACAAGGGCCTCCATGGCCTCCTCCATCTCCGCGCTTTCCAGATTTTTCCGTTCGATCACCTTCGAGAGAGTCTGTGCAAACATATCTTTTCCTCCTTTGCCCTGATAAAGAGAAAGCGGGGGAGAGAAGCCTGTTCGGCCTCTGTCCCCCGCTGGGAATACAAAAAGGCCGTAGAGTGCGATCCCTTGAGGGACCTGCCTCCACGGCCTTAAAGAACACGCGTTGTTCTTATATCGCGAGCTTTATGGTCACGGGCGGCAGGCTAGTAAGCCCGCCACCACCAATTCATATTGAGTGTGGTACGAATCATGAGAATGTCCTCCCCGATTTCGATTGCGGAGAAGATATCACAGTCCCCGAACATCTGTCAAGAGGAAATTTTGTTTCGTCCGAACGCATTTTCCTCTTGACAAGAACAATTTCATGGACTATTCATAGGATAAGAGCGGAAAACATATCGCGCCGTATTCTCAGTATTTTTCGAAAACGAGCGACTTCGACTCTGCAACTACACGGCGGGAGCCTTCCCGGCCGAATTCGAGGAGGTAGCGGATGAAACTTCGAGTGGGTGTGCTGCAGCTTGACATCGCCATCGGCGACAAACAGCGGAACTGTCGGAATATCGAGGACTGGATGGCCTCGTTCTACGTTCCTTCGGAGCTGCCGACGGCGGTCGTCGTGCCCGAGATGTGGAACACGGGGTACGCTCTCTCGCGGGCGAAGGAACTGGCCGACCCCGAAGGGGCGGAAGCGGCGGCCTTTCTCGGGGAACTGGCTCGAAAGTACGGCGTCTGGTTCGTCGGCGGTTCGGTGCTCGCCTCGACGAAGAAGGGGTACGCGAACAGGGCGCAGGTGATCAACCCGGATGGCAAGCTTGTGGCGCAGTACGACAAGGCGCACCTCATCCGGCTGATGGAGGAGGAGAAGTACTTCACCGGAGGTCGGAAGACGTGCCTCTTCGACCTGGAAGGCGTGAAGGCGGGGTGCGTCATCTGCTACGACATCCGCTTCTGCGAATGGATTCGCACCTACGCGCTCAAGGGGACCGAAGTGCTCTTCGTGAGCGCGCAGTGGCCCTCGGCGAGGGCGGATCACTGGAGAACGCTGCTCCGCGCAAGAGCCATAGAGAATCAGATGTACGTAGTGGCCTGCAACCGCTGCGGCGTCTCGGAGGAAACGCATTTCGGCGGAGGCTCCATGATCCTCGGCCCGAAGGGAGAAATCTATTTCGAGGGCGGCGCGGGCGAAGAAGCGGCCTTTGCCGCCATCGACCTCGACGAGGTCGCAAAAACCAGGAATTTTCTCACTGTTTTCGAAGACAGGGTTCCGGAAATCTACTCGGTGAAATAGCAACGGGAAACGCTGCGTTCGTCCGCTCCGTCCGCGCGTCTGCGGAAAGGGTGGCCGGGCGGCGAAGGATGATGCGCCGCTTCATAATTTCGTGTCGGGGAGGGAGTTATGTATGAAGTTGTACGGAAAGATTCTGACGCCGGTGCTCCTGCTGTTCTTCTTCGGTATCGCCGCGGTCTCCTTCGCGGGGTATACCGTTTCGCTCCGCGTGCTGACGGAGGCCTCCGGACAGAAGGTGCTTCATGCCGTCGACATCGCCGAAGCGATGCGGCGGGCCGGCGCCATCTCGTCGCTGGTCGCGTTCGGGGTACTACTGGTCGTCGGGATCGTCATGCTGTTCGTCGTCCGGTCGATCGTCAAGCCCCTGCGCGACGTCGTCCGCGTGCTGGTTCGGCGTAGCGAACTCGACTTCACGGTCAATCCGGCGGACCTCTGGATGATCGAGCGGTCGAAGGCGAAGGACGAGATCGCGGAGATGATCCATGCGCTCATCATGCTGCGGGTGAAGGTGGAAGAGATGGTGCGTCCGCTCCTCTCCCGTTCGGAGATTTTCACCAGGAGCGCCCGCTCCCTGGCCGAACTCTCGGAGCGGACCGTAGCCTCCATGCAGGAGGTCAAAAGCTCCATCGAGACGCTCTTCGCGCTCTCCGAAGAAAACGCCGGGGCCATCCGCAAGACGGAGTCCGGCGTTGCCGAGGCGGCTTCTTCGGCCGAAATCGCTGCGGCGACCGCCGAAGAGGGGGCGCACGGCGCTTCCGCGACCTCGGAGACAAGCCGCCAGGCCGTGGCGAAGGTCGAGCAGGTCATCGGCAAGATCCGCACGGTGGAGGCCAGAACCGAGGAGTCGGCGCGGAGCATGGGAAGCGTGTCCGCTTCGGTGGAGTCGATCAGCCGGTTCGTGAACACCATCAAGACCATCGCCGACCAGACGAACCTCCTCGCCCTCAACGCGGCCATCGAGGCGGCGCGCGCCGGGGAGGCGGGGCGTGGATTCGCCGTGGTGGCCGACGAGGTCCGCAAGCTTGCCGAGGAGTCCAACAGCGCGGCCAAGGAAGTCGAGGCGTTGATCGGCTCGCTCCAGAGCGGTACGAAGCAAGCGCTGGACGTCACGAACGAGGCGGGAGGCGTTATGAAGGAGACCGTCTCCGCCGCCGAAGAAGCCCAGCGGGAGCTTGAGGACGCGCTCGAACGGATCGGCCGCATGGACGGCCTGATGCGGAACCTGGCCGACGCTGCGGGAAAGCAGGAGGCGGCGGCGCGAGAGATGGCCGTCGGCATAGAGACGGCGAGCCGCGGAACCGCCTCGCTTACCGGCACGTTCTCCGGCATACGGTCCGCTGCGGAGGATACGGCCGGAGCTTCGGAGCGCGTCGCGCGCGAGGCCGCGGATCTGGCGGCGGGGGCCGGAGAAGTCCGGTCGCTGGTGGAGCGCTTCCGCGTGGAGGCGAAGGAGTCCGCGACCGCCGGCCTGAAGGTTCTCCGAAAATAGGCTTTCATAGTACAAGAGGCCGTTCCCTGCGGGGGACGGCCTCTTTTCACGTTCGCCGCAGGAAGGAACGGTTTCCTTGTAACGGGCTTCTCCGTTCCTCAAGAGCCTAATTCCGGAACCTCCGAGCGGATCGACCTCGCACCGCTCGAGGACGGCGCCGCATCGCCCGCTTCATTAATACCGTTTCAGAAAAATCCCCTCTCATTCAAATCGAAATAGACATGCGAAATGTGCGATTGACAATTGCGAGAAGTTCCCTATACTGGAGTCAATGAGAAATTTATTTCAGGAATTTTTTTCAAGGAGACCCTCATGTATTCAGACGCGCTTCTTGTTAAAACCGCTGAGCTATACTACTACTCCCGTATCTCCCAGGCGGAGATCGGGCGTATTCTCGGCGTCTCCACTCCGACGGTATCGCGGATTCTGCAGGAGGCCGTGGAACGGGGGATCATCGAGGTTCGCATTCGCGATGTTCTTACAAGGAACAGCGATGCGGAGGAAACGCTGAAGAAACGTTTCGGGCTGCTTGACGCCGTAGTGGTCGAGACGCCCCAGGAGGCCGACCAAAACATCCTCAGGAAGCTTCTCGGAAAAAAGACGAGCGAACTTCTTCCGAGATTCTGCGAACGCGGAAGCACGGTCGGCATCGGATGCGGCATCACTATTCGAGAAATGATCGACTCTCTGAACCCCTCCCGCCGCTTTCCCGACCTCAGGGTCGTGCCCCTCATGGGAGGATGGGGAAGGGAAGACCCCGAGCGGGAGACCAACCGACTTGTCAGCAGCATGGGCAACATCCTGGGCTGCGCTTTCTCCTACCTCCTCGCCCCCGCGATCGTAAGCTCCCCCGGGGTGAGGGACGTCCTTATGAAAGAACCCCAGATTCAGCTGACCACGAAACTCTGGAGTTCGGTGGATACGGCTCTTTTCTCTATAGGGCCGGAACTCGACGCCGCGGCCTTCTCCTACATTCCGGCGGAATACCTCGATCTTGGAAAGGCCGGCCGCGCCGGAGGCGTCGGCGACGTGCTCGGGCGAATCATCGACGACAAGGGAAAAGAATTGGCGCTTCCCTTCAACGAACAATTGATGAGCATCTCCTTCGACACTCTTCGAAAAATCCCACGCAGAGCGGCAATCGGAGGAGGCGCGCAAAAGTACCGATCCATCCAAGCGGTGCTCAGAGGAAAACTGGCGAATATTCTGGTGACAGATTATGAAACAAGTTCATATATTATAAATATGGGGGTATAGAACGTGACGGTATTTCAAGAGATGTTCAATGTGAAAAAACCGCTCCTGGGGATGGTCCATTTCCCGCCGCTTCCGGGGTCGCCGCTTTACGACGGAAGCGCCGGAATGAAAAAGATCCGCGACACCGCTCTGCGGGACGCGGAGGCTCTTGTGAAAGCCGGATTCGACGGAATCGTGTTCAGCAACGAAGGAGACCGTCCGTACCTTTCAACCGTGGACAACGTCACCGTGGCGGCGATGAGCAGAGTGATCTCCGAAACGGCGGCGACTTTCGACGTTCCTTTCGGTCTTTCGGTCCTCGCCGACCCTGCTGCGGCGGTTGCCATAGGCGCGGCCGCGGAAGCCGATTTCGTGCGCATCTTCCTTTCGTGGGTCTTCGTGGGCGATTGGGGGATCGTCGACCCGGACGCCGGGAAGTTGCAGCGTCTGCGCGCTTCTCTCGCTCCCTCGATGAAGGTTTTCGCCAACATTTCCGGCCACACGGAGCCTCTCGGCGGAAGAAAACTGGAAGATATCGCCAGAGGCGCAGTGAAGTTCGGCCTTGCCGACGCGGTCTGCCTTGCCGGGACCACCGCAGGCAGCGAGATTCCCGAGGAAGATCTGCTGAGTGCGCGAAGAGGCGCGAGCGACGTTCCCGTAATCGCGGGGACGGGGGTCTCCGTCGAGAACGCGGAGAGAATGCTCGCCCTCGCGGATGGCGTGATCATGGGGACGAGCGTTAAAGTCGACAAGGACACCTTTAAACCGGTCGATCCGGGGAAGGCGGCCGAGTTCATCCGCCGTGCGAAGGAAATTCGGGACCTGATGCCATGACCGTCCTCGAGACACGGAACCTCGCCAAGGAATTCCCCGGCGTGCGGGCGCTTTCCGACTTCTCCTTCACCCTGGAGAAGGGGGAGATTCACGGTCTTGTCGGAGAAAACGGGGCGGGAAAGTCGACTCTCGTAAAGATTCTCGCCGGAGTCTATCAGCCCACATCGGGCGTCTTCCTGATCGGCGGCCGGGAGATGCGCTTCCGTTCTCCGCGGGACGCGGCCGACAAAGTGGGGGTCGTCCACCAGGAACGAGAGCTGGTTCCTCACTTTTCGGGGTGGGAGAACCTCTTTCTCGGCCTTGAGTACTCGTCGCTCGGATTTCTGCGGAAGAGAAGGATGCGGGAGGAAGCCCTGCGTTTCGTCGAAAAATACTCGATGGACGTCGACCTTGATTTGCCCGCTTCGGAACTGGGAAGCGGGCGCCAGGAGATGCTCGCCATCCTCAAGGTGCTCTTCCGGAATCCGCAGGTGGTCATCTTCGACGAACCCACGGCTCCGTTGAGCATCAAGGAGTGCGAGAGTCTCTTCGCGCTGATCCGCGATCTTCGGGAGAAAGGGCTCCCGATACTCTACATCTCGCACCACCTTTCGGAGGTTCTCGATCTCGCCGACAGGATCACGGTCCTTCGGAACGGAAAGAAGGCCTGCACGCTCGACGCGTCCGAAGCGGACGAACAAAAACTCATCCGCTCGATGATAGAGCGGGATATGGAGAGTCAGTACCCGAAAAGAAACATCGCAGCCGGGGAGAAGCTTTTTTCCATGGAGCGCTGTTCCTCCGAAAAGGGGAAAGTGCACGATATCTCCATTTCCATTCGGCGAGGAGAGATCGTCGGATTCGCCGGGCTCGTGGGAGCGGGGCGGACCGAACTGGCGAAGGCCGTCTTCTGCGGCTCCCGATTCGAAGAGGGGAAATTGTCCCTTGCGGGGAGGCCTTTTTCCTCGCGGAGTCCGGGCGAGAGCATCGCCCGGGGAGTCGTCATGATCCCTGAGAATCGGAGGGAGGAAGGAGTCGTCGCGGACATGTCGGTAGGGGAGAACCTCGTGCTGCCTCTCCTTGGAACGCTGACGTCGCTCGGCTTCATCCGGCGGCAAGGCGCTGTCCGCCATGCCGCCGGGGTGGTCGACAGACTCTCCATCAAGATCTCCGGTCTGTCGCAGGAGACGCGGACGCTGAGCGGAGGAAACCAGCAAAAGGTCTCCGTGGGAAAGTGGTACGGGACATCGTCGGATCTTTGGATTTTCGACGAACCGACCCAGGGTATCGACGTGGACGCCAAGCGGGAGGTCTACACCATTATGGGCGACCTTGCCGAGGCGGGGGCCGGGATATGGTTCATCAGCTCCGAACTTCGGGAACTGCTCGCCATCGCCGATCGGATCTACGTAATGAAGGACTTCAGGATCGCGGGAGAGTTCCACCCGCCGTTCGACGACGAACACATTCTCGCGACCATGATGGGGGAGGAACGCAGCGATGTCGCATGACGCTTTTCATCTTCAGAAGCTTCTGACACGGTACGGCACCATTCTCGCGCTCGTTATCCTGTGCGCCGGCTTTTCCTTCGCGGTTCCCGGATTCGCGGCCCGTGAGAATGCGATGAACATACTCCGACAGATCGCCTTGCTCGCGGTGATCTCCGAGGGCTTCACCATGTGCCTGATCGTGGGTGAACTCGACCTGGCCTTTCCGCATATCGCGAGCCTGTCCGGCGCGCTGGTGGCCGGACTCATCTTCGGAGGGACGGCGCCTCTGCCCGCCGTACTGCTCTCGCTCGCGGCGGGGTTGCTCTTCGGAATCGCCGCGGGACTGCTGGTTACGAAGATCGGCATTCCATCGCTCATCACGACTCTGGCGACGGGCATCATCGCGGGCGGCATGGTGTATATGTACACGCGCGGGGTCTCCTTCTACGGCCAGATGCCGCCCGCGTTCCTCTCGCTGGGACGCGGCATGGTAGGGCCGATTCCGTCGCTCGTCGTCATCATGTTCGTCGTCGTCGCGGCGGCGCAGGTTTTCATCTCCCGTACCCGCGTCGGCAAGTACATGCAGGCCACGGGGGCGAACCAGGCGGCATCGCGCCTGGCGGGCATCGCCACCGACCGGTACAAGGTCCTGGCCCTCTCTCTTTCGGGGCTCGCCGCGGCCTTCACCGGCATCCTCCTCACCTCCCGCCTGGGATCGGCAAATCCTGAGGGAGCGTCGGGGTTCATGATGGACGCGTTCGCATCGGCGCTGCTCGGCATGACGGTGTTGAGCGTGGGAAGAGCGAACCCCTTCGGCACCTTCGTCGGGGCGCTTATGATAGGGGTGATCAACAACGGTATGACACTGGCGGGTGCACCGTACTACACGCAGGATATTGTGAAGGGGCTGATCATCATACTCTCTGTGACGCTCACCTCCCTTCAGGCGAAAAGAATGGCCCGGAGCTGACCGGCTTTCTTCGAGCGGACGGAAAAAACATTACGAGGAGGGAATGGAAATGAAGAAATTCGGAGTTCTTGTTGCGTTGGTGTGCGCGTTGTCGTTCGCCTTCACCGGGGTCGCCGCCGCGAAGCGGATTTCGGTCGGGTTCATCGCGACGAACTTCTCCGCGGAAGCGCAGGCGCGGGTGGCGAACGCTTTCGAAACGCTGGGGAAGGAGAAGGGGTGGGACGTCAAGATGCTCAACTCCGCCGGATCCATCGAAACTCAGTCCAACCAGCTCGAAAACCTGTACCAGATGAAGGTCGACGCCGTGGTCATGGCGATGGGGCATCCTCTGGAGATCCGACCGGCGTTCGACAAGGTGCTCTCGGCCAAGATCCCCGTGATTACGATCGACTCCGGGTACGTGGACGGCGTCGTCGCCGACATCACCTCGGACAACTTCGCCATGGGGGCCAAGGCGTCCACCTACCTCATGGACAGTATCGGCGGCGAAGGGAACATCGTCGTCGTCAAGTTCGAGAAACACTACGGCACGCGTCGTAGGGGGAAAGTCTTCGACGTCGTGCTTACCGAGTACCCGGGGGTGAAAGTGCTCGCCGAGTACAGCGTGGTGGCGACGAAACGATTCATGGACGATACCCGCGCCGCGATGGAGACCTACGTCACCCGCTTCGGCGACCAGATCGACGGAGTATGGTGCGCCTTCGACCAGCTCGCCTACGTCGCCGGCGACGTCCTGCGGGAGAGAGGAATCAAGGCCGTGGTGGTCGGCGTCGACGGCAACCAGGAGACGATGCGGCGAATCGAGGCCGGACAGATGTCCGCTACCGTTTCGCAACCCTTCGAGGCGATGGCCGGAAAGGCCGTCGAACTCGTGAACGCCATCGCCGTCGAGGGGAAATCGATCGAAGAGGCCACCGGCGGGCGGAAGATCTTCTACATGGACGCTCCTCTCGTCGACAAAACCTCGCTTCCCCGGTAACGCCCGTTCCACGGATACGAACGATTCCGTCGGCGCGGACGGACTTCCTTCCGCGCCGTTTTTTCAGGAGATGACGCAAATGCCTCTTTTTCTTGGAGTGGACCTTGGAACATCGTCGCTCAAAGCGGCCGTTATCGACGAGCGCGGAAGGGTCGTGGCCAGGGCCCGGATTCCGAGTACAATGGAATCCCCGCGGAAGGATTTCTACGAGGTGAACGCCGAGACGAGCTGGTGGGACGGTTTTCTCACCCTCTGCGAAGAGGTGGGAAAAGCCGTTTCGTTGAAGAGCGTGGCGGCGCTTTGCGTCAGTTCGGTCTGCGCCTCCTTCGTCCCGGTGGACGAAGGAGGAACTCCTACCCATAACGCGATCCTTTACGGCATCGACAGAAGGGCGATGGAGCAGATCGGGAGGCTCAATCGCCGGTACGGCGAAAAGCTCGACGACCTGCTGGGCGGCCCCTTCACGACGCACTCCGTCCTCCCCAAGGTGCTTTGGCTGAAGGAGAATCGTCCCGAGGTATTCGGGAAGACCGCTCTCTTCGTAGAACCCAACAACTTCGTCACATCCCGACTGACCGGAAAACAAGCTTGGGACTTCCCCTCGGCCGCCGCCGCAGGTCTTGTGGACAGGAGCCGAATGTCGCTGCCCGCGGAATTTTTCGCCGACCAGGGAATTCGCCCGTCTTGCTTTCCGGATCTCCGCTGGCCTCTTTCCGTCCTCGGAGCGGTGACGAAAGCGGCGTCGCGGTCGACGGGGCTTCCGGACGAGATACCCGTTATCACCGGAGCCTGCGACATCAACGCGGAAGCCGCCGCGGCGAGAGCGATGAAACCGGGGGACTGTGTCGTCGTTTTCGGTTCGACGGTCAGCGTACTCCTTACCACACGGTATCCTGCCCGATTAAACGGTTTCGTCACCGGAATTTCTCTCCTGGAAGGGACGTACCGCCTCGGCGCCGCTACTTCATCCGGCGCGCGTTTTCTGCAGTGGCTGCGTTCGATCGTCCAGTCCGGAGGACCGGGGGAATCGACCTCTCCGACAGGGATTCTCATGCTCCCCTGGCTGGACGGCGTCCGAACTCCCTTCCACAATCCGGAAGCGAAAATGCTCTTTTCCGGAATGAGCGGAAACACCTCGCCTTCCGACCTCCTGCTCGCCGGAAGGGAAGCGCTCGGATACGAGCTTGACGGCATTCTTTCGCTGATGGAGAGCGTCGCTCCGATGCCGGAGACGATCAACGTCTCCGGAGGATTGTGCAACGACATGGAGCTGATGCGCCTCGTCTGCTCCATAACGGGAAGGACGCTCCGCCTGCACCCTTCGGTCGACGCCGCATGCGGCGACGCGCTCCTCGCCGCGATAGGTTCCGGCGCCGTCACGTTGGAGAATGTCGAGAGGATTGAGCATGAAGGACCTGTACTCTTTCCGGATCCTGCGCTTCATGCTCGTTTCGCTCCGTTGAAGAAAATGTTCCGGGATATATCGGACAGAGCATCCGGACGGACTTCCTGCGCTTAACGGAACAATAGCGGAAGACGAAGGCGCGTACGGCCAAGGAGCGCGAGGAAAACGTTCATTCGCGGTGCGGGCGTGAAAAAGAAGGAGGCCGGTCCCCTCCGGGGGAAGCCGACCTCCTTGATATGAGCCGAAGCGTTCCGCAGGCCTCTATTCGTACCGGGCTTCGCCGTTCTTCAGGAGCGTGATCCTGGAAATTCGGAGCAGATTGAAATCGTACCATTCGAGGGCGTTGCCGTCGCTGTCTTCCACGCGAATATCCCAGTACTCCACGTCCGATCCGGGAGCGAAGTTGATCTTTACGGAGTTTCCGCTGGGCAGCGTGTCCACGTCGAGCACGTCTTCCTCCCAGTCCTCGCTGTCCGCCGGAGCGATATAGACGGCGAAAATCTCCACACCCGTCTTATTCACCAACACGAAATCCTGCGCGCCGGCGAAAGCGCACGAAGCCGCCAGAAGCACCAACAAAACCGCTGTCGCAAATGACGTTCTTTTCATCGCGAGAACCTTCTCTCATATAAGATTGTACATCTGGTGCGAATCATAACAGATAGCTCAAAAAAGACAATACCCAGAACAAGAAAGAAAAATCCGGCGAAATCTTCCGCAGGGAGATCCGTTGCGGGAGCCTTTCTGCGAAATCTTCCGCCGGGACAAAAACGGGGCTTCCCGCCTACTCGACCTTCATCAGAGGGGCGTGCTTCGCGGCGATGGCGTCGGCCAGCTCGTCGAGCGCCTTCAAATCCTCCTCGCGCGGCAGCCCCTTGCACATCACGGTTCCCAGCACCTCGACCTTCAGGTTGGGGATCAGGCCGGAGATCTGTTCCACGGCCTTGGTGCCCCATCCGTACGAGCCGATGATGGCCGCGTACTTCACCTTCGGGCGCAGCGCGTTCGCCAGGTGCGTCGCGGAGAAGACCGCGGGGTGCGGCCCGAAGTGGACGGTGGGCGTGCCGATGACGATGGTCGCGGCATCCACGAGGTCGATGGCCAGCTTGCCGACGTCGGTGACGGTGAGTTCGTACTTCTGCACCTTGACGCCGCGCTCCACGAGGGCGTCGAGAAGGCGGTTCACCATGATCTCCGTGCTCCCGTGCATCGAGATGTACGGGATGGCGACGAAGTTGGACACCCTGTCGGAGGTCCAGTCGCGGTAGGCGTTCATGATGAACTCGGGTTTGTCGTACGCCGGGCCGTGGCTGGGGGCGATGATGTCGATCGCGTACCCCTCCACCTTCTTGATGTTGCTCTTCACGATGGAGCGGAAGGGCATCATGATCTCGGCGAAATAGCGCTTCGCCCCCTCGTAGATCAGCGGGTTTTCACCGGCGTACATGTCCGACGTGGCGAGGTGGGAACCGAAGAAGTCGCACGAGAAGAGGATGCGCTCCTCGTGCAGGTAGGCGCACATCGTCTCCGGCCAGTGAACCCACGGCGTATGGATGAATGTGAAGTTTCTGTCGCCGAGGGAGAGGGTGGAACCGTCGGGCATGGCGTCGATCACCGACTCGTCCAGGTGGATATGGTCGATCAGCAGCTCCTTCGCCTTCGTGGAGCAGACCACGCGGGCGTTCGGGTACTTGGCGAGCACCGTCGGGATGGCCCCGGAGTGGTCCTGCTCGGTGTGCAGCGAGATGATGTAGTCGATCCGCTCCACGTCCTCGAGCTGCTCCATCAGGACATATTCGAGTTCGGGATCGGCCGTGTCGATAAGGGCGACTTTCTCGCTCCCCTTCACCAGGTACGCGTTGTAGCTCGTTCCCTCGGGAAGCGGAATGAGCGAATCGAAGAGGCGGCGGTTCCAGTCCACCGCGCCCATCATCCAGATGCCGTCGCGCATGAGTCTCTTTTTCATTGCTGTGTCTCCTTTCGTCCTTCGCTGTAAAAATCTCTACGGCCGGCTCCGAGTCCGGTCGTGAAATACTCCTCAAGCGTATAAATTATATCAGTAAAACTTTTAAACGGCAAGAAAACATGCGCTTCTCCCTTCGAGCCGGCCTACGACGAACGGACGCGCGCCTACTTGGAGCGCGTCCGTCCCGTTCGTGCTCGCGAAGGGTTATTCCTTTACCCGCCCCTCGATCGCCGCGACGAGCTGTTCGGGCTTGAACGGCTTCACCACGAAATCGCACGCCCCCGCCTTCATCGCGTCGATCACCATGTGCTGCGTCCCCATCGCCGAGGTCATCACAATGCGGACATCCGGAGCGAGCGCGTGAATATCCCGGGTAATATCTATACCCGACCTTCTCCCCGGCAGCGTTATGTCCATCGTGATCGCATCGGGGGGAGTACCGGCATCCAGCAGCTTCTTGAATCCGTCCATCGCGGAGTGGTATTCGCACCCCTCCGCGACGATCTCGTGCCCCGCCTCTTCCAGATGCCTGCGGATCATCATGCGCATGAATGCGGCGTCGTCCACGATCATCACTCTCATTCACAAACCCTCCGTCGAACGAATTGCCCCGCTTTCGTCGAAGCGAATAAAACCCCATATGAACTTAGTATATCGCGTCCGACGAAAAGTCGCATCCTGCACATGATACTCATCGATACTCGAATTGAACTCGACATATGATCGTGTATTTGACAATAGGCATTGTACATGCTATGTTTTCCGAGAACGCGACAATCGTTTGAATTTCGGTACCCTACCCGATCTTTATTATAAGGAGGCAAAACCGTGTTGAGCACTTCTTCCACGTGGCAAACCGGCCGTTCGCGAAGCAAAAGCGAGAAATTTCTTGAAGGCGCCATCGATCTTCACGTTCATCCCGGACCCCATCTCATCAGCAGCCCCAGAAGCACCGACCCGATCAAAACGGCTATCGAGGCCAGAGACGCCGGAATGAGGGCGTTCGCAATAATGGACGTTTTCAATATGTCCGTGGGAACGGCCTGGATGGTGAAGCAGGTTGTCGAGGGGATCGAGGTGTACGGAGGAATCATCCTCAATACGGTCTTCGGAGGGATGAATCCTCGGGCGGTGAAAACCGCGGTCTACTACGGATCGGGAGCGCGGTACGTGACCTTCGGAGCCCATTCGACCTACTATCAGGCGAGCAAAGAGGGGCGGTACGAGGACGGAAAATGGATACTGCTGCAGGACAAGTACCCGAAATTCGTCACCGAGGAGCTGGACAGGTGCATTCGCATTCCCGAGGGAGAGCCTGACGAGAATCTGACGGAAATCCTCGAGGTCATCGCGGCCAATCCGCAGATCTACATGGAGACGGGGCACGTTTCCAATGCGGAGGCCTTCCGGCTTATCGAGCTGGCGAAGCGTTTCGGAATTAAAAAAGTCGTTGTCTCCAACGCGGTCGTCGAAAATTTTTCCGACGCGGAGATGCAGCGGGCGATCGATTCCGGCGCCGTCATCGAACGCCTTCTTGCGGCGCACACGCACACCACGCCGATTCCCAAGACGCACTATTACGTGGAGCCCGAGTACCGCGCCATGGACGAGGGGCTGCAATCCTCGACCTCCGGCGGAGTCGCCAAGGTGGCCGATCAGATACGGCGCTTCGGAGCCGACCACTTCATCATAGGAACGGATTTCGGAGTCTACACCCTCCCCACTCCCGTGGAGGGGTTCAGAGAGTTCATCGCGTGCCTTATGGACCTCGGCCTTTCCGACGAGGAAATCCGCAAGGTGAGCAGCGTCAATCCCGGAAGACTGGTCGACCTGAACGATTAAGAATCCGCATCCATGCGGCGAGTCGGATGCGGCTGCGGCAACACACTTCAAAGGAGGGAAGCGAACATGATGAAGAAAAGAAAGCTTGTACTGCTGGCTGTAGCGTGCCTCATGGTATTCCTGGTCTGTTCCGTGGGTGAAGCGACGGACTTTCCGAAGGCGAAACCGATCAGATTGGTCGTCCCCTACGGAGCGGGCGGCGGAGTGGATATTTCATCGAGAATCCTTGCAACGCCCGCTCAGGAGATTCTCGGACAGCGCGTCGATGTCGTGTGCATGCCGGGAGCGGGAGGACAGGAGGGAATCAATTTCGTCCTGCAGCAGCCCCGTGACGGATACACGCTCCTCGTCACGGATTACGGCCCGCTTGTGACCACCGCGCTGACCGAAGAGGTCGGCTACGATCTGTCCGACTGGGTTCCTCTCGTGCAGATCACGGAGGTCGTGCCCACGTTCTTCGTGCTCGCGGAGTCTCCGATAAAAACCGTCGAGGACTGGGTGAAAATCGCCCGCGAAAAACCGGAATCTCTCACGGTAGCCCACGGCAGACACCTGAGCGTTCCGCACCTGCCGCTCATCCTCTTCGAGAAGGTCTCCGGCATCAAGAACACGCACGTCCCCACCACCGGCGGTTCCGAGGCGCTTGCGTTCGTGCTCGGAAAGAAGGTGGACATGGGCGCGTCCGTCCCCAGCACGATCGCGGCCACGGTCGGCGCGGGAACCACCCGCCCGGTCGCCGTCTGCTCTCTCGAGCGGGTCGCGACGCTCCCCGACACTCCGACGATGAAAGAACTCGGTTATGACGTCGTTCTTCCCGCGTGGTACACCGTCTTCGCTCCGAAGGGGGTACCCGAGGAAGCGCTCGCGACGCTGGAAGCGAAGTTCATCGAAACGCTGAAGTCGGCCGCCGCCGCCGAGATGGCAGGAAAGGCGAACGTCCTCCTGACGCCCTACGGACGGGACAAGACGCAGGGGCTGTACGAAGGAACCATTTCCAGCCTGAAGACCATCCTGGCCGACATCGAGAAGAAGTAACCGGCAACCGGAGTAAAAACCGGCGGGAAGCCCCGAAAACATCGCGGGGATTCCCGCCGGTTTTCAAGAAGCCTTCGTCGGAAGCACACGACGCCTTGCAAGGAGGACGAAGCTATGAGTGAACTGTTTCTCCAGGTATTCGAAGGGGCGTTCGCCCCCTCGGTGATCCTGTATACGACCGTCGGCGTCTTTTTGGGCGTCACCGTGGGGGCGATCCCCGGCCTGAGCGGAGACATGGCGATCGCGCTGCTGTTGCCGCTGATCTACCGCGTCGCTCCCGCAGCCGCCCTGGGGATGCTTATGGGCATTTACAAGGGGAGCATGTTCGGCGGTTCGATCTCGGCGATCTCCTTCGGCGTGCCGGGCACTCCCGCAGCCGTCGCGACGGTCGAGGACGGGTACCCGGCGAAGTTGCAAGGCCGCCCGAAGCAGGCGATGCTCACCGCGTTGTACTCATCCGTAACGGGCGACCTTCTGAGCACGCTGATCCTTGTCTTCATCGCCGTACCGATGGCGAAAGCGGCGCTGCACTTCGGCCCCGTCGAATTTTTCGCGCTCTATGTCTTCGCCCTGATGATGATTTCGCTTCTCGTGGTCGGAGAGATGAAAAAAGGAATCGCCGCCGCCGCGGTCGGCCTGTTCATCGGGACGATAGGGATGGACCCGATGATGGGCTCGGTACGGCTGACGTTCGGAATTTCCAGCCTCAGAGGAGGTATTCCGCTCATTCCGCTTCTTGTCGGCGTATTCGCCGTCTCCGAGCTGCTCGTCCAGTTCGGGAAAGAGTGCGCCAGGCTCTCCGGGGAGAAAATGGCGGCAATGGAGGAGCAGGCGCGGGAACTCGTCGGGTACGACCCGGCGAAGGACAGAATGAGTTGGAAGATATACCGGTCCACGTTCAAGGCGACGCTCGTCGGCTCCGGAATGGGGACGTTCATCGGGGCCCTGCCGGGCGCCGGGTCCTCTCTCGCCGCGTTCATGAGCTACGGCCTTGCCCGGAAACTCTCCAAACTGCAGGAGGAGTTCGGCAAGGGGTCGCTCGAAGGAGTCGCCGCTCCCGAAGCCGGAAACAGCGCGACGGCCGGGGCGTCCCTTATCCCCTTGTTCGCCTTCGGCATACCCGGCAGCGCCACCGCCGCGCTCTTCGGCGCCGCGCTCGTCATGCAGGGCATCAATCCGGGGCCGATGATGATCGAGGAGAACAAGGTGATCATCTACACTCTTTTCGTCATCATCATCTATGCGACGTTCATCAACCTGTTCCTCTCCCGCGGCCTTATCCCCATCTACGCGAAGCTTTCCCGCATCAGGGCGTGCTACCTTGTTCCCACGGTCTTCGCACTGGCCCTGCTGGGAACGTACGCCTCCCGGAATTCGCTGTTCGACGTCTGGATTCTGCTCGCCGCCGGACTTCTGGGCATTTTTCTGCGGAAACACGATTTTCCCCTCGGGCCGTTCGTTCTTGGCTTCATCGTCGGCCCCGGAGCAGAAAAGGCGCTTCGACAGGCCCTTCTGATGGGGCGCGGAGAGTGGTCCTTCCTGCTGAAAAGCCCGATCGCACTCGCCTTTTACGGCCTGTGCATCCTCTCGCTCGCGCTTCTTCATTTTTCCGCCCTGAAGAAAAAGATCGTCGAGGAGGACTGAACGCCATGCACACTACGAACGATGCTACTCCAACGGAGGCGCGCCGCCGCTTCAACCTTCGATCGGACAGACTGCCCGGTCTGCTGTTCATGCTTGCCTCGCTGTTCTTCTTCTCCTTCACCCTTACGGGAAGATGGAGCAGCGGCGCCGGAATCGGCGCCCGCCTTTTCCCCCAGCTTTCGCTGGCCGTCATGTTCGTCTCCGGGCTCGTCGTCTTCCGAAGCGCGGGGAAAAAGGAAGAAAAGAAGAAGTTCGGAGATCTCGACATGCGGCTGGTCCTCTTCTTTCTCGCTCTCGCCGTACTCCTCTTTTTCGCGGTGCTCCATCTGGGGCTGGGCGTCGGCGTCTTCCTCTATCTTCTCGCCATGTTCCTCTTTCAGTTGCGGGGGAGAACCGATTTTTTCAGATATGCGATCCTCCCGGCATTCGGAATCTCCATCTTCATTTGGGCGCTTTTTACCTATTTCGTCCGCATCGTGCTGCCGACGCCTCTTCTTTTTTGATGTGCACCGAAATAACGAACAGGAGGTTTGAACGATATGAAAAAACTGAAGGTCTCTTTTCCGGATGAAAATGTGTCGGCGGTCGCCGTTCTTCTTGAGGACAAGGCGCCCGCGACGTGCAACTGCCTCTGGAACGCCCTCGAAACGCCCGTTGAAGGGCTGTGCATTCACGCGATGTGGACCGGGCGCGAAATCTCCTTCCCGTTTCCCGGCGGCGCCTTCCCGAAAGACGAGGGGCTCCATCTACCCCCGGAGAATCAGATCACGATCCCTCTCCCGGGGGACATCGTCTGGAACGCCTACGCTCCGTACCAGTGGCAGGGCAATCCGAACATCGTGTATGACTTCGGTGTGTTCTACGGACGGGACAGCCGGCTGCTGCTGCCCATGGGCTGGAAACCGAGTTCGCTCTTCGCCCGCATAGAGGAAGATCTCGCGCCCTTTGCGCAGGTCTGCGCGCGCTGCCAGGGCGAAGGAAGGAAAAAGCTCCGGATCGAGCGGCTGGCGTAGCCGGCGGCGCCGTTGCACGACACGCGTCCGCATCGTGACGCATGCGGACGCGTGTCGGCCCGTCGGAACAGGGTATCAGTCGTTCAGATCGACAAGCCTTCCCGGATTCACGTTGCTCACTTTCCGAATCTCCTCGTCCGAAAGACCGAGATCCATCAGGCACGCGATGAACTCCCTGAGCCCCTCGACAGGGGTGGGGAGGGTGTACACTCCGAAATCCGTCCCTATGACGAAGTTGTCGGCGCCGAACGTCCGTATCTGCCGAGCGATTCCGGCCACTCCGGCGTACGATACGGCGCGCCCTCCCCTGCCCATCGCGCGGCACTCCGGTTCGACGTAGTAGTGCGTCTTGGGTATGGACGTCGAGTGCGTCGCGCCGGCGAGCAGTCTTTCGATCATCGCTCCCTCGTCTATCGCCCTCTGAATTTCGGCGTCGCTCATATTGACCACAACAGCGTTCGACACAAGGAGCTTCTTTATGCCGTGCCGTTGTGCAAGTTCAAGCAGACGGAACGCCTCACGGTTCGAGACATGCCCGGTTTCGAGATAGATTTGCGGATTCGCCGCGATAATCTCCAAAATCTCCTCGAGTTCCGGAGAGGGCTCTTCGTCCGGAATGCGGATGCAGCGGCTCAGCTCTTCCCTCACGAACTTCGGATATTTTTCTCTCAGGGTGATCCACGTGCCGTCGTCGTCGTACCGCCCCTCGTTGTACGCCTGAAAGTAGGTGGAATGCGTCCCGAAAGTGACGTAGCGCGCGCCCGACCCGTAGTGGACGGCCGTCTTCACGGCCCGCGGATTCATCCCTCCGCACACGGTGTTCAGACTGATGCCTCCGAACACCTCGATACCGCCCACAACCTGCCGCACCATCCACGCCGTGCCCACGGACATGTTGAACACGTCCATGATGGCGAACCCCCGCATACCGGCGGCCTTCGCCTCCAGTGCGTTCCGGATCGGGTCGGTGCTCCTCGGACTGCTCGAAAGATGCGGACCCGGATGAACGTGGAGGTCCAGAGCCCCCACGAGGAACTCCTCGCTCTTTTTTCTCGAACGGGCTGTACGCCATTCGTTCTCCATCATCGTTTCCCCTCCGGTCGGAATACCATATCGCCGCCTTTTCCCGCGATCAACCAAGGAGAGGCCGTACACGCAACGGCCTCTCCAGCCGTTCAAGAGAGGCTTTCCCGTCTTCTTTGCGCGAGAGAGGAGGCCCACAAAGCGATGTCACGCCGTTGCACAGGGGAAAAAAAGATGCAGACGGCGAAAAGTCCGATCCCCGCGATATCCGTCACAATGCCGCTGTACAGGCTGAGCATCGCTCCGACGAAGAAAACGAACCGCTGGACGATGTTCAAGGAACCGAAAAAATACCCCTGGATCGACGTGGCGAGGATACAGATGCCGATAACGGAAGAGAACACCCCCGCGATAATTTCCCCCCATGTGCCTTGAAGCATCAAGGCCGGGCTGTACGCGAACATGAACGGCACGATGAATGCCGCTGAGGCGAGCTTGACCCCTTCGATGCCCACTTTGGTTACATTCGCCCTGGCTATTCCCGCCGCGGTGTACGAGGCCAGTGCAATGGGGGGCGTCACCACGGAGAGCACGGCGTAGTAGAAGATGAAGAGATGCGCGGTCAGCATCGGCATCTTCGCCATGCCCAGCGCCGGACCGACCACCGAGACGGCGACGATGTACGACGGAGTGGAAGGGAGCCCCATGCCGAGGACGATGCTGAGCAGCATCCCCGCAATCAGAATAAGAAAGAGATTCCCGCCGGAGACCTGAATCAGAAAGTTCCCCAGCTTGGAGCCCAGCCCCGTCATGGCGAGCACCCCGATCACGATGCCGGCGACGGCGCAGGACGCGAGGATTCCCATGACGGAGAGCGCCCCGTCGGCCAGCGCGTCGAAGAAGTGGCGGAATCGCACATCCCTGTTTCTGGCGAGAACGGGCACGCAAATCGCGGTCATGATTCCGTACAGCGCGGCGCGGGCCGTGCTGACGTTGAAAATCAGCAACGACGAAAACACGGTGACGACGGGCAGCAGGTACGCCCATTTTTCTTTTAGAAGCTTCTTCACCGAAGGAAGAGCCTCCCGGGGCAGTCCTTTCAGCGACGATTTCACCGCCTCGCAGTGCACCATCACGAGCACCGAGAAGAAAAAGAGAATGGCCGGCAGCATGGCCGCAAGCGCAACGGTCGAATAGGGCACCCCCACTATCTCCGCCATGACGAACGCCGTCGCTCCCATGATCGGAGGCATTATCTGTCCGCCTGTGGACGCCGCCGCCTCGACGGCCCCGGCGAACTCGGCCCTGTACCCCGTTCTCTTCATCAGAGGGATCGTGAACGTCCCCGTCGCCGCGACGTTCGCTATCGAGCTTCCGGCGATGGTTCCGAAAAGAGCGCTCGAAAGCACCGCTATCTTCGCGGGGCCGCCGCGATATTTCCCTGCGATTCCGGTTGCGAGGTCGATGAACACCTCTCCGCACCCGAACTTGTTCAAAAACTCCCCGAACACCACGAACAACAGCACGAACGTCGCCCCCGCCTCGAGCGCGGAGCCGAAGATACCGTTTTCGTTGTACATGAAGACGACGATTCTTCTGAACGAAAAACCCTCATGGTGGAAAATACCCGGCAGATACTGCCCCCAGAAGGCGTACGCGAGAAAAACGGCTGCGATGACGGACAGCCCTTTTCCTATGGTGCGCCGCGAAAGCTCCAAACAGATGAGGATGGTGATGGAGCTGACGACGATGTCCTCGAAATCCGGGACCGCCACCCGGTAGAGCAGATCTTCGTAAAAACGGGCGTAGTACCATGAAACAAGTATCGTCAGCACGATGAGGAGAAAATCGACGACGTAGGCGAAGCGCGCATTGAACCGTTCCAGAGGACTCTTATAGCGTGTGAAAACAATCACGCCGATGAATCCCAGGTTCGTGGCGAGGTGTACCCAGGGTCTGAAAACGAGGACGAAAATGCCGAGAAAATTATAGACGCAGCACAGTATGGCGGTGATGTAGATAAAAGCGCTGAAAAAGAGGCTCGATGAGAACGAGCGAATTTGTCCGACTTCGTCAAGGTCCGAAGAGTGCATGCTATTCCCTCCTGCCGCGTCGTATTCCGGAGGGAGAGTCCTCCCTCCGGAATGCACTATTGTCTACTGCTTGGGAATCAAGCGCTCGGGAACGGTAAGGCCGATTTCCTGATAGTAGCGGATCGCGCCCGGGTGGAGGGGAATGGCGACGCGGAGAGCGTTTTCGGGAGTGACCGCGCTGCCGAAAGTATCCGCCTTGACGAACTCCTCTCTGTTTTCGAAGACAGCCTTGACGAGCCGGTACACCATATCCTCGGGCAGATCCTTGTCGACGACGAAGAAATTGGAAAGGATGAAGGTCTGTATGTCCTTTTCCTGATTCTTGTACGAACCCGCCGGAATGGCAGCCTTGTTGAAATAGGGGTACTTCTCGAGGATTTTATTGTAGTCTTCGTCTTCTATCCCCAGAAGCTTGATGTCGGTCGTGAGCTGAAGCTCGACATAGTAGTTCGAAGGAAATGCGGGCGAGGCGACGGCATGGACGTCGAGCCTGCCCTCTTTCAGCATGTCGATCGCCGGGACCGGGCCGATGTAGACGTTCTCGGCCGTTTTGATCCCGAGAGCTTCGAAAGAAGCGCGGAGCACCACGTCGACCGACGCGCCCGGCGCCTGAAGCAGCACGCGCTTGCCTTCCATATCGCGAATGCTGTTCAGATCGGTTCTCGAGGCAAGAGCGACCGCCTGAATGTACGACGCGGGAATGGCGAACAGAGCGCGCACCTTCTGATGCTGCTTTCCTCTCGCCCACCCCGCGCCGGTCCATCCGTCGTAGGCGACCGGGTCGGTCGCCATACCGATCTTCATCTCTCCGGCTTCTATCAGCTGAATGTTCTGCGCCGGACCGTTCGTGATCTGAATGGACGCAGTGGTATCGGGGAGCGTTTTCGCGATGATGTTGCCGAAGACGGTTCCGTAGATCTGCCATGTGCTTCCCATGGATGTCGTTCCGATAGTGAAGTTTTGAGCGCCGAACGCGGGCAGAGCCAGTATCGCAAGAACCAGGACAATACTCAGAAACGTTTTCTTCACTGTCAATCTCTCCTTCCTGCCATCAAAGAAAAGCGGTCCACCAAGAGCGCCGTACTTTTAAAATATGCCGCACTGGAAACAAAGAATTCGGCAATGCAGCCCTTGCCGAACGTGCCGATTCATCCATGGACTACGAACGCTTCGTGCATTTCCGAACGATAGACCCTCTATTTCTGCGGACATCCTCCCCTCTTGTTTCCGAAATCGAGAGATCGAAGAGCATTCTTTTTCCCATTTTTGCATAAAATATCATGCGCAATGCCTTGTGTCAAATGTATGAATTCAAATCACAAATCCCGGCCGTTGCTCCATCTCCGCCTGGGGAAATGAACTCCGTCGATCTGAGTTCTGGCGCATCGGGAAGGCTTGCTGTATGCTTGCACGAGTACACTGGAGACGAGGTGACCAATCGTGCACAATGAAGAGAACATCGCGCTCCCTCCGGGGTGCGCCGCCGCCTGCGGCGCGTGCGAACGGCCGCGCTCGGTAGAAGAGTCGCTCGCCGGGAAGAAGGCCCGCGCGGTCCGCGCTCTCTCCCGCTGGGAGGACCGCGTCGAGGATGTCGTGTCGCCCCCGGAGGAGCGGCGCCTGGGGTACCGCGACCGAGCCGCTCTGAAGGCGCTCTGGACGGCCGAGGACGGGTGGCGCTTCGGCATGGAGGGCGTCCGGACCGATGTTCGCGGTCGGCTGCGCTTCGTCCGCCCCCGCCCATTCGTCCCGCTCACCGACTGCCCGGTGCATACCGAGCGAATCCGGAAAACGCTGCGCCTGCTGGCGTCCGCCCTCCCGCCCGATGAACCGGAGGGGAGCTTCCCGCTGCGATTTCTCTCCGTCTCCGGCGCGCAGGCGACGCTCGTCTTCAAGACGAAGTCGGAGCCTTCGGAAGACTGGCTCCATGTGTCGCGAGTCGGCAGCCCCTCCCCCGCCGACGCGCTCGCGGCCGTCGGAATCGATGGACTCTGGTTCCACGCGAATCCTGCGGCGGGTGTCCGCCTCTTCGGCAAGCGGGGGTGGCGGCTCGCATGGGGCGCGCCCCGCTCCGCCGACTCGCGGGGGCAGCGCTACGGACCGTCGTCCTTCTCGCAGCTTCTGCCCGAACTGCACGACGCCTCGCTCGAAGAAGCACGCCGCTTCCTCGTTCCGGGGGCGGGCGACGTAGTAGCCGACCTCTACTGCGGTATCGGCGCAAGTCTGCGCCTCTGGCGGAAACGCGGCGCGGACGCGCTCGGCGTGGAGGGGAGCGGCGAGGCCGCGGAGTGCGCGCTCCGCAACGCGCCCGGCGCCACCGTGCTCCGCGGGAGCTGCGCCGACCGCGTCCCGATGATCTCGGACTTTCTGCGCTCCGCCCCGCCCGAACGCCGAATGGCGTACGTCAACCCGCCCCGCACGGGACTGGAACCTGAAGTAACAGAGATGCTCGCCTCGCACAAGCTCCGGGGAGCCGCCTACCTCTCGTGCAGCCCGGGCACGCTGGCGCGCGACCTGGCGATACTGGAGAATGCGTACATCGTGGAGCGGCTCGTTCCGTACGACTTCTTCCCGCGCACCGCCGGCGTCGAAGTGCTCGCGCTGCTGCGGGGGAGATAGACGAACGAGGGGCCGCCGTTTCTTCGGCGGCCCCTCGCGGGATGCATTGCGCGCGTCCTCAGCGCTTGACGATGCTCTCCGCAGGCTCCTTGCCCAGGAAGTAGGCGAGTGCGAAGGTCGCCAGACACGCGGGCCAGACGAGGTAGACCACGTGGGGCGCCACGCGGACCTGCGGATAGAGCGTCCACGCCAGCCAGACCGCCACTGAGGCGAAGATGGTCCAGAATCCGGCGGCCTTCTTGCAGTACTTCGGGAAGAAGAGGTTGGCCAGGATCAGCAGCGTGAAAGAGGCCGTGATGGCGAGCGCCGTCGTGATCGTCCGCAGAATGCCCACCGACGTGAGCGCGAGGAAGTAGGTGACGCCGCTGAAGAGCAGCACCATCATGCGGGAGAGCAGCAGTTCGTTCTTCTCCGTCACGGTGCTCGGGAAGTAGCGCTTCCAGACGTCCTGCATCACCAGCGTGGAGCTGCCGAGCAGCAGCCCCACCGCAGTGGAGATCCCCGCGGCCCACAGCGCGGCGAGGAAGACGCCGCCCACCACCGGAGAGATGTTCGTCATGATGGTAGGCAGCGCGAGCGCCGCCCGTTCAAGGCCGGGGAACTTGGCCGCCGCGATGATGCCGAAGAGCGCGCAGAGGAAGCCCGCCGGAAGGATGACGACGCCTCCGAGAATAAATCCCCATCGGGCCGCATTCTCGTTCTTCGCCGCGAAGGCGATCTGCGAAATCGCCTGCACGGAAAAGCCCTGCGTGATCATGACCACCATCCACGACATCACCATCGCGAACCCCGCGCCGGAGACGAAGTCGAACCAGGGCCCGCCCTCGGGCAGCGCGGCGACGATCGACTCGAAACCGCCGAAGACCTCCGAGGCGTTCGACAGCGCGGCGAGGATGCCGCCGTAGATCACGACGATATTCACCACGTTGGTCAGCCCGGCCCCCCAGTAGCCGCCGATGAAGGTGATGCCCACGAAGAGCAGCGCCGTGACCAGCATCCCGGTCTGGAAGGTGAAGACGTCCGGCATCAGGGCCGTGAGCACCGCGCCGCCCGCCACGTACTGCAGCGAGGTGATGACCATCATGATGAGGAGCTGCGCCACCACGCTGATCATCCGGGCGCTCCGTCCGTACATCCGCTCCATCATCTCGGGGATGGTGTTCACCTCCATGCGGCGGAAGTGGTGCGCCGCGAAGAGCCCGACGAGAATTCCCGCCGTCCCCCACGCCGCGTTGTACCATCCGGCGGAGAGCCCCGCCTTGTACGCGTGCTCGGCTACGCCCACAGTCGATGCGCCGCCGATGGCAAGTCCCGCGAGCATCGCCGCCACCACGATCATCGGCAGGTTCCGTCCCGCGAGAAGATACTGGAGCGCGCCGCCCTTCCCCTGCCGGATCAGCTTCGTCGCGTACCATGAGATGCAGTATAAAACCAGAATGTACGTTACCAGAATGAAAAGCTGCATCGACCTTCCTCCTTCGGAAAAAGAAATTTCCCAGTAGTATAGCATTTTGCGGCAATATGAAAAGACGTTTTTCAGCTTTTCGAATCGTACTCCGAAGATACTCGTAGTTCAACGACATCGATAGCGCGGAACCGGAGAGCTGATTTCCCCCTCCGGTTCCGCGCTATCGACCTTTTCAGTCGTTGTTTCTACCGGGACATCGCGAACACGTCGAAGACTTCTCCGACCTTTACGCCTCCGTCGCCGTCGACGCTGGCTCTTATGCCCCTCCCCTCCATCTTCCCGTCGACCACGGAGACGAGCATGAAGGAGCGATGTCGATTATTCTCCACCACGGGCGCGTTTCCGCTGAAGTGAAGAGGATCCTTCTCTTCGCGATAGTTGTTTCCGATAGTGGCCGCCTCGATATAGTTCACGCCGTTGATGAGGTAGCGCTCGTACACGTGCGAATGACCGAAGTTGACGGCATTTACTCCATGCTTCTCGTACAGGGGACGAAGAACGTTCCAGCAATGATCTCCGTAGGGATAGACGGCCATTTCAGGATTGACGGGCGAGATAAGGGGCTCGGACATCGGGATCCAGACCTCGGCTCCCCGGTTCAGCATGTGCCAATGCTGTACTACCCACGTCAGCGGGCTCGACTTCTGCTTGAGATCCTTCTCAAGCCACTTGACCTGAGGACTTTCGGGGGAGATGTCGTCGAAGAGGAACCAGCCCGGAGCTTCGTAACCGTCCCAGGGGTGCCACCGGAAGATGGACAGAGAGATTATATGGAGATCGCCGTAGTCCGCCGAGTACCAATGTTTCCCGTTCCGCCGATATTCCTGTTCCGGATAGAGCGGGCGAAAAAGCTGCATATAGATTGAAAGAGTCTTCTTCGCGGGATCCTTCGCCATGTCCTTGTTCGTCCATATCCTCTGATCGTCCGCCTCATGGTTGCCAGGGCAAGGGAACAGAGGAAGATATTGCAGAAGCCTCGCGCCGCCCTCCGTCTGCTGCATGGCGGTGAACCACTCTTTGCCCTTTTCCTCGGGTTTTATGAAGCAATTTTCTACTGGAAACCACTCGCTCGCCTTCCATGGCGTATTCTGAAAGTCTCCGGCGTAGATGATGAAGTCGGCGTTCTCTCTCCCCGCCATACCCACGGTGTCCAGAATCTGCTTCTTTTGCTGAAGATCCGAAAGCAGCACGAACGAGAAGGGTTTTCCAGCTTCCGGAGCGGTCTTGAAGAAATACCGCTTGCCTTCCGAAACCTTTCCTGCGCTCTTCGTCATGACGCGGTAGTGATAGGCGGCGCCGGGCTTGAGGTTCGTCAGCGTCGCGATGCGCTGATAGACCGCCAACTCCGGGTTCTTTGCCGGGTCGTCGTCGTACCCTTCGAGGGTCGCGGATGTTCTGATCCCTTTAACCTCGAAAAGCTCCGCCCGGGCTGTTTCGCCAAGCGCCTCCGACTCGCCGAACTCGACCCAGGCCTCGTCCCCCGGCTCGCCAAGCAACCAGCAGACGCTCATTTCGCTGGACGGCTTGAGGCTCAACAGATAGGGTTCCGTGTAGGTCTTCGCCGCAGAAGCGGGCAAAGCCATACAGACCCAAAAAAGCAACGCGACAACGCATTTCCTCATAGCAATTCCTCCCTTTTCCCACGATTTAGTTACGTCGCCATGGTAAAGGGAAAATCTTACGGATGTGACGCTGCAATGTACCAAGTGCATTACAGAGGTACACGTCGTGTATAAACCCTTTCGAAACACGATCCCTGTCCCGTGAACTCGATCTTTCCGCTCACTTGCAGTGAGTCCTGAGTGGTCTTTCTCGCAGCGAGTTCGGGTTTTTCATCGCTCCTTTGTTTCGACGGAGAAAAGTGCCCTTTTTCGAAGAAACGGCGCGCTTGGCAAAACAAAAGTTGCATGGAAATTTTTTTTATGGTACGATTGATCCGCACTGAATTATCAACCTTTTTACATTATGCAGGAGACTCTAATGAGAGAATCGATAGAACGCCTCGAAGGAGAGAGAGAAAAAAACATTTTTCTGCGCATACGCAGAAAAATGTCCGCATTTTCCGCCTCCCACAGAAGAATCGCCGAACTGATTCTCAACAGATGTTCCGAAGTCGTGAAGATGAGTTCCCACGACATAGCGAAAGTACTCGGAATCTCTCCCTCCACCATTGTGCGCTTCGCTCTCGAAATCGGGTATTCGGGGTTCAGAGAGATGATGAGCGACCTGCAATCCACGGTATTTATCTACTCCCAGGCGCCGATGCAGAAAATACGGGATTCCATCCGCGAAAACGAACCGCTGGAAAACATCCTGCAAAAAGTCGTGGAGCACGGCGTGGAGAACCTCGCGTTGCGGAAATTCTCCCCTTTGAACGAGACGTTCATGAGAGTGGCGCGCTTGATGGCCGACGCCGAAAGAATATACCTGATAGGAGCCCGTTCGTCCTACAGCGTAGTGCAATACGGCGGATTCTATCTCAGCACCATGGCGAAGAACATCAGCTATTTTTCTTCCAGTTCGGAGACCCGGTATGAGCAGCTGAACGAACTTACGGAAAGAGACGTCCTCTTCGCCGTCTCCTTTCACAGGTACTACAAAGATACGGTGGATATGACGGCCTTCGCGAAAAAAAAGCGCGCGAAAATCTTCGGAATAACCGACTCCATCCTCTCCCCTATCGCGAACCATTGCGACGAAATTTTGCTCGTCCCCAGCACGGTACCTTTTTCTTCGTATCTCCCTGCAATGGTTGTTATGGAAGCCCTGGTCCTTGCATTTTCGCAGGCGAAAGGCGCCGATGCGAAGAAGGTTCTGGACGAACGGATGGAGTTGCTTCTTCAAAACAACGTGTACGCGGAAATAGAGTAGAAGCGGGCGAAAAGAACGCCGGGACGCCACGCTCCGTCGACGGCGCCGCGTCGTGCACTCGGTCTCCTCACGGGGACAACGGAAGGAGGATACCGCCGGACACATCGGAAACAGTGAATCGTAGGTCAACGGTCAACAAGCGCATGCCTTTTGGAGGAGAGGCCGGGGGACGTCGTCGAAAACGCGCACGGTCCCCGTCGTTCCTGGAGCATCGTACGTTCACGATGTTTGTGAAGAAGGGAGAGCACTCACATGATCTTTGATTTGCCGCCGCTTTTCGGGTTGTTTCCACTGCTTCTGTATGTAATTCTGGCGTTCAAGAAAGGAATGCACCCCGTCGTCAACGTCGCGATTTGCGTCGTCGTCGGCGCGGTCATGGTGCAGCAGCCGATACTCGGCATGGGAGCCATCATAGCGAAAGCGATGGGATCGTTCCTCGCTCTGGTCGGCCTGATCATCATGCTCGGCTCCGGGCTCGGCGTCGTGCTGCGGCACACCGGCGTCGCAGAGCATATCGTCTACTTCTTCATGAAAAAAATCGGCGTCGACTCCGAAAACAAGGCCATCATCGCGACCATGGTCACCTCGGTCGCCCTTGTCGCTCTTCTTGGAACCCTTGCGGGCGCCAACGCGATCATCGCCCCGATCGTCATTCCGCTGGTCGCTGCGATCGGCATCACTCCCAGCGTCATCGCCGTCATCTTCCAGGGCGCCGGCCAGACGGGACTCTTCATAGGACCTTTCAGCCCTCCCATGGTGACGCTTATGGGAATTACCGGCCTGACGTATACGCAGATTCTCTTTTCCGCCGGACTCCCCCTTTCGATCGTCATGTGGATCGTGACGTTCTTCGTCGCGAAACGCGTCCAGAAAAGCACTTCGGGCGTCTACAGCTACAGCAAGGACCAGTTGGTCATCAAGGAGAACTACCAGCCCAGCGCGGAGACCAGACGAGGCACATGGGCCTTCCTCGGGTGCATGGCGCTGCTCGTCGGCTACGGGATTCTGCATAAGGGAGGCGCCTCCTACGCGGTCATGGTCATGCTGATCACGTCGCTTGCGACGGGCCTCGCGGGCGGGCTGTCGCTCGGCAGGATTTTCGACGGCGTCATGGAGGGATGCGGAAGGCTGATCTGGCTCTTTTTCATCTTCCTTCTCTTCGATCCCTTCCTGGGCTTCGTCGATAAGAGCGGCGCATTCGCCGCCCTCGGCGAACTTCTCAAGCCCTACATGGAAACGAGCGGAAAGCTCGGCTTCACGGTCTTCTCGTCGCTCGTCGGCATCTTCGGAATCAGCGGCGCCGCCGTCGCCCAGGCGATCATGATCGACAAACTGTTCAGGACGCTGGCGGAGGCGATGAACATCTCCATGTATCTTTGGGCTTTGATCATCCTCGTGGGACACCAGCTGACATCCTTCGCCTATCCCGGAGCGGACATGATCGGCGAGATGGGGCTGGCCCAGTCCAGCGACCTGAAGTCGATGCTCAAAGTGGGGTACGCCATCATCGCCGCCAGCATGGTGCTCGTAGTCGCCATGACCTACATACTGTAAGGAGCAGGCGCGATGAGCGGCATACCCAGACGGAAAATTTACGAGCTGCTCGGCGGCTTGGAGGGAAAGGCCGCCCTGTACGTCGAAGATCTGTCGTCGGGCGAACTCTTCACGGTCTGCGCCGATGAAGTGCATGCGGCGTGCAGTCTGGTGAAAGTCCCCATCCTGGCGCTGCTTTTGAAGGATGCCGAAGAGGGAGGGACGCGTCTCGAAGAGAAAATTTCGATCCCTCCCGAAAAGAGGGTCGGAGGAACGGGGCTGATCTGCCACCTCGAACCCGAGGCCGAACTGTCATGGAGAGACGTCATGAAGCTGATGGTCATCGTCAGCGACAACAGCGCCACGAACGCGGTCATCGACCTTCTCGGAATCGAACGGATCGACTCGTTTTTCAAGTCGATCGGTTTGACCTCGACGGAGCTGCAGCGCAAAATGATGGATATGGAGGCGATCAAGGCCGGACGCAACAACTACACCACGGCGGCGGACATGGGGAGGCTTCTCAAGCTGGCCGCGACCGGCTCGCTGGTGAACCGGACGATCTCCGACGCCGTTATCGATACGATGAGCCGTCAATTGTACACGAGCAAGCTGCCGGCGCTTCTTCCGGGCGTCCCGGCCTCCGCTTCTCCGGAAGAAAAACGGAGCCCTCTTCCCGGTACGGTCACCGTGGCCAACAAAACGGGAGATCTTCCGAAAACGGAGCATGACGTCGGGCTCTTCATCCTGCCGGGAGGAAAGAAGTACGTCGTCGCGATGCTGACGTCGCAGCTTGCCTCGGAGAAAGAAGGGATCGCCTGCATAGCGAAAGTCTCGAAAGCGGTATACGACGCGCTCTCGCAATAGAGTCGCGCAGATTTAAAAAACTGCTGCGGCGAAGCGACCGCGGCTTCCGGCCGAACGAAGACCTTTCCGCCTCCTCCGGCGCGAAGGATCCCGCGAGGCCGAAAACATACTCGGGGAGGTAGTACACAGTGTCGACGAAAATGTCCTTTACGGCAGCCGGAGATATGCTGGTGCAAAGACGTCTGCCGCGAAACTATCCTGGATTCGACGAAATCGCGGCCGAAATCGCCAAAGGCGACATGCGCTTCTTCAACTTGGAGACGACCCTCCACAACTACGAGTCCTACGGCTCTCAATACAACGGAGGCAGCTATCTTTGCGCGCCTCCCGAGACGCTGGACGACGCAAGACGTTTCGGCTTCAACATCACCTCCTTCGCCAACAACCACACGCTGGATTTTTCCTACGGCGGGGTGGAAAAAACTCTTGAACACCTACGCAAGGCGGGTTTCCCTTCGAGCGGCGTCGGACTGAACATGGAACAGGCTTCGGCTCCCGCGTATCTGGATTGCGACAAAGGCAGGGTCGCCCTCATCGCCACCACGTCCAGCTTCAACCCGGCGGCGATGGCAGGCAACGCGTCGCATTCCATAATCGGCCGTCCGGGAGTCAACGGACTGCGCTTCAACACCACGTACTACATCGACGCCGCGCACGCCGACGCCTTGAAGGAGATCGCCTCCCTGACCAATATCAACGCCCCGCGCGAGGTGATCCGGGCCGAAGGATACCTTCCTCCTCTTCCCGAGAACGTCATGGAGTTCGACACGCTCTCCTTCGAACTGAGCGACAAAATAGGAAAAAAGACCAGCGTCCACCCCGGCGATATGGCGCGGATAGAGCGCTCGATCTATGAAGCGAGCCTGCAGGCGGACTATATCGTCGTCTCGATCCACGGTCACGAAATGAAGGCGGACGTCAAGCGGGAAGGGGCCGAATTCCTCGAAGAATTCGCCCGCGGATGCATCGATCGCGGAGCGCACGCCGTCGTCGGCCACGGTCCTCATGTCATCCGCGCGGTGGAAATCTACAAAGGATGCCCCATTTTCTATTCTCTGGGGGACTTCGTGCTGCAAAACGAGAACATCCCAAGACAGCCGGCCGACTACTTCGAACTCTATAAACTCCCGTCCGACGCCACGATGCACGACCTTTTCAAAGCGCGGGACGCCGGTTTCACGCGGGGGCTGCAAACGAAGCGCGAGGCCTTCGAAACCTTCATCCCCTACTGGGAGATGGAAAACGGGAAACTGACCAAACTGACGTTCCTGGCCGTCGAGCTGGGATTCGGGCTTCCCAGAAGCCGCAGCGGATGGCCCGCTCCTGCCAAGGATTCCTCGATCCTCGAGCAATTGGCGGAGCTTTCCGCTCCCTTCGGCCTCAAGCTGGAAATCACGGGAAACCGCGCGGAGGCCATACTGCCGTAAGCGCGCGCTGTTCGAACGCACCGAGAGAAAGGGGGAAATCGCCGGGAGAATCGCATGGGGTAAAGACCGGCCTGTACGCCGCGATCGCTCCGAAACCGCGGAGGATGTGCAGGCGGCCCGGGGTGTGCGGGGGTACGAACGAGGCGCGGCGGATAGCCGAGTACACAAGGCGAAGAGTCGGACCGGAAGTTCCCCGGCGCACGATACGGAGCGCGCACTATGGAAAGGCGCTGAAGACACGAAGCGCCGCTGTTCGATGCAAAATGGAAGTACAACAAGGAGGGAAAACATGAAAAAGTTTCGCACGCTTTCAGCGCTGTTGTTGGTATCCTTCGTCGTCCTGCTCGCATTCACTCCCGCGTTCGCCGGCGACCGCACGTTGCGCCTGAGCACGTTGGCCCCCCTCACCACGGTGGATCCGCATTCGACCGTCAATATTCAGGATAAAATGGTGCTCCTGCAGATCTTCGAACCGCTCTTCCGTCAGAACGAGGCCACTGGAGAATACGAACCCCGCGTCGCCGAAAGCTACTCCGTCGGCGAGGACGGCCTTTCCTACACGTTCGTTCTCCGTAAGGGCGTCAAGTTCCATAATGGCGAAGAGGTGAAGGCGAGCGACGTGGTCTTCTCGTTCAAGCGCGCCGCGACCAACCCCAAGGTGAGAAGCTACCTCGCCGCCATGGCCGACGTGAGCGCCTCCGACGACTACACCGTAGTGGTGAAGCTGAAGCAGCCCAACGCGGCGTTCATCAACAACCAGACCAACATCATGATCATAAGCCGGAAGGAAGTCGAAGAACAGGGAAGCGAGTTCGGCACGAAAATAACCCTGTCCGGCACGGGCCCGTACTACTTCACCCAGCTCAAGCACGACGTCGAGTGGACCTGCGAGGCGTTTCCCGACTACTATCGCGGCGCGGCCCCCATCAAGAAGATCTATTACGTTCCCATCATCGAAGCTTCGGCCGGCCTGATCGCCTTCGAGTCCGGCGAGCTGGACTGGTATATCGCCCCCATCGCCAACTGGAGCGCGCTCACCTCGAACCCCGCGTTCAAGACGCAACTCGTCCCGGCGAATCATATCTCCTTCGTGGCCATCAACTACCTGCGCCCGCCTCTCGACGACGACAACATCCGCCTCGCCATCGCCTACGCGATCGACAAAGAGGCCATGAACATCGCCTGCTACGACGGACACGCCGTCGAGGCCGACTTCATGATCCAGCCCCAGAACACCGGAGCGCCGACGAAGGGCGTCGTCTACAACTACGACCCCGAAAAGGCCAAGGAGTACGTTGCGAAATCCGCCTACCCCAAGGGAACGCATCTCGGCGCGATCAACTGCTCCGCGGGCGGCTATTTCGAAAAGATGGCCCAGGTGCTTCAAAGCAACCTTGCCGACATCGGACTGACCTGCGACATCAACCGCCTCGACTCGGGAACGAACCTCGAAATGTCGCGCTCGCAGCGATTCGATATGCTCTGCACCGGGTTCTCCCCCAACGGCGACTATGAAAGCGCGCGCTTGTACTCCTACACCAAGTCCGTGGGCTCCTTCTACGTCAAGTACGAAGGCGACAAGTTCGACTACAAAACCATGGACGAGCTGTGGGACGCCGGCATCGCCACCTCCGACGTCGCCGAACGGCAGAAGATATACAGCAAGCTTTCCGACTGGATCGCCAACACCGCGACCATGCTGCCCGTCTTCCACAAGGTGCAGCCCTACGTGTGGAATCCGGCGTTGAAGATCCCCGTCAACTACCCGAACTACCCTCAGGTGTACGAGTGGTCGTGGGCGGAATAAAGCCGGTATGAACGACGGCGGAAGAGAGGCCGGCTCTTCCGCCGTTTTCCGCGGACTTCTCCTCGCAACGCTTCGTTATTTAAAACAGCCCGGATGGCGTCGCGTATTTTGGGGACTCGCAAACAACCGGAATCGGAAGAACCGTCCAAAGGGGGGTATGCATTTGCATCGTTTCATCATCAAACGGCTTCTCATGATGATCCCGATCGTCATAGGGGTATCGTTTCTGATCTTCGTCATCATCGACATGATTCCCGGAGACCCCGGCTCAAGCCTTCTGGGAGCGGGCGCCCGCCAGGAGGACATCAACATGATGAACGAAGAACTCGGCTATAATCGTCCCCTTCTGCACCGGTACGGAAAATACATGTACGACGCCGTTTTCCGTCTGGATCTGGGGAAATCCTACGCCACGAAAAAGCCCGTCGTCACCGAGATCGCCAACCGCCTTCCGATCTCTCTGACCGTGGCGTTCAACGCGATATTCTTCTCCCTGGTATTCGGGGTTCCGTTGGGAGTGCTCTCCGCGGTGAAGCAGAACACGCTCTTCGACCGAATCCCCACGGGTATCGCGCTCTTGATGGCGTCGCAACCGGCCTTCCTTATCGGCCTCGTCCTCATGCTGATTTTTTCGCTGCGGCTCGGCTGGTTCCCGGCAACCGGAGTCGCAAGCTGGAAGAGCTACATCATGCCCATGATCGCGCTGGGGCTTCCGTACGGCGGACGGCAGCTGCGTTTCACCCGTTCCAGCATGCTGGAGACCATCCGCCAGGACTACGTCCGCACCGCGAGGGCGAAGGGAGCGAGCGAGCGCATCGTCATCTGGAAGCACGCGATGAAAAACGCGCTCCTGCCGGTCATCACGGTCGCCGGCAACAGCTTCGGCATCCTCATCGGAGGGGCGATCGCGACGGAGACGCTGTTCGGTCTTCCCGGACTGGGCTCCTTCATCGTGGCCGGCATCAGGCAGAAGGACGTTCCGGTGGTCACCGGCGGCATCATCGTCTTCGCCGTCGTCTTCTCGTTCGTCATTCTCGCGGTGGATCTCTCGTACGCCTTCGTCGATCCCAGGATCAAGGCGAAATACTCCGGGAGGAGGGGATAAGATGGCCGCCTCGACAAACGGCGCGACACCAGCCGTCATGATCTTCAAAAAGGAGAGCCGCTGGAAGGAGGTGTGGCGCAGACTGAAGAAGGACCGTCTGGCCATGTTCGCCCTCGCGGTCATCTGCGCGATGATTCTCGTGGCCGTCTTCGCCGATCTGATCGTTTCCTACGAGAGCGCGCTGAAGATGAATCTGCGGCTGAAACTGGCGCAGCCTTCCGCGACGCACTGGTTCGGCTGCGACGGATACGGAAGGGATCTGTTCGCGCGCTGCATTCACGGAGCGAGAGTCTCTCTGAGCATCGCCTTCTCCACCGCGTTCGCCACGCTCGTGGTCGGCAGCCTGATCGGCGCGCTGGTGGGGTACGTGGGAGGCAAGCTGGACGATATCGTCATGCGAGCCCTGGACATCTTCTCCGCCATACCGTCCATACTCCTCGCCATGGCCATGGTCGCCGCGCTGGGCTCGGGCATCGTGAACATCTGCATCGCCATCTCGCTGACGAACATTCCCGGGTTCGTCCGCATCGTCCGCTCCTCGGTGCTGAATATCGCGGAACAGGAGTACATCGAGGCCGCGCGCGCGGGCGGAACCTCCACGCCGCGGATACTCGTCAAGCACGTACTGCCCAACGCGGTGGGGACCATCATAGTGCAGACCACGGCCAACGTCGCGTCCATGATCCTGATCGCGGCCACCCTGAGCTTCCTCGGACTGGGCATCAACCCGCCGCAACCGGAATGGGGCGCTCTGGTCAGCGAAGGGAAGGAATTTCTGCGTACCGCTCCGCACTTGATCCTCTTCCCCGGCCTTATGATCTGCATCGCTTCTTTTTCCATGAGCATCCTCGGCGACGGCCTGCGCGACGCGCTCGATCCGCGCCTGAGAACGTGAGGCGGAGGAGGCTGTCATGAGGGATCATCTCATATCGGTAAAGAACCTGTCGGTGCAGTACAAAAGCGATCTGGAAACCGTCTACGCCATCAACAACATCAGCTTCTCCCTGAAAAAAGGGGAGACGTTCGGCCTTGTCGGGGAGACAGGGGCAGGGAAGACCACGACCGCGCTCGCCATTATGCGTCTACTGCCGGAACAGACAGGGCGCGTCACCGGCGGAACCGTCGAATTCGAGGGGAGAAACCTGTTCGGACTGCAGGAAGCCGACATGCGGTCTATTCGAGGCGAGCGGATCTCCATGATCTTCCAGGATCCGATGACCAGTCTCAATCCCGTTATGTCCGTGGCGGAGCAGATCGCCGAGGCCATGGAGCTGCACAACAGAGACAACAGAAGCGCCGAGGATATTCAGAAACGCGTGGACGAAGTGCTTTCGATGGTAGGCATTCCGTCTTCCCGAAAACACGACTACCCCCATCAGTTCTCCGGAGGAATGAAACAGAGAGTCGTCATCGCGATGGCCCTGGCGTGCGAGCCGGTGCTGCTCATCGCCGACGAACCCACGACCGCTCTGGACGTCACCATACAGGCTCAGGTCATCAGCATGATCCGCACGCTGCGCGACCGTCTGGGCACCGCGATGATCATGATCACCCACGACCTCGGCATCGTGGCCCAGACCTGCGACAACGTGGCGGTCATGTACGCCGGCGAACTCGTCGAGGTAGGAACCGCCGAGGATATCTACACGTCGAAGGTGCATCACCCCTATACGACGGGTCTCTTCGGCTCGATTCCCAACTTGCGGAGCAAGACCAGCCGCCTGACTCCCATCCCCGGCCTGATGCCGGATCCCACGAACCTGCCGGAGGGGTGCAACTTCTCCCCCAGATGCCCCAAAAAGATGGATATCTGCGACAGCGAGCCTCCCTGCATCTATGGAAACGGGACGCACCTGATCTCGTGCCACCTTTTCGGCGGGCTGGACGGTTGGCGAAAGGAGGCGGAGTAGATGGAACGGACGACGAACACAACGCCGCTGCTGGAAACAAAAAACCTCAAGAAATATTTCAAAGTCCGCGAGGGGATGCTCCACGCGGTGGACGACGTCAACATCTCCATACCCCATAAGAAGACGCTGGGCGTCGTGGGGGAATCCGGATGCGGCAAATCCACCCTCGGGCGCACCATACTCCGCCTGCTGGACCCCACGGAGGGGCAGGTGCTTTTCAAAGGGGAAAACATTCTGCACTTCGGCCGCGGGAAGATGAAGGAGACGCGCCGGAAGATGCAGATCATCTTCCAGGATCCCTACTCGAGCATCAACCCCAGAATGTCGGTAGCGGAGATCATCGCCGAATTCATGCTCGTGCACAAGACGCACTCCGGCAAGAGGGCGGCCTTCCAGCGCGCGGCGGAGCTGATGGATACCGTGGGACTCGCGCGGCGCTACGCCAACGTCTATCCTCACGAACTCGACGGCGGCCGCAGACAGCGCATCGGCATAGCGCGGGCGCTCTCGCTCGACCCGGAGTTCATCGTCTGCGACGAACCCGTCTCCGCTCTCGACGTGTCCATTCAGGCGCAGATTCTCAATCTGCTGATGGACATCCAGGAGGACAGAGGGCTGACCTACATGTTCATCACGCACGATCTCTCCGTCGTCAAGCACATCTCGGACGAGATCGTGGTGATGTACCTCGGGCAGTGCGTGGAACACGCTTCCTCCGACGCCCTGTTCGAAAACCCCCTGCACCCGTACACCAAGGCGCTCCTGTCGGCCATTCCGGAGCCGGATATCTCGATGCGCACCAAGGAGATCAAGATCATCAAGGGAGAGATCGCCAGCCCGGTCAATCCGGCGCCGGGGTGCCGGTTCGCGGCGAGGTGCGAGTACACGATGGACGTCTGCCGGAAGGAAACGCCGCCGCTTCTGCTTCGGAACGCCGCTTCCCGTCGGGGAGATACTGCCGGCGAGAGGCATTTCGTCGCGTGTCACCTGTACTCGGGGGGAGACACCGGATCCGAATGAGCGGAGAGGGAGTCGACGGAGGAGTAAACCTTCGTTTTACGTCGCAGCAGCCTAAGGACACGGCACGAACAGAAACAAGCGAGGGGGCCGATGAACGCTCTCTCGCTTGTTTTCCTGCGTTGTCGATCGCAGGGAGGGCTCGTTTTCAATCGTTTTTTCGTTTTTTCGTTTTTTCGTTTTTTCGTTTTTTCTCCTATTTCGCTTTTCACTTCCGTCGCTACAAGTCGCCGCCTCCCACAGAAGATTACTCCGCGGAAGCGACCGCGTACCTCTTCGCTAAATAATCGCCGCGAGGAGAACGCTGCTTCCGGAACATTCTTCCTTGCTTCTTTCCAAGCGCATTCACGACGACATATACTGCGATCATGTTTTCGGAGAGCGGTTCGCAGAGGTTTTCGATTTCGTTCGTGAAATTCTTTTCTTGAACTATGATATGATTGTTTCGGATACGACTCGACGAAGTATTCGATGAAAATCATCATGAAGAGCGAAGCTGCGGCCCGCTCGGAAGACTCGTCTATGGCGGTCTTCATGAGGAGTCCGGAACCGACGTTCGTGCGGATGAAGGATGATGTGGGCGGAGAAAACGCCGGCCCCCGCACTTTCGCCTGTCGAAGTCAGGAGAACAGACCAAAAAAAGGAGGAACACTATATGCGGATTTTACACCTTTTCAACAACATCACAATGCGGAGCAAATTGCTTCTCCTCTTTTCACTGACCGGATTACTGCCGCTGCTGCTGCTCTCCTACCTCTCCATTTCGAGAGCTTCCGACGCGGTGACGGCGGAGGTTTTCTCCAAGAACGCGCTCTTCATGGACTTGAAGAAGAACTCCATCGCCGCGTTCCATCGAAAGACGGAGATCGACTGGAAAATGATGTCTATGATCAACCGAGTGTACGGAAGCCTTGCGCTTCTGCGCGACAAGGGGGCCGACTCCCCCGAGTGGCGGGATCGAAAAGAGGGGGTGCGGCACTTCTTCAAAGAGCAAGCGAGCGCGATCTATGCCTACGAGGACTATATTCTGACCGATACCGAAGGAACGATCGTCTTCGCGCTGAACTCGCCGCAGCTCGAAGGCGTCAACCTGGCGGGAAGGAACTATTTACAGGAGGCCCTCCAGGGGAAGATAGCCTGGTCGGACTTTTTCTATTCCGAACACGCCGGAAAGAGCGTGGTGGTGCTCGCCGGACCGATGCTGAAGGAGGGCAACCGAGGGGATATCGTCGGCGCGTTCTTCATCTTCGTCGACCAGAAACCGTTCCAGGAGGAGGTCCACGCGCATGCGGCGAACCTCGGAAAGAGCGGCGACGTCTACATCGTCGATGCCGATGGGCTGCTCTTCACGGATACGCGCCTCGGCGCCTTCGCGAAGGGGGCGGCGCTGAAACAAAAAATCGAAGGCGACGCGGTCAAAATGCTCGCTCCCGAGATTCGCGCCGGAAAGGCGGACTTCCGGAGCGTCGGCATCTGGAACGACTATCGAGGGAACAGCGTGCTGGGAAGCGTCGGCGTGGTTCGAGTGGGCAGAAGTCTTCTCGGCGCCGTCGTCGAGGTGGACGAAGGCGAAGCTCTGGCCGGAGTGGCGGCGTTGCGCCTGCTTCTGCTGATTCTCACCGCGGTCGTGGCGGCGGTCGGGCTGATGATCGCTCTTCTGCTCGCATCGCTGATCGCCCGCCCGCTTCGAGTGATCACCGAACTGGCGGGGAGGGCGAAGAACGGAGATCTCACCATCGAACGCGACGAATTTCGTTACGAAGGAAGAGATGAACTCGGCGCCGTCGCGGACGCGCTCTCCGGCATGGTTTCCTCGCAGCGCGACATGGTGCGCGAACTGAAGACGAAGGCGATCCACCTCTCCGCCATCTCCGAGGAGACGGCCGCCTCCACCGAGGAGGTCACCAGCACCACGAACGAAATCGCCGAGAGCAACGCGAAACTCGCCGAACAGACGAGGGGAGGCCGCGCCAACGCCGTCGAGTCGTCGAAGGTGATGCTGGAGATGAGCAGCCTCATCCAGATCGCGCAGAGCCTGGCCGCGAATGCCGACAAGAACTCCTCCGGCATGGCGGAGGCGGCGAAACAGGGGTACGAGACCGTGACGAAGACGGTGGAGCACATGGCGAGCATCAAGGGGTCGGTGCAGGAGACGGAGGAGCTGCTGACGCAGCTCGACGCCTACTCGCAGCGGATCGGCGTGGTGGGCGACACCATCACCGGCCTTGCGGACCAGACGAACCTCCTTGCGTTGAACGCGGCCATCGAAGC